>CAZIKT010000047.1:0-19459 GCA_964539885.1 uncultured Ardenticatenaceae bacterium | reverse complement strand
ACCAAAGCCTGGCCTACATCGAGCGCCGGGAGTCGCACTACCTGAAAACGATCACTGCTGATACGTAATAAACTGCACTGCCACCCAGCCCTCCATGCCGGAGGGGGTGCGCACTTGCTGCCATTCTTCGCCTTCCAGCGTAGTGCGTCCGGCCAGCAAGACCAACACCGTTCCCACCGGCAGCAGTTCCAACTCCTGCACCCCGCCGGGGGCCTCGCGCAAGTAAAGCCCAACTTCGCTGCTCACGATAGCCGAAGGGGGCGGCGTCGCGGAAGCGGTAGGAAGTAGCGTCGCGGTGGGCGGCGCGGCGGTGACGCTGGGCGCCGGCGGCAACGTGGACGTCTCTGTCGGCAACGAAAATGGGGTGACGGATGGCGATGCTGCCGGGGAGATTGTCTCCGTGGCGACAACCCGGGTGGCAAATAGCGGCGCGCGTGTGCTCGATCCAGCTTCAGTGTCCGTCAATTGGCTCGACACACGAGTCACCCCAAATACGCCCAACAAGATCACTCCCACCAGGGCGATGAGCAGTGATCGCAGCAGGCCGATACGCATAGACCGCCGCGCATCTTGCCGGCCGACGCCATATGTAATTCGTGTCGACTGCGAACGTGATTGTAGCGCGCCGACAATCGAGACTATCGCCGCCAGAAAGCAGAGGATCGCCAGGCCCAATGCAATCACACTGATAACCGTCATCGCGCTCACGCGGCATCCTCCCGCGATGCGGACTCTCGGATCCGTTGCTTAGCTTCCTGCCACATCATCTCAAGCGTGTCGAGATCGACTTCTGAAAGTTCCCACCCCTTCTCGACCGCCAACCCCTCCACAAGGCGAAATCGGTCGCCAAAACGCAGATTGGCTTCACGTAAGGCACCCTCAGCATCAATGTCAAGCCATCGCGCCCAGTTAACTACAGCAAACAAGAGGTCGCCCAGTTCTTGAAATCTCTCAATCGGGTCGGTCGTTGCCTGTAACTCGCTGAACTCCTCAAGCACCTTCGCAACCACGCCGTCGATTGCCGGCCAATCGAAGCCCACCTTTTTTACCCGATTTTGGATTTTTTGCGAACGGGCCAGGGCCGGCAGCGTGAGAGGGATATTGTCCAGCAGCGATAAGCGCTTCGCGCTCCCCCGCTCCGCTACTTTCAGCGCCTCCCAATTGGCGATTACCTCGGCGGCGCCGGCAACCTCCCAATCGCCCCAGACATGCGGATGCCGGCGTTTGATCTTGGCATAAATGCCGCCGATCACGTCGGTCAAGCCGAACAGCTCTTCCTCGCGCGCAATCTGGGCTTGCATGATGATGTGCAGCAACACATCCCCCAGTTCTTCCTGCAAACCGGCCCCATCTTGCCGATCTATGGCCTCCAACGCCTCGCTGACCTCTTCAAGAAACCCTTCCCGTAACGACTGTGAGGTCTGTTCCTGATCCCACGGGCAACCGTCCGGGCTGCGCAGCACGGCGATGGCCTCAGCCAGGGCAGGCAAGGAGACCATTGCGGGCAGCGCCGGCACAACGAGCGAAGTCAAATGGTCAATCTGCCGGCTGCGATCCAGCTCATATAGCGGCACCGTCTCCACCCGTTCGGTCGGCGTACCCGCCCCGTGCACCAGCATGACCGGATGCTCGGCCGGATACACCGCCATCAGGGTTAGTTTCAGATCGCCGGCGAGCAAGCGACTGTACACCTGTCCCAGCAACAACGGCAGGTTAGGATTAACCGGCGGATAAAGGTATCCGGCGACCTCAATCGCATCGAATAGTTGCAGGCCGGTCATCCCATCCATGCCCAGCGCCCGCAGCACCGGCTCGACAAAGCTCAGGCCGGAGATGACGTTAACGGCGATATCTAGCTCGTTGGCCCCCTTCAGAATGCTACTGACCGTCGATTCGCCCATGTGCGGGTCGCCGGGCACCGCATAGACGACTCCGCCCGGCTCCCGGCCCAACCGGAGCACTTCTTCCGCGATCCGCGAATAGACCTGCGCGAAATCGTCAGCCTGTTCATAAACCTCGTCAAACGAGCGCAGCTCCACCTCTGCGGGTAGATCAGCGACCGCCGGGTGGCGAGAGGTGCGCAGGTATACAACCGGCGCGCGCGATAGCGCCTCCCAAGCCTGACGGGTCATCAAACTGCTGTCCCCCGGCCCCAGACCTACAATCGTAATCGCTGCCATAGGAATGTTCCATCCGCTCATGGCAAAACAAAAAGGGCGAGTCAACTGAAACTCGCCCTCTTAATTGCCTCAATTAGCTGACCACCCACCCGGCGCTGTACTTGCCGGGCCGGGCGATGCAACCCATATTAAATGTGAGCGCAGCAAGCTGCACTCGCCGCCGGCCGGCGCGCTCACTGAAGCTTTAACGCTTGGTGTAGGTCGGCGCTTTGCGGGCCCGCTTCAGACCAGGCTTCTTACGTTCTTTGATGCGCGGGTCTCGGGTTAGATGGCCAAAGCTGCGTAACTGGCTGCGCAGGTTCTCATCATAGGTCACCAGCGCACGCGCCAGCCCTAGCCGGACGGCAGCCGTCTGGCCCGTAATCCCCCCACCGTTCACCAACACCGAAACCGACATCTTGCCGGCCAATAATGTGTCCTCCAGGGGGCCGATCAGCGTCTGATAGTCGCCGAACCGGGGAAAATACTCGTGCACATCCTTACCGTTGACCACAAAGGTCAACCCTTCGCTGGGGCCTGGGTAGATGCGCACGCGAGCGGAGGATCGTTTCCGCCGGCCAATACCTTCATAATAGCGTGATGATTCTTCCATTCCTTCTCCCTCTTACAGCTCCAGCACCGTCGGTTGCTGGGCGTCATGCGGATGTTCCGGTCCTGCATACAGCTTCAGCTTCCGGATCATCTGGCGTCCGAGGCTATTCTTGGGCAGCATACCACGTACGGCCGCATGCAGAACGCGGGTGGGATGCCGCTCGAGTTGATCGCGCAAGGTGATTTCCTTCAATCCGCCCATGTAGCCGGAATAGCGATAATATCGCTTCTGGTCAGCGCGGCGCCCGGTGACGGCGATCTTCTCCGCGTTCACCACCACCACGTAATCGCCGGTGTCAACCGACGGATTGTAGATGGCTTTATGTTTGCCGCGCAGAATGGCCGCAATCTGGGATGCCAGCCGACCAAGATTCTTGCCTTCGGCATCGACCACGTACCAACGCCGTTCTACATCGGCCGGTTTTGTCCAGTACGTTTTCTGCATGTTGTCGTCTCCAACGTTTACATCTGCACGCCCATTGCGCGCAAGACGCCGCAACCTGATTGCAGCTTCTCTATGTCCATCTACCGTCAGCCCTGCGCCGGCGCGAACCAATCCGTATCGTACCCTACTGAATCCAGAAACAACCCCTGCGCCGGGGCCAGATCACCGGCCCGACTTCGGTCACGGGCTGCGAACGCCTCCAGAAACTCCGCTTCCAGCCAGGAGCCGTCGCCCACTTTGCAGAGCGTCCCAACCAGGCTGCGCACCATCCGATAAAGGAAGGCATCGGCTTTCACCCGGAAGACCTTCCATTCCTGTCGATCTTCCCAGTACGCCTCATAGACCCGGCGCACCGTGTTGTCGCCCTGCGGAGCGTTGCCAAAGGTGGCAAAGTCATGCGTCCCAATCAGGCGGGCTGCTGCCCGATTCATCGCACTCAGGTCCAAATGCCTTCTGATGTGCCAGCCATATAGACGGCTGATCGGACTGCGCACAGGCTCGCTCAGTACATGGTACTCGTAAGCCCGCCACCTGGCATCGAACCTGGGATGAAAGGAAGCCGGCACGTTAACCACGCTCTTGACCGCCACATCCGCCGGCAAGTTGGCATTCAGTGCTCTGAGCAAGGCCTCCAGCTCATGCCGCCATCGCATCTCGAAGCTGATTACCTGGCCTCGCGCATGCACGCCGCTGTCGGTGCGACCTGCGCCGGTGACCATAATCGCCTGTCCGGTGATTTTCCCAAGGGCTTCTTCCAGGATGCCCTGTACGGTAGGTTGTTCAGGTAACTGACGCTGAAAGCCCTGATAGGCTGTCCCGTCATATTCCACAACCGCCCCATAGCCAGTTCGTAAACTCTCCAGGTCGGTCATCGCTGATTAGAAAGCTACTCGAAACGCCGCCTACTCGTTTTCCACCAGCATGATCATCGCCATCTTGGCATTATCGCCGGCTCGCTGGTTCATCTTCACAATGCGCGTATAGCCGCCCGGTCGGTCCGCAAAGCGTGGGGCTATCTCATTGAAAAGCTTCTGCACAACATCGACGTCGTCGAATTTGCCGCCCTCTACCTGTACACGCCGATGGCGAGCGATGCGAGCCGCGACCAGCCGGCGAGCATGCACTGCCGCGCTGGGGTCTTCCTTGCCGCGTTCAATGCCGCGCTTGGCCAGCGTGATGACCTTTTCCGCGGTCGGCCGCAGCATGCGCGCCTTTGCCTCAGTGGTCACGATTTGTTCGTGACAGATGAGATCGGCCACCATATTTTTGCGTAATGCGTCTCGATGACTCGTGTCGCGACCCAGCCGGCGACCGTACATTTTGTGTCGCATAGTTCTTCCTCGCTAAATCTCGTAGCCTGTCGCCCAACCGGGAGCTTTATCGGGTTGGCTGCTCTTCCTCTTCGTCTTCCAGAAAGCCCTTGGAACGCAACTGCCGCTTCAACTCTTCAAGGGACTTCTCGCCGAAGTTCCGGATCGCCAGCATAGTCTCTTCGCCGCGCTCCAGCATTTCCAACATCTCACCGACTTTCGTAATGCCCGTCCGCTTCAGCGAATTGAACACGCGCACACTCAGGTCGAGTTGCTCGATAGGGGTGTCATAGATCTCGTTCGGGATCGATTCCACCACCTCTTCCACCTCAGTGGGCAGGAAGGTGTCTTCGCTGATGCCGGCGATTGGGCGCAAGTATTGCAGCAATATCTGCGCGGACTGAGCCAGCGCATCTTCCGGACGAATGGAACCGTCTGTCCAAATCTCCATCACAACCCGGTCGTAGTCGGCCACCTGGCCCACGCGCGTCTTCTCCACTTCGTAGCTGACGCGGTTGATCGGGCAGAAGATGGCGTCGACCGGCAACTCACCTATCGGCAGTCTGCCGCGCTCTTCGGCCGGCGAATAACCCCGTCCCGCCTCTACCGTCAACTCCATTTCCAGAAAAGCGTCATCGGAATCAACGGTGAACAGGTACAGCTCCGGATTAATTAGCTCGACCTCTGGCGGAAGGATGAGGTCCGCCCCGGTGATCGTGCCGGAACCCTGGACCTCCAGCCGGACACGGGCGGAATCCGTATCATAAAGCTTGAAGCGCAATTTCTTGATCTGCAGGATAAGCTGCATCATATCTTCGCGCACATGCGGAATGGCTGCGAACTCGTGCGGCACATCGCTGACACGAATAGACGACACGGCTGCCCCAGGCAGAGACGCCAACAGCACGCGGCGCAACGAATTGCCCAACGTGGTGCCATAGCCGCGCTCGACCGGACCGATCAGGAATCGACCATACTTGCGCGACATCGCGGTGCTTTCAATCTTTGGCAAAACTAGATTACTAATAGTCAACGCAATAACCTCCCAGAGAGTTGCCTGGCTTGACGCAACAGCGCCAACTCCCAAGGGCCGCGATACAATGCGCGACCCTGCTCGTGGTTCCCCGATTACCGGGAGTAGTATTCAACGATTAACTGCTCGTTCAACGAAACGTCGATATCTTCACGAACGGGCAACTGCAAGACGGCAGCAGACATCGTATTGACATCCAGCGAAAGCCAGCGCGGAACTCGGCGGTCATCAATGTTCTGCCGCCGTTCCCGAAAATACGTGCGGCGCGAGCTTTGCGGACGAAGCGAGATGCTGTCGCCGGCCGAGACCAGCGCGGACGGGATGGTGGTCCGGCGATTATTCACCATGAAATGCCCGTGGCTGACCAGTTGCCGCGCCTGACTGCGCGAGTCAGCCAATCCCAGGCGGTAGACAACGCTATCCAACCGCCGTTCCAGCATGATCAGCAGGTTAGAGCCGGTCAACCCACTGCGCTGGTTCGCCTTCTCAAAATAGCGGCTGAACTGCCGCTCCAGCACACCATAGATGCGGCGCGCCTTCTGCTTTTCTCGCAGCTGGAGCAAGTAATCTGATGCGCGGCCACGCCGGAATTGACTCTCCCGCCCGGTTTGGCCCGGCGCGTACGGGCGCCGCTCATAGGAACACTTCGGGGTCATGCAACGCGACCCCTTCAGGTACAGCTTTTCGCCTTCCCGGCGACAAAGCCGGCAAACAGGTCCAGTGTATCTAGCCAACTTACTACCTCCATCAATATAGAGTGTCGAGAGGTTTACAGGCTTGGCGAACCCGTCTTCCCTCTCCAGAATGTACGTGACGGGCGGTTGGCCGGCTACTAGCCGTTGAGTTCACCAACCTGAAGGACGCAAAGAGGAACCCCGGCTGCTAGGCCGGATTCCGCGTCCACCGCGCACAACCAGATTTCAAAGAAAAATCGTGGGCTTACATCCAAAAAGCAAGCCCTATATTATACCAGCAAGCACTGGATCCGGCAAACAACCTAACGGCTCGCACTTCCACAGCCGGGCCGACATGCTTACACGCGCCGCTTCTTGGGCGGCCGGCAGCCGTTGTGTGGAACCGGCGTCACATCCGATATCGATCGCACACGCAGGCCGGAGGACTGAATCGCTCGAATCGCTGCTTCACGGCCGGGACCCGGCCCATTGACGATTACCTCAACTTCCTGCATGCCGTGGTCTTGCGCCGTGCGGGCCGCGTTCTGACAGGCCAGGCGGGCGGCATAGGGAGTGCTCTTGCGGGAGCCCTTGAATCCCGAATTGCCGGCGCTTGCCCAGCAGACCGTGTTCCCTTGCTTGTCAGTAATAGTCACGATGGTGTTGTTAAAGGTAGCGTGGATGTGCACCTGCCCATCCGACACCATCTTCTTGACTTTCTTCCGTTGCTGTACCTGACGTCGTCGTCCCATAATTACTCCTTACACCTGGCAACGCCCGCTGGGCGGGCTGCCGAAAGCCATATTACTTCTTCGCGCCCTTGCGCCGCCCACGCCCGGCAACCGTCTTCTTCGGCCCCTTGCGTGTACGAGCGTTCGTCTTCGTCCGTTGTCCATGCACCGGCAAATGCCGACGATGACGCAGACCCCGATAGCATCCGATTTCTGTCAGGCGCTTGATGTTCATCGCCACTTCGCGGCGCAGATCGCCTTCCACAACATAGTTGCGGTCGATAATCTCGCGCAGCCGCGTCACTTCGGAATCGGTCAAGTTTCTGACGCGCGCTTCCGGGTCCACGTTCGCCTGCTCCAGGATATTCCGGCTATGCGAAATACCAATGCCGTAGATGTACGTCAGGCTGTGCAGGACCTGTTTGTCTCGAGGTATATCAACTCCAGCTATACGAGCCATATTTCTGCCGTCCTGTTTCCTTCTATCCCTGTCGCTGTTTGTGATTCGGATTTACACAAATCACTCGAACCACGCCCCTGCGCTTGACGATCTTGCACTTAGGGCAACGCCTTTTCACTGATGCCGTCACTTTCATGATCCTTACTCCTCTGCACACAAATCGCCGGCAACGCTGGCTCGCATATACACACTTCGCGGCTTGCGCGCTCAGGCGCGCAACGCGGCGGTCACCACCCGCAATAGTTCAGCAAACACCGCGTCAATTGATTGATTGCCGTCGACATGCTGCAACAAACCACCTTGCTCGTAAAACCTGATCAACGGCGCTGTTTGCTGCTCATACACCGACATCCGGGTTCTTATCGTCTCTTCACTGTCATCCGAGCGCCCTTGTTCTTGAGCGCGTAACAAGAGGCGGGCTACCAGAATCTCAGCCGGCACCCGAATGTGCGGCACTATCTTGATGCCGCTACCCTTCTCCGCCAGCATAGCCGCAAAAGCCTCTGCCTGAAAGACGGTTCGCGGAAAGCCATCCATGATAGCTCCGCCGGCGCTATCCGGCAGTGTCAACCGATCGTCCACCATAGCTATCGTTACTTCATCCGGCACCAATTTGCCGCTATCGAGATACTGCTGCGCCATCCGGCCGAGCGCGGTTTGATTCCGCATGTTGTGGCGAAACAAATCGCCGGTTGAGATATGGGGCAAACCCAGCGCCTGTTCCAGCCGTTTGGCCTGCGTTCCTTTACCCGCTCCGGGCGCACCCAGGAGCACGACAAAGCCGCTCATTGCTTACACAAAGCCCTCATAGTGCCGCATTAGAAGCTGCGCTTCCAACTGGCGCATGGTATCCACCACAACGCCCACGATAATGATCAGCCCGGATCCGCTCACTACCAGAGCGCTCTGGCTCAAGCCGGGGATGTTCAGCAGATTCCCGAAGAACTGCATGATACCCGGCAGGACCGCCACAATGCCCAGGAAGAGTGCGCCCACCAGGGTGATCCGGCGCACAACCGACATGATGTACTGGTCGGTTCGTCGCCCAGGTCGGATGCCCGGGATGAATCCGCCCTGGCGCTGCAACGTCTGCGCCAGATTCTGTTGCTGGACCATGACATCCGTGTAGAAGAAGGTGAAGCCAACGACCAGCAAGAAGTACGTGAACCAATAGATGAACGTGTTGGCCGAACCGAAGTTAACGGAGATCCAAGTCAGGATACGGTTGATGATGCTGGTGCTCTCCGGGCGCACGAAGATGCTGGCCAGGAGCGCCGGCAAAGTCAACAAAGACTGCGCAAAGATGATCGGGATCATGCCGGCGGTGTTGACCTTGAGCGGGACGTAGGTGCTCTGACCTTGGTAAACCTTCCGGCCACGCACGCGCCGGCCATATTGCACCGGCACTCTCCGCTGACCCTCCTGCACAAAGACGATCGCAATCAACGTCGCGATCGTCAACACGATAAAGGCCACCAGTGAGAAGATTTGCGAGCTGACCTCCACACCCGGCGCAAAGAGTGTCGCCAGGCTCGTCGGAATTCCCGCGACGATGCCGCTGAAGATGATCAGTGAGACGCCCTGTCCCACACCCTGATCGGTAATCTGTTCGCCAAGCCAGATAGCGAACATGGTCCCAGCGGTCATCGCAGCCAGCGTGGTAATAGTCGGCAGGATGTTTGCCGGGTCGCCGAACCCGAAATTGGGCATGATCGCTTCCAGGCTGCCGGTGCTGAAGCCGACCAGCCGAATCTGTCCAATCGCCTGCACGATGGCCAGTGGAACGGTGACATAGTAAGTAATGCGGTTGACCCGATTGCGGCCGGATTCACCTTCCGCCATCATCTCCTGCAACTGCGGAATAATCGGCGTCAGGAGCTGGATGATAATCGAGGCGGTAATGTATGGGTATACGCCCATGGCCATTACCGAGAAGTTGGAGACCGCGCCGCCGGAAAGCAGGTTCAGGAACTGTAGCAGGCCGCTTTCCTGACCACCGCCCTGCGTAAAGATCACCCACGCGCTGATGTTCACGCCGGGAACCGGGATATTGGCTACCAGGCGATAGATGACCAACATCAGCAGCGTGAACAAGATACGCTGGCGTAAGTCTGGCAACGCAAAGGCACTACGTACTGATTCAACCATTAGAGTCCTCTCTCAACCCTGGGCTGCTTACAGTTCCAAGACGACAACGTTTCCGCCGGCCGCCTCGATCTTCTCGCGCGCGGATTCGGAAAAGCGATGCGCCTTCACCGTAAGGGCGACATTCAGATCACCCGATCCGAGTATCACCACAGGGTCTGTTGGTTTCTTCACAAAGCCTACCAGTGCCAGGACCTCCGGCGTCACTTCACTGCCGGCCTCAAAGTCGGCCAAGGAGCCTACATTGATGGGCCGGTAGACAATCTTGCGGATATTGGTGAAGCCGCGCTTATAGGGCAGGCGCCGAGCGAGCGGCAACTGGCCGCCCTCGAAATAGATACCCTTGCCGCCGCCGCTACGAGCATTTTGTCCTTTCGTGCCGCGGCCGGCAGTCTTTCCCTGCCCGGCGCTAATACCACGACCCACTCGCTTGCGCTTCTTCTTCGAGCCTGTATCTGGGCGCAGATCGTGAACTTTCATCTCAACTTACCTCTTCAACTCTTACCAGATGGTCCACCTTCTGGACCATGCCGCGAATCTCCGGCGTGTCGTCATGCTCAACCGACTGATTCAGCCGGCGCAGACCCAATGCCCGAATTGTGCCCTTTTGGCTTTTTTCGTAGCCAATGGCGCTCTTGTAATAAGTAATGCGCAACTTCTTAGTCATACTTCCGACTCCAGAACGGGGCCACGTCGTTGACATCCTTGTCACGGTCGATCGCTTCCTGGCGCACGTACTTCAGATGCTGCAGGCCGTCGACTGTAGCGGCAATGACGTTGAGCACGTTCTTGCTACCCAGGGACTTCGACAGAATATCCCTGTATCCGGCTGCTTCGACCACGGCGCGCACGCCGCCGCCGGCAATTACGCCGGTGCCGGGCGCTGCCGGCTTCAACAGCACTCGCGCCGCGCTATGCTGGCCAATGATCTCATGCGGGATAGTGCTTCCCACCATTGAGACCGGGCCCATTGCCTTTCGAGCGGCGTCGATAGCCTTGCGGATCGCGTCCGGCACTGAGCGCGCCTTGCCGATTCCGTAGCCCACGGTGCCTTTGTTGTCGCCGACGACCACCACCACGCGGAACGCGAAACGGCGCCCGCCCTTGATGACCTTGGCCACACGCTTGATGTCAATGATCCGTTCATCAAACTCCGGGCGCTCGGCTTCACGATACTGTCGTCTTTGTCCCATGAACCAATCTCCTTAGAACCTCAGGCCGCCTTTACGCGCCCCATCCGCCAGGGCTTTCACCCGACCGTGATAGATGTAGCCGCCGCGGTCAAATACAACAGCCTCCACACCAACCTCGCGCGCCCGCTCAGCCACGGCTTGCCCAACCAGCTCAGCCTGCTGCTTCTTCGTCTTGCCGGCCATCTGCCCGGCGATCCCTTTGTCGATCGTTGAGGCCGAGGCCAGTGTGTGCCCGGTCTCATCGTCGATCACCTGCGCGTATATGTGCGAGAGACTGCGATAGACATTCAGTCTCGGGCGCGCCGCGCTGCCGCTGATAGTGGCTCGCAGCCGGCGATGGCGTCGCTCTCGTGCTTTGCGTGAATCAAGTGCCATGATCCGCTATCCTCTTTATACCTTGCCCGTCTTTCCGGCCTTGCGTCTGACAACCTCGTTGTCGTAGCGTATGCCCTTACCCTTATAGGGTTCCGGCGGTCGCGTCTTGCGAATCCGGGCAGAAATCTCGCCTACCACCTGCTTGTCAATGCCCATCACCAATATGAGCTTGCCGCGATCCTCGACAGCATAGCTCAGGTCGTCCATCGGCGAGAACTCAACCGGGTGCGAATAGCCGACTAACAGCACCAGCGTGTCGTCGCGCATTTCCGCGCGATAGCCGACGCCTTCGATCCTTAATCTGCGTGTGTACCCTTCGCTGACGCCGGTGACCATGTTGTTGAGCAGCGAGCGGGTCAACCCATGCAGGGAACGATGTTCGCGCGAATCCGTAGGACGTTGCACCGACAGCACACCATCCTGCAGGTCAATCTGCATGTCTGGGTTGAAGGATTGCTCTAGCTTGCCCTTAGCGCCGGAAACCGCCACATGCGCGCCGTCGATTTCCACTTTTACGCCGGAGGGCAACGGAATTGGCATTCTACCAATACGTGACACAGTACACCTCCACTACCAGACCTTGCAGAGCACTTCGCCGCCAATGCCGCGACGACGCGCCTCTTGCCCGGTCATGACACCCTGGGAAGTGGTCACAATCGCAATGCCCATTCCGTTCAACACCCAGGGGATTTCCTTCTTACCAACGTAATCGCGCCGACCGGGCCGGCTGACGCGCTGCACGCCGGTGATGATCGAGCGCTGATTGCGCCGGTCGCCGGTATATTTCAGCCGCAGCCGCAATACAGGCTGGGGATGTTCCGGCAGCACCTGATAATCTTCTATGTAACCCTCATCCTTCATCACGCCGGCGATCGCTTCCTTCACCTTCGAGTGCGGAATTGACACAGCCGGATGTTGACGCTCCGTGGCGTTGCGGATGCGGGTTAGCATGTCAGCAATTGGGTCGCTCATTGACATGATCTAATTCCTCGTTATTGGGCCAACAGCGCGCGCTGCCAGGGCATATCCGCTAACCCTGTTCGCCGGCTGCCGGCATCTCTTATTACCAGCTAGACTTTACGACGCCGGGGATATTGCCCTGCAACGCCTGTTCGCGGAAGCAAATGCGACACAGGCCGAATCGCCGCATGTAACCGCGGGGCCGGCCGCAAGTCTTCCCGGAGCGCGGGTCTACATGCTGACAGCGATTCCGCACGCGCACGGCATATTTGCGGTTCTTTTCCCTGGCAGTCATTGATCGCTTTGCCATATTTCTTCTCCTAAACCAGGCTTAGGCCAGGCTCTCTTCGCGCTGGAAAGGCATACCCAGCATTGCCAGAAGCCGGCGCCCTTCCTCGTCAGTCTGGGCAGTGGTCACAATCGTGATTTCCATTCCCCGGCTCTTGTCAATCTTGTCGTAGTCGATTTCCGGGAAAATCAGCTGTTCCCTGATTCCCAGCGTGTAATTGCCGCGTCCGTCAAAGGCGTCCGGAGATACGCCCTGAAAATCGCGTGTTCTCGGCAGGGCGACGTGAATAACACGGGTCAGGAAACTCCACATCCGCTCACCGCGGAGTGTCACCTTCAATCCGATCGAACGACCTTCGCGCAGTTTGAAAGAAGCAATTGACTTCTTCGCCTTGGTCACAACCGGCTTCTGCCCGGTGATCGTCATCAGGTCGTTGGTCGCAAAATCAATCGCCTTGGCATTGTCCAATGCTTCGCCAAGACCGATGTTCACCACCACCTTGCTGATGCGCGGCACCTGCATGATGCTGGAGTATTCAAACTCTTTCATCAGAGCAGGCACAACTTCTTCCGAATACTGCTCTTGTAACGGCGTAAATGCCATCTCATCTTCCTCCACGCTGAGCGCCGGGGCAGCTGCCCCAGGTATCTCTCACTCAGTCAATGTCCTTGCCGCTGCGCTTCGAGAAGCGCACCTGGCGGCCGTTTTCGTCGCGCCGGATTCCGATTCTCGTAAGCTGCTGCGTGTGCGGGCATACCAGCATGACATTTGAAGCGTTCATCGGCGCCTCAAACTCAATAATGCCGCCCTGGGTCGGCGTACGGCCGCCGGTCGGACGCGATTTCTCATGCTTCTTCACCATGTTCACGCCGTGCACGACCACGCGATTATCGTTCGGAATAACGCGGAGGATTTTGCCGCGCACACCTTTGTCATTGCCGGCGATCACTTCAACCAGATCATCCTTCTTAAAACGCATCGCCCTATCCTCTACAAGACCTCCGGCGCCAGCGAGAGAATTCGGCTGAAGCCCATCTCGCGCAGTTCACGCGCCACCGGCCCAAAAATACGTGTTCCAACCGGCATCTTCCCATCGACGCCCAGCACAACCGCGGCGTTATCATCAAAACGAATGTAACTGCCGTCGCTGCGGCGGTACTCCTTGCTGGTGCGCACGATCACGGCCCGCACAATGCTGCTCTTCTTGACAGCCGAGTTCGGCGCTGCCTTCTTGACCGTCGCCACCACAATATCGCCGACGCCGCCATAGTATCGCTTGGAGCCGCCCATCACGCGGATGACCAGGAGCTCGCGCGCGCCGGAATTGTCGGCTACTTTCAATCGACTTTCCTGCTGAATCATGGCCGGTCTCCTTGTTAGCTGGCCCGTTCCAGGATGTTGACAACTGACCAGCGCTTATCGCGGCTCATGGGCATGGATTCAATAATCTCCACCCGATCGCCGATCCGGCACTCGTTCTGCTCATCGTGAGCTTTGTACTTCTTCTTCAGTCGCAACACCTTGCCGTAACGGCGGTGCCTCTTGGTCGTCGTCACGGTAACCACGACAGTCTTATCCATCTTGTCGCTGGTAACGGTGCCGATCAGGTGTTTTCTCTGTTCTCTCATCGCTTATTCCCTGCCACCTCAAAACTGGTCACGCGTTGCAGGGCCTTGCCCTTGCGACGTGCTCGCCGGCTCTTCAGCGTCGCCTTATTCAGATTCACCTGCGCCGTAGCCAACTCGCGCCCGGAGCCATCCTTGAACTTGACCTGCCATCCGCTCTGTTCATAGTTGAAGCGGGCCTCGCCGGTCCACTCCTGACCGGCAATGGCCGTGGCGATCTCGGGATAGCCGGCGGCGGTCTGAACCGCCATCGCCCGTTTGTGCAGGATCTCCTGGATCTGCGCCATATCATGGCGAACCTTACGAATCCGGCTGTAATTTTCCAGCTGCGCCGTCGCCTTCTGGAAGCGCAAGTTGAACAGCTCTTCGCGTGCATCCTCGAGCTTTTCCTCGAGTTGCTCGTCCGTCATTTGCCGAAGTTCCACCACGAAAGCCATTACAAACCTTCCTCTCGCGACACGACCTGGGTCTTGATGGGCAACTTATAGCCCGCCAGGCGCAGCGCTTCATCCGCCATGTCCTGCGGCACGCCGGCCAGCTCAAAGATCATTCGGCCCGGCTTGACAACCGCCACCCAGTGATCGACGGATCCTTTGCCTTTACCCATGCGGGTCTCGGCCGGCTTGGCTGTGACCGGCTTGTCGGGAAAAATCCGAATCCAGTACTTGCCGCGACGACGCATATGGCGCACCACTGTCCGGCGCACCGCTTCTATCTGCCGGCTGGTAATCCAACCTGGTTCCAACGCTTGCAGTCCGAACTCGCCATGGAGCAACTCTGAGCCGCCCTTGGCCGGGCCGCGCATGCGACCTCGGAACTGCTTACGGAATTTCACACGCTTTGGCATTAACATGACATTTCTCCATCATCGGCCGCCGGAAGCCGGCCGCCTCTTACTCGCTGATGTAGACATCCGTGGCTTCTGCACGCTGCGGCAGAATCTCGCCCTTGTAGATCCACACTTTAATGCCAATGCGACCAAAAGTCGTCAATGCTTCCGCCGTGCCATAGTCCAGGTTCGCCCGAATCGTGTTCCGCGGTACCTGGCCGTCCCAGACCTTCTCTTTGCGCGCCATCTCAGCGCCTGAAAGTCGGCCGCCGGCCTCAATACGGACGCCCTGCGCGCCCTGACGCATTGCCTGCAGCAACGCACGTTTCATTGCCCGGCTATGTGAAATCCGTCGCTCCAATTGTCCGGCGATATTCTCCGCTACCAGCCTGGCGTCGAGGTCAGGCTGTGAGATCTCTTCGACCTCCACCTTCACCGTCTTGCCGGTCAGGTCGCGCAGCTTGCCGCGCAATTCCTTAACCGTTGCCCCTTTCCGGCCGATGACAATGCCGGGCTTGGCGGTCCAGAGATTGACCTGCACCTGGTTCGGGAATCGCTCGATTTCCACGCGGGCGATGCCGGCCTTCGGCAACTCCGCGTCGATCAGCCGCCGGATGGCGAAATCCTCTATCAATAACTCTCGGTAATTGGCGCCTTCCGCGTACCAGCGCGTGTTCCAATCACGGACTGCTTTCAAACGAAAACCGACTGAATGTACCTTTCGACCCAACTTCGCGCCTCCTACTCTACTTAACTCTCGTATTCCACAACATTGCGCTCGGCCAGGTAGACCGTGATATGGGACGAACGCTTGACTATCGCGCGGAAACGGCCGCGGCCCGCAAATCGACCGCCATAGGGCGCCAGCCGGTGACGCGGCCCTTCATCAGCAAAGATGTGGCTCACGAACAGCTCGTCGATCTCCAGCCCGTAGTTTTCTTCCGCGTTAGCGACGGCCGACATAATCAGCTTGTAAACCGGCTCGGCCGCGCTATGCGGCATCAAGCGTAGCGTGTCCAGCGCCTCGCGTGCGCCCTTACCGCGAACCGCGTCAACCACCAGGCGCACCTTCTGGGGCGTGATCTGAATGTGGCGGGCGACCGCCTTGACCTCAAATCTTTCGTCCATGATTAACGCCGTCCCTTCTTCTTCTCTGACTTCGTCACATGACCGCGATAGGTGCGGGTCGGCGCGAATTCGCCCAGCTTATGCCCGACCATATTCTCGGTGATGTAAATCGGCACATGCCGCCGGCCATCATGGACCGCAATCGTATGTCCCACCATCTGCGGGAAAATGGTGCTGGCGCGCGACCAGGTACGAATGACCTGCCGCCGGCGCGAGCTATTCAGCTCATCCACCTTGTGGAGGAGCTTCGGTTCAATAAAGGGTCCTTTCTTAAGTGAACGAGACATCCTGTTTACCTACCTCCTCTTACCGACGCTTCTTCGTCCGGCGCCTGAAGATGAACTTGTCTGTAGCCTTATTGCGTCGAGTACGCGTTCCCTGCGCCGGCTTGCCCCAGGGAGTCTTGGGGCCGGCCATACCAACCGGTGAACGTCCTTCGCCGCCGCCATGCGGATGGTCGCGCGGCGACATCGCTGTGCCACGAACAGTCGGCCGCACACCCAGGTATCGCTTGCGCCCTGCCTTACCGAGGCGGATGTTTCCGTGATCGACGTTGCCCACCTGACCGATAGTGGCCAGGCAATCCAGCCGTATGAGTCGCTCTTCTCCAGAAGGCAGCCGCAGAATCGCGTACTCACCTTCTTTGGCCATCAATTGCGCCGATGTGCCGGCAGAACGGACCATCTGTCCGCCACGCCCAGGGTGAATCTCGATGTTGTGTACCAACGTTCCCAGTGGGATATTGCGCAGCGGCATGCAGTTGCCGGGGCGGATCTCGGTGCGCTCATCGCTGAGCACCGTGTCGCCGACAAACAGGCCCAGGGGCGCTACCATGTATCGCTTTTCGCCGTCGGCGTAAACGATCAGGGCAATGCGCGCCGAGCGATTCGGGTCGTATTCAATGGAGGTTACACGTCCGGGTACGCCGGTCTTGTTGCGCTGAAAATCGATCTCCCGATAGCGCCGGCGATGGCCGCCGCCCCGATGGCGTACCGTTACCTTGCCGCGCGCATTCCGCCCACCCTGCTTTCGCAATCCGCGCGACAGTGATTTCTCAGGTGTAGTATGTGTGATCTCCTCGAACGCCGACACGCTCATGTTGCGCCGGCCGGGAGATGTCGGCTTATATACCTTAACCGCCATAGTGCCTCCAGAGACGGACGCCAGGCTCATTGGGCAGTGGGAACAGAACCCACACTTGGCCAAAAGCCCTCGTCCCTGCTCTCAAATCGGGATCGTCAACAGGCCATAAGATGCCTTATCGACCTCACCAAACCTATACCAACCAATGCTCGACCTTCTCGCTTATACGCCTTCGAACAACTCAATGCTGCCCGAGGAGAGGGTCACTATTGCTTTCTTCCAACCCGGCTTGCGAACCGTGATACGCCGTTGGCGTCGCGCCCGCTTTGCCGGCATATTGGCCACCCGCACTTTAGCTACGGCCACCTTCGGCCAGGCCAGCTCGACAGCCTCTTTGATCTGCACCTTGTTAGCCTTCGAGTGCACAACAAAGGTGTATTGCTTGAACTCGCTGGCCATGAAGTTGGATTTTTCCGTAACAACCGGCCGCCGAATGATTTCTCGCCAATGTAAGTACATTTCTTACTCCTCCACCGACTCGACGGCTTCATCAGCGGGCTCAGCGGGTTCGTATTCCTGTTCACCCAAAATGCCGGTGATTACGTCCATCGCCGCCAGAGGAATGACAATCCGGTCAAAGCCGAGCAAATCGCGAATGTTCAGGTAATCGGCGCGCAGCGTCTTCACGCTTTTCAGGTTGTTGGCAGATTTCTCAACATTCACATCCTTGGCCGCCATCAACAGCAGAGCGCTGTCTCCTCCGACCAGCCGGTTCATCAGCGCCACCATCTCTTTAGTCTTGGGCCGCTCCATGGTGATCTCATCCAGCAACACGATCTCTTCGGCCGCCGCTTTAACAGTCAGGGCGGAACGGAGCGCGGCCCGGCGCATCTTTCGCGGCATCTGCTTGCGGTAGCTGCGCGGTAACGGCCCATGGGCCACACCGCCGCCGACATAGATAGGCGCCTTGCGGCTGCCATGACGGGCGCGACCAGTGCCCTTCTGCCGGTACAGCTTACGCGTAGAGTAGCTTACCTCAGAGCGCCCTTTCGCCTTATGCGTGCCTTGACGGGCATTCGCGAGTTGCCGAACAAGCGCCTGGTGCATCAAACCCCGGTTGACATTGGCTTCAAAGACCGCGGCCGGAAGTTCCATGCGACCCGTTTCCTCGCCAGCCATGTTATAGATTGGCAATTCCATCACATTCTCTCCTTCCACCGCTCAATTACTTACTCTTTACCGAGGCGCGCACGACCACAAAGCCGCCCTTCGGACCCGGCACAGAACCTTTCACAGCAAGCAGGTTGTTGTTAGGGTCGATCTTGACGACTTCCAGGTTCAGGGCGGTGAATCGTTCATCGCCGCTATGGCCGGCCATCCGCAGACCTTTGATCACTCGGGCTGTGCCGGATGTGGCGCCGATCGAGCCCGGTCGCCGGTGACGATCGGATTGACCGTGCGTCTTGGGGCCGCCGCTGAAGCCATGACGCTTCACAACGCCGGTGAAACCGCGCCCTTTCGTCTTGCCGATGACGTCAACACGCTCGCCGGCGCTAAACGTTTCCGCCACCTTCAGAACATCGCCTTGCTTATAGTCGGCCGTTTCGCTGGTGCGCACTTCGCGCAGGTGACGCACGGCCGGAACGCCGTTGCCGTCCTTACGCCTGGGATGTTTGCTGTCGGTCTTCAGCAGGCCCAGGTGACCCTGTTGGCCCTTGGTCAGACGCTTCTGCTTGACCTCGCCGAAGCCCAATTGCACAGCATCATAGCCGTCGCTCTCGACGGTCTTGACCTGCGTGACATGGCACGGCCCAAGCTGAATGACAGTCACCGGCACAACCGTGCCGTTGTCTTCAATTATCTGGGTCATGCCCACTTTATAACCTAGTAGAGTCTTCACCATAACCTCCCAGGACTGCCGGCGACTAGGTACGCCTCATCATCCTAACTGCTGTTGGACTTCCAACCGCGTCGACGCTAAATCTGAATCTCGATATCGACGCCGGCCGGCAAATTCAGGCGCATGAGCGTGTCAATCGTCTTCGAATCCGGGTTGATCACATCAATCAGTCTCTTGTGAGTCCTGATCTCGAAGTGCTCGTGCGAATCCTTGTCAATGAACGGACTACGGCGCACAGTAAAGCGCTCTATCCGAGTCGGCAACGGCACCGGGCCAACCACGCTGGCGCCCGTTCGTTCGGCGGTGCCGACGATACGGCGGGCCGATTGGTCCAGTACACGATGATCGTAAGCTTTTAGACGGATGCGTATTTTCTGCTTTGCCATGCTGTTTCCCGCTCTTCTAAAAATTCGCCGGCAGCCAGTTGAATGAAACCGACTGCCGGCACAATGAAATCTATTCCAGGATTTCCGTAATGACGCCGGCGCCGACAGTGAGACCGCCTTCG
>CAZIKT010000046.1:0-19606 GCA_964539885.1 uncultured Ardenticatenaceae bacterium | reverse complement strand
AGCTTAGTGATAAAAAGCGAGGACGAGCAGCCCTGGAGCGCGCTGCTGTCCCCGTCGATCTATGACTGTTGCCGGGTCATCTCCCTGCCAGCCCCTTAACCCAGGTAGTCGCGCAAAGATTTGCTGCGGCTGGGGTGGCGCAGCTTCCGCAGCGCCTTGGCCTCGATCTGCCGGATGCGCTCCCGTGTTACGCCGAAGCGCTTGCCGACCTCCTCAAGCGTGTGATCCTTGCCGTCAACCAGGCCGAAGCGCATTTCCAGTACATCACGCTCGCGGTCAGTCAGGAAGCCCAACACGTTGCGAATCTGCTCGCGCAACAGCTCTTTTGAGGCAGCGTCGATCGGTTCGACGACACGGTCATCCTGGATGAAATCCCCCAACTCAGTCGAGTCTTCCTGGCCCACCGGCGATTCCAGGGACATCGGGTCCTGGCTGATGCGCATGATGTTGCGCACTTTATTGGCCGACTGCCGCCACTTCCGATTGAGGTAGGGATCGACAGAACGCCCTTCAGCGTCGGCCTGGCGAATCATCGCCACTTCCTCCGGCGTCAGATAGTCAAGCTCCAGCACCAGCTCTTCGATGGATGGCTCGTGCCCCAGTTCCTGCACCAGTTCTCGCTGTAAGCGGGTGATCTTGTTTATCGTCTCAAACATGTGCACGGGAATGCGAATCGTGCGCGCCTGATCGGCAATGGCCCGGCTCACAGCCTGCCGGATCCACCAGGTAGCATAGGTGCTGAACTTGAAACCTTTGGTGTGGTCAAACTTCTCCACCGCCCTGAGCAGCCCCACATTGCCTTCCTGCACCAGGTCGAGAAACTGAATACCCCGCCCCATATAGCGCTTGGCAATGCTCACCACCAATCTCAGGTTTGCCCTGGTCAGATTCACTTTCGCTTCTTCGGCCAGGTTGTAGATCATGAACTCATTCAGCTTGAGCGCCGTGTCATCTTCCAACATCCACTCGCGCATTACCTCGGTTGCCGGCAAATCAAGGTGCTCCTTGTAATAGCCGGACAGCCGGGTTGTCTGCTCCGGCGGCACCAAGTAGATTGCCGTGAACATGTCAAAGACGTTCGCGGTAAGCGAGCTCCACTCGTCAGCCTGCCCCCACTCACCTTCGTTCAGGTAATGCCGCAAATAAGAGGGGATGTCGCAGCGCCATGATTGACGCAACTGCTGCGCCTCCGCTATCAGCATGGATACGTTAGGCAGATCAACCTGGATAGCCTGGGCCGCCTTTTGCGCGCGCCTCCAGCTTGTCAACAGCACTTCGTAATTCAGGAGCATGGTCTCCAGGTGCAGGTCCCCGTTCGCGCTTGCCGCGGCAGCCTGCGCAGTCAGCTCCTCCAGTTTGTTGGCGGCAGCCAATTGCACCGAAAGCCAGATTTCGTGTTCGGACGTGAGCAGCGGAACCTGCCCGATTTCCTTCAGATAGGTGTGAACGGGATCGTCCTGTAGTCCAACCCCATAGTAGGAATCGTCGCCGTCCTCCCCATCTTCATCATCGTCCAGGTCCAGCAAGGCCATGCTTTCGGAGAGGTCATCAACTTCCTTTCCGCTCTTGGTCACGATGCGGATTCCCAGCCGCTGCAGGCGTTCATATAGCCGCTCAGCCTGGTCGTCGTCCGCGGATGCGAGTATAGCCTGGACGTCCGCCTCGTCGATCTCTCTCGTCCGGCGCGCCTGACGAAAGAGTGCCTCAATGTCGATCAGCTCAATATCGTCGCCGTCTTCGCCGTCTTCATCGTTATCGAGCGCTGAATTGTCTGCGTACTCCATAGTCACACACTCTATTGCAGGTTGTCTTCGGAATAGAGGCGACGACCGGATAGCTGTCTTTCGGCGTCCATCTCGGCCTGCCGACGATTCACGGCGGAAAGCGACCATTTCGCCTTGTTCAGCCGGTTGAAGGCAGTCGTCAACTGCATCGTCTGCCGAACGCATAGCTCTGTCACCGCCGCGTCCCCGGATTGCTGCCCTTCCTGTGATAATTGCTGAATCTCGCTCAACTGTCGCCTGGTTTGTTCCAGGCGGATATCCAGAATTGAGTAGGCGAGCAGGTCCGGCAGCTTCTCACGATGAGCCGGTTCAACTCTTTCAGTCTGGTACAGACTCTGAGCCTGCCGGCGTAGCGTGCTGTCCAGAATATCCCACAAATCATCGATCGTGGCAAAAGGCTCGGTCGTCATCCAGTGGCGTAGCTGGCGCCACAGCGCCCGATACTCTGGATTGGCGAAGTCCCGTTCGGTCACCGGCTCCTGATCCAGTTGCGCCAGGCTGCGATCGACTTCCTCCGGCAGTTCCGGGAAGAAATTCAGGCATTGCCCCAGATAACTTGCTTCTCGTTTGCTGAGCGAAATCCGTCCACCGCGCAGCGCAATGTTGACCGGCGCGCCGTTTTCTGCGCTGCCTTTCGTGGGCAGGCCGATCGATGCCGCCGGCTCCACAGGCTGTTTTCGTTTGCCCGGCGTCACCTCCAGGGCGACCTGCTGCAAGGCGCGCTCGTCCACGCGCAACCGGCGCGCTAATTGTTGTCGATAATGGTCGCGCTCAACAGGGTCCGCTACATCGCTGATCAGCGGCATGACATTGCGCACGACTTCCGCCTTCGCCTTGGCGTCATCTTTGGCCACGTCAGCGGTCAGCACATCGATCACGTAGGACACCACCGGCTGCGCAGCGGCGACCAGTTGCGGCCAGAGCGTTGGCTGCTCGCGGATCAACTTATCCGGATCGTTTCCCGCCGGCAGAGAAACCACGCGAATATCAGCCCGCAATCTCCCCTCATGCCTGACCAGATGAGCGGCATCAAAGCGCACATCCGGCTCCCGGTCAAACGTATCGCGGGCAACATTCAGACTTCGCATGGTGGCCTGCAGGCCGGCGGCGTCTGCGTCCAGGGCGATCACAATTGTCTTGGCGTTGCGCTTCAGCAACTGCAATTGCGCGCCGGTCAGCGCCGTGCCCATTTGCGCCACCAGATTGCGAAAACCGTGCTGCCAGCCCTGCAGCACGTCCATATAGCCCTCAACAATGACCGCCTGGCGCGCCTCACGGATATGGCGCCTGGCCAGGTCAAACCCAAACAGCAGGCGGCCCTTGTCGAAAAGCTCCGTCTGCGGTGAATTGAGATATTTCGGAAGGCCGTCCGGTTCCAACGTGCGGGCGCCAAAACCAACCACCTGCCCATCGGCATCCCGGATCGGGATCATCAGCCGGTTACGAAAGCGATCATAGCGCGTTTGCCGCTCCCGATTCTCAGTCAATAGCCCCACGGCAACCAGCTCATCGTCGGAGTAGCCCTGGCTATTAAAATGCGTCCGGCAGGCGTCCCAGGAGTCAAGCGCGAAGCCGACCTTAAAGGTCGCCACGGTCTCCTCCTGTAATTGCCGGCCCGCCACGTAGCGACGCGCCGTTTCCGCTTCAGGGGCATGTAGGAGCAGATAGTGAAAGTAGTCGGCGCCGGCCGCCAGCAAGGTTGTCAGCCTTGAATGCACATCCTGATGCGCCTTATCCTCCAGCGAAAATTCCTCCAACCTGACGCCGGCGCGATCTGCCAGGTAACGCAACGCCTCGCGAAATTCCCATCCCTCCCGCTTCATCACGTAAGAGAACACGTCCCCGCCCTCCGCACATGCGCCAAAGCAGCGCCAGGTCTGCGAACCGGGAAAGACAACGAACGCCGGCGTGCGCGTATTCTGATGAAACGGGCAGAAGCCGACATAGGAAGCGCCGGACTTCCGCAATTGCACCGTCTCCGAGATGACTTCCACCAGGTCCAGGCGGCTCTTGATCTCCTCGGTAATGCTACTCACCTTAGCTCACCATTCACACAAGCCCACACTGAGGATTCGTCTCCAGCAATGCCCCACCAATCGCGAAATCAGCGCCAATTACACCGAACTATGACCAACAGCTCCTCCCGAATTATGCTGTCCTTACGCCTTCAGACTATACGTGAGCACGCCCCGAAAAGCAAAGCGATTCTGCGGCTAGGAAACGAGGGCGATCAGCGCATTTAGCGCCTGCCAGTAGGCGTTTTGCAGGAAATCCGGCCATCCGCTGCCCGGCAATACCGGCGGAAAGGTAGTGCCGGCAAACGGCTCGTCAAAGACATTGCCCGTGCCGGAGCCGTCCCAGATGATGTCGCCGGCCGGCACACCCAACTCTTTGACGATGCCGTCCGGGTCAAATCCGTTGTTTTCATACTGGTTGTCGCGCATCCAGTTGCTTTCCGGGTTGGGGCCGATGTCGAGCTCGTCGAAGAAGCCGGTGCTCACCAGGCTGAACAGGGCCAGGCCAGTGGTCTGGTTATCGCGGATGATGTTGTCATAGACCTCGTTGTCGTCCGAGGAGAGAATCAGGATACCCACTCCGGCGGGGACCAGGCGAGCCAGGTTGCCTTCCGGCGCGAAGTTGGCGTGATTATTCCCCTCCACCCGGTTGTCGTACACCTGGGCCATGCCCGAAACCTTCGAGGTAAGATTCGGTAACAGCACCAGAAATATGCCCACCGAGTTGTCATAGACATGGTTGTTGTACACCTCGCCGCCCAGGGTGTTCTCCAACTCGATGCCCAGCACGTTGCCGTAAGCCACGCTGTCGCGGACGATGACATTCTCGCTTTGACCGGCGTAGATGCCGGCATCGTCCACGCCGGTGACCTCCACCCGCTCTATGAGCACATCGCTGCTCTGCACGGGATACACGCCGTAGGTGCCTGTCCGTTCGGCCTTGATGTCGTGGAAGTGGACGCCGGTCACCCCTTCAACAAGGACGCCGTTGTCCGTATAGTCCCGTATGTGAAAGTATCCTACCTCGAAGTTGTTGCCGGAAGCGATAATGCCGTCAGCCAGTTCCCCCTGCCCGTCCAGGATGGGCCACTCGCCGCCCTCGTTCGGCTCTCCGAGCAAGGTAATGTCGCTGGTATCAATCACGACGGTCTCATAATAGACGCCGTACGGCACCATCACCGTGTCCCCGGGTCGAGCCTGGTCAACCACTGCCTGGATACCGGCTTCATCGCCCACACGCAGCGTCTGCGCTTCGCGCGCGTCCGCGACGCCGCCCCCAGGAGGGGTGGTGGCGGATGCTACTTCGCGGGCCGGGTTATCCCGGCGCTCAACAACCGGCAGGCCGGAGGGCACAGCAGCGGGTATCTCAGGTAAGGCACCCTCATCGGTCAGGGCTAAGAGAAACGCAACCAGATCCGCCCGTTCCCGCTCGGTCAACTCAAAGCCGGCGACAAAGGGGTCCACCGTCTCATTGCCATGCGCGCGTCCGCCGCCGGCCGCGTAGAAATCAATCACCTCTTCCAGCGTCGCCAGGGAGCCATCGTGCATGTAAGGGGCGGACAGCGCCACATTTCGCAGGGTAGGCACTCTGAACGCGCCGGCAGGAAGGTTGGCGTCAATTGCCGCCCGGCCGGGGTCGTCATCCGGCACGCCGACCACGCGAAAGGTCTCGGTCGCGAAGGTCGGCGCCGCGTGACATTCGAAGCAGCGGGTCGCGCCGGAGCGGAACAGCGCCAGCCCCCGGCGCTGTTGAGGGGTCAGAGCCTCAAAGTCGCCGCCGGCATAGCGGTCAAACGGGCTGTCGCTAGAGATGAGCATGCGCTCGAAGGCGGCCAGAGCGCGTTGGATATTGTGCATGGTCACCGCGCCGGCGTCGCCGCCAAAGGCTGCATCAAAGAGAGATACATATTCCGGGATGGCCTGCAGCTCAGCGACAAGCTCCTCGGTATCGGCGACAGCCATCTCGTCATCGTGCTGAAGCGGAACCAGCACTTGCTCTTCCAGGGAGCTGACCCGCCCATCCCAGAAGAGATGGCCGGCATAGGCGACGTTCCATAGGCCGGGGGTGTTTCGGTCTAGGGGTGCGCCTTCCGGCCCGGTCGCGGTCGGCAGCCCGTCGCTGAAGCCCAGGTCCGGGTGGTGACAGCCGGCGCAGGAGATGTCGTTGTTGCCGGACAGGATGGGGTCAAAGAAGAGCAGTCGCCCTAGCTCTGCTTTTGCCGGTGTGGTGGGATTGTCGGCCGGCTCGTTCGTCTCGGGGAAGGCACGCTGTAAACCCGAATACGAGGGTTCAACGCTGCTGGAACCGACGCCCGGCTCCTCGACCAGCGGATCCGTCGGCGTCGGCCAGACCGCCGCCGCCACAAACAGCAGCAGCAGAAGCGCCAACAGGATTACGCCGATGCGCAGCAGCCACTTCATTTGAACCCTCCTCGCCTGGCGGCGCGCTCAAAAGAATGCCGGTCGGCCCTGATTACCCTTTCTTTTTGCTGCTATTGGGACAGACCAGCAATGCGCTCCAGCAAATCGTCCTCAAATAGCTCATCCGGGATTTCCCGGGCAATCTCAAGCGCCTGTTGATAATACGTCAGTGCCGCCTCGTTGTAGCCCTGCATGTCGTAAACAATGCCGATGTTGCGCAACACGCTGCCGTGCAGGGGTAGAATGTTCAACTGGTGGTAAATGGAGGCGGCCCGCTCGTAGTGCTGCAGCGCAAGGGAGAGGTCTCCGTTAAGGTGGAATGCCTTCCCGAGGCTGAATTCGACATCACCTTCAAGCGCCGGATCGCGCTCCCGCGCGGCGGACTGCTGGGCCGCTGCCAGCGCTTGATTGTAGAACTCAATCGCCAATTCATAGTCGTGGCGATCGAAATGGACAATTCCGATGTTTCGCAGGGCATTGCCTTCCAGGGCAAACGCGTTTACTTCCCTGGCAAAGTCAACCGCTAACTCGTACTCTTCGAGCGCCTCGTCCATGCGCTCTTGTGAATAGTAGACAACGCCCATCCGGCGGTGAATGCTGCTCTGGCCGGCGGGGTCGTCACGCGCCTCAGCCATGGCCAGCGCTGCCCTGTAAGCGGCCATGGCCCCCTCGAAGTCGCCGTTGTCCAGGGCTGCGCTGGCTTCCTCCAACAATCCAAAGTAGAGATCGACTTCGCTTGTTGGTGCTACGGGTGCGTCGCCCGGCGACGAGTTCACAGGATCGCTGCTATCGGGCGAAGGATCAGCTTCCGGTGTCTGGATCCCACAGCCGATCGATAGGAGTAATACTCCCATCAGAGCCAGCAGCAAAGTCAATTGCACCTTCCTCATGACGCTGTATCCACCTTCGACGCTCTCAGACCTGCCCGCGGATTGCCGCGATTTACCTGGCAGGTCCGCTTCATAACGCTCGTCCAATACTGCCCCGATCAAGAGTGAAATGCAAGCGCGGCATCGATATCTTAATGTAGACCCTAGGCTCCGGGCCGACGCCTGGCCAGCCCGCTACGTACTCAACGTGGCGCACCCTGCCACAGCGCAAGCCAGGAAACGCCTACAAAGATGCGATATAGCCACAGGAAACCCCAGACGTTGATCGCCACCGAGAGAGCCAGCAATGGGTTTCGCGCACGCCACAGGAATACGTCAAGACGGCGACTATTCGCTTCCGGCGGCAGCACATTGCGGGCCAACAGCAGCAGCCACATGGCCGCCGCGTCCATCCAGTAACGATAGCCAAATTGCAGTGAGCCGGTGTTGTGATACATCCACAGGGGAATCATGATCGCCAGCAAACCGACCCAGCCGGCGATGGTTTCCGGCTCGCGGCGACGGGCCATCGCCAACAGCAGGAAGGCCGGCGTCACCAGAATAATGCTCATGCCCAGCGGATTGGGTAGCACCAGGGCCGAGCCATCTACCAGGTCCACCCCGGCTACCAGGTGGTTGCAGACGTCATAGAGCGTCAACGGCACCCAACCGTTGATTTCCGGCGGGTTGAGCAACGAGACATACAGGTTGCAGGGCAGAAAGCGTGGGCTGAAACCGCTGTAACGGGCAAAGGCGTCGGTCAGGTTCTCCGCGCCGGCTGTGTAACGATAGCCAAACTCCGCCGGCGAGCCGAAGCGAGCATAATTGTAGACGCCGTGCGCCACGACCCCGAGCAGCAGCGGCGCGCCGAATAGCGCCAGGGCCTTGTAGCGGGCGCTACCCGCCTGTTGCCTCAGCCAGATCAGGGTAACAAAGAAGGCGGCCCCAAAGAGAAGGGTTGGTCGGGCCAGGCCGGCGCAGGCCAACCAGAAGCCCGCCCAAAACCAGGCTCGGCGCTGCGCCGCCCACATTGCTAACAGGCTGAAGAATATCGCTATCACATGCGCCGTCAGCCAGATGGAACCGAGGGCCGCCATGTAAAGATGCGGCGTACCGAAGGCGAAAAGCGCAGTCACCCAGCGCCGCCGGTACACGTGCTGCACCAGGGCCACATTCACCGCCGCCACGATCAGCGTGAACAGGATGTCGCTGAACTCATTATTGAAGACGGCGACCAGCGGCGCGAGGAGAAGAGCCGGCATCGGCGAGCCGGCGGCGAAAGCCCTATCCTCATACAGCAGCAGGTCGTACAGGTTTTCAGTGTTGATCAGGTGCAATTGGCCGTGCAGGATGGCGTCCGCCAGATGCACGTAGTGGGGGGCCAGCGATTGTTCGTCATACATCAGGCCGGCGGCCAGCAGATAACACGCCAGCGCCAGCAGGAACCAGAACCACGAAGAATGCGTCAGCCGGCTAATCAATCGGATAGCTCCGCAGCTTTCTATGTGCGCCCAAACCATTTGGTGGACGCGCGCCGGAGTAGGTGGGCATTGGCGCGACCTGACGCGGTTCAGTTATGGCAAATAGAGCATGGGATCATAGGCGAAGCCGGCGTAGCGCACCTCAAAATGCAGGTGCGGGAATGTCGACTGCCCGGTCTGGCCGACCGCGCCGATGACCGACCCCGGGCCTACCGCCTGCCCGCAAGAGACGTACACTTCGCTCAAGTGGGCATAATATGTCTGGAAGGTGCCCCCGTGTTCCAGGACCACCAGGTTGCCTGCCCCATAGACGCTGTTCCCCGCCCAAACCACCACACCGCCTGCCGCCGCATACACCGGCGATCCAATCGGGCTGTCTATGTCAACCCCGCCATGCGCTCCGCCGAATTCCCGGCCCGGGTGTAGGGCTCGCGAATCAACCGGCCAATTGATGGGTGATGCCCAGCCGGCTCCCGTGACGTAATTACAGAAGCCCGTGTCCAGATCCGTCGTGCCGATCCAGGGGGTCATCTTGGGTCGAATCGCGCCGGGAGGCACCTCGCCGGAGGGGATGATGTAGCCGCTGGTTGAGTCGCTCGGCGGGATAAACTCGCCGCCCTCGCCCAACGCGCCTCCGGGCGGCACGGCCACCACCACGACGGGCGGCTCGTATGGGCCGTCCAACAAATAGGCATCGCGAATGAACAGCACTTGCCCGACCTCATCCAGCGGATCGCTGGCCGGATCGCCCGATTCAGTCAGGATGTCAACTGGGGCTGTCGCACCGTACCAGTTCCGCAGCACCTCGACATTGGTCTCACTGGCAATGTCGTTTTCGCTGATTACGTAGATCGCGCCGTCAGCCGGGGGAACCATGATCACATCCCCATCTTGCAGGCCGCCATCTACAATGACGGCTCGATTGGCCCAGGCCAGGGTGTTGACGTCTACGCCGAATTTGCGCGATAAGCAGGCCAGCTCCATGCCGAAGCTGACCGTATGGGTGATCACGCCCTGCCGAGGTTCAGGATCGGGGTCGCAGTTGTATCCCTCCGCCACCGTTTCCCGCGGGATTTGCAGGAACCAGCCGGGAAGGATGAAGTTTGGGTCATCCGGCAGGGTTGGGTGCGCGCCGGCGTTCAACGCGATCAGCCCATCCAGGCTGACGGTGTATTGCTTGGCAATGCCGTCAAGGGTTTCGCCCTCCGTCACCACATGCCCGTCGAGCGGGATCTCGAGTATGTCGCCCGGCAAAATCACATACGGATCGGCCAGAGTATTAAAGGCCGCCAACTGGAACACCGGAACGTCGTAGAAAGCGGCAATTGAGGCCAGGGTATCGCCGGCCCTCACAATGTAAGTCGTCACTTCAAGCACTTCCGCTCCGCCCGGCTGCGGCGTCGGGTTCGGGATGGCCAGAACCTGTCCCGGCATGATCTCGTTGGGGTTCGAGATACCATTGTGCGCTGCCAGCTCGTCAGCGTTCACGTTATGTCGCCTGGCAATGTCGCCCAGGCTGTCTCCTGCCTGCACCGTGTAGGTAATCGGCGTGGGCGTCGGCAATGAGATAGCGGTGGGCTGGGGGGCCAGCGTCGGGGGCGGCTGCGCGGCCACAGTCCCGGCGGCGAGGGGCGCTGCGGGCACAGTGACTACAGTTGTGCTGGAAATGGTAGTCGGCGGAGACCCGGCTTCCGTCACTGAGAACGTTGGCTCTTCTTCGCCGGAATCGGCCGTACATGCTACAGAAATCAACAGCAGCACACACAGCACGGTAGCAGTGGCCGCCTGGCGTACGACAAAACTCATCGTGCGGCTTCCATATCTAAGCTCTGAGTAATTGAGTGTGCACTTTCAGGCCGGAAAAGCAAACAGCTCGCAGGCGTGCAGTGGTATTACGCTTACTCCTCGGAGCCAGTCAGCGTCTCACTGGCCAGAATCTTGACGCTGTTGATCAGGCTATCTAGCTGCGGGCCGGTTTCAGCTACCATGACGGTCGGCGTGGCAGTCGAGACTGTCACAATGCGCTGTCCATGCCGGATGACAGCCAGACGCAAGGTCAGCGGCAGGCCCTCGTTGACACTGCCGATTGTCACGATGGCCGCCGGATGACCGTTAATCGTGGTGGAGGTCGGTCCTTCCAAAATCTCCACCTGCTCACGCGCGCCGCTAGCGTCCAGCATGAAGTTGACAATCTCGAGCGGGTCCTCCATTTGCAGTTGGTCCGTATTACCGACCGCGACGCTGGCCAGACTTCCCATATTGGTGGGTGAGATGCTCGGATTGTCCAGGAGAGCCTGGCTGGAAGCCACCACGCGCACGCGCGGCGACTCGCCAAGTAGCCATCCTTCGGGATAGGCAAATGTAAGGCCCAATTCCTCGTCATGGAATCGGGCAAAGCCGGCTGGGAGTTCAGGCAGGTCCGCGTCCGCACCACAGGCAGCGAGAAGCAACCCGCCCAGCATGAACACAAGGATTATGAACCATCCAGGTCGTGATTTCTTCATCATCTCACTCGGTCAAGGTGACGGCCACTTGCAGAAGTGGCTGTCACCTGAGTAGCTAGCCGTCTGCCGCGCATCGAAAGCCGAGCGTGTCGTCCGATAACGTGGGATCAACGCCGGCGCGAAAGACGCTGGAGGTGAAATTGCCGGTGTCAAACCAGGAGCCGCCGCGCACGACACGCCGATCGCTGCTTTCCGGGCCGACAGGATCAACGACAGGGAAGACGCCCTCCTCAATCAAGAGGTCATAGTATTCTTCGTCAAACCAGTCAAGCACCCACTCCCACACGTTGCCGGCCATGTCGAACGCGCCCACGTGACTTTGGCCGGCCGGGAAACTGCCCACAGGGGCTGTACGGGCGAAGCCGTCATCATGCTCTTCATCAGCAAAATCATGGGCATCGCAACCGGCATCGCAGAAATTGGCTGCCGCCGGGTCAAATTCATTCCCCCAGGGATAGCGCGTCTTCTCGCCGCTCTCCGGGTCCCAGGCAGCCGCCATTTCCCATTCCGCGCTGGTGGGCAGGCGAGCGCCCCGCCACTGGCAGAAAGCAGCAGCGCCAAACCAGGTCACGCCGGTGACCGGGTGTGTACTCATGGTGGTGTCCGCCACAGCAAAGGCGTTTTCTCCTTGCTGCTGGATAGCCGAGCGATCCAGGCCGATGCAATCCTGTCCAAAACAGACGCCGGTATGCGTACCGATTTCCGTCAGAAACGCGGCAAACTCCTCGTTGGTGACTTCGTTGGCATCAATATAAAACGCGTCCAGCTGCACCTGATGAATCGGCCCGGCCGCCGTGAAGAGGGGCGGCGCACAGCCCTCGCGGAAGGATTCGCACTCCTCAAGCAACTCCTGGCGTTCCCAGCCCACCAGGAAAGCGGCTCCCGGCACCAGCATCATGGTCGCCCCGCGACTGTCAATCTCGGCCAGCGGGTCACTCTCCGCGCTTGGCGTAGTCGATTCCGCCGCCGGCGTCTCCGCCGCTGCTGTCGGCTCCGGCGTCTGCGCCGCCGGCGTCTCGGTCGCTACCTCTTCCGCGGTCGCTGTTGGTTCGACGGTCGGCTCCACAGTTTCCGTGGGGGGCGCGGCTGTGTGGGTCGCCGTGGAACTCGCCTCAACCTCAATCGTTTCCGCAGCCGTACTCTCGCTGGTCGCAGCCGGCGTTGCCGTCTCCTCCCCGCCACAGGCTGCCAACAATAGCAGACTCCCCAGCACTCCCACGCCGGCCACCCGGCGCAAGCGCGCACTCATCTTGCGAATCAGGGAATACCAGCGCTCAAACTGCTTTCTCTCGTACTGTACTTTGGCCCGCATATCCGCTCACAACTTCACACTTGGCGAAACACGACTGGTGTTCGCGTTTAGATTCCCGAACATTCCTCACAATCAGTCTGGCTGAGTGCGGAACTTCCGGGAATCTCTTGATCCAGACAAAAATCGCGGGCTGGTTTTAACAACCAACCCGCGATTCGTCAACTAAGTGTTAGCTGATGTGAGGCAAGTACTAACGTGCTGCGTCCTTGTCCCAGGCGGTGTCGCCGACATCCCACCAACCGCTCAGGTCTTCGGAATCCGGGACCAGCGGGGTAACCAGGATGTTATCGAAGGTGAACACGGTCCAGACGTTCCATGTGCTGAACTTGTGCCCGGCCTTGATGTGGAAGTAGGGCGCGGTTTCGGCCTCGGCGTCGGCTGCGTCAATCCAGATAGTCTCGTAACGGCCGACCTGGATGCACTCCTCCCATTCGTTCGCGCAGGGCACAACGCCCGGCTCGCCGTAGTGGTAGGTGTCGACATACAGCTCACGCCATTCGGTAACGGAGTCCGGATCCCCGCTGGTGCCGATGCCGTACCAGGCGACGGAGTTCGCGGTCATACCGTCAACAGTCAGCAGACCATTCATGAACTGAATCTGGGGATAGCCGCCCCACATCGTGCCCTGGACTTCAACCCAGTAGTAGTCAGAGGCCACGACCTGGTCCAGAGGGGAGTAAGCGCCGGCATAATATGGGCCCTTGCCGCCGATGTTGCGAACGAAGATGCCCAGCGCGTCATCCATCGGAACTTCAGTCGCCGTGTCGCCGATCTCGGCCATGTTCACCTGGCTCAGGTGCCAGGATTCCCAGCCGGACTTTGTCTCTTCCCAGGTCCACCAGCAGAGTGGGAAGTCCCCGCCCTCGCCTTCGACCCACGTCTCGGCATTGAAGTTGCCGTTGCACATCAGGCTGCTATCGCCGACTTCGTCCCAATCCTTGAAGTCGTTGACGCCGGCGGTATCGTCATAGCGCACGATCGAACCCTGCGCCGCTACGCCGGCGACTACAACCAGTCCCAGCAGCAGTGCCAGGATTACCGCAATTCTTACTTTCTTCATTTAATACTCTCCTTGTTCCTTATGATGATCAGACTAACCGCCACAAGGGCCCTCTTAAGGATGGACAAGACCCGGTTCCCGTTTTCGACATCGGCCCGCCGGGGCCAATGTGCATAAGACTTTTCAGTACCTCAATCCAGCCACAAGAGACGGTAGGACGCCAGAACGGTTCGGATTATAGAAAACATTCATACTACTGTCAACCACCGCATGGGCCGAGATCACGCCATAACCCCTCCTTCCTTCCAACAACGCAGATTCCCATGTTTTTGCGAGCAATGACATTTTCCAAATCGTCCGCGCCCAACTTCTCGTCATTAGACCCAGATTTACAGGGCCCACTACCGGGCAAATTAATCTTGCTCTCATATTCTACCAAGCAATTGCTAATGTGCAAGCCCTTTTTTCGAAAATGTGTCATTTTGCACAATCCGAAATGATTCTTTATGGTGAAATTGATCAATCATGAGCGATGATCCGCACAACCGCGGCCGGCTAAACCTCACTGGGAAGAATTCGAAAGGGAGCCCGGATAGGAGTACGATTTCGCTGCAATGGCAGGTCCGCGCCGCCCGGGTACTCAAATTCCTGGGCCACACCGGCGTCCAGTACCAATGTCGCATACAACGCCTCGGTAACCTGTTCCGGGTCAACGTCAACCACCACTCCGCGATTGATGCCGGCCGGCACCCAGGTCCTCCCGACAACCGCACCCGGCCCGCCATCCACAGCCGTCTCGATAACCACCCAGGCCGGCGTATCCGTCACTACCAGTGGAACCAGCACGGCGCCGTCTGTCGCCATCGGTTGATCGCGCGTAATCAGATAATTGCCGGCGTCGGTGCGGAATGAGAACAATTGCTGCCGCCCCTCATGGCGCAACGGCCGATCCGTCAGCGGATAGTTGAATTCTCCCAGCTCATCATCATCATTATGCAGGACGAGATGTAGCACCGGCGTGGCCGCGCTGTCATCGATCGGAATAACGATGCCTGAATTGATGCCCGCTTCCAGCGCGTGCTGGCCGATGATCAGGCTCGCCGCTCCATCCACATCATTATAGACCACCAGCCAGGCCGGCTCGTTAACCACGGCCCGCTCTACCACAATCTGGGAATTCAGCACCGGCTGGTTGATCACAAACACATCCGGAGGCAGAGTGACGTTAAACGGGATTGTCACCGGCAGACTATTGATCGCTACGGGTTCATCTGCTCCGGGAAAATCGAAGAGGCCTGACTCGCCGGCGTCATGATGGAGCACGACATACATCCGCGGCGTCGCTTCTCGCCAGTCAAAGCGAATGAGCACGTTTTCATTCTCCCCTTCCGCGACGTACGTTTGCCCGATGATGCCGCCCGGCTCGCCCAGGGCATCACTGTGCAACGCGACCCAGCCTTCGCCCGGCGATACCACCCGATCAACGCGCACTTCTCCTTCAGAAGTCACTTCCTGATCTGAAACCGCCAGCTCGGGAAGGAATACGCCGATATCCACCGCAAAAGGGAGTGAAACCGCTGCGCCGTTCGACTGCACCGGCGTGTCAGGGCCGGGATATTCAAACGAACCGGCCCGCCCATCATCGCGATGTAGCGTCACGTGCATGGTGGGGGTCGCCATATAGGGATCAACCTCCACGACGATGTCGTCATTTACGCCGGTGGCGACCGGCGCGTAACCGAGGATCTCGCCGGGGAGACCGTTTTCATCGGCCTGAATCACCAACCAGCCGGGAGCCAGTGTAGTGACACTCCCGACAACAAGCCGGCCATCTTCCGCCAATTCCTGATCGCTTACGTTCAATGTCGGGGCCGGCTCAGGAGTCGGCGACGGCGTCATAGTCGGCGCGCTGGTGGCTGTCGGCAGGGGTCTTGGCGTGCGCGTCGCCGTGGCAACCGGGTCTACGGCTGACTCCTCGGCTACGTCGGCGGCCGGCCCAGTAGCGGCCGGGTCACCGTCGCCGCAAGCGGCGAGGAGCGCCACAAGCAGAATCAACCAGAAATACTTGCCGCGTTGCTTGCTGTACTTCTTCATATCGTCATGCCCGGCGCCGGGCCGGTCTCCGCCGGCCGCGCTCAAAAGGCTGGCGGGAATTGTAAGGCGAACGCGACAATTGCCAAGTTGCGTGGGGATCATGCAGTTTGCTGATTGGTCTGACGGAAGCGATAATTGTGGTTTGCTGCGTCGGGATATGCGACCCGCTCGCTACCCCGAACGCATGAGAAACCCAATCGAAATCATCTTGGAGGATAGACTGTGAGCAACGACAGCAGCATGGTTACGCAGGAGGAAGCCGCGGAAGTAGCAGTGGAAATGAGGATGGTCAGCGAGGGAACGGCCATCGCCGGCATGGTCAGCGTGGCGGAAGGTCTGGACGCCCTGGAGAGCGCCGGAGCAGTCGCCGATCTCAGCCGTATGGAATTGGCTGCGGGAGCGAGGGATATCACCCGCGGCATCGACGCGACGGCCGTCGCGCAACGCACCGCGGTGCTGAGCAATGTTGTTGCCGCAGCCGGCGTAACCGACCTGGCGCAAGGGGTAGACCTCCTAGCCAGCTCCGACGACCTGGCAATACACAGCGAGCTGGTGCGCTCGTTGAGCAGAGATGACCTGGAGTCGGCGATGGACATTGCGGCGATTGCCGGCCAATTGACGGCGGTGGCGGATGTCGTCGCCGATCTGGAGATGCCGGTGTTGGCGGAGTTCCTGGCTGAAAAGGGCGACGAATTGCACGATATCTCCGTCCAGGCCATATTCCGGGCCAGCGCCACGCGAGCGGTCGCGGCTGCGGTTGGTGCTGCCGGCGCCGATATCGGCGACATGGGCGCCAACGAAATGGCCGAAGGATTGACCCGGCTGGCGGTCTCCGAGGGTCTGGCCGAGCGCAGCGCGGCGCTGGAAGAGGCCGGGGTCACGTTAACCGCGGCCGGTCTGTCACAGGTTGCCGCCTCCCAGGCCATGCGCGATGTGGCGGAAGACCTGGTCGCCGAGGGTGTCGCCGGGATCGCCGCCGGCGCTGCCGACCTGGGCGCAGCCGGCACAATGGGCGATGTCGCTGCGGCTCTAGAAGCCGAGCTCGAAGAGTAGATACTATTCTTGCGCCGTCGCCGGTCGGCACCTGAATCGACCGGCGACTGGCTAAACCGCTGGTCGCCCCACTTCAGTAGGGGACGCCATTTATGTTCCACAGGGAACCGCCAATGTCGGAAACACCTTCCAAGAGAGTCCACGTCGTAATCAACCCGGCCGCCGGCAAGGATGAGCCGGTTCTGAATGTGCTGAACGATGTCTTTCGCCAACATGATATCGATTGGTCCGTCAGCGTCACCAAAAAGTATGGCGATGCAACGGAGTTTGCCCGGCAGGCGGCGGAGGGCGGGGCCGATCTCATCGCCGGCTACGGCGGTGACGGCACCCAACATGAGATCGCCAATGGCATATTGGGCACCAGAGCGGTGATGGGCGTCCTGCCCGGGGGGACCGGCAACGGTTTCGCCAATGAGCTAGGAATTCCCAGGCAACTGCGACCGGCAGTGGAACTACTCTGTGCAGGTCACAAAATACGCCATGTGGATGCGGTCAAGTTAGGGGACAGCCACTTCATTCAACGCCTGTACATCGGTATTGAGCCTGAGGAGCAGACCAGCCGGGAAGACAAGGACCGCTACGGCACATTTGCATACGTCATTGACCTCTATCGCCGGGGCAAGGCCCGCGGAACTCGCGATGTCATATATGACATCACAATGGACGGCAAGACGCTCAGAATGCCGGGGATGAAGCTTTACGTGGTGAACGCTGCCCAGAGCGGCACAGGCATATCGGTGACCGGCGGTTTCTCAATGCCGGATGACGGCCTGGTGGATGTCTTCGTCCTCGACTTGAAGAATCTGAAGACCTTGTCCGCGGCAGCCGACCGGGTGCTTCATTTGAACGTGGAGCACGCCCGCGACTTCTTCTGGCGGGCGCGTGAGATTACGATCGCCACTGAACCCGACCAGCCGGTGTGGACGGACGGCGAGTACTGGGGCCGGACGCCGATATCGCTGAGTGTCATACCCGGGGCGCTGCCGGTGCTCGTGCCTCAATGAGCGGCCAAATGTCTGAGAGCGTACGTGTGGGCGTCATTGGCACAAGCGGGTGGACAGATTGGATCTTCCTGCCCGGCTTTGCCAGCCATCCGGCGGCCGAAATCGTTGCCATCTGTGGTCGGGACCGGCTGCGGGGAGAGACGCTGGCCCGCAAATTTGACATTCCCAGGGTTTACACCGACTACCGTCAGCTCATCGCGGACGGTGACCTGGACGCTGTCGTCGTGGCGACGCCGGACGACCTCCATTATCGGATGACGATGGAGGCGCTGGATGCCAGGCTGCACGTGCTCTGTGAAAAGCCACTGGCACTCAATGTCGAAGACGCCCGCCAGATGTGGCAGAAGGCGGAGTCAGCCGGCGTCAAGCACCTTGTGCTGTTCACCTGGCGCTGGCAACCGCACTTCCGCTACTTGAAGCAGTTGGTCGACGAAGGCTACATTGGCCGTTGCTACCAGGCGCAGTTTCGCTTCATGGCCGGCTTCGCCCGACAGCCCCGCTATACCTGGCGGGTGGATGGACAACGGGCCAACGGCGTGGTCAGTGACCTGGGTGCGCACATGATCGATTTCGCTCGCTGGTACGTCGGCGAGATCGCGGCGGTCAGCGCTCATCTCTCCAGCTTCATCACGCATCCGAGCGCTGACGACCAGCCGCTCGTCCGGAACAACGACGCGGCGCTGGTCACGCTGCAGTACGAGAATGGCGCTCAGGGGATCATTCAGGTCAGTGTGCTGGCGCACCAGGAGCTGGCGCTGGAGGTAATATTACATGGCGAGGCCGGAACGCTGGAGGCGAGGCACGTCTTCAGCGGGCAGGATGCCGGCATCACCCTTCGCGGAAGGCGGCAGGACGAAGCGCGACTGTCCGATCTGATCATCCCGGCCGCGTTGGTGCCCGCCCCTCACGCGGATAGCCTGCTGGCCCCCTATCTCAGCCAGCCGGCAGGCCCACGCCTGTTCATCGACTCCATCATCAACGACCGGCTCACATCGCCAAACTTCTACGACGGCTACCGCGTACAGCAGGTGATTGATGCTGCCCTGAAATCCTACCAGACCGGGTCACGGCAGTACATCGAATGACTCTAACGGACTGGCCGAAAGCAATGCCCGCTTAGTTGCGAATCGAACGGCCGACGCTATAATTCCCCTTTGATTACTCATTAATTGAATATCCGGTTTTTGACTATTCTTATGCGAGAATCGTCTCTTTCTATTGAACTGGCACTTCTGGGCTTCCTACGTCAACAGCCTCAGCATGGCTATGCGATCCACCAAGCGTTGTCTGACCCGGCCGGCCTAGGCCCGGTCTGGCAGATTAAGCTAAGCCGGCTTTATGCCCTACTGGAGAAGCTGGAGGAAGCCGGGTACCTCACCAGCACCACATCACCGCAAGAAAATCGACCGCCTCGCAAACTATTTCACCTGACACCTGAAGGTGAGGATGCCTTTCTCTCATGGGTCCAGCGACCGGTGAGGCATGGTCGATCGCTGCGCCTGGAATTCCTGGTCAAGCTTTACTTTGCCCGGCTGGAAGGGGGCGACATAGCCGTTCGCCTGCTAGAGGCCCAACGCGAGCAAGGCCGGGCATGGCTGGCGATCGAAAAGCGAATCGCCGGCGGGGAGAATGTGGCTGGTCGCCGGTACAGCCGCCTGGTGCATCAATTCCGCATCGGCCAGATTGAGGCGATGCTTTCCTGGCTGGATTATTGCGATGAACAGGAGTAGCACGGCAATGGCAAAGCTCTTAGTTTTTCTATCGCTCATTCTGGCACTGGTTGGATGCAGCGCTGACAATTCCGGGAGCAATACCCCGACCACGCAGGAGGTCACGGTATTTGCCGCCGCATCGCTAACCGATGCTTTCAATGAGCTGGCGGAGGCCTTTGAAGCGAATAATCCGGGCGCGCAGGTTCTCTTCAACTTTGGCGCGTCGTCACAATTGGCCGCCCAACTGAATGAAGGCGTCATCGCCGATGTCTTTGCTTCGGCGAACCCAGCCCAGCTGCAGGCGGTCGTTGACGGTGGCGGGATTGAGGCCGGCACAGAGGAGTTGTTTGTCTCCAA
>CAZIKT010000045.1:0-20145 GCA_964539885.1 uncultured Ardenticatenaceae bacterium | reverse complement strand
TTCAGGAGAAAAGTAGGGAAGTGGATTTGTCATGTAAACTCCATTGATGTCTGATAACGTAATCTCCAAGTGCATGTGCTCGGGGGGACCAATATATCCAACAATGGTGTCTGGTGTAATGAGATCGCCTACTTCGACCTGTATGTTGTCGATATGTCCGTATAATGCTGTTATTCCCCCTCCCCTGATGTTAATTCTTCCAGGCTCATATGCTCCACAGGGGCCAGGTGTGTTAATGCACTCAACTGTACCATGCATTCCGGCATAAACTGGTATCCCTATTACGCCTCCAAAGTCTATGCCCGGATGCAGCCCTTGCGCAAAATCTGGATAATTGTGTGCTGCTCCATTTATGTATGCCCATTGTGTGTTTCCATACCATTGGATGAATGTGGGATTTTCTACCGGCAATCTAATCCAAACATATCCTCTAGGAATACACCATACGTCGTTGCAAGGTGAAGGTTGTTTTGTGACTCTAGGAATTGGTGGAGCAAGCTTGGCATCATTGCAGCCTTGAATATCGCCTGCATCTCCAAGCAGAGCACAGTTGATATGCCCAGATGGGTCACGATACTTCAGAGGCGAATTCAAGACGTAGCTGTACCTGTTGAAGCCCTGGGGCCGGCTGGGATTTGGCACCAGTGAATCCGCGCTGACAAACCTTCCCAACTGCGGGTCATACCAGCGGGCGTTGTAGAAGGACAGCCCTTCCCCGCCCGGCAGCCCGGCCTCGTGATACTGGCCCGTGAAGCGTCTGGTGGTCACATCCGTGTACGGCGCGCCGCGGTTGCCGCCGTAGGGGTAGTAGTAATCCCGCTTCACCACCGTCCCATCCTGGGCCAGGATGACGCTGCTGGAACCCAGGTGGTCGCTGAGGATGTAGAAGATGCCGTTGTCCGCCGGGTAGCCGGCCCGCCGGATGGCCAGCGCTCCACCCTGCGTCTCGTAGTAAGTCGTGCTGGCCGGGCTGCTCATACCCCCAAAGGCGGTCAGCTCGCCGTTCCCTTGAATGGCCAGGTAAGCCGCCGTTTCGGTCGTATGAGCATATTCGCTGTCGAAGAGCGAGTCTTCTTCCACCCGCACCTGCGCGCCGGCGGCGGTCAGGTAGGTGCGGCGGTAGCGTAGGTGTTACCTAACCTCCACACAAGCCGAGTTTTCTGGGTCAGTGAAGGTCTCGAAGAAATGATCGTCGCTGAAACCGGTTACCTCCTCCCAGGAGTCGTAAGCCTCTGCGTTAGCTGTCAGAGTGCCAACAGGAGCTTCAGCCACGCTTCCGGGAGCGAATATCATCAGCCTTATCGACTGGACCTTTTCGAAATCTACACAAATCCGTGCTCTTCCGCCGTCGAGATGTTCCGGCGATATGAGATAATGAAGCTCCATGCCGACTTCCGGATAGGATATAGCCACTTGATAATAGTCAGGCCCGGGATCGGCCGATACTTCATGATGCACACCAATGTGCGTCGGTCTGCCGAACTTCTCCAAGATCTCAGCAAGGCGATACTGCTGCCAATCTTGAGTGAAGAGAGCGCTATCTTCGCCGGGTCTACGGTCTCCAGTTACGTCCAGAAACACTATTCGACCACTTTCGGTCCAGAGCTGCATGCTGACATCGGATGCATAGTATGGGCTGTCACTATATGGATAGCCTAAGCTCATTAGGTGATTGCTCCCATCGAAAGAGGTGACCCAGTGATCGATTCCCTGCGACACGAACATATCCCTGATAGCCTGGTCCGTGCTTTCTCCTACGACAATTCCCCACCAGCAAGGAAGCTTGCAACCACCGTTACTCGCCATAAGCTCGGCCAAAAAGTTCCCTTCTTCTTGCAGCGACAATGTTGGCGCCGGCGTAATTGTCGCTGTCGGTGCAGGCGTAATTGTTGCTGTTGGCACAGGCGTTGTGGGCTGGATTGTTGAGGATGGCGTTCCAGTAGCAACAGGCGTATTAGTAGACTGTGGCCTTGCTGTGGCGCCTGGTTCGGTTACGACAACCTCAGATGACCGCGATGTTGTTACCATCAAGGTTGCTGTCTGCGGTAAGCCAGCAGCCGGATCTTGACGGCGCGAAGGTAGGCAGCCCAATAGCAACAATGCAAAAGCGCTTAGGAAGCAGATCATATATGCTGGAGTATTTTTGAAGGAGTACTTAGTCATGTCGTTTCTCAGTTTCACCGATTGTGAGCCACGGCCAACCCTATCCACTGTGCCATATGGCTGTCTATCCAGCGGTACCGTGCACGCCCGTATATATTGGGAGCAAAACTATTAGCTATCCAATTTGCGGTCATGTCAGCAAAATCCTCGCCCGCTGAGAAGTCGTCCCAACTCTGTCTGTAAGGTGTCCTATCACTGGGAGGTATTGAAGGTCTATAACCGTCGGCTGTCCTCGGAATACCATCTCGGGTTGGTGTGATTTGTCTGCCATTAACAATTATGGGATTGTTTTCCAAATCGACGTATCCTTGTCCCCCTTTTCCACCGTGGGGCATTGCATTTGCGTTAAACGCGTGAGCAAGTTCATGGTAGACCCACATGAGATTCCCTGCAACGTCTCCATCCGCATCTGTGAAAACTCTGATCTGGCGGGCCGAAGCCTCGGCGTAGCAGCTAGAGTTCAAGGCCTCCCTGCAACTCATGTTCTGTCGATTCCATGCAACAGGGCCACCAAACACCTGTAAGAAAGCCTCAGTTGGTGACGCGAAAGCTCTGGGGTTGTTTCTGTTAATGGTCGTTGCCAACTTAACCGCGTATCTCCAAGTACCCGTGGTGATAGTTGCTCGCTCTCGACTAGACCAGTTTCCGCCAAAAGAGACCAACATCGGTGGTTTCGGGTTGTTACAGCCGAATATGTCATTTGCATCTCCAAGCAGAGCACAGTTGATATGCCCAGATGGGTCACGATACTTTAGAGGCGAATTCAAGACGTAGCTGTACCTATTGAAGCCCTGGGGCCGGCTGGGATTAGGCACAATCGAATCCGCACTGACAAACCTTCCCAACTGCGGGTCATACCAGCGGGCGTTGTAGAAGGAGAGCCCTTCCCCGCCCGGCAGCCCGGCCTCGTGGTACTGGCCGGTGAAGCGCTTCGTGGTCACATCGCTGTACGGCGTCCCCCGGTTGCCGCCGTAGGGGTAGTAGTAATCCCGCTTCACCACCGTCCCGTCCTGGGCCAGGATGACGCTGCTGGAGCCGAGGTGGTCGCTGAGAATGTAGAAGATGCCGTTGTCCGCCGGGTAGCCGGCTCGCCGCATCGCCAGCGCTCCGCCCTGGGTCTCGTAGTAGGTCGTGCTGGCCGGGCTGCTCATTCCCCCTGTCGCGCTCAGCTGGCCGTCCCCCTCGATGGCCAGGTAAGCCGCCGTCTCGGTCGTATGAGCATATTCACTGTCAAAGACCGAATCTTCTTCCACCCGCACGTGCGCGCCGGCGGCGGTCAGCTGCGCGCGGCGATAGCGCAGATGGGCGCTCTCGTCGCTGTCATAACTCGCCAGCCCGGCCAGGAAGCGCGGCGCGGCGGAGAAGCTCTGGCTGAAGCTGAAGCTGTACCAGCTATGCGTCACCGCGTCGGGAGTGAGGGCAGCCTCAAAGAGGTGGCCGCTCCACTCCCCTGTCCCCGGCTCGATGGCCAGCCAGCCGACCGTTTCTTCCCCGTGTGGAGTCGTCTTCCCCTCTTCCTCCTCCAGGGCAAGGTTCACCCCCGTAGTCGTCGCCAATTGCTGCCGGCTCTTCACCCAATGCGGGTCGTTGTCCGTCTGCACCTGGCTGAGCACTACCGGCGCGGCGGCGAACTCCTGGCTGAAGAGAATCGACTCCCACTGGTCGCTCAAGGCTGAGCCTACCGTGGCCGCGGTCTCTACCGTCCCGACTTCCAACAGCGCGCCGTCCGGCAGTTGCCAGCTGCCGGCTTCCAACACGATATAGCTGACCGCTTCCGTGGTATGCGCGCCATCATGGTTGGGCGCTTCGTCCACGTGCAACGTGAAACGGTCGGCCTGGATGTCAGTGATGCGCACCACAGCCACATCATTCTCGTCCTGCGAGATGGGCTGGGCGAAGACCACCGGGTTGTTGTAGCTGCGCCCCAGAACGATGGTCGTGTCGGCGTGGGTCAGGGCGTCATTGATGTAGCCCACTTCGCCCATCACCGTCTCGCTCGCCGCCGGCAGCGCATATTCATACAGCCCGTCCAGATAGACGGTCAGGCCGCCGGCGTCGCTCTTCAGCACTCGCGCGCCGTCGGCGTCATAGGTGAATTCTGCCAGCAGCTCGTCCCCCTCTTTCACCGCCGTCAGCCGGCTGTCATAGTCATAGACCAGGGTGTAAGCGGTGCTGTCAATGGTGCGGCCGGTCTGGTTGCCGGCGGCGTCATAGCCATAGCTGTTGCCGTGCGCGGCGGTGACGGCGTGCGGCTGGCTGCTGCTGTAGCTGTAGCCGGCGCCGTCGAAGCTGGTGATGTTGCCGATGGGGTCGTAGCTGTAGTCGTGGTCGTAAGGGCCGTCGCCGGCGCTGCTGTAGGCGCTGCAATCGCCGTTGCCGGTGAAAGCGCGGGTCAGCCGGTCCAGCCAATCGTAGCCAAAGCATTGTCTTTGCCCACCGTTGCGAGCATCCACCATGTTGGCGATGTTGCCCCCGTAATCGTAGGCAAAGGTTACATGCTGCAAGTCGAAGGCGGAGCCGCCACCGCTGCTGGCCTTCTTTTCGTCCAGCCGCAGGCTGCCGGACTGGTAGGTAAAGTCCAGCGTGGCCCCGTTGGTTCCCTGGTCCAGGCGCAGCTGCGCTACCTGCCCGGTAGCCAGGTAGCTGACGCTGTCCAGGAAGCGCGTGCCGTCCTGCTGGGAGACGACGCTCTCCAACTGGCCCAGCGCATCGTAGTCGCGCTGGACCACCTCACCCAGGCCGTCGCTGTTGTCAGCCGGGTATTGAATCGTGGTCATCTGCCCGGCGGCGTTGTAGCCGTAGGCCATGCGGAAGCTGCCGGCGCCGTCCACCAGCCAGCGTTTTTCCGTCACCTGGTAGCGCTCATCGCGGCCGGCGAGCTGCACCTCCACCTCGACCGTAGCGCCGCTGCTGTCGTAGGCCTGGCTGCTATCCAGGTAGCCGAGGTCGCCTGCGTCGTAGCTGTAGGCAGCCGCCAGCGAGCCGTTGGCGCTGTCGCGCCGTTTGGCCGTCAACCGGTCCAGAGCGTCGTAGCTAAAGTAAAGCCACCAACCGCGGCCGTCTTGCTGGGCGGTGAGGTTGCCGGCCGGGTCATATTGGTATTGCCAGTCGCCCATGTCCGGGTCGCTCATGCCCGTCTTGCGACCCAGCTTGTCGTAATTCATCGCCGTCACGTTGCCGGCGTGGTCGGTAACCTCGACCAGGTCGCCGCGTAGGTTGTATTCGTAATGGGTGGTGTACTGCACGGGGCCGCCGCCTTCGTCGTTGTACTCCACCACCCGCGCCAACTGGCCGAAGGCGTCATAGTGGTAGTCCGTCTGCCGGCCGTTGGCGTCCAGCTGCAGTTGCGTCCAGACATCAAAGGCGTCGCTGACCGACCAGAGGAGGCTGCCGCCCGACAGCAGCTCGTCCAGCGTCTGGTTGCCCAATTCGTCGTAGCTGTATTGGTGGTAACTGTCCAGGTTGCTCCAGGTGGGCGGCAGATAGCCGCTGCCGGCCGTCCCACTGACTTCATAGGCCTCGCTGCGAAACGCCAGTCGGCCCAGGTTATCGTATTGGGTGCTGGTCAGCGCCCGCTGCCCGCTCGTCTCCGCCGGGCGCTGGCTCTGCAGCTCCCGGCCGAAGCCGTCCACGTAAGTCCAGCTATCCAGATAACTGCTCGTCCCGGCATCAAAGAGTTGACGGCTCTGCACGTGCGCCGGTCGGTCCTCAGGCGTGTAGACGTAGACCAGGCTGGCCGGGCCGCTGGTTGGCTCCGACGGCAACCACACCTGCACCAGCCGGCCGTATTCGTCGTACGCGATTTCAGTCACCTTGCCGTTGGCGTCGGTCACTTTCGTGGCCACGCCCCAGCCGGGATCCAGCTCGGTGGTCACGGTATGGGAGAGCGGGTTGGTCACCTGCGCGGCGTAACCGTAGAAGCTGTGGAACTGGGTCGTATTGGTGTGGTCGTTGGCGTCCGTGACGGTCGCAACGACGCCCCGGCTGTTGTAGGAATAGGCAGTGCGGGCGTAGTTGAAGGTGGGGTCCGTGGTCCAGTATTCGCGCAGCTCGGTCAGGTTTCCCTGAGTCGGGGTTCCACTCCAGGGGTCGCTGTTGTCGTACCCGTAAAGGGTAAAAGAATACTCCTCCCCGAGGCTGCCGTCTCCTGTACCGGCCCACAATTTCTCCCAGCGTATCCGGTCCACCAGGTAAATGGTCGTGTTCTGGGCGTAGCTGCGTTGGATGTTGCGGTCATCGGCGGTCGTGGCCAGGTCGCCGTGATAGATTTCGCGCGTGACGTTGCCATAGCTATCATACTGGTATTCGGCGCGCGTGGTCTTGCTCGCCGCGCCGTAGAGGCTCTCTTCGTTCTTCTCCAGGGCGACGAAGTAGGCCCCACTGATGCCGCTGCCGGCGGTGTTGACGGCGGTAAACCAGTTTACCGTGCGCAAGAGAGCGTTCATCGTGGCATCCAAACGCCGTTGCTCCACCGTCTGCCCGCGCAACCAGTTGGAGTCGGTGCGCGTGCTGCTGTCGCTTAGGGTAGTGACCGCCGCGAAGCTGCCGCCGCTGATGCCCAGCCGGTCGCCGTCCATGCCGCGGTGGAAGCGATATTCGCTCTGCGCGCCGCTGCCGTCGCTGACCGTGACCACTTCACTGCCGCGGAAGTCGTTCCAATGCTTTGTATTACAGGGGTACGGCAGGCCGCCGCTGCCGCAGGCGTTGACTTCCGGCAGCGTCGGGTCATCGGAATAGTGCCAGGTGGGTGTGCTGTAGGTGTAACTGGTCGTCTGCGCCGGGTTGCCGGAGAAGGCGTCCGACAATTGCGTCTGGGTCACCTTCCACTTATGCCACAACACCCAGCCGTCGTCCGAGGTGACGTTCGGGTCGCCGCTGTCCCAGGCGGCGAAGCAGTCGTAAGGCATGCGGATGGTGCTGCTCGGGCTGACCGGACAGGGGTGGCTCTGGCCGTAGGTCACGCCGACGACGCCTCCCAGTTCGGTGGTAATCTGGTCAATGCGCGGCATGTACATGGGCGACACGCCGCTGACGTCATAGCTGCGCCGGTTGGGCAGCATCTCATACTCATACTGCACCGGCGGCAACCCCGGCAGCGGGCCGCCGGAACTAAAGTGGGGACTGAAGCGAAACCAGTTGATATTCATGCCGCTGTTCTTGAACAGCAGGTACAGGTCGTGGACGCCGGTCGCTCCACTGACTGTGGTCGAGACCGTCGTCCAGCTTTGCCAGCCGCCGGTGTTGGGTACGTTCACCGTGGCTACCAGCGTCCCCGTCGGGCCGTCCAGGCGGAATTCAATGCTGCGCCCGCTGTAAATGCTGGCCACGCGCGCCGCCAGGTCGGTGGCCCCATTGTCGAAGTTCACCTGTTCAAAAACGATGTAGTCCCCATCGTCGGCCGAGGTGACGTTGCGGCTCTGGCCGACGTCCAGCGCCGGCTCCGTGGCGATGCCGCTCTGGACGTTGTAGTTCTCGGCCTCCAGTTGGATGAAAGCCCAATGGCTGAAGTCGCCTCCCGGGTGCTGGGCGATGCTGCCCAGCCACAGCTTCCGCTCGCTGGTATCTCCCTGGCCGTCAACCGGCGTCTCCGGAAAACCTTGCTCCAGGTTGTAGTGAGCGACCATTTCCCAGCGGGCAGTCTGCTCGTCGTAAATCTGGGTCTGAATGCTGCCTGTGCGCCGCTGGCTCCAAAAGGTTGGTTTGTTCTGGCCACAGGAGGCCGGGTAGGCGTTGCACTGCAGGTCGCCGGGTGTGTCCGGGAAGTCCGTGGGCCAGCTGCAGGCGCCGCCGGCGGTGGGATTGGTGCAACGCAGCTCCAGGTTGAAGAGCACGCGAGCATGGGGCTGCTCTACCTGGCCGGCGGCGGTGGTGTACTCAATGCGGGCAAGCTGGCCGGCGCGCACGTATAACTTGCGAAATACTTCGCGCGAATCGTTGCGGGCCTTGTAGTAGTTGGTCTCCAGCTCATAGAAGTAGTTGGTGACGTTGCCGTTGGTATCCACTATGCGGTCGAGGTTCCACTGCCACGCCTTGTCGCACAAATCGTAGAGGAAGTTGCCGCAAGAAGCGGGGTCGGTGTCGTAGATGGTCACGTAGAAGACCGAGTTCTGGTCGGCGCTGGTTTCAGGCACGAACTCACCGCCGAAGCGGTAACGGATGCCGTCGGGTGTGGTGACCAGCCAATACTCCTGTTGCGCGTCGGGATGGCCGCCGCCGCCGTTGGTGAACTTCTCCACCAACCAGTGGGGGTCGCTTTGCAGCCGGTAGCGGTTGCCCGTCTCTTTGACCAGCCGCGAGCTGACGCCGTTGAGCACGATGGAGTAGTTGTCGCCGTTGAGGCAGAGATCGCCCGGCGCCTGGGCCACGTTGCATGGCTTCAGGTGTCGCACAATGGCCCCACTCTGCAATGACCAACCGATACCTACACTGCCGGGCTGATTGTTGCGGCTGCTGTGCATGCCGTCAATGCTGCCGCTATTGTAGCTGAGGCTAACTTCTGGAGCGTCCCCGCCGCGCGGCGGGGGGACAGGAATGGTGTAACCCGTCGTCATGGCTCCGCTGTTCAGGTCCACCTGGTAGTCGCTGACGCTGGCCATGGGGGTGTAGCTATAGTCGCCCTGGACGCCTGCGGCAAGGGTCGAGAGAACGTAGTAGGATGGACCGCCGCTCAACGCGGCTACGCCGGCAAGCGCGGCGGCAGACGCAGCGTCGTCTGCCACGGCGTCTGCCGCCGCGGCGTCTGCTGCCGCCGGCATCGTCCAGAGAGGCAAGGTGAGCTCTGCGACCAGCCGCCGGCCGGCGCGATCATTGCGAACAGCAAGGGCTTCCCACTCTGCGCAGTGAAGCGCCTCTGGTGGCGCCTCCTCTCCAGACAGCGCGGCCTGCGTCTGACTGAAGCTTTCCTGCAGCGCGCAGTCGCTCACGCGATAGAGCGTCAGGCGATCTGCAAAGCTACCCCCGTAATCGAGTGGAATCTGGCTATAGTCCACCACCAGCTGCAAGGGGAGCGCTTCCGCTATATCTGCGGCGGGGGCGGTGAGGGCCAGCTCGAAGGCGAATTGGGCCGGGGATAGTTGCTTCGCTAGGGGTAGCTCCAGCGTCTGGGTCCAGGCGGTGACGGCGGTCGCCGCATTGACGCTCCCTGTCCGCTCCAGGTAGAGAGGCAGAGCGCCCATTTGCACGGCTCCAGCCGGGGGCAGCTCCGCGCGGGCGTCTCCCTGCGGTACTTCCAGAGGCGCGTTCTCAGAACGCGCCGAAGAGGTATGGATGAACCAGGTGCAGGTAAGCACGAGGATGGTAAAGACAGCTACTTGAATAGCTCGTGACGGCTTGTTCATGTCCCCTCCCGAACACGCTCGGAGTGCGAGCTGTTCTGGTCGCGCGGTAGGCTTTGATTGTGCTGGCCCCGGCTCCTATCGCGGATGGCCTGTTTCGGCCGGACTGCGTCCGGCCAGGATTGACGGCGCTGCTATCGAGTAACACAAGAGAGCGGCGCCCAAAAGACATGATACCAGTCTCTTTGCCGCCAGTCTACGGTACTATTTACCCCTGCCATAACTCATGCAAGACCCATGACATTCGTATGATATTCGTCACTTTACGGCCGGCGTCATCATGCGTTAGGTTTAGTGAAGTTCTTCAACAACAGCCGTGTCAATGTAGCGCCAATGCTTAAATTGCCACGCTAAACCGCCGTTCTGGGGTAGGGGGACCGTCGGGGTTGCCAAGAGAGCCGCCGGCCCGAGCCAATTCCAGAAACGGCCACAAATGGCAATTAACCATATCGGCGCGGAAATGTCCGCAGAAGTTTGTTTTCTCTGAAGAGTGTCACCAAACCCAACCTGTACCAGTAACCTCGTTCGATCTTGAGCTATAATCTTCACAAGTCTGATATGCGGTTTGTTGGGTTCGCCAAATGGGAGGGTCAGCGATTGTGTGGACTCTTCTCAAAGCAGTGGGGAATAGGGCTGTAGCGATGATCGGGAGAAAATGGGGTTTTGCGGCCGGCTTGACGCTGTTTGTCGCCTTGATGCTGCCCCTACTTGTTGTCTACAGCGAGGCTGAGGTTGTGGTGGCGGAAGACACAATCTTTCTGGGAGAGATCCCTGGTCAGACCACCACCGTGGATGTGGCCGGCGGCTACGCTTATGTCGGCTTTGTGGATGAATTCCACGTGGTGGACGTGCGCGATGTCGAGAAGCCGTTCAGTGTCGGCAATCTGCTCATGTCCGAGGAAATACGTGACATTCAAGTTGAGGGCGGTCTGGCCTATGTGAACACAACGAACTCATTGGTGGTGGTGGATGTCTCGTTGCCGGAACAGCCGGCGGCGCGGGGAAGCTGGAGCGACACAATTGTTACCGAAATGGTCGTGGTCGAACCTTATGCTTACCTATTGAACCTCACCGACCTGATTGTCGTTGATGTCGCGGATCCGGACGAAATCTACCAGGTTGGTCGTTTGACGCTGATCCCACTGGACTATACCGGTTTTGTTGACTTAGCGCTAAGCGATGACGTCGCTTTCGCCGCTAAGAGGTATGGTACAGCAGATGTCGATGGTGCCTATCTTATCAACGTTGCCAACGTAGCCGATTTGGAGCTGATTACACATTGGGAAGGCGATCCCTTGTCCATCAGCGTCTTGGGAGACCTCGCCTATGAGGGATCAGGCGGTTGTTCAGCGACAATCTGTCTCGCTGTGTTGGCCACATACGACATAAGCGATCTCTTCAATCCGGAGTACCTCAGCAGCGATGAGACGCTTGGCTTTAGTTCGGACATCGAACTCCAAGGGATACTCGCTTACTTGACAACGGAGGAAGCTCTGACAGCGTTCCATGTCGGCAACCCATATGACGTCCGACTCTGGGAGATCCACCTGATCAATCCGCTGGGCAGCTCTTTTTCCTTAAGGGACAGCGTGGTACAGGGCAACTATGCGTACTTGGCGAACGACGATGCCTTCAAGATCATCAAGGTGCACGACTTCTTCTCCGTTCATCTGCCCATCGCGCTCATGGCCGGGCCGGAGTAGAAGTCGAACTTCTCCCAGAAGTTCGACTTCTTGACCGTTCCCTGCAAACCCCGTAGGTCTCACCGCTATTGCCTCAGCCGACATCTCCCCTGAGACCTACGGGGCTCACCGCCCCACAGTAGTATGCGAAGTCTTGGGCTAGAATGGTCGTTTTTTCTCATAATTGGCTCGGTTCATGGATACAGACAGAGGAATTGAGGGATCGGTTTCTGAAGTTGATGCCTGTGAATAAGCCAATCCCAGCCGATGCGAAACAGGCTGTAATGTCGTTTTTTTTGTTGTCAATTTCGTCGCGCCGACCAACCTTGCACAACCATCGTCCCAGAGTGGTGGCCCACAAGTAGTTGATGCTCAGAACGAGTAAGAGGGCATGTCGAGTTTCAGGGTCTTGCAGGCCGGATTGTTGTATCTGCCAGCCGGAGGATTTGAAATCGCGGAACATCGGTTCGCATCCCCACCGCCGCCGACCCAGCCTTCTGAGCTGTGGAGTAATCGGCAGGGTAGTCGTGAAATAGCGGACGGTCTTCTGCGGCTCATAAGGCCCATTCTGATACGGTTTGTAGAAGGCAAAGAAGTTCAGCGGACCAAAGTTATGCTTCTTTGTCCAGAATATGGGCGAAGCATAAAAAGGTCGGAATGGGGTTACCGGCAGTTCGCCGACCGTCTGCCACTGCCAATCTCCCAGGTGGAATTGGTTGACACTTCTCTGGCCGAGAATGAAGTCCCAGCCGGGCTGGTGGGTGATATAACGCATCAATGGTACGGAACCGAATTCGGCGTCACCGTGAAGGGTGATTGGCTGTTCACAGGGCAAGAAGGTGCGCACTCTCTCGAGTAAGTCGATCTGTTCAAGGGCATTGGTCGGTCCAAAGTCATGGATTTGCCAAGCCAAAGGAATAGCGCGCTTGTGGTAAGAAAGCGACACCATCAACAGGTCTTGTTGCTTAGGTATCCAGTTGCTGCGATCAATGACCAAGTGCCACATCGGTACCCGATAGCTGCTCAGGGCTTGCTGAAGCAACAGTTGGTAAATGGTGTCGTCTCCAAACTGCTCAGACATGAAGAAGCGACTTAAGTAGCGCATCCGGCTGGTCTGATTCGTTGACTGTGACAGCCAGCGCGCGACGTGGGACAAGTGGGTACTCTTTGCCAATTGCACCGCACTACACACACTCGGCAGCCGGCGCAATTGACTGTGGCGAAAGGGTAGATAACGACAAAACAAGCCGAATATTGCGTTTTCAAGGTGCGAATTGCTCATCAAGGACACCATTCTGCTCTTTTTGCTGAACAAAATAGCAACTCTGCCCGTATGAGCAAATCTAACCTTGGTTAAATCATGAGTAAGGCCCGCCGGTTTTTCGCATATTACTGTCAGGCGGTAAGCCTACGGGGTTTTCATTGCGGCCGCCGAGCTTACGGCAACTCGCAGTCTGTACCGGTCAATTCGCAGTACAGAACCCTCCGCAGCGTGATTCCCGCTTGACTCAGAGATGCGGGCGAGTCCTTACAAAACCCATTGTCGCCCCACACCCAGGCCGTGTTTACACATGACGCCTCACGTTGTTGGGTCGCATATTCCACACCCGGCTCCGGTTCTGGACAATTATCCGGCACAGAGGCGTGCATAACACTGGTGTACCACCAAGCTCTCGCCCAATGGTGGTTGTAAACGCCATCCGAGTCTGCCAGGTACCCTATTTGTCGCTTCTGCAACCCCCAAATGCCCTCCTGGTTGTCGCGTCCATAGAACACGTCACGGCCCCACTCGAGCTCGGATTCGCCATCGTCCACACAGCCATTCTCCGCGTCGATATCAACGAAGTTGGTTCTGTGACATGCAAGACCAGGGTCATCGCTTTGCAACGTCTGGTCTCCTACTTTGTCGCACCAGGCCGTATAAGCTCCAAATTCAGTTAACCAGAGTGGTTTGCCTTCCAATCCCTCTGTTGATGCAGCCCAGTCCTCGAATTCCTGCAGAGCTTCTACCCAATCAACCATTGCCAGGGGCAGCGGCGTCCGCTTGAGGACAGCCCCATGCTCATAGACTATGCCCCCGTGACTTAGACGTTTAACCAGATATTCATGTGTGGACAATGCATAGATCATGTCGGGAGCGGATCTCTCCTGTTCTACCAAAGCAACTAGCTCATCGTAGGCGGGCTCGCAATAACGCAGTCCCAAGCCAGGCGCCTCATAGCCGGCAAAGGTCGCCTGACAAAAGACCAATTGAGGCGGGCGGTCAATGTTAGTATCAACGAGATCGTACATGTATCGGTAGAATGTTGCATAGGTTTCCGCATCTGCAGCATAACCCCTACCGGCGCCCGGATTATCAGGGTGCGCCCGCGTGCCGTTCAAGAAGTCCTGATCTTCGTTGTCCGGCTCATTTCCTACCAGCCAGATATAGTCATCTGCGATGTACTCGTCCACGAACTCATCCTCAGCCGACCAATCATTGCTGTTTTTGTCCACGCCCAAGCAGCTCCCCCATCCTGGCTGTGGGCACATAGGTCCAGTTGTAGATGACACGATCTGCGCAATCCGATATGTGGGTACAATCCCCGCCCCCTCGTCATCATACTCGTCGCCTGCATCCCAGCAATAGTCGCCAAGATGAGCCGCCTTGTAGCCGGGATCGAAAACTGGCGGCCACCCAGACGGATCGTAGTGTTTGTTTCGAAATGCCATACAAGCCCTGATCATCTTGATCGGCGTGTCGCCGTATTTATTGTTCCAATCATACGAATGGGTAGCCCAACCCTCCGGTACCACCTCTTCCACATCTTCCAACGTCTCCGCCCCAATGATGCTGAAATGGATGGAAGGCTGATCGAATGCCATTGGTAGGTACAACTCTTCATCCACTGGGCTAAACGGCCCAGACGCTGTCGGGAGAGGCACAGGGGTAGGTCCGGGTCCGGGGTAAGGCTGCGGGGTGTAAACACGCGGCGCTGGATAAGCTTGAAGCCCAGGTTGTCCAGGCCCCGCAGTGATCGACCAAACGATCACGACCGAAAGAACCAATATCAAAGCGAGCAACGGTAAACGTTGCCAACGCGAAGTCATGGCGCACACTCCTATTCGATTGTTGGTTTGTTGGTTGGTTTTATCGGTGGCTCGGTACTCCCGCTCGCGACAACCCCAACTCCATCCCAATTCAGGCTGTAAGCCACGCTGGCCGGCAGCCTTTTGTAGCTTAACTTACAGCAGCATATCAGAGAATATCGACCCCTGTCAATTATGACTAAAGTGAATTAGTCCCTGCCATAACTCATGCAAGACCCATGACATACGTATGACATTCCTCACTTTACGGCTGGCGTCATCATGCGTTAGGTTTAGTGAAGTTCTTCAACAACAGCCGTGTCAATGTGGCGCCAATGCTGACATTGCCACGCTAAAATGCCGTTCTGGGGTACAGGGACTGCCAGGGTGGGAAGGACAGCCGCCGGCTCGAGCCAATTCCAGATACGGCCACATACCAGGGAGCGAACCATGTTACAGGGGCGTCGTCGTGCACTTCTGTTTCTCTATTTCATCCTGCTGAGCGTGCTCGGCCAGACTTTCATTGATGTTGCCCGGCCTGTTTATGCCGACCTGCGGGACCCGCGCGTCCCCCCGGCGCAGTCCGCGCCGCGCATTGAGACCGACATGATGCTGCCGCCAGGCCGCATTGAGCCTGGAGCTCGTGTGACGCTTGGCTTAACGGTCAGCAACGAGCGAGGCAGCGATGCGGAAGGCTACAGTCATGAAGTCAGCCTGACCGATGGTCTTACCCTGGCGCGGGGCGGCGGATTCCTCTCCGGCTCTGTGCCGCGTCTGGCCGCCCAAGGCGTTTATGACTTTACGCTGGATGTAGATGTGGCGGCAACGGTAGTCGAGACGCAATACGCGGTGCTGAAGGTCTTTGACGAAGAGGGCAATCTGCAAGATAGCGGCGTCATCGCTCTCAGTAGTGAGAACGAAGAAGAGTCCACTCCGCCGGCGTTGCCGCGCCCGTGGATGCCCGGCGGGATAGAGCCGTATACATCACTATTCTCCGGCGCGGCCACCTACAACTACCCTCTTGAGGCGCCGCCCGGCAGAGGGGGTATACAGCCGGAGCTGGCGGTCGTCTACAACTCTCGGGCCACAGACGCGACGGTAGCCTGGCGCGACAGCAGCGAGTGGGGCGAGGGGTGGGCGCTGGCCGGCTTGCCTTACATCTACGTGCAAAACATTCATGTTTGCGGACATCCTGACGCAAACGACCTGCTTTGCGCCGGCAACGGGGACGGGAGCGATGGGAACGGCTACACCGGCCACAAGCGCTATATGCTCAGCTTTGGCGGCCAGAGCTATCGCATTGATAATGACAGCGGCTCGCTGCGGGTGACGGACGCGCCTGAACTTCGGATTACGAACCTGTTCCCGCCAACGCAAGAATGGACATTGGAGACGACGGACGGGTTAATCTATCATTTTGGGACAACCGCAGCGACTCAACAGATGATGGCGCCGGTGTCGAACACTACCGGCGGAACGGATATAGGCAAGTGGTTGCTGGAGTATGTCGAGGACTCCTATGGCAACAGGATGGGCGTCCAGTACGTCTTCAAGAAGGCGCAGGAAGGCAGCAGCGGCTGCGTCAACCACGGCAGCACTTGTCGGGATATTTCCGCTTATCCACGGTACATCCGCTACAATGCCAGAACCGGCGACCCCCAAATCAGCGACCCCGCTGACTGGGACAGCGAAGTTGCGTTTGCGTGGAGCGACCTGGTGCATAGTGTAGGGCTTACCCCCATCTTCAAGACCACCGCCCTGAGCCAGTCGGTGACTATGTCGCACCGCGGGACCACAGGGATGAAGACCGTCTGGTCGTATCATTTTGCCACCGCGGAAGTCCCAAGCGACTGCGCCATTTGCGAGATTCACCAGCTGGACAGCATTTACCGTAAGGAGGGAGTCTCGACGTCCGACGCTAACTGGCCGGCAGCAGAATTCTTCTACGATATTCGAGAAATGGGTGAATGGCCGCCGGAGAACTACTGCACGCCGACAATTAACTGTGAACCAGACCCCGGCTATGAAGTCTTTAGCTACCCGATTCTGGAACTGGTGAAGAACGGTTATGGCGCCGTTTATGAATTCACTTATGCACAGTGGGGTATCAATAGTCATGAATATGGTTACACGAGTTGGACGGTGTCCGAGCTGCAGGTATGGGATGGGTATGAGCGCGAATACGAGGTGAGCGACCCTCCCACCCTGCACTATTTAAACGCATATAGCGGCATCTGTTATGCCGAAGGATCCTGCAACGACGGGCTGGACGGCGAGGAGTACGGCGTCGTCGGCTATCAGGTGACCACCCGCCAAACCCAGGAGGGCGAGAGCAATCACCTGGCAACGGACGTCTTTGAGTTCGACACGGGCCACCCGCTGCTAAACGGCCGGCAAAAGACGCATAGCCGCTACTTCGACGAAGCGGCTCAGACACCTTACTCGATTACCACCTGGGTCTACGATCCCAGACTGTCCGGTGGAAGCGAGGGCAGCGGAGATGACCCGGACGGCCCCTGTTCCCGATATGGGATTCCATCGCCTACCGGCTACGATATGGTTTGCCTCTTCTCCGTCACCGAAGAGCTGTATGAGCAAGATGGCAGCGGCTCCGGGAGCGAGTTGGTTTCCGGCAAGCAAGAGCAATTTCGTTACGAGCCCAACCGGCAAGGCGATATGCAGTCGGAATGGCGCCAGCGCGGCCAACTGACCCGCCATGACTACCGCTACCTCAGCGGGCTGGGCGCGTATGTCAATTACCTGGTGGACACCTATGAGTATCAGGCCGCCGATTGGCTTGTTGGCCTCTGGAAGGAAACGCACTATCAGGTCATTGATAACGTGGGAATCCCCGACGAGTGGATAGCGCAACGGCGCACCTTCTCTTTGTATGACGATGAGCTATACCCAAATGATGGGATGACCGACGGCCATCTGCGGGAAATCCGGGCGCAGGCCAGCGATAACCTTGATGGCGGATCGGCCATCCTGCTCGACACCATCGACACGCGATTCGCCTACGATGGCTACGGCAACGTGACGGAAGTGGCGCGCTTTGCCGGCTATGGCAACGTCAGGTGGGATGGCGAAGGCTGGGACACTGTCTATGCCGCCGGCAACGGCAGCGCCGCATACACGACCACCCTCACCTATGACGATGTCCTTCACCTCCTGGTCGAAGAAGTCAGCGACCCGCAGGGAAACGTGACAACGTTCGGCTATGGCGGAACGGTGGGCGGCGTGCAGCCGCCGAACGCCCTCTTGCTCAGCTCGGTTCACCGGCCGACCGGCCTGACCACCAACTACGAGTACGATGCCTGGGGCCGCCTGCGCGCCGAGTACGGGCCGGAAGTCATCTACCCGGACAAATCCCTCGACTATCTCTTGCCCGACCTGGGCGCGCTCGGGATGCCCATCGCGGTCACCGTGGAGAGCTACCCGCAAGAGGGCACGTCGGTGAACGAGTCGAACAAGGTGCTGTATGATGGCCTGGGCCGGGTTGTGAGACGGCAACGGCTGGGGGTGACGGATGAAGTAGCCGGCGGGCAGATAGATGTCACAACGCTTTATGAGCTTGACGGGCTGGGGCGCATTACGTGCGAAAGCGCGCCGCTGAAAACCATCGGGTCTAACCCACAGTGCGCCAACCAGGCCCACGTCGTCACCAGCTATGATGTGGTGGGCCGGGTGGTGACCTCCACAATCGCCGTCGACGGCGCGGAGGAGCAGGTATTCTATATTGACAATGAAATGGATGGCTGGGTAGAAGATGTGGGCCGCGAGTTAGGCGGCGTCTTTCAGGTGGCCACCCGAGTTCGCGACGACACTGCCGGGATCACCCACCGCCGAACTGTGAAAACCTACGATGCAATCGGTCGTCTGGCCTGGGTCGGGCAGTACGAGAGAGTCCCAACCAACGTATGCTCCCAGGGCGTGCGGTACCTCATCACCAGCTATGAATACGATTACGACGGCCGGCCGACGAGCGTCGAGCGCGGCGCCTCCCTTTGTTTGCAGGCGAATGGAGACTTCATCCTGAAGCACTTGAATATGGTTGTGGAGACGACCATCGCTTACGATCCCCAGGGGCGCAAGACCGAGCTGGACGACCCGGACATGGGTTTGTGGAAGTATACCTATCACCCGGACAACAACGTAAAGCGCCAGGTTGGGGCTTTCGGCACAGCGGACGAGACTACCACCTGTGCAGCCTACGACAGCCTGGGCCGGCTGACCGACCGCTGGCGCAGGGACACGCCGACCGCGTCCTGTAACAACATTCCCTTGTACAACCAGACGCCCTCCTACGCCCACTACACCTATTACAGCGAGCAGGGCAGCGCCAGCCTGGGTCAGTTGGAACAGATTGATTACAATGTGCATATGTCCGGGCTGTCAGACCCTTTCTTTCGGGATACCTTTACCTACGATGGGCTGGGCCGGCCGGCGACGGTGACGCGCGAGATAGACGGCCAGGAGTTCACGAACGAGGTGCTGAGCTACGATGTGCTGGGCCGGCCGCTGGAAGTGGTCAACGCCGCCGGCATCACGGTGACCACCAGCTACGATGATTGGGGCGGGGACCAGCTGGCGGCGGAACTGGACGGCACGTCCGAGACGCTGGTCTCGGACGCGGTGGTGAATCACCGGGGGCAGATGAGCGAGATGGCGCGCGGCAACGGCGTCGTTACCGAATATGATTACTTCGGCCCGGCCGGCGGCTATCGGCTGGACAGCGTGGACGTCAACGCTGCCTCAGGGGGCGGCTACGTCGCCCGCTTCGACTATGCGTACGATTACGTCGGCCAGATTGTTACAGCCATGACGGAGATAGGGGGCGTGGACTCCACGGAGAGCTTCGCCTATGACACCCTGGGCCGATTGGACACAGCCGGCACGGATGCGGGCGACCCGCAAGCATACGACTACGATTACGTCTATGACACGCTCAGCAACCTGATCGCGGCGCAGAGCGAAAGCAACCCGTCGGCTGAGTACGACATGGGCGCGCCGGGAGGCAACCAGCCGCACGCGGTGAAAGAGATGGAAACAAGCGGGCAGGGTTCTCCCTACGCATTCACCTATGACGCGCTGGGGCAGATGACCGGTCGGGAAAGCGCGGCCGGCAACTTCGAGCAGGCGTTCGATGCCCTGGGCCGGCTGACGTCGGTGGTGCGTGACGGGGAGGCGGCGACCTACTTCGCCTACGACCCGGACGGCAACCGGGTGCTGGAGATTAGGCCGGACGGCCGGACGACCTTCTATCCTTTCCCGGACTATGAGCTGGAGGCGACCAGCTGGCCGCGAACGCAGGTCGTCCTGCAGCCGGTAGAGGTCGCGCCCAGCGAGACCTTCACCGTCACCTGGGCGGCATACGGGGCGCTGCTGAGCGATTGCAGCTTCAGCGGCGACTGGCCGGCGACGCCGACCTCAACCAACGGCAACCAACAGGCGCAGGAGACCGAAGCCGGCAGCTACGACTACGCGCTGACTTGCAGCAACGACTTTGGCACATCGGTCGTGACCCGCACGCTGACGGTGAGCAACGACCCGGCAGCCGGCAATTCTCCTCCGGCGGCGCCGATACAGATGACCGCCGGCCTGGAACGCACGACTTACGGCCTGGGCGGCAGCACGGTGGCTCTGCACCGGGAGGGGCAGCTGACGCCCGGCGGGCCATACTTTGAGGAGCTGTACTACATGCACGGCAACCACCTGGGCAGCATGACGCTGTTGACGGATGAGGCCGGGGCTGTGATCGAGCCGGCGCGTTACTACCCCTTCGGCGGCTACCGGCTGGCGCCGACAGAGAACTACACAAACACGGAGGCCATCACGGACATCGGCTTCACCGGCCACCGGCAGGACAACCTGGGCTGGGAGAATACGGGACTGAT
>CAZIKT010000044.1:0-20693 GCA_964539885.1 uncultured Ardenticatenaceae bacterium | reverse complement strand
CGCGCAGGAGTGGACTGAGGACCCCGACAAACGGCATGTTGGCGGCCTGGGCGGCAGCGAAATCAATCGTGGTGTCGCCAACGTAGAGGGCGTCAGTGGGTGCGATTCGCAGTGCTTGCGCAGCCAGCAAGATGCCGTCCGGGGCGGGCTTCGGCCTGGCCACATCATCGCCGGTAACGATGGAATTGAAGTAACCGGTGATGCCGGTTCTGGCCAAATCCTGCTGTACGCGATGGCCGGAGCCGGAGGTCACGATTGCCAGCGGGTAAAGCGCACTCAGCTCGCCCAGGAGGTTATCCACGCCGGAGAACAGCTCCGGAGGATGCCGGGCGGCTTCGGCGAGCCAGATTTCGTCGGCTTCATCCCAGCTTTCCGGCGACAAGCCGACGGCGCGATAGACAGCGAACCAGTCCGGTGAATAGACTTTGCTCAAATCTTCGGCGGTGAGGTGAATATCAAACTGCCGCAGCATTACTTCATAAGCGCGAAAGTGGGCGTTGAATGAGTTCAATAGCGTGCCATCCAGGTCGAAAATGATTGCCCGGAAGGTGCCGCGGCCTGCGTCAAGACTCTCTGTCACTGGGAACCTCCACTGGCGAAGCTGCGGATAGTGGGCCGACTGACTTGTCGGCGGTTATCCCCCCTCAATCACCGCTCCATCCGTAATGATCAGCGGTTGCTCGTCTGCCTGCAAATGCACCCTGCCCTTTAAGACCACATCTTGTCCGAACCGCACGTCGCCGGCAATGGTTAGCGCATCGCAGTGGACCAGGGAAGGGGGGCCAAACGGAAAGCGCGCGTCCAGAGCATCAATGAGCCGGTAATAGCGCGCGTCCAGAGTTACCAGCGGCGCAGTATCTCGCTCTGGAGACATTACAACGCGATCGTCCTCCGTCAACACGAACGCGTCCGATCGCACAATTAGCAGGTCTTCCGTGGTCTTTACCGGCGCGAAGCGATTACGTGGAACGCGCACGGCGCCGGCCCCTTCAAAGACGCTGATCGCGGAACCCATGGCTGTTTCCAATTGGTAGACCGGCGTAGAGCTGCCGTCACGGGGATCGAGCGTCTTGGCATTGCGAATCATGGGCAGACCCAGCACATAGTCACGTTCCTCAAGCGTCTGCTTCAACCTTGGCAGATTTAGCCAGAGATTGTTGGTATTGACATATTTGTGGCGCCTGACGTCCTGCAAATAAACCTGGTCCTCAGGCGTGCACTGCGCGGACTCGCGCAAGATGAATCGGCCCTGCCGGCTATAAGCCAGATGACCGCCCTTCCGGTCCATGTGCGTGCGCTCGGTAGTCTCCATCATGAATGGCAATTCGTTTGAGACAAAGTAGCCGAGCAGGCTATCGTCCAGGACAGCGCCCAAGTTGTCCGCGTTGGAGACAAATGCGTAGCGATAGCCGGCGCTAAGCAATCTGTCCAGCAACCCGCTGGTCTCCAATGCAATATACATGTCTCCATGACCGGGAGGATTCCACTCCAGCTCGGGATTAGCGGGCCATTTCGCCGGCGAATAATCGGCGCGCACGATCTTCGGGACCATATGCTGTCGGAAGTCGGGCGGCAGCTCTCTGGACAAACCGGGGTAGGCGGAGAGCACGGCAAGGGAGTCCGCCTGCGTGTTGAAGCTATTCATCAGCAATAACGGAACCCCTCGACGCAACGCCTGCCGGGCTATCACGTCCATGAATGTAAGCTCCCGCTTAATCCGCAACAGAGTCTTGGCCTTCTGCAAGCCCATGCTTGTGCCCAGGCCCCCGTTTAGCTTGATCACCACAACATGCGGCAAAGCTGCCCGCGCGGCTTCAAGCAAATGACTGTCCTGCGCCAGTAACTCGGCGTCCGGCAGGGTAGTAATCGGTTCTATTTCGGCCTCATGGATCAGCCCGGTGGCGCCGGCAACGAGCTGATCAAAATAGTAGCGGAAGTTGGCGATGCTGATCTCCGGCTGGCCGGCAGCCCGCATACGTTCAGATATTGGACGAAACAGTTCGCTGGTACTTGTCATCAGAATCTCCAGGTCGGGCACTCACAAGGGCGTGGACGCAGTTGATTTCAGGCGTGAACGATAATCTTGCTCAGCCATTTTACCTGGCGCAGGGCATCACCGGTTTCGCTGGGGACGATCAACCTCACTAGACCCTGATCCCGAGTGAGCAGTTCGCCACTCAGGTGGGTGGCCAACAGCGCCGGGCGATCAGCGCCATCCTCTAGTTCATCTCGCCCGACGAATGCCCCAAATCCATCAGCGCCCAGCAGTTCGACAGTGCTCCAGCCGGCGCCGCTGCCCATTGTAGCGTCCAGGAAGTCGCGGACCGCCACGCCGGAGAAGGTGAACGGGCCGCTGGTCCCATGCCCCGTGCTGACAATATAGCAGTCATGCACTTCCTCTTGCGGCATGTTGGCCAGGTCAGCCGGCTGGATACGGATCCTCTTGCCGGAAGGTATCATTAGCTCAAGCGCCGGATCTGAATTGGGCGGTGTCAGATTCGGCTCGTGCACGTGTGGTGAGGAAGATGCGGCGTACTTTGTCATGGCTACTTCTTAGGTGTATTATCAGCCTGCATTGGAAGGTCCTCATGTGAAAGGACCATGCGGGTTCCAGATTCCTTCTGCTCAATACCATTCTAGTATTGGGCAATCCAGATGAAGACGCAAATCACATTGGAGCCAAGCCAATGCCGTAACAGACGAGATCGTTTGGCCGAGTTTTCAAACTCCGCTGCTCACGCAAGAGAGCTGGCAATGTATGAACAAGATCGACTGAGAAACTTCTGTATTATCGCGCATATTGATCACGGTAAGTCCACGCTGGCGGACAGACTGCTGCAAATCACCGGCACCATATCGGACCGGGAAATGCAGGAGCAAGTGCTGGATACGATGGACCTTGAGCGGGAAAAGGGCGTCACCATCAAGGCGTCCGCCGTGCGTATGGAATATCAGGCTGCCGACGGCAAGGGTTACACACTGAATCTAATCGACACGCCCGGCCATGTGGACTTCGCCTATGAGGTGAGTCGGGCGTTGCAGGGTTGCGAGGGCGCGATTCTGGTCGTGGATGCCACCCAGGGAATAGAAGCCCAGACCCTGGCCAATCTTTATTTGGCCCTCGAGGCAGATCTCGAATTGGTGGCGGTGGTAAACAAGACAGATCTGCCGGCCGCGCAGCCGGAGGACGCTGCTGAGGAGGTTGGACATCTGCTCGGCATCGATCCCGGCGAGGTCATTCCGATCAGCGCCAAGCTGGGTACGAATGTGGATAAGATCCTGGAGGCCGTCGTAGCCACAGTGCCGCCACCGGCCGGTGATGCCCAGGCTCCGTTACGCGCGTTGGTCTTTGATTCCCACTACGACTCGTATAAGGGTGTGATCGCGTATGTGCGAGTCTTTGAGGGCACGATCTACGACCGCGAAGAGATTCTTATGATGGCCAGCCGGGTGGTAACGGAACCTCTGGAAATCGGCGTCTTTCGGCCCGGCATGCAACCGGTTCGAGCGCTCTCAGCCGGTGAAGTCGGATATATCGCCACCGGCCTGAAGACTGTTAGGGAATGCCGCGTGGGTGATACGATCACGCTGAAACAGCGCCCGGCTGAGCACCCACTGCCGGGCTACCGCACCGTCAAGCCGATGGTCTTTGCCGGCCTATACCCCAGCGAAAACGACGATTACCACGCGCTCAAGGAAGCGCTGGAGAAGTTGCAGCTCAATGACGCCTCGCTGGTGTTCGAGCCGGAGACCTCTAACGCGCTGAACTTCGGCTTCCGCTGCGGTTTCCTGGGCTTGTTTCACATGGATATTGTTCAGGAGCGGCTCGAGCGCGAGTACGATCTCGATCTCGTTGCCACGGCTCCCAGTGTCCGTTATGAGGTCGTCAGGAAGAACACCGCCGAGGTGGAGATCATCGACAGCCCGGCCGACCTGCCGGATGCCAGCGAAATCGATGAGATCCGCGAGCCATGGATGCACGTGCAAATCTTTGCGCCGGACGAATACTACGGCGTGGTGATGGACCTGGCGATGAGACGTCGTGGGGAGTTCGTTGGGCAAGAGCACCCTTCACCGGGCCGAGTTGTGCTAAGGTTTGATCTACCTTTGGCTGAAATGATTGTTGATTTCTACGACAAGCTAAAAAGCAGCACGAGGGGATATGCCTCCATGGACTATGACTTTGCCGGCTACAGGGCGGCTGCGCTTGTCAAGCTGGATGTCCTTGTCAACCGCCAGCCGGTAGACGCCCTGGCGATGATTGTGCACGAGGATGACGCCTATAATCGTGGGCAGCGGTTGGTGACCGAGTTGCGCAAGCGTATTCCCAGGCAGCTATTCGAAGTGCCGATTCAGGCGGCGGTTGGGAAAAAAGTGATCAGCCGGGCAAACGTCAAGGCGCTGCGCAAAGATGTGCTGGCAAAGTGCTATGGCGGAGACATAACCCGCAAGAAGAAGCTGTTGGAAAAGCAGAAGAAGGGCAAGAAGCGGATGAAGATGATTGGCAACGTTGAAGTGCCGCAAGAAGCCTTCATGGCCGTTTTGCGACTGGACGACGAGTGATCTCTTGGGGGTAGGGGTAGCATAATGCCTGAGCTCTATCGCCGGCTGCTATTTCCGGTTCTCACGCGCACCGATCCCGAGAGCGCACATGAGCGGACGCTGGCAGCCCTGGAACGCGCCCAGTCCTCAGTCGTCGGGCGGACCTTCCTGCGCCGGATCGCCGGCGACACCCCGCGTGGGCCGGTCGAGCTCTGGGGGCTGACTTTTCCGAACGTTTTGGGAGTTGCGGCGGGCTACGATAAGGACGCGCGTGTGCCGGGTGGTTTGGCGCTACTGGGCTTCGGGCACGTCGAAGTGGGCACGCTCACACCTTGGCCGCAAGTGGGCAATGAACGCCCGCGTGTCTTCAGACTGCCGGCCGACAGAGCCATAATTAACCGCATGGGCTTCCCAAATGGCGGCATGGTCGGCGCAACGCAAAGGCTCCGCAAGCTGGCAGATGGCAATCGCGATTTCGTAATTGGCGTCAGTCTCGGGAAACAGAAGCAGACCCGGCTGACAGAAGCATTCGCTGACTACGCCACCGTGATGCGCTCAGTCTATCGCTACGCCGACTACCTGGTCCTTAACATTAGTTCGCCGAACACGCCTGGATTGCGGCGCCTGCAATCTCGCGGCATAGTGTCCGAGCTGCTCGGCCAACTGGCGGCGGAGAATAGGAATCTGGGCTTCGTACACCGGTTGTCGCGCCGCCCATTGCTGGTGAAGGTAGCCCCTGACCTTAGCTATTCCGAATTGGACGATATCCTGCACGCTGTTGATGACAGAGGAATCGACGGGATTGTGGCAACCAACACGACGATTCAGCGAGAGAACCTGAAGGACAAACACCAGTTGGAAGCGGGCGGTCTCAGCGGCGCGCCGCTAGCGACGGCCAGCAACGAGATTATTCGCTACATCTCGCGCCAGACGAACGGCAAGTTGCCTATCATTGGCGTGGGAGGGATCTTTACATCCGCCGATGTGCTTGCCAAGCTTGACGCCGGAGCGGCGCTGGTGCAGGTCTATACCGGCCTGGTGTATGAAGGTCCGGCAATGGCCGGGCGGATCCTCCGCGAACTGGCGCGGGTCAGATCTCTCAGCCTGCCCGAGACTAGGCTGGTGGAGGCCTAGCCCAGCCAGCCCCGCACACACGCCAGATAAGCCTCCGGCTGCTCCAGGTGGATATTGTGGCCGCATTCTGGAAAGGTCTGCAACTGCGCCCGGGGAAGCAGGTTGACCATTCTGCGACTGATCTGCACGTACTTCTCGTCCAGCTCGCCGGCCATGAGCAGGACAGGCGTCTTGAGATTAGCCAACTCAGGCCAGAGGTTAGGTTGCCTGCCGGCGCTCATGCCCCGCAAGCTGCCCGCCAGACCGATGGCGGAGTTAGCTAACCGCTGCCGCCGCTGCTGGTCGAGGAGCGCCGGCGATAGTCTGCGCTGAGAGGCAAAGATCGGATGCTTCTCCCAATCGGCGACGAACGCCGGCACGCCGGACCGCAGGATACGGTCTGCAAGTAGCTCGTCGCTGTCCGCACGCTCTCGTCGGGCGGCTGGCTCGTCCAGGCCTGGTGAGGCGCTCTCGAGAATTAATCCTGTCACTCTTTCGGGAAAGTGCAGCGCCAGGTACAGGGCCAGTCGACCGCCCATGGAGTAACCGAGTACAGAGGCACTTACGCCGATGATCTCTATGATCTGAGCAATGTCCCTGGCAACAATGGGCATCGTGTACCGCTCTATGGCCGTCGACGCGGCGGTTCGGCCGTGCCCCGGCAGATCAATGCAAATCACATCAAACAACGAGCTTAACCAAGGCAAGATGGTCGACCAGGATTCGGAGCTGCCGGCAAAGCCGTGGAGGAGCAGTAGGGACTTGCCGGAGCCTTGTCGAATGTAATGATATCGAAGCTCATCTACGACTATGTGAGGCATGGTTAGCGGCCCTGTTCCATCTCGACGCCAATTGATTGCGCAAGAAGCGTCTGCGAAAATTAGACGGCGCGAAGCGATATTGGGTTACCTGCTGCGCCATTTGCTATAATTGTGAACCAGAGAAAGTAGTCCGGCCTGAGCGCTGGATATCAGACAATGAATCGTAGTCACGAATTGGACATCCGCGAGTCCGGCAGCCGCGAAAGGCTTGCCTGGCTGGTCTTGATCCTGGTGTTTGCCATTTGGGCAGGTATTGTGATCTCTGTGCCGCTCTTGGTCAACCAGCTTCTTCAGACCAGCACCCGGCCCTTGATCCTGGAAGTCCAGGCAAATACCGGGGCCGTCAGACTCGATACTGACGAGAGCGCCGGCGCGATCTTCACCGGTGATCCACCGGTTGAAGTGGAGGCTCCACTTTCTATCGCTACAGATGCGGGCGACACCAGCGCAATGCAGGTCTACTCCCCGGAAGGGCAGATAGTCGGTCGGGTCGAAATTAACGCGGACACCAGGCTAGACGTTCTGCAGGCCGTGACTCCTCGATTTGACATAAGTGGTCAGGACGCTCATCTCCTCTTAGATCTGCAACGCGGACGGCTGCGACTGAAGTTGCCTCCGGCAGAGGAACGAGCGTTCACCGTGTCCATTGAAACGCCTCTCGGGATGGTGCAACTCTTGGAAGCAGGCCACTATGCCGTGGAGTCTTCCAACGGAGAAGCTGAGGTTGTTGTCATTGAAGGCGCGGCGCGATTGGTGACTGCTTCCAGTGAGCTTGATTTGCAGCCGGGTCAGCGCGGAACCATAGCTGAAGAAGGGGAGGTTGCCGGCCCGTTGGACACTGAGCGGTCGTTGATTCGCAACGGCAACTTCCAGGATGGACTGGCCGGCTGGGATCAGCTTTCCTGGACCATCGAAATAGGCGACCAGCCGGCCGGGACGACCGAGGTAGTCGACGTCGCCGGGGTGAGCGCGCTACGATTTTCGCGGGTGGGGGAGGGGCATGCCGACAGCGGTATTCGCCAGACGATCAATCAGGACGTGTCTGATTTCCAGTCTATTCGCCTGGAGCTGAGTCTGGCAATTGAAAACCACACGGTTGCCGTGTGTGGCAGTCTCGGCAGCGAGTGCCCGCTAACTTTGCGCGTGCAATATGAAGATGTAAACGGAAATGACCAGGTCTGGCAACAGGGCTTCTTTGCTGTCGGCGATGCCCTGGCGGCCAGCGTTCCCGATGTATGTGTTTCCTGCGCGCCGCCACGCCCGGAGCATGAGCGAATTACGGCCGGCCAATCTGCGTTTTATCGCGTGGAGCTATTGGATCTGTTGCCGCAGTTCGGCATGGTACTTCCGGCCAAGATCAAGAGCATCAGCCTCCTTTCCGCCGGTCATAGCTTCGACGTCAACGTCTTCGATGTAAACCTCTTCGTTCAGGAATAGCGCTCAGCGCGGCGCGTCTCAGCTGAAACCCAGTCCTCTTTCCTTGAGTGATACAAACCGCTGCCGGCCGATTACTATGTGGTCTAGAACTGACAGATCCAGGAGATGACCGGCCTCCACCAGCCGGCGGGTGACTTGCACATCCTCCGGCGAAGGGGTAGGGTCGCCGGAAGGATGATTGTGCGCCACTATCATCGCGGCCGCATTTTCCTTTAGCGCCCGGCGAAACAATTCTCCGATGCGGACGACCGAGGTGTTCAGGCTGCCGATGTACACAGTGGGTGTTGCCAGAACACCGCTACGGGTATCGAGTAAGATGAGGCGCAAGTGCTCTTGCTCGAGAAACATCATGTCGCTCATCAGGAGGTTGGCGGCGTCAGACGGAGAGGTCACCCGCGGGCGCTCTTCCGGCCCGGCTGCCAGCAGCCGCCGGCCCAACTCAAGCGCTGCCTTTATCTGTACGGCCTTTGCCGGGCCAACGCCGTGCACGCCTTGTATCTCGGTCACGGTGGCGCGGGAAAGACCGGGCAGCCCGTTATTTTCGGCCAGCATCCGTTCTGAGATGCGCAGGACATTCTCTCCATTAACGCCGGTGCGCAAGATAATCGCTATCAGCTCAGCAGTTGAGAGCGCCTGAGCGCCATAATGGATCAATCTCTCCCGGGGACGTTCGCCGGCCGGCATGTCCCGGATCATCGGCGCATACTCCAGGCGCTCATTATTCGCCATTGAAACCCCCTGTGCCGGAACGCCTCAATCGGCCCGCGCCTACCGCTCTGACTGTTGGATTAGCAATAGCAGCTCTTCCCATTCGTCTGAGGCAAGGTGGAGACTCACGCCTCCTAGCTCCAGGTGATATACATACTCTCCATCTTCGACGCTGCGCCAGATCATGAAGCTGTCAGTTTCGCTCAAAGTGTCGGTGTTTGGATCAGCCATCATAAACTCCTAGCCAATTGGCTATATCTTTGCATTGCCGGGCGGATACAAAGTGCAGAGCAATCGTCTTGACTCTGCCGGACAAACCAACGCGCGCTGCCGGCATTTCAGCCGCTACCATATTGTCATCCAACGCATGCCGAAATGCCAGAAAACAACAGGCCTGCCCATTGTCGTTTTGCGCGCTTTGTGTTCTGATATGGGAGGGGCGGCCACCGAGCAATTTACTTGTAAGGAGGAGAACGGCATGCTTAGAAAGCTTACCTTTTACGTTTTCTGCGTTACTGCCCTGATTGTGGTTCTATCGGCCTGTCGCCGTGATGAGCCTACACCGACACCCACACAGGCGCCATTGCCGCCTACGGTAGCGCCGGGGCAAACACCTGCCCCCCAAGAAGATGTCTGGAATCGCATCCAGCGCAACGGCCGCATAATCGTTGGTACATCGGCCGACTATCCGCCATTTGAGTATTACTCGGTAAACTTCAGGCTGACCGGCTTTGATGTCGCCCTGATGCTGGATATAGCGGAGACACTGGGCCTGCCGGTTGAATTTCGGGATATGTCCTTCGAAGCGCTCGCCGACGCGATTGTAAACAGCCAGATTGATGTCGCAATTTCGGCGATATCAGCCACATCGGAGCGGTCCGATTTCGTCGACTTCTCAAACATCTACTATGTCGGCGATGATGCCGTGATCATGCGCAGCGATGTGCCGGATGTGACGTTGACTAGTGTAGAGGATCTGGCCGGCGCACGCGTTGGAGTACAAGCGCAGACCGTGTACGAGCAGATGGCGACGAGCATGCTGGTTGACACTGGCCTGACCCATCCAAACAATATCTTTACCTTTGCACGCGCGACGGAGGCGGTAGAGGCGCTCGGTAATCGCGAGGTGGATTTCGTGCTGTTGGACCTACAGCCGGCAACGATTGCGGAGTCTACCGGCAACTTCAAGATAGCCGCCCAGGGGCTGAACCCGCAACGCTTCGCGTTGGCCGCCCCTAAGGGATCACCGGCGCTGATCGCCAACCTGAACAACGCACTGACGCAATTGCAGATTTCCGGCCGGCTTGACGAGCTGGCGGAGCAATATCTGGGACTGGACGAGCTGCCGGAGATCACTGACCCGGCTCCGCCCACCGGTCCCGAGACGCCGGTTCCCCCGCCGACCGGCTGCGTCGACTTGATGCGCTATATCGCCGACATAACCTTTGACGATGAGAATATGACCAATCCGCCGGTGCTTTCTCCTGGCCAACCATTTCAGAAGGTATGGCGTCTGCAGAACGTCGGCACGTGTACCTGGACCACCAGCTACTTCATGAGTTACGTGGGCGGCAATACCGCACAGTCGAGTATGGGCGGTCAAAACACGTTTCTGCCGACCTCGGTGCCGCCCGGTAGCCTTGTTGACGTCGCGGTCAATCTGGTAGCGCCGCTCCAGCCTGGCACGTACCAGGGCTTCTGGGAACTGCGGAATCCGCAGGCGGTTGGAATTGGCGATCGCGTATGGGTAGGCATAACCGTGCCGGGAGCGCCAACCCCGACGCCTCCGCCGACCGCCACACCGTCACCCACGATTACGTTCACGGCTGACCGAAACGTAATCACTCAGGGGGAATGCACGATACTGCGGTGGAGCGTGCAAAACGTTCAGGCCGTCTTCCTTTATCCGGCTGGCGAGAACTGGCAGAATTACCCCACAGTCGGCCAGGGAAGCCGCGAGGTGTGTCCCAATCAGACTACCACATACGAATTACGGTTGATCCATCTTGACGGGCGGCATGAGGTGCGACAGCAACGGATTGATGTCATTCCAAATGTCAGCGCGCCCGAGATCCGTCGCTTCACAGTCGATCCGGCGTTCCAAATCTTCCAGGGTCAGTGCGTGACCATTGTTTGGGAAGTAGTCGGCTCAGTGACGAATGTGAAAGTGTCACGCAGTGGCCAGATGCTGATGGATCCGGCCCCATTCAGCGGTTCACTACAAGACTGCCCGCCGGCCGGCGAACAGATATATCGACTGGAAGCCAGCGGGCAGGGTGGGAACAACAACGCGCAACAGGTGATCCAGGTAGTTGTGCCCACGGCTATACCGCCCACGCCCACGCCGCTTCCGCCGGATCCACCGCCGGTCGTGACCGCGTTCAGCGTGACACCGAATCAGATCGAAGTGAACCAGTGCGTGACGATCTACTGGACTACCGCCGGCGGTACAATGGCCGTGCGCATCCTGAAGGACGGTAGTGTGGTTCTGGACAACGCCCCGTTCAGCGGTCAATCGCAGGATTGCCCCGGGGTGGCCGGTAGCATCACGTATAGCATCGAGGCTCGCAATGCCACAGGCGAAACGGTTCGTCAGGAGCAGACCGTGTCAGTCAGCGAATCCGTTCCGCCGAACCCGTTGGCCAATACCAACTGGCAGGTGGCGACGATCAATGTGAACGGCCTCCCACTGCCGGGTACAAACCTGACCGCTTACTTCGGATCGGACGGTCAGGTTAGCGTGAATGGCAGCTGCAATACATACTTTGGACCTTACATGGTAAACGGCAACAGCATCTCCATCGGCCCTCTCGGCGGAAGCCAATTGCTGTGCGGCGATGATATTGACGCTCAGGAGAGCGCCTACCTGACCGCGCTTCAAAGCGCCGCTTCGTTCGAAATCAGCGGCAACCAGCTCGTCCTGCGAAACAGCGCCGGTCAGGAGGTGCTTCGGTTCGTGCAGCTATAGCGGAGAGATTCGTCAGCGGTTCGAGCAGTTGTACTGACCGCTGACAGTACTGCGAATCTGGAAGGCCCAGGACGGTTCAGTTCTGGGCCTTCCACGCTATATGGTCATTGGCCGCCGGGGCGAGGGGAGGGTTCCGACGTGTGGCATCGAGAGCATAAGGATCACAAGAGACATAGTTAAATTAATCTGTATTAATCATTGTCTGAAGATATCAGGTGAGGCCGTCCCGAGAACTGAACGTTGATTGGTCGCAGCAGCCTTAGGTCAGCCTGAGCATGCGGGCCGCAGACTTGACGCCGGCCGGCTGCCCATTAATATCCGTTCTATGAATGAAACTCAGTCGGCGTTGCCGACCGCCAATCGGAAGCTGGCGTGAAGGCGATTAGCGAATCAACCATCACCGGCGCTCCCCCCAGCGATGGCTTGCACAACCGCATAAGTCGCTTTGATCTGCTGGTTGTGGTGACCCTAACTCTGGCTCTGATCTTGACGATTTTCCTTGTCTGGCGGGGAGATCGTGTCGGTCTGACGGTAACGGCGGTATATCCTTATTCCTCCGGCAATGAGATCTCGGTCGGCAGCTCGCTGGCGCTGACCTTCGCACAGGATGTAGCAAACAAACAAGACATCGAGTTTGTGATAGACCCGCCCACGAGTGGAAAGGTGAGTTGGCAGGGCCGCACCGCGCGATTTGAACCTGATGCCGGCCTGGAGTCAGACACCACCTACTCGGTGACGGTGCCTGCAAACCTGCAGGGCCGGAGCGGGCGCAAGATGCTGGCCGATGCCACCTGGCATTTCACCACCGGACATCCAAGAATCCTTTATCTCACCTGGGATTCCGCCAATCACAACCAACTCCACCTAATCGATCCGGAAGGCGGGTCGCCGGAGCAATTGACCGACATGCCGGCCGGCATTCTCGACTATGCCGTCTCAAGCACAGGCGAGACCGTTGTTTTCAGCGCACTGCGTGACGGCGGCGGCGCCGATCTCTTTCGCTTAACGCTGCCGGAAGACAGTGACACCGGCGAAATCGGGGAACTGCTTACCTGCGAACTCGCCGTCTGCTCAGGTGCAGCCTTCTCTCCGGACGGCAGGCGGTTGGTCTATGAGAAACGCACTTTCGCAGAACCCGGCGCGCCGCCGGGTCCACCCAGACTATGGTGGCTCGACATCGCGACTGGGGAGACCGTCCCCGTATTTGAGGATAGTCAATGGTTGGGATTGAGTCCACGCTTTTCACCCGATGGCAACTGGCTGAGTTACATTTCGCCCGTTTCGCAGGAAATTCATGCCTACAACCTCCAGACAGGCCAGACAGTTTTGATTCCAAGCCAGACCGGCGAGCCGAGCGCGTGGAACCCTGCCAGCGATCAACTGCTCGTCACTGAGATTCAATTCCAGGGTGAACAGTTCGCGGTGCACATCTTCGCCGTCGACCTGGAGACCGGCGAGCTGACAAACCTGAGCAATGAGCTGGCGATCAGTGATGGCTCGCCTATCTTTTCGCCGGATGGCGCCTGGATCCTCTTTGGCCGGAAGGTCTCTAGAGCGCCAATGGGAAGGCAATTGTGGATCATGCGTCCCGACGGTACAGAGTTGACGGCGTTGACGACCGAACCGGAGATTCACAATGGCCTGCCGGCCTGGTCGCCCGATGGGAGCCGACTTGTCATGCAGCGTTACGCAATTAGCGAGCCGGGTGCCGAACCGGGCATCTGGGTACTGGAACTCGAAACCGGCGACATCCGGCAGATCGCCCCGATAGGACTTCAGCCGCAATGGCTACCCTAGTTGAAACGGTGTCGAAACAGGCCCGCAGAAGAAAGGCCCGACACGCCGTGCTCGCCATTGCATGACCCAACCGACTGACCTAGCTTTGGTCCCAAAATTCGCTCATTCTCACTTCCTGCCCCTCCTCCGCCGACCGCACCGCCGCCAGTGCCATGTCCAACGACATCGCCCCCTCGCGCAATGGAGTTCGCGTCCGGTTCCCGCCCCGGATCGCTAAGATGAATTCTCGCATAGCAGCCAGATGTATGTCGCGATTGGAGGCGATCACCAGCGGCGGGCGTCCCGGCTCGGCCGTGTAGGTTAGCGTAGCGTTATTCGCGTTGCTGAACTGCGCCAACAGCTTCTGTGTCACCACCTGGTAATCGCTCACCCACTGGTTTGGAATCGCCCAATTCGTAGCGTATATCACCCCCACCCCACCGGCCGGAAAGCCGTACACCGTAGCGCTCACATCCTCCACCGTGTAGCCCGGCGTCTCCCGGTGAAATACATTCGCCTGCCGCGAATAGACTGTCGCTGGTTCGCCCATCAGATAGCGCATCAGGTCCACCAAATGTATCACCTGCTCCAGCAGTTGCCCGCCTGATTTCTCCCGCGCACGCCACCAGGGTGCGTGCAGCGAATTACAGAAGTAACGGGCGGACATCAAGCCCCCAACGCCGGCCTCGCCTTGATCCATTAGCCCCTTCAGCGCTTCCACCGCCTCGCCGAAGCGGAACATGAAGCCGACTTGAGTGACGATGCCGGCCTGCTCTGAGGCCTCCACCATTCGCCAGCCGTCGTCAGAGCGCAGCGCGATTGGCTTCTCGATGAACACATGCACCCCGCGCTCCGCTGCCATCCGCACCTCGTCGCTGTGGGCGTAAGGCGGTAATGAGATCACCACCGCGTCCAATTTTGACTCAGTGAACATCTCGTGGTGGTCCGCGAAGACCCCGGCTTGGGCGTCTCCATACTGCCGGGCAAACGCGACCGCCTTCTCAATCGTTCGATTGCAGAACGCGACTATCTCCACCTCGGCAGCCAGGGCCTGCAAACTACGCGCATGCCGATGGGCGAAGCTGCCGCAGCCCAACAGCCCAACACGCAACTTCTTGGCCATCAATTGCGCTCCTGAAAACTCAACACCGCCTGTACAACCTGTTCGGGCTGCCGGTCCAGCAAGTCAAACAACGTCTCCGCCTCCTCAAACGGCCTCACGTGCGTGATCAGTGGCGGCAAGTTCAGCAGGCCGCTCAGTTGAAGCTGCATCACGGTTTGCGCCAATCGCACTCGATTCCAGCGATAGGAAAGCTCCGGGGCCACGCCGGAAATCTGCGAGCAGATGATGTTGATCCGGCTATGGTGAAACTCCTCTCCCAAATACAGCCCCTGCGCCGGCCCCTGGTAGAAACCCATCGCCACCACTCGCGCCGAGTAAGCCACTGAGCGTATCGCCTCGTTCAGCGCTGCCGTCGAGCCCGTTACCTCCAGCGCCACATCCACCCCGCGCCCGCCGGTAAGCGCCTTGATGCGCTCCGCCGGCCCCTCCTGCCCGGCGTCAACGATCTCGTGGATAGCGCCCAACTCCTGGGCCAGCGCCAGCCTTCCCTCCAGCCGGTCCACGCCGAGCACCCGCGCCCCCGATTTCACCGCCAGTTGAGCGACTATCTGCCCCAGCGCCCCCAGGCCGAACACTGCCACCGTCTCGCCGATGCGGATGCCGGCGTCATGCACCCCGTTGATCGCAATCGAGCCAAGATGGGAGAAGATGCCCTGGATTGGCTCCAGCCCGGCCGGCAAGATACGCTGCGCCGCATACTCGCCATCGACCACATGATGGGTGCGATGACCCCAGGCACCGTACACCCTGTCGCCGAGTCGCACGCCCTTTATTTCCGGCCCCACTTCAACGATCTCACCTACCTCCTCGTAGCCCCAGCCGACAAGCGGGTATGCGTGGCTGGTGCTTTCGCCGGCGATGAATAAGCGGCGCTCGGCATCCCAGCGCTTGTGCAGATACGGGTTGCTGCCACGGTAGGCAGTCATCTCCGTGCCGGCGCTGATGCCGGAGAAGAGCGTGCGCACGCGAACCTCTGCCTGGGCCAGCGGCCGCTCGTCCTCCGGCTGGAAAGCGATTTCCCCAGGTGCGCTGAAGACCAAAACGGTGCCCATGTCACTAATCCTTCAATTTCAATTCGGCGACCGGCTGCCTGCTGCCGGCGCCACGAAACATCATAGGATCAAATCGTTGGCGGACCTCCCCGCAACTACTCCTACTCCACCTCCACAGCCTGCACCACATAATCAAATATCCGCCGCTTGATCCGAAATTTGTTCAACGCTAACCCAAGTACAGCGATTTCCTCGTCTAACTCGTACAAATAGCCGTATCGCAGCGGCTCCCGCTCCGCCAGCTTGCGCTCGTTCAGCAGCAGCGAGAGCCGGTACTCCAGCTCCTCCCGCCGGACGATGTAACTGCGGTGCAACAGTCGCAATTGCTCCGCCCCAGCCACGACTGCCAGCCGCGCCTCCACCCTCTCCGCCTCCGCCTTCAGTCCCTCCGCCCAGGCCCGCAGCTGCCCCACCGCCTGTTCATCCGGCCGGCCCTCATTCTCTCCCACGGACCACGCCACCGGCGTCAACACCGTCACATCCGCCGGCTGCCCGGACCCCTCGCCAACCTCCGGCACTTCAACCGGCAGCAAGACCGTCTGTATCTCCTTCGGGGCCAGCGACTGCGTCGTTCGGCCGGTCGCTTCCCCCCACACCGTCACTCGCGCAAACGGCGCGGACAACTCCATCGGCTCGCCCGTTGGGTTAAAGAAGCGGGCCAGGACCGCGCCGTCCTTCACCTGCAGGCTGCTCAACGGGGCGCGCTCACTCAGCACTTCCATCATCCTGCGCCGGCCTGCCCCCTTATGCCGGACAATCAACGGCGGGTTCAAGAAGCCGGCGACCAGCGTCTGCCACTCCGCGTCGTCCGCCTTAACGTTTATTGCCGCCCCCAATTCATGCCGCACCACCCGCTCGCCGCGCGCATCCGGCACATAAAAGAACGGCCCGGCATCCCCCACCCTGCCCTGCAACTCCGCCCTGGTAAGCCATTCCACCGACCGCCGCAGCGGGATGCTCACCCGGCCGGCCGCGTCACACGAGTAGGCGTGCAATCCCTTCGCCAACACCGCCGTTGTGCCCTCCCCATCGGATACGGCCACAAAATCGTGGAAGGGGAAGCGGCTGACCACGCCCAATTCGCGTTGGCCCAGCAGGATCGCCGCCGGCTCCGGCGGCAGTTCGCGCGGCAACAGATCACCGTCAACCGGCCTCCGCTCGACAACATCGAACGGCATCCCGCAGCGAATCCGCCCTTGCCGGCCTGTCTCAAAGCCCACCTCTACCCGCAGGTCGCTCCCCCGCGAATCCAAGGCCACCTGCCACCGGATCACCGGCGAACTGTCAAAGCGCAGCCGCACTTGCGCCGTCACCCGCCGCTCCCCATCCTGCCAACCGGCCGCGTACGATATCAGCCGATGATGCCCGCTCCCGGCCACCACATGCAGCCCGCGCTCAACTGTTAGCCTCCCCAACAGCGGGCCGGATTCCTCAGAATAGGTATCGCCCAGTTCCTGCCAGACGGTGAGCGCCCCCAGCCGGCCCCCACCCGCGATCTGCACCACCCCGTCCGCCCCCACGCTTGCCGTGTAGTGCGCGTTTTCCCATGTCAACGCATCCACCGCCTGGTTGACCGGCTTTACCGCTATTTGCTCCGTCACCGGCCAAACGCCCACACCTCCCGTCTTTACGCGCAGCAGCTTCCCCGCCGCCTGCATCCAGCCGCTCCACGGTGCGGCGTTCGTGCTCACCGCGTACACTCCGGGCTCAAAATCATGCAAGATAGCCGCCAGCGACGCCTGCACATCCGCCGACATTGCCTCAAACAGCTGCCGGTAGCTGTACTCCATCTTCTCGTGCACCTGGTCAATGCTCACCCCGCAGATGCAATCATGCACCGCGTTCTGCAGCAGCGCCCGTGCCCAGCCCTCGTACCGGCCCTCGTCATACGCCCGCCCCTGCAGCCGGGCCATCACCCCGAGCGGCTCGCACAGCCGGAACAGCAGCCGCTCGCAGTCGCGGGCCATCATCTTCAGATAGACGCGCGCGCTGAGCGTGCCGGGGAAGGTGGCGGCGTACTTACCGGAGTTCAGTTCGCCGGCGATCTCCGGCAGCGTCAACTCCTGCGCCCCGATTGAACGGACGAATTCCCCCGGCGATGAGGCGATCAGCGACAACTCCGGCCCGGCCCCACCCAACCCTTCGTAGAAGCGCATCGGGTCTTCCGGGTCGTCCTCCAGGTCATAACCGTCGAAGAGAGGGATATCCGGCGTCGGATAATACGGGCGCAATCGGCCCACTTCCGCCCGCAGTCGGCGCAGAGCCACCTCCGGCGCGTGCGTCACGCCATACAGATTACGGTAACCGCCAAACAGATTGATCGCCGGCAGCCGGCTGCCGTCCGGCCCGACCCATTCAAAATAGGGGACCAGTTGCGGAGCGCCCCGCCAGATGTAAACGGCCTGAATGTCGAACAGCCGGTGTAGCTGTGGCCCCTGGCTGATATGGCCGAAGGTGTCCACCAGCCAGCCGGTGTCGCTCTTCCCGCCCAGCCGGCGCACGTCTTCCCGGCCAAGCAATAGATTGCGCAGCAGCAGCTCGCCTCCGGTCAACTGCCAGTCTGGCTGGCAATAGTACGGCCCGACAATAAGCTGCCCCTTCTCAATCAGTGCCCGCACTCGCTCTTCGTATCGCGGCTCCAGCGCCAACAGATCCTCGATGACCAGCGTCTGCCCATCCAGGAAGAAGCGGAAGTCGGGGTTTTGCGCCGCCAGTTGTTCCAGCCGGTCAATCAGGCCGGCTATCCAACGGCTGGTGTAGATGGAGGTCAGGAACCATTCCCGGTCCCAGTGGGTGTGGTTGATGATGTGGACTTGGGTGGGGTCTGTGCGCATGAGGCCCAAGGTTGCCACCTTCTTAGGAAGCTGGCAACCTTGTTGACAGACGAGTGGACCAGTCTTGCGGACTGGTCCACTCTAGCTGCCGCTAACGTACCATGACCGGCAAATAGCTGTGATGGCCGCCGATAATCGGGGGAGCCGGCGGCGCTCCCTCGCCACAGAAAAAGCCGCTGCACAGGACGGCCTCATTCTCCACCGCGCCGACTATCGGCTGGCCGAGGGCGCTTTGTGTCAAATATCCGCCTTCGCTGACCAGCCCGCCGCCGCTGCTGACCAGGCTGCGGGGCAGCGTCTCGCCGCTCGCCAGGACCAGCCCGGCAGTGAGCGCCAAGACCATCACCAACAACATCACCGCCGGCAGCCACCTAGTATTGATGCGTTTCATCTTTGTCTCCTAAGGGCCGGGCAGGGCTGTGACGATCTGTCCGGCCCGATAAATGGCTGCCTTAGTTGCAGGCCGTCGCTGCGGTCGTGCCGTCAGTCACGGCCGTGTATGTGCCCAGGTTGTAGCTGTGCACGCAGCGCAACCCTGTTCCCGCGCCGGTGAACTTGTTGCCCGTGTAGCTGACGCCGGAGCCGGCCAGCGAAAGGGAGCCTGACGCCGTTATCTCGAAGAGGAAGGCGCTGCCCGAGCTGCTGACCTTCACGCTGCTGCTCTGGATCTGCGGGTTTCCGTTCTCGTAGTGGGCGATGCCGCGATGCCCGCCGCAGATGTAGCTTTGGCGCACCAACGGCGAAGAGTTGCTCAACTGCAAACCGAAGCCGGTGCCGGTATTGTCGTTGCAGTTTTCCATATTGCTGGCAGAGCCGCCCAGCAGGATGCTGCCCTCGATGAGCGCCTGCGGAAAGCCCCCGGCGATATTCACGCTGCCAAAGGCGGCATTGACCGCCGTGCCGAAGCCGACCGCCCCGCCGGCAAACAGCGTGCTGTTCCGGATGACCGCCTCGGCGTCATTCCAGTAGGCGGCATAATGGCCGGTACCGCCCGCTCCGATTGCCTCGGCGACGACGTTGTCCACCACCGCAGAGCGCGTGCTCTGGGCGCTGTAGAGGGCGATGCCGAACACGCCGGCTCCGGTGTTGCGCACGGTCATATTGGAGATGCGGCCGTTGTCCTGCAGGTCCACCGTCGCCGCCGCATTGCTCGGTGTGGCCCCGGTGCGCGCCGATGTCACCACAGTAGCCAGCGGCCCGCTGCCCTGCACATGGACGTAAGATTTCACCTCTACCAGGTCTGTCTCCGTATACTCGCCGGCCATCACCCGCACCAGGTAGGGGTTATCGGCGGCCGCGTCGGTGATGCTGTCCAGCGCCTCGGCAACGGAAGTGAAGTCGCCGCCGCTGAGGGCCACGGTGATCACATTGGCATACCCTTGAGCGCCGCCGGTCTCGTCAACCGCGCACTCCCAGGAGTTGCCGTCCCATTTGGCGATCTCGTCGGCCGCGCAAGACAGCCCGGCCAATGTGTCGGTGTCGGTGTCATCATCCGGCGCGCACGACCAGTCGCTGCCGTTCCACTTGGCGACTTCGCCCGGGTCGCAAGATAGGTCGCTCAGCGCGTCGGCGTCGTCGCCGTCGGCAAAGCCGGACGGCACACCGGTCAGGCCGCTCCAGGGGGCGGAATCAGCTGAAGCGGCTGTAGTGGCCGAGTCAGCCGTATTGGCCGTATCGGCGGCATCCGCCATAGTCGATTGCATGGCGTAGGGTACAGCCGCCAACCGCTGCCGGGGAAAAACCACCAGCCCGGCCCCCAGGTCAGCGCTGACCTGCAAATAGCGCGTTTCGCTGCTAAAATCGCCGGCGTCCAGCGGGCAGCCCACCGTGCACGTTCCACCGCCCAGCATGACGGCGAAGTAACCGTTGCCGACCACCACGCCGGAGTGCTCCTCGGCCCAGAGTGCTGAACCGCCGCTGCTGCTGTCATACAGTTCAAACTGCATCGGGTAGCTGCCGTCAGCCGCCGGATCGCCGAGGCTGTCGACCAGATAACCCTGATAGCTGATTAGCCCGGGAGCGCCGGCCGGTGAATTGGGTGAGGAGCCCGCCGTTGCGGCTCTCGCCTGCTGCCCAATCATCGCACCTACCAAGGCGATACCGATTGCTGCCATCACCACTGACCATATCTTGTGTTTCACGTTTGACCTCCATCTGAAATAGAACCACTTTGCCCGGATATTCTCGACTGCCGGTTGTATTCGACAGTCTCTTCTAGCAAGTACGCGGCCAACTCTTCCAGACCTGCAAATCCGCGCCGGGCACCCGTGCGCGGGTCCTCCAGACTGAAACGCCAGCCGCCTCTGTCGTCGTTTTCTG
>CAZIKT010000043.1:0-21566 GCA_964539885.1 uncultured Ardenticatenaceae bacterium | reverse complement strand
TTTCTTGACTTTCCGCGTTCCTTTGTGCTAGACTGTCGACGGTAAATCACTAAAGGAGGTATTCACGTATATGCACAACATAATAGCCCTTGTGAGCGAACCGAATATTGTGCGCTGCGTGAATACGTCCGGCGAAAGCAGCTAGCAGACAGCTCCTTAGTCTTTAGCTTCCAGGCCACGGGCGTATCTCGCTCCCGTGGCTTTTTTGTTGCCTTCTTCCGCCCACTCGCGAGATCGGGATACTGATTCAAGCCACGGTCACGCGAATCTCCCTGCGGCCCTGTCTTCCCGGCCCCCGTTCTCCAGCGCCCCTCTCGATTCCACAGTGACGCTTTTTTGTTCGCGCCCAGGCGGAGTGCATTTCTGATCCGCCGGCGGAGGAAGTCTGATGTACGGCAATTCAGCTTTTGGCGACAAATCGATTCTGGAAGCAGCGACGCAAACACATAAGGATGAACTAGCTGTGAGCACAAATGTTTCTTTTGATGACCCGGAACTGGACCGGTTGCTAAGCCAGTACGATCAATATGAAGCGAGGTTCGAACGCCCGAGCGAGCGTCGCCGGACACGACGCAAGCAGAGGACGCCGCTCAACTACCAGCAGCGCAGATCACTGGAGACCCAGGCGGTGAACGAACTGGCGGATGAGGCGTCCGGCCTGGAGGGGGGATTTCGAACCACCTATCAGCCGGGCCGCCTCGAGGAGCGCTGGTTGTATGACTCGCTGCGCCCCTTCTTTGAGCTGGAGTTGATCAGCGATGTAACCGCGGTTGTAAAAGGAGGGAAAGAGGCCAACGTCTATCGCTGCGCCGGGGCGGCCGGCAGCCGGACCGGCTCCGTGGCTGCCAAGGTGTACCGGCCGCGTATGTTCCGCAATCTGCGCAACGACGCCATGTATCGCCAAGGTCGCGAGACGCTGACCGCAGGAGGCACGCCGGTGAAAGAGACGGAGCACCGTGTCATACGAGCGATTGGCAAGAAGACCGGTTTTGGCCAGCAGGTGGCGCACACTTCCTGGCTGATGCATGAATACAAGACGCTGGAAGCATTGTACGCGGCCGGCGCGGCCGTTCCTCGTCCGTTCGGGACGACTGACAACGCCATCCTGATGGGCTTTGTCGGCGATGAACAGGTAGCCGCACCGGCGCTTAGTGAAGTCAATTTGCCGGTCCCGCTGGCGCGCATACTTTTCGAGGAAGCTCTACGCAACATTGCGCTCTTGCTGGAGCACGGTCTGGTGCACGGGGACCTCTCTGCCTATAACATTCTGTATTGGGAGGAGGATATCACCCTGATAGACTTCCCACAGGTGATGCGCGTGCGATCGGCTTCCGGCGAGATAAACAACAATGCGCATAATGTTCTCCAGCGCGACATACGCCGCATTTGCCAGTACTTCCGGCGGCAGGGAGTGCGCGCAGATGCGGAGAATATCGCGGCCGAGCTCTGGCGGAGGCATGTGCACGAAGTCGAGGAGTTCACCCTGGCTGACCTGTCTCGTTATGAGGCAGATAGTGAGGATGACGAGCCGGCCGCTGAAGAGTAGCCCGGGTCAACAGAGGCTTGCCTGCTACTAACAGAGCCGGTCATGTGGGCGATGAACCTCAATAGGAGAGTGATAATGAGCAACCATCAAACTGAGCTTTTGATTGCCGAGGCGGTGGCCGGGTGCGATCCGGCTATCGGCCACGGGCTGTGGATGTTGGAGGCCGGTCGCACGCGGCTGAAGGAGCGGTTGGCAGAGCTGGACGAAGCGCTGCTTGATTGGTCGCCGGCCGGCGACCTGAACAGCATCGGCACTCTGCTCTATCATCTGGGAGATATCGAGGCCTCCTGGTTGTATGACGAGGTATTGCAGGCCCCGCTGCCGGCTGAACTGGAGCCGCTCTTTGGCCACGACACGCGAGATGAACAGGGTCGGCTGACCAATGTTGCCGGCCGATCGCTTGCTGATCACTTCCGGCGCCTGGACACAATCCGCGCTTATCTACTGCGCAGCTACCAGCAGATGAGCATTGAGGACTATCGGCGGACCCGCCAACTAGAACATTACGCGGTGACGCCGGAGTGGATCCTGTTCCACCTGCTCCACCATGAAGCTGAGCATTGCGGCGAAATCGGACTGACGCGACAATTGGCTGAACGCGCGCTGCGCTGACGGCGCCGGGACCTTTAGCGCAGCGCGATTACAGACATCAGCGGCGCAGCCGGCTACGCTACGCACAGCCGACAGCCAATGGGCACCAACAGGATGTGACCAGTGAAACCGGAAGTGAAGGCGCTTTTCAATGACGCGATATTGGCTGAGGCTGCGACCAGATACGGCGTTCGGCCTGAGCAGATGCACGAGCTGGACGGCTTCGAGAGCTTCATCTACGCCTTCGAGGGCGCCGGCCGCGACTTCATTCTGCGCATCGGCCACAGCCGCCGGCGCAGCGAGGCACTGGTGCTCGGCGAAGTCGATTGGCTGAACTACCTGGCCCGAGGAGGCGCCGGCGTGGCTCGTGCGGAGGCGTCGAAAAACGGCCGGCTGGTGGAAAGCTTCAGCGACGGGGCCGACGCTCATTTCCTGGCCACCGCATTCGTCAAAGCCGCCGGCCGGCCGCCCTGGGAAAATGACCAGTGGCAGCCGCCGCTGTTCGAGCAACTCGGCCGGCTGATCGGCCGCATCCATGCCCTGTCCAAGGATTATGTGGTCTCCGATCCGGCATGGACGCGCCCACAATGGGATGACCCGGTTATGTTGGGTCTCCATGATTGGCTGCCGAAAGGAGAAACAGCCATCCTGCGCCGCCTCGACGATCTGCTGACCCGTCTGCGGAGTCTGCCCAGGGACAGAGAGAGCTTTGGTCTCATCCACCAGGACGCTCACGCGGCTAACTTCTACGTGGATGAGCAGGGCCGCATTACTTTATTTGACTTCGACGATTGTACTTACTCCTGGTACGTGAATGACATCGCCATCGCCCTTTTCTATGCTGTGACCAATGTCGCTGAGCCGGAAAACGTCGGCCGCACATTCTGGACGCGCTTCCGGCGTGGTTATGAAGAGGAAAACACACTGGACCCGGCCTGGCTGGAGCAGGTCCCCGACTTCCTCAAGCTGCGCGAAATCGATCTTTACGCCGCCATTCACCGCAGCTTTGATGTGGACAATCTGACCAATCCTTGGGTGAGCCGGTTCATGGCCGGACGCCGGGAACGAATTATCAACGGCGTACCCTATCTGGATCTGGATTTGGGGAACTGATTGCGTGTCACGGAGCCGGCCGGCAACGACTCCGTCAGAAGGCCCCTTTGCCCCGCAGTACGGCCAGCGGAGTCTTGAGCAGGATATAGAAATCCAGCCACATCGAGTAATTCTCGATGTAGTACAGATCGTCCTCCGTGTGCAGGTGCATCACCCGTTCTGACCGGCCGTTCACTTGCCACCAGCCGGTCAGCCCCTGTGGCACGGCAAAGCGTATCCGCTGCCATGGCGCGTACTCGTCGACCAGCCACGGCATTTCCGGACGTGGCCCGACAAGGCTCATCTCGCCCTTCAGTATGTTGAAGAAATTCGGGAGCTCGTCCATGCTGCTACGGCGCAGAAAGCGCCCAAAGCGGGTGACGCGCATGTCCTCTGCCTTCTTGTGAACAACGTACCCGTCGCCCGTCTCCTCCAGCACCTGCGCCTGCATCTGCTCGGCATTCTGCACCATCGAGCGGAACTTATACATCTTGAAGATACGGCCGTTTTCGCCAACCCGATCCTGCTTGAACAAAACAGGTCCTGAAGAATCCAGCTTGATCAAAATGGCGAAGATCAGCATAAAGGGCAAGGCAAACGCGATCAAGAAGATGATCACTACAATGTCAAACAGTCGCTTCAGAAAGCGCTGCACCTCGTTCAAGGCCGGATCGCGCAGACTGATCACCGGTAAGCCTCCAAAATTCTCCACGTTGGTGCGGTACAGGGCCAGCTCAAAGTAGTCGGGAATGACGTGCACATGCACCGGCATGTCCACGACATCGCGCACAACCTTGTTGACCTGATCATAAGATCGCAAGGGCAGGGCAATGACCACATCATCGATTTGCCGGGCGGTAATGACTTCACGCACATCGTCCAGCGTCCCTAAGATCGGCAACCCATTCGGCGGAGTCACACTGTGGTCATCCAGGTAGCCGATCAGGTGCAATCGGGTCTCCTGGGCCTGCTGCTTGACCACCAGAGCGACGCGCTTTCCCAGATCATTGGCGCCCACAACGAGGATGTTCTTACGCTCGCGCAGCGCGATATTATCCGGCACGAAAAGATGGCCGAGCAATCGCCAACCTACAAGGAAGAGATAACTCAATATAATGAACAGAAGGTATAGCGCGCGTGAGACATTGCTGGCAAGGATATACATGACGCCGGCAAATGCGATTGCCGCGCCGGTGTTCGCCAAGAGCACCCGCTGAAACTCGTCGATCACCTTCACATTGCGGCTGGGATCATAGACGGATGCCAGCAGGAAAACGGCGCTCCAGATGAAGAGCGCTGCCAGGTAGCTCCAAAACGGGAACTGCAAGTACCGCACCGGGGTGATAAACACCGAAGGCCAATCTTCCGGCCAGTTATAGCGGATCAAGGCAGCCAGGCCCAATGCCGCCGAAATCAGCAAGATATCGATCAGCATGGAAAGGACTGCCCTATTCACGCTGGAATGGCGAGACATCTTTCCTCCAAACTCCGTCCGGCCCGTGGCGCCAAACGACACTGCTTCTCAGCAGGCCAAGGCAAAACGAGTCGACCTTCACGCAACCGAATTATATCAGGCAGCAGAGCAGTTCCAATGCCAGCGTTGCCCGCAGTCGGGCGCGCCCGTTGTGCGTCGCTGCTACCTTGACATCGTTTGACGCCGGCTGCTATAATCTCGCGGCTACATCAGCCAGGGGTGGCATTCCCCCTGGCTTTCCCTATTGGAGGAGTAATTGGAGACAGAGATCGATCTGCTCAAATACGTTCGCATCCTGTTGCGCCGTTGGTACATCATTGTTGGCGTTGGCCTGCTTTTCGCCGTTATCGCCTATTTTGTCACCAGCCGGCCCACCACCCCACTCTATCGTGCGACCGCCCTGATCGTGTTTACCCGCAATTACCTGGATCTGCAATTAGTAGACGAATTCCGGACAATAAACCAGGCGCAAAACGTTTCCCGTGCCTACCCGGAATTGGCAACTAGCGACGAAGTATTAGGGATGCTGGCCGAAGCAGTCACAGATGCCACCGGTGAACCCCTATCTCTGCTGGCGGTCCGTGGAATGGCCTCCGCTGAGATTGGCGAGGACAACAGCTTGTTGCGTCTTAACATAATAAACGCAGACCCCGACACGGCTGCCCTTCTGGTTAATGAATGGGCCGATCTATTCGTGCGCCACGCCGAACGTGTCTATGGGGTACAGGGCGAGGCCACTAACCAGCAGTTGCAGGAACAGCTTGAACGAGCGCAGTCCGAGCTGGCAGCCATCAGTGAGGCGGTGCTCGCCTTCAGAGAAAGTGACCAGGTCACCATACTGGCCAACCAGCTGTCTGTAGCCTCCGAAAGCCATATACGCGTCCTCGATGTGCGAGAGAGAATGAAAACCGTATTGGCGGACGCAACTCGGCTGCAGCAGGAACTGGCCAAGGTTCCTTCATCAGAAGCCGGCAGCGGCAGCGATCAGATGACGCTTTTCCTTCTCCAGATGAAGGCCTACGGTCTTACCGAGAGTGCGCCGCTTGCCGTACAGCTTACCGGCGATCTGCCCGCTTCCGAAAACACAGTCGGACAACAAGTAACCGAGTTGTCCAGATTGATCAGTGCGCTGGAGCAAAAACAGGCGGAGTTGGATGAGCAGGTCGCCGATTTGGAAGCGACTGTTCTGCGGCTGCAGACCCAACACCAGGCAGCGATTTCAGAACAAACCAATATGCTTCAAGAGCAGACCATTGCACAGGAGGCCTATGCAACCCTCGCCCGCAAGGTCGAGGAAGTCGCGCTCGCGACTTCAGACGCGGCTGCCAACGTACGTTTTGCCAGCCGGGCTGACGTGCCGGAATTGCCAATGGCCCAGGGCGGGCGGCAGATGATGGTTGTGGCCGGGGCTGCCCTGGTGGGTATGGCTCTTGCTTCTCTGGGCGTCCTGGCTTTCGCTGCCTATCGAGAACGTTCAGCAACCTAGGCATGTTGCCGGCACAGGTGCACAGTCGGCTGACGAGCCGGTTCCTCTTCTTCATAATCGGGGGGCTGGCGTTGCTTGGCTTGCTTGCGCGGGTCAATACTCTGCTCATGAAATGGGCGACCAACATTAATATGCTTCAGGCCAATCAGACAATCGCGTCCTATTACGGCCAACCCGGCAGCGCCTCCCGGCCCGTGGATGATTCCGAGAGCGTTCGCGCTGTCGATACCCGCACACAGGGGCTCCTTTTTGCCCTGGCCGGGCAGCGGAATGAGGCTTCTGCCGCGCTGATCGGCGCAGACTGCCCGGGATGCGATCTGCTCTTTCTGGGGGACACATTAGCCCGTTTGGGCCGGCACGAAGAAGCGCTATGGTGGTATGAGCAGGCCGCCGCCATGCCTGTCGTGGCCGCGACCGCCGCGCAGCGCCAGGGCGACGCTGCCGCCGAATTGGGGCGGCTATCGGCCGCCCGACGCTATTACGAGAAGGCGCTGGCGCTTGATCCCATGTTGAGCCATATTGGGTTGGTGGAGACACTCCAGGCGCTTGAAGAACACGAGGCGATCGTGGAGTTGTTGCACGCTGCGCTCGCGCAAATGCCGGAGCATGATGAACGCGCCTGGTGGCAGCGGCAGCTCGGTCTTGCCCTGGAGAGCCTGCAGCTCTGGCCGGAAGCGCTTGAAGTGTATCAGGCGGCAACAGCGGAGTCGCCGGCAAATCCTCTTTTGCGGTTGGGGCTGTCACGCGCCATCTACGAAGTGGATGCGGACTTTGAGGCGGCCTGGGATGAGGTTCAGGAGGCGATCGCGCTGGATCCGGAGGAGGCGGCCGGTTACTTCGCCGCCGGCGAGCTCTTGGTGCGCGAGGAACGCCCGGCAGAGGCGGATGTCTGGTTCGCGCTCGCCCTGGAATTGAACCCGGATAATCGCCAGCAACTACTGACCCGCGCCAACGTAGCGCGAGACGCGGACAACTTACCGCTGGCCACAGATCTCTATGATCAGCTCCTGCAGGATTATCCGGATAATGCCGGCGTGTACTATGAGGCCGCCTGGGGTTACCGGCTTGCCGATCAGCCCGATCGCGCCATCGAGGCCATTGAAAGGGCGCTGCAGCTGGACGACAGGGGTCTTGCTTTCTACCATGTACGCGCGGGACAGATATACGAATGGACAGGCGATTTTGAGCGCGCCCGGCAAGCCTACGAGGCGGCTCTGGCCCTGGCGCCGGCCAATGGGCAGGCGCAAAGAGGCCTGGAACGCCTGCGGGACAAGGAATAAACAGGCAACTGAGGCATACTTGGTTAATGAGAGCGAGCGGGTAATTTAGCGCGGAGAGACGCGGTGCAACACATAGCCGAGCAGCCAACTGCGCTTAAGGATGATGTCAACACCCTGGCAAAGGGATCTACGGTAACCTTTGCCGGCAAGTTCGCTGGGCGCGGGATTTACGCCCTAGCGCAGGTTGTGCTGGCTCGCTTACTTGGCCCTGAGCTTTACGGGCTTTACGCATTCGGTTGGGCCACGTTGCGAGTGGTCGAAGTTCTCGCCCCACTTGGTCTGGACCGCGGCGTTATCCAGTTTTCGGCAAGAAGCTGGCGCACGAATCTGGCTGAATTTAAGGGAGTCCTGCTGCAAAGCTTCAGCTTTGCTGTCCTAGCTGGCGTTGTGGTCGGCGCTGTGCTCTTCTTGCTCGCCCCTTTGATTGAGACCAGCCTCGAAAAGCCGGGCTTGCAGGTAGTGATGCGCGGTATTGCGCTGGCGATCCCAATGGTCACGGGGCTGCGGGTGTTGGCCGCTTCCACCCATTTATCCAGGCGCATGCAATACTCGGTACTGTCCGAGGATATTGCGCAACCGATCGCCAACATCGTATTGGTAGTGATCCTCTTTGGCGCCGGCCTGGGGATGATGGGCGTAATGGCAGGGACCATCATTTCCTTTGCCCTGACTTTGATGTTAACGGCATATTACGTGGTTCGCCTATATCCCGGCCTGACGCGGGTGAAGGCGCAACGAAGCGTCTCGACGCGGACGATGCTTTCCTTCTCCGTTCCCACCGCTTTTGCCGGCGCTTTCACGTTGTTGGCCACATGGACCAGCCTGCTCTTCATCGGCATCTATTTGCCGGCGGCGGATATGGGTATTTTTCAGGCCGTAACCCAGGCTGCCATCCTCTTCACAATTACCTTGCGGGCGTTGAACATGGTCTTTGCCCCAATGATCGCTGAGCTATACCAGCTTCAGCGGCTCGATCGCCTGAACGAACTGTTCAAGATCAGCACAAAATGGGCACTTTATCTGAGCATCCCGGTTTTTCTGACACTCCTTTTTGCCGCCGAAGCTGGATTGACCGTCGTATTTGGGGCCGAGTATGCAGCCGGGGCCGTGCCGCTGGTGATTATCGTGATTGGCCAGATTATCAACGTTGCTACCGGCTCGGTCGGCTTCATTTTGGTGATGACGAGTCATCAGCGAATCTGGATGAACCTCTCCCTCATCACGCTGATAATCAATGTCGGTCTCAGTTGGCTATTGATCCCCCGGTTTGGGCTAAATGGGGCCGCCCTTGCCGTCTCCATTATGACTATTACCCTCTACCTGGGCGGGCTATGGCAGGTCCGCCGCTCCCTCAAGTTGTGGCCTTATGATCGTCGCTTCATCAAGGTTTTGGTGGGCCTTGGCGTTTCAAGCATCGTGCTGTCACTGCTTTATCTGGTAGATATCGCTATTCCACTTATCCACCTGTTACTCACCATGGGTCTGGCTGCCGGCGTCTTTTGGGGACTCTTGTTTGTGCAGGGGCTGGACCCGGAGGACCATGATTTCCTCCGGCTCATTCGTAGACGCGCCCTGAAACTGGTGCGCTAAGATGAGATTGATCCAGCTCATGATCGTCGGCGCTCAGAAGGCGGCCACTTCCTCTTGGCTGCGATACCTGGCCCAGCACCCGGATATCGAGACGCACCAGCAGCGTGAGATGGGTTTCTTCACCAATGAGGAAGAGTTTGCGGCGGGCTTTGAGAATGCCTGGGCGCGCTACTTCGGCCATGCGCGACCGGAGAGCATGCTCATGGCCAAGGCTGCCGGGCTAATGTATGTGCCGGAAGCTGTGTCCAGGCTGCGCGCACACAATCCGCAGATGCTTCTGATGGTCTCATTGCGCAATCCGGTCAACCGCGCCTACTCCGCGTACTGGTATGCACGGCGACACGGTATCGAAACGCTGGCGTCCTTTGAGGAGGCGCTTGCCGCCGAGCCTGAACGTCTGGCCGATGGTTTTCATAAGCACCGGCTGGTTATCTACGTCCGGAAAGGCGAGTACATTCGCTACATTAGGGATCTGTACCGGCATTTCCCTCCCGAGCGCGTGATCATTGCGCTCGTAGAGGATCTGCACAATGATCCCGGCTGTACGGTGCAACACATTTATCAGGCGCTTCCAGGGCTGGACAACAGCTTCTTCCCCGACGTTCGCCGGCGACACAATGAATCCACCCAGCCTCGCTCCCAGCTACTTGCTCGCCTGCTCTGGTCGCCGACCTCGTCGGCCGGTGCGAAGAGAGTGGTCCGTCGCCTGCTGCCGGCGCGCAGTCGCGATCGGTTACAGAGCCAGCTGGCCCGATTGAATGAACGAGAATTCCAGCCGCCGCCGATGTCGTCTCAGACCCGGGTAGCGCTTATTGAGCACTTTCGACCGTTCAACCAGGAATTGGCCGAGTTGCTCCAACGTGATCTCAGTCATTGGCAGGTGGCTGAGCAATGAGGCACGAGATCGCCGACCGCGCTCACCTGATTATCGGCGGCGCTACAAAGGCCGGTTCGACCTCGCTCTTTGCCTATCTATCCGATCACCCGGACGTCTGCGCTACCTATAAGAAGGAGACGCGCTTCTTCTTGGAGAAGGATTACCCGGCGGCCGCGCGTTACCGTCTGGAAGACGGGCTGGAAACATACGCCGCGTACTTCCCGCCGTGCGACTGCCGGTCAATCTACTTCGACAGCTCGCCGCAATATCTTTATTCGAGCAAGGCCGCCGAACGAATCCATAGCATCTTACCTCATATCAGACTCGTCTTCATCTTGCGCGAGCCGGTCGACCGGCTGTTGTCCTTTTACCACTTTGCCAAACAACGCGCCTTCATTCCCCAGGACATGGACTTGCGAGCCTACGTTGAGGAGCAGTTGGCTTTGCTGGATGCCGATCCACCTCCGCCCGACTACCTGCGCGCCTTACCTCATGGGCGGTATTCTCAATACCTGCCCCGGTTCCTGGAGGTATTTGCTCGAGAGCAGATTCTGGTGCTGCAGTTTGAGAATCTGAAGAATAATCCAGTCGAGACGCTGAAGGCTATCTGTCACTTTGCCGGCATTGACGGCGATTTCTTTGAGCAGTACGCTTTTGAGGTGTACAACCCCACCCGAGCTGCGCGCAGCAGCAAACTGCAAAAGACCTACGCCTACGTGCGCCGGACTTTCAGCAAAGCGCTGGAGCAGCAACCTCAACTCTGGCGAGCGGCAGAGTCAGTCCATCTACGGCTGTACCCGAAATTTCTGTCATGGAACGGCCGTGAAATCCAGCCCTTGTCGGTGCCGGACGACATCATCTTGAGACTTGAGGAGTATTACCAGGGGGAAGAGGCCCAATTGGGCCGGCTATTGGGTCGGCCCGATTTCGTCTGGAGAAAAAGCGATGGCCGCCGCTAGACAGGCTACACGCCGATTATCGCCGCCGACTCGTGATGCTCAGGAGTTCCTCTACCTGATCATTGGCGGAACAACAAAAGCGGGAACGAGTTCTCTCTACTTCTATCTGGCCGACCACCCGCAAGTGTGCGCGGCAAATATCAAGGAAACGCGATTCTTCTTTAACAGCAAACACTACGCTCTGCCGGCCCGCTACTCGCTCGCAGACGGCCCCGATAAGTACGAAGCTTTCTTCGGTCACTGCCGGGAGCGGAAGCTGCGCATGGAAGCAACGCCTGACTATCTCTATTCTCCTGAATCCGCTCGCTGGATCAGGGAGACGTTGCCGCACCCAAAACTTATCTTCATCTTGCGCGATCCGATCGAGCGTTTGGTGTCATGGTATCGCTTCGCCAGGCAACAGCGGTTGCTGCCCGCTTCCTCATCGTTCGCCGCCTACGTGGAGCGCCAACTGGAGAGCGAAGCAACTGGCGTCAGATCCGCGGAGCAAACCTGGCGCATCCTGGAACAGGGGCGCTACGCTCACTATCTGCTGCCATACCTGGAAATATACAATGAGGACTCCCTGCTCATTTTGCACTATGAGAACTTGAGGGAAGATCCGCTCGACCTGCTCATGCGCGTGGCCCGATTTGCCGGCATAGACCCGACATTCTACGAATCATACAACTTCCAGATCCACAACAAGACGCGAGAAATGCGCAGTAATCTCTTGCATCGATTCTATGTGGACTTTCGCGACGCGGTTCGACCGCGTATTCACGATAAGTACTGGGTCTGGAAGAGCATGCGCCGCCTGCGCCGGAGCTTCGAACCGGTATATCTGCGCCTCAACAGCATTGCGGACGAGCCGGTCGTGGTGGCCGAAGACTTAATGTCCCGGCTCAAGGAATATTATGCCGACGATCAACGAAGGCTGACTGAGATGCTGGGTTGGCAAAGGGACAGCAACGTCTCTCTGCGGCCCGCCTCAAAAGGAAGACGGTACCATGGCGCGCATTAACCTGGCTCTTGAAAGACGGCGCCTGCTGCAGATTGAGTTCTCTCCCGGCTGGATACTCTCGGCAGCCATTGTCTTGCTTTATCTATTCTTCATCGTCAGCCCGGTGCTCTCCATTGGGCTGCTACAAAGTGGCGTCGGCATTGGCCGCTACTTGGATGAACTGGCCTTTGCCGCCTTGGTTCCGCTGATTGTCGTGGCCGTTATCGTCAGCGGTCATATCTACATCAGTCCCTACATAATATGGCTGATTCTTTTCACCACAGTCGGAGCGATCTCAACTTGGTTAGCGGAAGTACCGCTGAACGTGGCGGCCGTAGGCGCTCTGCAAGCGTTAAAGCCGGCGGTGATCTTCATTCTTTTTCAATCGATCCCCCTCAACCGGCGTCACGCTGATGTTGTCTTGCGCGGGATAGACGTGCTCTTCAGCTGGATGCCTGTGCTGGCCGTGATCTACCTGGTGGTATTTGAGGTTGTCCTGGGAAACAATCCGCTGCCGGCCATAAACGAATCGGCCAGGCTTCGGCTGGGCATATCACCGTTGCGTTCCTTCTTCCCGCATGCCAACCAACTCGGCAGCATGATGGTGATGGCCGCGACCTGGCAATTCAGTTGGCTGGTTGTAAAGGGCGAGCGCATTCGTCTGATTCCCTTACTGGCCGCCGGTTTCTGCATTCTGGCGACTGTGCGCATGAAGCCAATGTTTGGCCTTCCCCTGGTCCTTGTCTTGATCTACATCCTTCATCGCGTCCGGCATGGCACTATTTCGCGAGGCGCGCTGTTCCTGGGGATCGGCGCCTTGGGCTTTGTCGTGGCGGCGATTCTATTACTATCAACACAGACGTCGCTCAGAGAGGTCATTGAGGACCGAATCGGCGAAAATACCGCATCTGTAAGAACGGTCCTGCTACAAAGCGCCATTGAACTCAACCTGGAAACCTACGGGTTGGGCGTGGGATTTGGTCGATTTGGTTCGCCGGCCAGCGCCGTAAACTATTACAGTCCACTATACGCGCGTTTCGGAATCGACCAGCTACCGGGGGCAACGCCTGAGGACCCCCTATACATCACCAATCAGTGGTGGGCCTGGTTCCTAGCTGAAGTCGGCTTTGTCGGCATGGCGCTATTCTTGTTGATGCTCACCCTGGTCTCGCTCTTCCTCTATCGTGTGGCCCGCATGTGGTACCAGACTGCGCCGGCTCTGGCGGCGCTGGCTTATGCTTCGTTGGGTATGCTGGTCTATGGGGTCGGCACCGGGGCCGCCGGCGCGTTTCTCACCGGGCCGCCTACCGCTTATTATGCCATGTCATTGGCCGGCCTGACCTATGCCGTACAGCGGGCCTATGAGCGGGAAGGCGCTGCTGCCTTGACAGAACAGCCTTAAAGCGGGTCGTCATGTCGCCAGCCCCTTTTTCCGGGCCGCTGCTCATTGTGGGAATGCAGCGCAGCGGCACCAAGCTGCTGCGAGACCTGCTCAATCAGCACCCTGAGGTGGGCATACCGCGGGTGGAGACCCATTTCATTCCCTGGTTTGTTCGCCGTTATCCGGAAGCCCCGGCCGTATGGGATGAGCAGGCATTTGGTCGCTTCTATTCCGATTTCTGCCGGACAACTTTCTTTCAGAACATGCGCGCCCGCGGCCAGACAGTGTCGCAGGATCAATTGGCCGAGGCCGTCGATGCACCGGGATGGCCCGGCATCTTCTCGGCCATCTTGCGCCTCTTCCGCCCCCCGGGGAAGCCGGATGACGCTGTCTGGGGCGACAAGACGCCTACTTACCTCTCTCATATGCCCTTGCTGAAGGAATTGTTTCCAGAGGCCAGGTTCTTGCACATCATTCGCGACCCCCGTGATTACGCTATGTCGGTCAACAAAACCTGGGGCAAGCACATGTTGCGCGCTGCCGTTGATTGGCGCCGAGGAGTGGAGCGCGGACGGGCATCCGGCCGCCTGATGGGCCCCGATTACAAGGAAGTCCTCTACGAAGAGTTGCTGTTGCACCCGCAAGAGACGCTGGCGGATATCTGCTCCTTTGTCGGACTGGAGTTCGTCCAACAGATGACAGAGTTGGAAGAAACTGAGGAGCGTCTGGGGGCAGCGCAGGGCGCCCGGCACATTGTGCGCGATAATACGGCAAAGTATCTGACGCAGTTGTCTCCGGCCATGCAGCGGCGCATAACCGAAGTTGTCTATCCTGTCGCCTCGACGTTGCCATATCAGCTCGACCCAGACATTCGGCATCGTCCTGTGCCGGCATGGCGTTTGGCTCTCCTGGCCCTGTATGATGCCTTCCGATCGGTGCAATTTCATGTATCAGACAAAGGCCTTCGGCGCGGCGTCGCTTACGCTTATCGCCTGCATCGCGAGACCCATTGACACCTAAGAAAAGCTCCTTCTGAGAGAGCGCCGCTCATGCAACCAAGGATACTCGTCATTTCGAACTGCTATCCAAACCCATACAAAGCCCATGCCTGCGTGTTCGTCAAGCGCCATGTCCTGTTGCACCGCCGGGCAGGGCTGAACGTACAGGTATTGGCGGTGGAAGATAGCCGGCAGGGCAAATACCATAGCACGCGGAAATATCTTCGCCTGCTTGGCGCGATCCTCATCGCCACGCTGCGCGGAGACTACGATCTCGTGCACGCGCACTGGCCCTTTCCCGCCGCGACATTGGCTCTCATTCCGGCAACCATTCGACGTAAGCCGCTGGTGACAACATCCCACGGCGCCTATGTCGACAGCTACCACAACCGGCCCGGCATCATCAAGTGGCTGATCCGCGTTGCCCTGCGAAGATCCCGCTATGTGATCGCCGTTGGCGAAGAGCACCGCCGGACAGTGACGCAGATCTCCGGCGTGCCATTTGAGCGCATTCGGGTCATTGACATGGGTATCTGGCAGGAAGATCCGCCGCCTACACAGGCTGAAGCCCGGCAGAAGCTGGGGTTCGATCCGGCGGAAACGATCATCCTGTACATTGGCGATCTGCTCCACCACAAGGGGCCGGATATTCCAGTGCAGGCTGCCGCCCGATTGCACGCTGAAGGCCGCCAATTCTCAATGCTGGTAGGGGGCCAGGGGCCGGAGACGGATAATCTCAAACGACAGATTGAGGCCCTCGGACTGGCCCACATCTGCCGGCTGGTTGGCCCCATTCCGGCGGACGATGTTTTTACCTGGTTTGCCGCCGCCGATATCTGCGTGGTCCCTTCCCGCTCAGAGGCGTTCGGCCTGGTCGCTATCGAGGCGATGTATGCCGGAGCGCCGGTTGTTGCTGCTGATGTCGGCGGATTGCGGCAAACTGTTCGCCACGGTGAAAACGGCTTCCTATTCCCCAGGGATGATGATGCGGCTCTCGCCGAGCGGCTGGCGGAATTGCTGGACAATTCCGGCCTTAGGCAGCAATTCGCGCAGGCCGGCCGGCAGGTGGCGGCCCAATATGACATGCGCAAGCGTGCGGAGAGTGTGGCTGACCTCTACCGGCAATGTATCGACGAAGACAGGTCGCCGACCGTACGGGGAGAGGCTCGCACCCTCTCCGGCAAGTCGGGCGCGGGCTGAAGCGCCGCCGGCCGTGTCTCGGGGATAATTGAACATACTCTCAATACCTGGTGGGGCATTTGCCATTTCATTTGCAGGTCGACTATACTGGTACGTCTGTGGGAAGTGAGTTTGATGCCATCATTGGAACACGGCGTCTCCGGCTGGCTGCATGTGGCGACCAGCCGGTTTCCACTTTGGTGTAGCAGGAGAAAGAATCACCCCGGCAAGGCTGGACGTCGATGGTCCGGCTGATCCTTGACAAGCCACTCCCGGCGCGGCGCCTCTTCAATTCCTCAGACAGGCAAGGGACCTAAGCCCACAACGCGCGCACGCCGGCGGGGTTGATTCTATATGGAGGAACATCTTGAATGTAGCGGTATTCGGCCTCGGTTATGTAGGTAGCGTTACTTCCGCTTGCCTGGCGCGCGATGGCCATCATGTCATTGGCGTCGATGTAAACCGCAAGAAGATCGCCGCGCTTAGCGAGGGGAAGAGCCCGATCATCGAGCCGGATCTGGCCGAGCTGGTTGCCGACAATGTGGCTGCCGGCCGGCTCGAGGCCACCGACGACGCTTACTGGGCCGTGCAACAATCAGACCTGCTGATGATCTGCGTCGGGACCCCCTCCCGCGAAAACGGCAGCCTGGACCTGCAATTCGTCTGCAATGTCTGCAGCCAGATTGGTAAGGCGCTCGCCGACAAAGAGAACTTCTGCACGGTCGTTTTGCGCAGCACGGTGCTGCCCGGCGCCTCGCTGGAGCACGTGCTGCCGGCGCTGGAGGAAGCCTCCGGTAAGCAAGCCGGCCTCGACTTCGGCTATTGCGTCAATCCGGAGTTCCTGCGCGAGGGCAGCGCCATCAACGATTTCGACAATCCGCCCTTCACGGTCATCGGCGAACTAGATGGGCGAAGCGGTGAGCAGGCTGCCGCGCTTTACGCCGGCATAAACGCCCCATTTTTTCACGTCTCTCTGGGCGTGGGCGAAATGGTCAAGTATGCCAGCAACGCCTTCCACGCTTTGAAAGTTACATTTGCCAACGAGATCGGCAACCTCTGCCAGGCTTACGGCGTCGACAGCCACCTGGTGATGGATATCTTCACGAAAGACACCAAGCTAAACCTGTCGCCGGCATACCTGCGGCCCGGCTTCGCCTTTGGCGGTTCCTGCTTGCCCAAGGATCTGCGCGCCATGCTCTATGCCGCCCGGCAGGCAGACATCAAGTCGCCGGTGCTGGAGTCCATCTTACCCAGCAACCAGTTGCAGGCCGATAAGGCGGTCGAGATGCTGGTGCGCACCGGTAAGCGCCGGGTCGGTATGCTGGGACTGAGCTTCAAGCCGAATACCGACGATCTTCGAGAAAGCCCGGCGCTGGAGCTGGCGGAGCGACTGCTGGGCAAGGGCTTCGAACTATTCATTTATGACCGGGAGGTCTCGCTGGCTGGTTTGCACGGCAGCAATCGCGCCTACATGGAGCAAGCCATTCCGCACATCCACTCGCTATTGCAGGCGTCGCTGGAGGAGACCATCGCGCAGGCGGAGGCGATTGTAGTCACCAAGCCCTCATCGCCCGGCGAATATCAGGAGCTGATGACTCTGCTCCGGCCTGACCAGATCCTGATCGACCTCGTCCACCTGAACGGACAGGGGCCGCTACCCTTCACCGGGTCCTATCATGGCATCGCCTGGTAGCGTCCTGATCATTGTCCAGAATCTGCCGGTACCATTTGACCGTCGTGTCTGGCTGGAGGCCAAAGCGCTGGCCGAAGCCGACTACCAGATAGCGATCATCTCACCGAAAGGCAAGCATGGGAAATTCCAGGAAAGTTATGAACACCTGGAAGGCATCCATGTCTATCGTTACCCTGCTCCCCCGGAAGCTAACGGAGTCCTGAGCTACATCTTTGAGTTTATTTACTGCTGGCTGATGGTCGCCTGGCTCTCGCTGCGTGTGTTAAGGCGACACGGCTTCGATGTCATCCATGCCTGCAACCCGCCGGACACTTATTTCGCCCTGGCCCGGCTGTACAAGCTCTTTGGTAAGCGCTTCGTTTTCGACCATCACGACCTCTCGCCGGAGATGTTTCTGGCCAAAGGCGGCAAGCACAACGGCGTGCTGTATCGCGGTCTGCTCTGGCTGGAAAGAATGACTTTCAAGACATCCGACGTGGTCATTACCACGAATGAGTCGCACAAACAGATCGCCATCCGGCGGGGCGCGGTGTCAGCGGACGACATCTTTATAGTGCGCACTGGACCTGACTTTGAGCGGCTGCAACTGCTGCCGCCGGAGCCGGAACTGAAGGCCGGCTTCCCTTACCTCGTCTGCTACCTGGGCGAGATGTGTCCACAGGACGGCGTAGATAACGTCTTGCACACCGCCCGCCTGCTGCGCAACGAATTGGGGCGCGATGATGTCCGCTTTGTCTTGATGGGCGGCGGGCCGTCGCTTGAGGATCTCAAGCGCATGAAGGACGAGCTGGGGCTGAACGGCCTGGTGGAGTTCACCGGGCGCGTTTCAGATGGCGATCTGTGTCGCATACTCTCCACCGCCGATGTATGCCTGGACCCCGACCCGTATAGCGAATGGTCCGATCAATCAACCATGAACAAGGTCATGGAGTACATGGCCTTCGGCAAGCCGATTGTCGCTTTCGACTTGAGGGAGAACCGCTACTCGGCCCAGGATGCCGCCCTGTACGCGAAGGCCAATGATGTGCGCGAATTTACCGGCCTGCTGAATCAGTTGCTGGACGATGAGGTCAGACGGCAGGAGATGGGCGAATTTGGCCTGGAGCGGGTACGTGGCGAGCTGGCCTGGGACTTCAGCAAGCCTCATTTGTGGGCGGCCTATCGCCGGCTGATGGAGTAAGCAGGGCGTCGCGAATCCAATGGGCGTTGCTGGTCGCCGGCCTCTTCCCCGGAAGCTCCTGCTTGACACCATCCTCCTGTTGGCGGCCGCGCCATTCTTGTTGTTCCCGGAGCGATTTCCCGCAGCCACAAGCGCTGCTCTGATCCTGGTGGCCGCGAGTTGGGCGTTCGGCTGGCGACAGTTCCCCATCACCCCCTTTAACGGCGCACTGCTCCTCTGGGAGGCGGCGCTCTTCGTCGGCATCCTGGTTACCGCTGATCCGGATCAGACTTTGCCGAAAGCTACCGGCCTTATCCTGGGATTGGCGGTCTGGCGGCTGGTCAGCCTGGCCGCCGGCCGGCATGAACGCACCTTTCGTTGGGCCGGCCTGATCTACCTGTTGCTGGCGCTCGGCTTCGTGTTGCTGGGTATCCTGGGCGCGGATTGGCGGGCCAAGGTGCCGGCGCTGCAGCAATTCATTGATCTATTGCCGGGCGCCCTGGTGCGGCTTCCCGGCGCATCCGACGCCGGCGTGCAGCTCAACCAGCTAGCCGGGACGATTCTGCTCGTCTTGCCGCTGACCGTCGCGCTTACCGTCGCCCGCGGATGGAACGGCGAACGGCGTGTCTGGCGGATCGCCTGCGCAATCCTCTCCCTGGTGCTGGGTGGATTGTTGCTGCTGTCGCAATCACGCGGTGGGTGGCTGGGCTTCGTCGTCGGCATTGGCGTCATGGGCATATTCTGGTGGCTGACGCTGCCCGCCGGAAAGAGCCGGCGCCGGCTCGGGCTGCTGTTGCTGGCTTCCCTGATCGCGGTGATGATCATCGCGGCCATCATTGGGCCGACCGGCTTGCAACGCATCTGGGAAGAGCCTCCGCGTGAGACGGCTGTCGGCAACCTGAACAGCATCCTCTTTCGGCAGGAGCTCTGGCATTGGTCCCTGGAAGCGATAGACGATTTCCCATTCACCGGCGTCGGTCTGGGCGCTTTTCGCCGGGCCGCCCCGCGCCTCTACCCGCTGGACGTCCCCTTCGACTATGACATCGCCCATGCCCACAACATCTTCCTGCAAGTTGCTCTTGACACCGGCTTGCCCGGGCTGGTAGCCTATGTGGCAATTCTGGCCCTGGCCCTTGTCGTGGGCCTGAACGTAGCCCGCCGCTCGCCGCCTTTTCGCGCCTGGGCCTTAGGGCTGCTAGGCTGTTTGTGCGCGCTGCACGCCTTTGGGCTGGCAGACGCGCTCGCCCCCGGCTCGAAACCCGGGCTTCTTTTATGGTTCATGCTGGGATTGTTCGCCGCCATGCAACATCAGAGCAGGATCCGCTGATATGCAGCCTTCCGCCTATCCGCTGGAACACGAAAGGTTGACCCGGCACTGGCAGTATTTTATTGTCGCCGGCCAGCCGACGAGCGAAATTCGGCAGGACCTGGACCCAATCATCCTGCAGTCCTGGCAACGCTGCGCGCCCAGGCTCCAGCCATACGCCTTGTCACCGACCAGGAGCCTACAAAGGACCTCGCTGGAAGCCCTGCTCAGACGGCAGGCCGACCTGGTAGAAGTTGGCGCGCCGGCAATCGAAGACATTTACCAGTACATAGAAGGCTCCGGCGCCGCCGTGTTGCTGACCGACGGCACCGCGACTGTGCTCGCTGTTACCGGCGACGAGCCGGCTGTGGAGATGCTGCAGGAGATGGGATTGGGCGTCGGGGGCTTCTGGTCGGAGGGGCAGATCGGCACCAATGGCCTGGGCACCGGCCTGATGGCCGCCGTGCCCGTGCAGGTCGTGGCGGCTGAACACTACGTGCAGACACTGCATCCCCTGACCAGCACGGCCGCGCCCGTGCATGCCGTGAACGGCCGCATCATCGGCCTGATCGGCGTCGTTGCGCCGGTGGAAAGAGCGCATCCCCACACCCTGGGACTGGTCATGGCGGCCGCCCGCTCGCTCAGCAACCAGTTGCAGGCCAACCACTTCCTGAATGAAGCCAGCCAGCGGTTAACCGTAGTCAACACCATCGTGGAAACGATCCACGAGGGCGTGATCACCTGGGACGCGAACAGTAAGATCACGCACGCCAATGCGCGGGCGGCCTCCCTGTTGCACTTTTCTCCAATTGACATCCAGGGGCGGATGCTCGATGAAGTGCTGCGGCTGCCGGCACGCCTGCGCCAGGCCATTCAGACCGGACAGGCGGTGCGCGACGTGGAGTCCCGCGTTGAGTATGACGGCTACTCAGCCGAAACGTTGGTCACCCTGCATCCGATCCGCCATGCCGGCGCGGAGACCGTCGGCTATGTGATGATCCTGCGCAACGTCGCCGACGTACGCGAGCTGATTCAACAACAAGTCGGGATGGAAGCCAGCCTGACCCTGGACGATGTTGCCTCCCTATCGGCCAGCATGCGCCCGGTAATGCGACAGGCGTTGGTAGCGGCTCGAGGCACTGCGCCGGTGTTGTTCAGGGGAGAAGGAGGAGTGGGAAAGAATCACCTGGCGCGCGCCATTCACAACGCCGGCGAGCGCGCCAATAAGCCGTTCATCACCATCAATTGCCAGGCTATCCCGCACGAGCTGATGGTAAGCGAGTTTCTCGGGCACGAGAGAGACGGCAATCTGGATGCGCGACCGAGCAAGTTCGAATTGGCTACCGGCGGCACCCTCATGCTCGATCAAATTGATGGGCTTTCATTGGAAATGCAGGCCACGTTGTTACAGGTAATTGAAACCGGCCACGTGATGCGCCTGGGAAGCATGCGACCAACGCCGGTGAACGTGCGGATCATGGCCGCGACCAGCGCCGAGATTGAGCAGCGGGTGACGGAAGGGCGATTCCTGCCCAACCTCTATTATCGTTTCGGCGTCTTCAACATCGCTGTTCCCCCATTGAGGCAGCGAGTCGAGGATATCCCCATCCTGGCTGAGCGATATCTGGGGCGGATCAGCCAGCGCTTTGGCCGGGCGGCGTGGATACAGGATGAGGCGCTGGCTGTGCTTCGTCGCTACCCGTGGCCCGGCAATGTGCGCGAACTGGAAAGCGTATTGGAGCGCGCGCTGGCGCATAGCCGGGACGATATCATCCAGATCGCCGACCTGCCGGAGGTCGTTCGCCAGGGGCGGGCCCTCGCCGTGAGTGGTCCCCGGGCCAGACCGCTATTGACCGCCGCCGAAGCGGAGCGCGAAGCGATCATCAGCGCCGGACACGCCTGCAGCGGCCATGTCAGCGAAATGGCCCAGCAATTAGGCATCGGGCGCACGACGCTCTGGCGCAAGATGAAGC
>CAZIKT010000042.1:20170-21649 GCA_964539885.1 uncultured Ardenticatenaceae bacterium | reverse complement strand
TCCGCGAGTGGGCGTTCCGGCCGGGGCCGATGCTGACCTACCTGAAGATGTTGCTATCGGACCGGTCGACGTTCCGGACGGCGCTGGATGTGGGACTGCAGCATTTGAGCTGGTCGGGCAGCGATAGCGGCCTGCCGGTTTCGTCGGGAGGTTAGCGGGATTGCGGTTGAGCAGGTCGGTCGGCATCGCGTTCCTGTTAGCGGTGCCGTCTCTGGGGGAGGTCGTTGTCGTGGAAGGGGGAGAGTGGTGGATGGAGCCGCTGAAGCCCGACCCGGCGACGATGGCTGCACGGTCGAGGTGACGGTTGGAGAGATCATCCTTTCTTGAGCGCTTGATTTCGCCATTGACGCTGGTGCTTACAGCGGCAGCGGCCGGCATATGGTATCTGCGGCCGGAGGTGGGCTGGTGGCCGCTGCTGCCGGCGCTGGCTCCCTGGGCTTTGCGGCTGGCGGTGCAGAGACGCCCGGCATACCCGACCCCATTTGATTGGGGGCTCGGGCTGTTCCTGTTGACGGCGGCGCTGAGCGTGTGGGCGGCCTACGACCAGGCGACGGCGCTGGCGAAGTTCTGGCCGATCGTGGCCGGGGTGCTGCTGTTTTACGCTTTCAGCAACTGGCAGTTTGATGACCGGCGGGCGGCGGGCTTGCTGGGCTGGATGCTGGCGCTGTTCGGGGCGGTGGTGACGGCCTATTACCTGGCGGTGAATGATTGGGTGGCGTTTCCAGCCAGAGCGGCGCTGCTGACCCAGCTGGGGACGGGCTTGCAGGGGCTGTTGCCGGGGGCGCTGACGGGCGGGGAGTGGCACCGGCTGCATCCCAATGTGGTGGGCGGCATCCTGGCGATGATGGCCCCGTTCGCGGGGATGGTCATCTGGCGCTCATGGCGGGAGCGGAAGGGGTGGCCGCTGGCGGCGGCGACCACGCTGCTGGTCGTGATCCTGTTCGGGCTGCTGATGAGCAGCTCGCGCGGGGCGTGGCTGGGCATTGTGGGCGCGGTCGGGCTGGCGCTCTGGTGGCAATTGCTGGACCGGCTGGCGCGGGGCCGGCAGACCCGGAGGAGGCGGCTGTTCGCGGGTAGCCTAGCAGGCGGGTTGGCGGCGCTGGTGATCGCGCTGTGGATCCGGCCGGATGTGGGCGCGTCGGTATTGGCCTCGATGTCCGGAGTGAGCGGCCTGGGACGCATGGAGCTGGTGCAGGCCGGATTGGCGCTGATCCAGGATTATCCGTTGATCGGGGGCGGGCTGGATCTGTTCAAGATGTTGCACGCCAGTTATGCGCTGCTGCTGCACGTGGGTTTCGCGGTGCATAGCCACAATCTCTATCTGGACGTGGCGATTGAGCAGGGATTGCCGGGGCTGTTCGCGCTGCTGTGGCTGGGGGGGATGTTCGGGATGGTGCTGTGGCAGGCGGCGAGGCTGCAGAAGTGGAGCGACCGAGCGGCTGAGGAGCCGCCGGCCGGCGAGGGGTCCGCAGGCGAACC
>CAZIKT010000042.1:14827-20070 GCA_964539885.1 uncultured Ardenticatenaceae bacterium | reverse complement strand
AAGCGGTCGATCGCACAGACGGGGGTGTTGGCGGCGGCGTCGGTATCGTTACTGACGGTGGCGCTGCATGGGCTGGTGGATGACGCCTTCTACGGCAGCCGGGCGGTGATGTTGTTGTTCATACCGCTGGCCTTTACGGCGACCAGGCTGGCGCGGTGGCGGGAGGCGGCCCAGACGGAGAAGGGGGCGTTTGAGCGAGCCAAGTTCAGGAGCCTGCGGCGCGCGAACCTGATTGCCGGCGGTGGGCTGGCGCTGACCCTGTTGCTGGCGGCGCTCGTGCCGGGGTGGCGCTCCTATTGGTGGAGCAACCTGGCGGCGATTGAGCAGAGCCGGACGGAGCTGAGCGCGTACAGTTGGCCGGAGTGGCCGATACAGGATCAGCTGCGGCGTGATCTGGATTTGGTGGCGCCGGTGGTGGCTTATGAAAGGGCGCTGGCCCTGAACCCGAGCAATGTGGGGGCCAACCGGCGGCTGGGGATGATCGCGCTGTCGGTGGGCGCTTATGAGCAGGCGCTGGGTCTCCTGGAGCGGGCATACGGCAGGGCGGAGTGGGATAATACGACGCGGCAGTTGCTGGGCGAGGCGTTGATTGCCAATGGGCGGGTGGCCGATGGGGCGGCGCTGTGGCGGACGGTGGATAACGGGCAGGGCCAATTGGAGCTGCGCCGCTTCTGGTACGAGCATATCGGGGACGGGCAGCGGCTGGCGTGGGTGGAGGAGGCGTTGCAGGATATTCTGCGGCGGTAAGCGGCGGTTGGTTGGGAGGCGGAGGGGGGATGGTGGATTCGCTTTCTTCAGCGGCGAGATAGGAGAGAGCGGGCTGCATAAACTGGAGGAAACGTTCGCGACCCCGGTACAGGTCTCGGATGGCGCGGACGAGCTTGCTGATGAGGATGGCCCCGCGGAAGGTGAGATGGGCGTAACGCATTAGCTGCCAGGAAGGAACGTCCGGCCCTTTGGTGAGACCGGCAAGCTCGGCGAGGGCAAGCTGGGTGATATGATGCAGGTTCAGCAGGTTTTTGAGGGCGTGATCGGCGCGGCGCAGGTCGCGGAAGGGGTCAGGCGGCAGGACACAAAGGGTGCGCACGTATTCGTTGGCGATTCTGTAGTGCAGGCGGATGCGTTCCTCGGTAGGTGAGCGGCGGGAGAATAGGCCGGACTTCCAGGGCAGGGTGTTGCCGGGTTTGAAGCCGGCGAGGCCGAGGTGGGTGGTGCAGCGGGGCGGATCGGAGCCGCCTTTGGCCCAATGGCGGCAGGGAGAGCCGTCGAGCTTGATGGCGGTGCAACGGCGGTCAGGTGGGGGCGGGCGCCGACGACGGTCGTTGTGGATGTTGCAGAGCGGCTGCGAGCCGGGGGTGAGGACGGTGACGTGCATGGCTTTGCAGCGACAGCGGGCGCCGGATTTTGAGCGGGCGGTGCAGCGAAGGTCGTCTGGAGCCAGTTGCCAGCGATGACCACTGTGGGCGGCGCACAGGGGCGGCGTGGAACCCCTGACGGCCGGATTGCGGCATTGATGGCCGGCTCTGGTATGGCCCGCGCAACGGCGGGGGTCAGACGGGGATTGGGGGTAGACGTGGCCGGCGTGGAGGGCGCAAAGCTGCGGATCGGGCGCGGTTGCATGGGGATCGGGCAGAATGGCCCGGCAGCGGCATTGTGAGCCGCTTTTGTTGCGGGCGACACAGCGGCGGTGAGGAGCAGGCGGCCGGTGAGCAAGGCCGGCGTGCACGGCGCAGAGGGGCGGGTCGGAGTGGCGGAGGACGAAGGGGTTGCGGCATTGTGAGCCGTCTTTGTTGCGGGCGGAACAGCGGCGGGCGGTCATGATAAACTGAATTATAGCACATTTGTTCTAAATCAGAGTGAAGGTATTGGGTTGAATTGAACTTTGATTGTGATAAAACAAGTTGTGAAGGATGCATCCTGTTGATGGCCTCAGACTCAAACAACTATGAAGGTCCCGGTTGCCCACGGGCCGGCAGTAACACCCAGGATGTGCAGTAGAAAGGACGCCTGCTATGGAAGCGTGCCCGGCGGCAGGACATGCGCATCAGCGACTCTGTTCGCATCTTTCGCTGCGCGCCCGGAACCGGAATCCCCACAAGCATGGGAGGCAGATGGATGAGCAAGCCCACCGCAGAACCCACTTTGCCGGACGGAACGGTTACCTTCCTGTTCACCGATATTGAGGCCAGCACCCGGCTATGGGAAGAAGCGCCCCAGGAAATGATGCAGGCTTTGGCCAGCCATGATGAGATCATTGAGCGCGACGTGGCCGACAATCGGGGGGTGGTTGTCAGACCGCGGGGCGAAGGTGACAGTCGCTTTGCCGTCTTCAAACAGGCCAGGGATGCCGTCGCGGCAGCAGCCGTAATCCAGCGACAACTCTACGCCGAAAAGTGGCCAACGCCCCGGCCGTTGAAGGTTCGGATGGCGCTGCACACCGGCGAAGCGGATCTGCGTTTAGGCGACTATTATGGATCGGCCGTCAATCGCTGCGCCCGCCTGCGGAGTATCGCACACGGCGGTCAAACCGTGCTCTCCCGGGCGACCTGGGAGTTGGCCCATGATGCTTTGCCCGCGAATGTTCGCCTACAAGATGAAGGCCGGCATCGCTTGAAAGATCTGAGCCAACCTGAGCACGTATTCCAACTGTGCATTGGCGGCCTGCCCCAGGAATTTCCGCTACTTCGCTCGCTGACGGTCATCCCTAACAACCTGCCGATATTGTTGACTGAGTTCATCGGGCGAGAGGAGACGATTGAAGAAATCAGGCGCTTGCTCAAACAGACGCGCCTGCTGACGTTGGTTGGTCCCGGCGGGATCGGCAAGAGCCGCTTATCCATCGAAACGTCAGCAAGGTTGGCCGATCAGTTCAGACACGGCGTCTTTTTCATCCCTCTCGCGCCAATCGCTTCAGCCGAGGCTGTCACGCAGGCTATCGCCGAGGGGATCGGGCTGTCTTTAGCCAACGAAGAAGGGCCGCGTGAGCAGCTGCTTAACTACTTTCGCAGCAAACAGCTGCTGCTGGTGGCCGACAATTTCGAGCATGTGAGCGAAGCGTCCGGGTTATTGGACGAGATCTTGCGCGGGGCGCCGCAGGTGAAGATCCTGGTCACCTCGCGGATCAAGCTGAACCTGGAAGGTGAGACGGCCTATCCTGTTCATGGACTGCGCTTTGATGACTGGTCCGCGCGGGAGTCGGTCGCCAAGAATGAAGCCGTCCAGCTCTTCATGGCGACTGCCCAACGGGCCAGGCCGGGCTTCGAGCTTAGCGTAAGCGATCAGCCGGCTCTGCGTAGAATCCTCACCCTGGTGCAGGGTTCGCCGCTGGGCATTCTCCTGGCCGCATCCTGGGTAGACGTGCTGCCGGTGGCCGCGATAGCCGATGAGATTACCCGGGACCTTGACTTCCTGGAGACTGAAATGAGCAATGTGCCGGAGCGGCATCGCAGTATCCGCGCGGCCTTCAACTACTCCTGGCGCTTACTGTCCCCACCTGAGCGAGCATTGTTCTGCGCCCTATCGGTCTTTCGCGGCGGCTTTACCCGGCAGGCTGCCCAGCAGGTGGCAGGCGCGTCACTGCGCCAATTGGCCAACCTGGCCAATAAGTCATTTCTGAACACAAGCGCCGATAAGGGGCGCTACTATGTTCACGAGCTGCTGCGGCAATATGGGGAAGAGGCTCTCGGAGAGGATGCTGCCCGCCATGAAGCGGCGCGAACCGCCCATGCGCGCTGTTACGCCCTGTTTATGGAGGAGGCCTGGTTTCGAATCACCCATGACCAGCAGCGAGAAGCTTTGCTGGACGTCGAAACCGACATCGAGAATGTCCGCACGGCCTGGCGCTACCTGGTTGCGCAGGGAGAGCCGGATGACGCTCTCAGGATGATCCGCAGTCTATGGTCCGTCCATGAGATCTGGGGCTGGTATGTCGCCGGTGAAGAGTTATTCGGCGATGCCGTCCTCCTGGCCGGCGGCAGACCATCCAGCGCCAAGCTCCGCCGGCTGGCGGCGATGTCTGAAAGCGCCCAGGCGTGGTTTGTGGCCTTGCTCGGACGGCCCGGCGCCGGCGCTGCCCTGGCAGAGCGGGCCACAAGCGCTCTGCGCGAGCTTGGGCGCGCGGACGAACTGGCCTTCGCCGACATTCAAATGCTAATGTCTCTCTATTTATCAGCCGATAATTCACGAGTGAAACAGTGTGGGCAAGAGGCGCTTGAATCGAGTTCTGACCCCTGGATTATTGTCAACGTTCACACCTGGCTGCTATTTGTGGCCACCAACGAAGGCAGTTCTGCTGAGCACGAAGCGCACCTGGCCATATTGGAGGGCTTGCTGGAATCGTCTGCTGACTATTGGTTGCTCTACTGGCTGAATCTGAACAAGGCGGTGTCTGCTCTCGAGGTGGGCGACTTCGACAAGGGGCGCGAGCATCTAGAGCATACACTCAACATCGTGAAAGCTGTCAATATGAAACGCGGCCTCCATCATACCCTGTATAACCTGGGCATCACTGCCCGAGCCCAAAAAGATTACAGCGCTGCCCAGACATACCTTTTGCAGAGCATGCGGGTGAGTGAAGAGCTTGGCGGCAAGCGGGACATAGCCAGCGCACTGGTCGACCTGGCCATCGTATTGTCGGCTACCGGCGAAACGGAGCGCGCACTAGAGCTGGCGGCCGCCGCTTATGCCCATCCCTTGAGCGCCCAGGTTACAATTTGGAACGCCAAGCCGGTGCGGGAGCGCGCCGATGTCGAGGTCTTGCGGACCTCGCTGGAGGGACCGATAGACCCCGAAATGGCCCAGGCAGCCTGGCAGAGAGGGTTGGCGGCCGATTTTGATCGCCTGGTTGAAGAGTTGATAGAGACGTCATGCAGTGTGGAAATCGGCGCGCCGTTGAACAGATAAGTGGAAGAGGAGTTCCTGCAAAAAGATTCCCGGAAACTGACCCGTGAACACTCCGGTCGACCAAGAGAGTTTCCGGGGATCTGCGTTCAAATCATCGATGCCGAAAGCTGGTCTGCGGGGCGGTAGAAAAGAAATGAGGTGGCCGGTCAGCGGGCGCTGACCGAACCACCTCTGGGGGGGGGAGCCAATTACAATGATAGCCTATTTCGGGGAAAAAGTCCACAAATTGGTTGGCCGTTAAGCGCGTTTCAGTTTTTCACATAGGGTCTGATGTGGCCGCGAATTCTATAGTGCGCTTGTGGTGGCCGGGGAGCGCGATATGGAAATCGCGGCTACCGGCT
>CAZIKT010000042.1:13461-14727 GCA_964539885.1 uncultured Ardenticatenaceae bacterium | reverse complement strand
GGGGAGCGCGATATGGAAATCGCGGCTACCTGGAGAGGGCTTCCACCTCGGCGGCGAGAAAGCGCTGCAGCTCCTGCACGCGGCTCCTATTTGAGTAGGACGGGCGGCTCTCAAATGCCCGGCGGTACTCAATCTCGGCGGCCTCCGCCCGGGAGCGCTCCCGGGTCATCAGCCACAACTCATATTGCAGCTCCGCCCGCTCCTGTCCGGCTTCGGCTTCGGCCAACAGCTGAATCATCTGTCGCAGGCCGGCGCTCTCCTCCCCGGCGGCAAAATCCACTTTCGCGCCGAGCAGGCGACTGCGGCGGACATACTCCGGCAACCCGGCCTCCGCCGCCAGCTCCCGCGCCTCAGCGCACAACGCCCGCGCTTCCACCAATTGGCCGCGCTCAAGCTGTAGCTCCGCCCTGTCCAACAGCGGCCCGGCCAGGTGGTACGGGATGCCTTGTTCTCGCAGGGCAGGCAGCGCCAGATCGTAATAGGTCAGCGCTGTCGCCCGGTCGCCCTGGGCGGCGTAGACCGCGGCCATGCCGGCCTGGAACTCAGCGATGCGCGTGCGGTCATCCAGCGCCAGGGCCAGCTCCAGCGCTTGAAAGTAGGAGTCCAGGCTGAGCTCGAATTTGCCAAGCACAAACAGGATGCGAGCCTGGTTGCTGAGGTCGCGGGTCAGACTGGAGCGGTCGCCTAACTCCCGGCTGAACTCCAGCGCCTGCTGATTGGAGGCCAACGCCTCCTCGAAGCGGCCCAGGTCGCTGTAGATGCGCGAGAGATTGGCGGCGACAACGGCGGCATCCAGCCGGTCGCCGATGTCCTCGTACATCTGCTTTGACTGTTCGACAAAGGCCAAGGCCAGGGTGAATTCGTTACGCTCGTAATGGAGGCCGGCCATCAGATTGTAGAGCTGGGCCAGGCCTTTCTTGTCGCCTAACGACTGATGGATAGGCAGCGCTCGCTGTAAGAAGCGGCGAGCTTCCTCCTGGTCGCCGCTGCGCCAGTTAGCCTGCACCATCCGCCTCAGGGTGCGGGCCAACCGCTCCATGTCGGATTGGGCGGTAAAGGCGGCCAGCGCCTGCTCCAAATGCACCTTGGCCGGCTCGAGCTGGCGGTCGCGGTCCAGCGCTTCGCCCAACAGGCTGTGGGCTTCCGCCTGGGCCAGGGCATCGCCATCGCTTTGGGCCAGCGCCAGCCGGGCCAAGCGAAGGGCCTCGGTCTGCCGGCCGAGCTTGAGCAGGAAATAGCCCTGCCAGACGAGCAGGCGCGCCTGCA
>CAZIKT010000042.1:9400-13361 GCA_964539885.1 uncultured Ardenticatenaceae bacterium | reverse complement strand
GGCGCCTCGCTCATGGCGGGGGCCGCCAGGGAAAACATGGCTTCGCCCTCTTGAAGCAGGGCGGCGGTCTGGTAGAAACGGCCGACCGCCTCCAGACTGCGCTGGATGGCCGGCTGGTAGCGGTGTTCAACGGCCCAGCGCCAGGCGTGGCGGACATTGCTCAGCTCCGCCTGCACGGCAGCGACCGCCTGTCGCGGTTGGGGACCGTAAAACGCGCGCTCGTAAGCGGCGACCTGATCGAGATAGTAATCGCAGTGTCGCTGGGCCAGCTCCTGCCGGCTATCAACCGGCTGGCGGGTGACGAACTGGTGCAGCAACTCGTGCAGCTCATAGCGACCATCGCGCCGGCGCTGCAACAGCGACATATCGAGCAGGCGGGCCACCGCCAGGGGCGTCGCGCCGGTAATGGTGAGGGCAGCTTCCAGGCTGAAGGGGCCGCTAAAGACAGAGAGTTGGGCCAGGGCGACGCGGTCACTCTCCGCCAGCAATTGCCAGGAATAAGCGAATACGGCGGCCATGCTCTGGTGCCGGCCCGGTCTATCCTGCGGCGACAGCGAGAGGAAATCGAGATTGCGGCGGATCTCGCGCACGATGGCCGGCGGGTCCATCACCCGCGCCCAGGCGGCGGCCAGCTCCAGGGCCAGCGGCGCGCCCTGCACGAGCCGGCAGATCTCCAGCACGGCCGGGATGTTCTCGCCGGTCACCTGGAAAGCCGGATCCGCGTGGCGGGCGGAGTCGATAAAGAGGCGCACCGCGCTGTAAGCGACGGCGGCGGAGAGGTGCTCATCGGCTGCCGGGTAATCCAGCCCGCCCAGGGTCAGCCGGCGCTCGGCGCGTAATTGCAGCGGGACCAGCGAGGTAGCCAGCAGCCGCAGACCGGCTGCCGCGGACAGCAACTCATTCAACAACGGCGCGCTATCCGCCAGTTGCTCGAAATTGTCCAGCACCAGCAGGCATTGCCGGTCGCGCAGGTAATCCAGCAGGCTTTTTAAGGGGCCCTTTCGCTGCGCCGGCGTCACCCCCAGGCCGTCCAGCAGGGCGGTGAGCAAGGCTTCCTCGGTGGTCACGGCGGCCAAGGAGATGAAGTAGATGCCGTCCGGATATCCGCCGGCGGCGGCCAGTCGCTCGGCGGCCCTTTGGCTGAGGCGGGTCTTGCCCATGCCGCCCGGCCCGACGAGGGTGAGCAGCCGGCAGTCGGGGTCCAGGAACATTTCCTCAATCTGCTGCAATTCCTGGTCGCGGGCCACAAAGGGGGTGAATTGCATCGGGAAATGGTGTAGCGCGGCCGGTCTGGCGGCGGCGAGCCAGCCGGCGCCCGGCCCGTCTGCCCGCGGGGCCGCGTCTCCGCGTTGTTCGGCGGCGATTTGCTGGTAAAGGGCAGTCGTTTCCGGGGCCGGGTCCACGCCCAGCTCCAAACGCAAGAGGCGGCGCAAGTTCTCGTATTGCGCGATGGCCTTGCTCAACTGGCCGGTGAGGGCCAGCAGCCGCATCAACTGGCGGTGCGATTCTTCACGGAAGGGGTCGAGCGCGACCAGGCGGGCGGCGTAACCTTGCGCCGGGCCATACTCGCCGCGGGTGGTGTGGGCAGCGGTCAGCTTGCCCAGGACATTGCCGGCCTGTTGCTGCAATCTTTCGCGCCGGATGAGCAGCCATTCGTCAAAGGGGGCGGAATCGGGCAGGCTGAAGCCGGCGAGCAATTCCCCCTGATAGAGCGCGGCGGCCTCTGTCAGTCGGTCCAGGCAGGGCCGGCAGAGGTGCAATTGGCGATGGTCATGCCTCTCGCTTTCGGCCAGCAGCCGCTCAAAGGCCAGCACATCGACTACTACCAGCCCGGCGGGCGTGCATTGGACGGCCTGGCGGGTGATCGAGAAAAGTGCGTCTCCAATGCCGGGGACGGCTTCGTCCAGCGCCTGTTGTAGCCGGTAAAGGGATTGGCGCAGGTTTTTCAGCGCCGCCTGTTCGGCCATCTCCGGCCAAAAGAGAGCGGCCAACAGGTGACGCAGATGCGGCCGCTCGCTCTCCACGACCAGATAGGCCAGCAGCGCTCGTACCTTATCTGTGCGAAAGCGGATGGGCGTCGAGTCGCCGGCCGTCGCCGCCAGCGTGCCCAGCAGGGTGAAGCGCAAGTTTTCCATCGAACCTGAGTAACATCGTCGCCAATTTTGACTTCAACTGGAGACGTATTGGAGACGTTCGCCCGTTACTATGAGGCTTGTTTGACAGTGACCTGTGGATTGGACCAATCCTGGAGATTGGCCCAATCGGGATAGTACCAAAGGATTATAGCAGAGTGAAAACGGACAGGAAAACCGAAGACAGGCAGCTTTTTCACTCATATCTGATCCGCCTCTATAGCGACAGCCGCCAGGAGCCCTGGCGGGCCACGGCAAAGCAGGTCTCGGACGGCCGGGAAGTTCACTTTGCCAGCCTGGAGCAGTTGTTTCTCTATCTGCACCAGCAAACGACCGCCGCAGTTCAGCCCGATATCTCGAAAGAACGAGGAGAATAAGAATGCGAAAGCCACGGAATCGGAAGTGGGTATTGCTGTTTGCCGGCTTGCTGGCCCTGGCCATATTGGCCACGGCTGAGCGGCTGGTTCACTCTGTCTCCGGCGCGGGCCTGCCCGCCTCGGCGTCCCAGGAAGTGTCTCAGGTCTGGGAGCGAGCGCGGGAATCCGGCTCATACCGCTTTACGGCGGACATCGTGCAGACGGCGATGCCGGCCACGACCGTGGAAAATGTTGGCCGGCGATCGCAGACCGACACCCTGCACGTCGAAGGGCAGACCAATCTGGGCGACGGCTCGCTGGAGATGACCCTGTGGTCGAACGGCGGCAGCGTGTTGGACGCCGGCAGCGGCGTGCAGGTGCGCGTGGAGGGCGACGAGGCCTTTGTGCGCCAAGGCGGCGGTCCGGGCGGCGAGTTGGCGGATCAGGAATGGCAGCCGGTGGAGGATTTCACCGGCCTGTTCGCGCCGCAGAGCGACTTCATGACCTACCTGGTGGCCGCCAAAGATATTGTGGACCACGGCGTGGAGAGCCACTCCGGCTTCAATTTCAATCGCTACGGCTTCACCATTGACGGGCCGGCGTACGCCGGTTACGTGCGCGACCAGATGCAGGCGGAGTTGCAGCGCAGCGGCGAGCTGCCGCCGGGCATGAAGCTGGAGCTGCCGGAACAATATGTGCAGATGAACGGCAGCGGCGAATTGTGGGTCAGCCCGCAAGGGTTGCCGCTGCGCCAGGTGCTGCAACTTGAAATGCCGGGCAGCGAGTCCGACCAGATCAGCGCCGCCGTAACGGTCAACTTCATGGATTTCGGGGTGGCCGGCGAGTCGGCAATAGTCCTTCCATCGAGCGCCGAGATCGGGTCGGCGCTGACCACCATCATTACACTGGCGGCTGTGGCCGTCCTTTGCATTGTGATCGCCGCCAACGGGCGCACCCGCAAGGTTTACGCAGTAATCATGCTGTTTGTGATCTTCTCCATGTTGCTTTCGCCCTTTTTCATGGGCCGGAGCGCGCAGGCATTTTCCGACCGGCAGGCGGAGCAAGCAGCAGCGCAGGCGGCGCGAGGGGAGGAGAGCGCCATGCAGCAGGCTCTTACCGCGTTGCAGAACAGCCGGTCGCCCATTGAAGCCGGCGCGCTGGCCGCCATTCAGGCTGACCCGGGCGTGGACGCCGACCGGGACGGGATGAGCAATGTGCAGGAGCGATTGCTTGGCGCTAACCCGCTCAGCTCGTCGCCGCAGGCCGGGCTGCTGGAGATCGGCGGCTTCGAGCTGCCCCTGAACGACGCCACGGACACGGACGGCGACGGGCTGACCGATTATACCGAGGCCATTTTGGGCACGCTGGCGGAGTTCGTGGACAGCGACGGCGACGGCGTGGACGATCCGGTGGAGCTGGCCGGCTTTGAGTACAACGGCCAGACCTGGTACGGCGACCCGTTGGAGATGGACA
>CAZIKT010000042.1:4017-9300 GCA_964539885.1 uncultured Ardenticatenaceae bacterium | reverse complement strand
GACGCCGACCACCTGTGGTACGCCTTCAACGTGCTGGACTGGCCGGACGGCGACCGCACCGGCACGATGCAAGATGACGACGGCGCTACCTACTTCGACCAGGACAACAGCCTGCCGCGATCGCCCAATGGGAACGGCGACGTGCAACTGGTGCCGATGCTGGAGATACGCATCTCCGGCACGCCGGACCACCTGCCGGACGAGGAGACGCTCGCTCGCTACGGCATCGCCGCGCAAGAGCTGCCCAACGGCCGGCAGGGGCTGTACGTGCCGCTGCAACTGACCGGCGACGAGCGGGGACAGGAGCAGGTCGCGTTTTACGGAAAGATGGTCTATCTGCCGGAGTCCGCCCAGTGGGGCAGCGCGCACCAGGTGCGCCTGGTATGGGTGGTGCAGGCGATGGTTGACGTCTGCGAGGAGTTCACCGACGGGGTGTGCTCCAGCTATTCAGCGCGCAACGACGTGCAGGTGATTCACACCTACCATGACCCGTTCACGCTGACCGGCCTGAACGTGCGCGAAAACCACCGCAGCGACGTGGCCCTGATTTACGAGGACCCGGCAGTAGATGACGACCCGCAGGATGACACCAACCTATGGAAGCTGTCGCACGGGCTGGAAGGGACCTTCCTGGCCGGCCGGGCGAGCGCCGGACCGGGCGGGACGCTGCAGCGGGATATCACGGTCGCGACCATTTACGACCGCTTCAACCACAGCACCAACGACGCCTACGACCTTGAGCAGCGCTGGAACATTAGCGACACCCTCGGCGTGGACACCGCCAATTATCTGGACCTGGACGCGGCGGTCATGACGACGGCGATGACCGAGACGCGCACGGTGCTGAACGACCATTTCACGCCGGCGTGGACGGCGCAGGAGCCGATCACGCCGACGATCCTGTTCGCCCGGGAGGACGAATATCGCAGCTTCAACCTGGATGAGCTGACCGGCGCGAACGGCTACCTGATCCGGGTCAACGGCCGGCATTTCACAATGGACCTGGCCCCGGCGAACGTGGCCGTGCAAACGTTGGCCAGCGTCAACTGGGCGCCCTTCCAATATGACGGGGCGAACTGGTCGGCCTATCCTATCGAGCTGTACTGGGACGAGCTGGGCCGGCGGCACTCGGCGGAGTTTGCCGTCGAGTACCCCGATCCGGAGGAGGCCGGCGGCGCGCTGGGCCTGGCGCAGACCTATTATGTGGCCCTCTATCGAGGCATCGTCAACATCGTCAAGAGCGGCGATGTGGTCCTGCAGCGCCAATACTTCACCAGCGACAAGCCGCTGGGAGCGAAATTCGGGGCAGCGACGCAGGGTGGGGCCATGTTTATCACCAAGATTATCGCCAACGCCCTGATCCAGCCGTCGCGAGCCCTGAAGTGGTTCAACGCGATGCTCACCAACTACAAAACCTATCGGATAGCCAATCCCCTATCCGTGATTGGCGAAGGGTTAGGGTCGCTGTTGCGACAATTTCAGACATGGTGGCAGACGAGCCGGCTCAGCTTCGGGCTGGCAATGGCGGCGACTGTCGCCGTTGTGGCCGCGGTGGCGGTGGCCGCCTACTTCCTGGTTACAACCTATCTCTCCGGCGATCCGGGGGCGCGCATCGCCGCCGCGGTGGTGGTAGGCACGATCACCGGCTACCTGGGCGTGGTGGCCCCGCTGCTGGCGATGCGCGATATGTACCGGGTGGTGAGCACGGTGAATAGCTCCGCCGGCAAGCTGGCCGCCCTGCGCAGCGTGGCCTTGAGCGCAGGGGAAATGGGCAAGGCTGCCAAGATCGCCGGGGTAGTCGGACTGGTGATCGCCATCGGCGTTATCTGGGGCGTCTTCATCTATGCCGCCGTGACCAGCGGCGCGGCGCCGGGAAGCGTCGCCTTTAACTCCATGCTGGCGCAGGCGATTGCCGCCACTATTGTCGCCGTGATGATGTTTGTTATCTCGCTGACCGTGGTGGGCGCGATCCTGGTGGCCATCATCAGCGTGATTGACCTGATCCTGACCCTGCTGGGCAACGATTTCACCATCAGCGGCTGGGTGACCGAGACGCTGGCCAAGGCCATCTATCACTTTGAGCTGACTGTGGACAGCGATGTGGAAACGGGCGGCTTCGACCTGACCCTGTTGGACCCGGCGAGAGGGCTGGAGGCGGGAAGGACGGCGCGGGTGTCGCTGCCGGTGACCACCACGGTCACCCACGATAACCCGGGCGACCCGCGCACGATTATCTACCTGCCGGAATACTGGACCGCCAGCAACCTGCGCTCGACCACGTTCCGTTACTCGTTGTCGCTGGATGAGACCGATATGTCGGTTGGGCGGAGCGACATGCGCTCCGATTGGGAAGTGCAGCGCCATCACACCTACCTGAGCAACGGGATGTACCAGGGGGTCAATACGGTTACGCCATCCGTTAACGTGGAGATGACCGCCGGGATCAACGTCGCCTTGCCGGTGCACATGGGCAGCGCCTATGCCCTCCCCGGCGTGGAATGTTGGACCATCTATCAGCCCTTCATCCCGCCCTTCTACTTCCCCCTCTGCCTGGACAAGACGATCCGCGGCAACAACGATACGCTGGTGGGCGAGGCGCTTGTGCTGGACATCATGCCGGCCAGCCTGGACGACTTCTACCGCCTCGATTGGGGTGGCGCGGTGCAGTTCGCGGACCCGCTGGACCACGACGGCGACGGGCTGATCAGCCGCGCTCAGGGGGGCAATGACCCGGACGACAGCCTTGACCAGTGCGACGGCGGCCCCTGCTGGGACAGCGATGACGACGGCCTCAGCGACAGATATGAATTGCAGATTCGGGCCATGGGTGTGGCGAACGGCGGGGCGCGCATCTCGCCGCTTGCCAATGACACGGACGTGGACGGCCTGTGCGACCTGGACGAGATCCGGCTGGGCACGCGGCCGGACCTGCGCGACACAGACGGCGACGGCCTGACCGACGGCGAGGAAGTGCGCCACCAGGACAGGTGCGATAACAACGGCAACAGCGACACCAGCGAATGGCTGGGCGGCTGGACCTTTACCGCCACCTACACCGATACGCTGGGCGTCGACCAGACGCTGACCACGCTGATCAACTCGGATCCGCTCAGCGCGGACGCCGACGGCGACGGCATGACCGACCTGGCCGAGAAGACGCTGCACGAGCTGGACCCGGTCGCTTATCCGTTCAATCCGTACGTCTTCAACGAAGCCCCGATCGCGCTGTACCTGGCGCTGGGCGATGAGGATCGGGTGGTCGGCCCCGGCCAGACGGTTGCCGTCACCACCACGGTGCAGAACAACCTGGCCGGCCCGCTGTTCGCCCTGGGCGGCGTGACCACGACGCTGCCGGCCGCGCTCGGCGGCCACGTCTTCAGCCGCACTTACAACCTCTCGCAGGGCCTGGCCGCCTCTATCGTGGAAAACGTCACCGTGACCGGCGGCAGCACTCTGCAGACGACCATTGACGCCGAGTTCCTGGCCCTGCTGCACGACGGCGACACCTCCCTGGACTGGGAATGGGAGCCGCCCTTGCTGTTCGAGGACAAGAACCTGACCGGCATCTATCCACGCCGGGCGGCGCTGGCGGCGCTCTACGGGGCGGACAACGATTACGCCCTGGTGACCGTGGAAGGCACCAACGCGACCACCATCTCCTCGGCGGAACCGCTCCTTTTCGGCAACCCGCAGGGCCGGCAGGCGGTAGCCACCATCGGCGATACGATTGGGCTCAGCCCGACGCCTTCGGGGATTGCCGGCAGCTCGCAACCGGCCATCGCCGCCAACAACGCCGGCGAGACGCTGTCCGCCTGGCCGAGCGCCCACTGGTACAACTGCGCCGACGTCCTAGTGGACAACATCTATGTGACCTCCCAGGGCGACCAGAGCGGCGGCTCCGAGTATTACATTAACCGCAGCAACTCCGCCAACGGCGCCGGCTGGAGCGCAAGCATTAGCGACGGCTGGGGCGAGCGCCTCTGGACGGACCCGGTCGGAGGTCGCGTGGCCGGGGCCACCATCTCCATCGGCCTGACCCGCACCCTATGCGAGGGCGATACGCTGGCTATTTGGGAGGACGACGGCTCCGATCTCCGGGTGGACGACTTCGTCTGCAATCTCGCGCCGCTCACGGCCCCTTCTTCGCAGACTCTGAACAGCTGGAGCTGCGCGGACGGCGGCGACACTTCCCTGCTGCTGCGCTTCCGGGTGATCCCCGACGCGGAGCAGGATTGGCTGGGCAGAAACGACTACAACTGCGCCGAGCTATACCTGGACAATTTGGAAGTCATCCAGTCTGATGACCACAACGGCGCGTCAGAGTACTACATCAACCTGAACGGCCACCATTGGACCCTGGGCGGCCTTTTCTTCCAGAACCCCGCCGCCGGAACCCGAATCTGGACTGACTCGGGGAGCGCGAACAGCGGCGATACGCGCACCATCAACACCACCTGGTACCGGGTCTGTCGGGGCGACACGCTCGATATCTGGGAAGATGACAGCGGCCACAGCCTGGATGACTACATCTGCTCGCTGCCCATGCTGGACAACCCGACAGCCGGGTTGCCCGCCGCCACGGCCGAAGGGGTCAGCGTCGACCTCACCTGCAACGGCACCGGCGATGACCACGACCGCTTGGAGCTGCGGATGACCATCCGGCCCAACCCGAAGTACATGATTGCCGGGGCGATCCTCAACGCCGACGGCACGGTCAAGCATAGCGGCCTGCCCATCCAGAACTTCGAAGCGTATGACTACGGCTGCATCTTCGGCTTCTGCCAGCGCAAAGAGTATCGCCACATGCACTACCCGGCGGTGGCCAGCGATGGGACCAACTTCCTGACCGCCTGGCAGACCGAGCAGGGGGTGATCCGCTTCCGCACAGTGAGCAACGCCGGCGCGCTGGGGTCGGTCTACTCCCTTTCGACAACCGGCCGGGCGAACGTTGACCTGGTATGGACCGGCACCAACTACCTGGCCGTGTGGACCAACTGGTCCTCAATATCGAACGGGCAGATTGAGATGGCTTACATCGGTCAGAACGGCGCGCCGGGGACGACCGTTATCGTGGCCAACTCCGCCCAGGGCGAATACCAGCCCAACGTCGCCTATGACCCTGAGACGGGCAAGGCGCTGATCACCTACCTGATCGACATCGGCGGCGGCAGCTTCCGGCTGGTAGGCCGCTTTGTCGAGGGGGCGGTGATTTCGAGCGAGTTCGAAATCGGGACCATGTCGCCTTACCTGGGCCTGCGCCCAACGCACGACCTGGCCTACGAC
>CAZIKT010000042.1:0-3917 GCA_964539885.1 uncultured Ardenticatenaceae bacterium | reverse complement strand
TTCCTGCGCAGCGTGCTGCCGTGGCTGGGCGAGATCTCCGGCACGAACTCCCTGGCCCTGACCGTAGACGCCGACGCGCCTACTTCGACGGTGGTGTCGTTGACCGGCAATCAGACCATCGCCCTGACCGGCACGCTGGTCATCGGCGGCGACGCGGAGGACCCCACCTCCAACATCGCCGGCGTGGAGGTTAGCGTGAACAACGGGCCGTGGGAGCCGGCCAACGGCGCGGAAAGCTGGACCTACGCCTTCACCCCGGCCGGCGACGGTGCATACACCATTCAGACGAGAGCGACGGACATCGCCGGCAACGTCGAGATCCCCACGGCGGGCATCACCATTTACGTGGACAACTCGCCGCCGCAGGTGACTTCCGACATCAGCGGCAACCCGATCATCGGGGCGACCCGCGAGGACGACGACCGCTGGCATCTGGCCTTCAGCGGCAGCGCCGCGGACGCCGCCGGCAGCCTGAGCGCGGTGGAAGGGCTGGTCACGCCGAACGGCGGAGACTGGCAGCCGGCCGTGTTGAACGGCGGCCTGTGGACGCTCGACTACGCCCTGCCATTCGCGGACGCGGGCGGGGAGGCGATCACCGACCCGACCGGCCAGTACACGCTGCTGCTGCGGGCAACCGATAATCTGGGCAACCAGACGCCGCAGGCTGACGCGCTGCAAGTTCAGTTCCAAATTGACGCGACGCCGCCGGTAGCCGCGCTCGGCGCGATGCCGGACGCGATCAGCGGGGATCTCACCCTGACCGGCGTGATCACCGACCCCGGCTCCATCGCCTCGGGCGTGCAGGCGCTGGAAATTGACCTGGTCCCCAGCGGGCAGATTACCAATAGCTGGCAGGCGGCCACGTTGCAGCAAAGCGGTGTGGGCGTGACCAGCGCCGACTGGGAGTATGCCGTGCCGGCCGGGCTGGAAGGCAACTACCTGATCAACCTGCGCGGCACGGACGCCAGCGGCGGGGACGCCGGCGGCAATCGCAACGACAACCTGTTTGACTGGTTCAGCGGCTGGCAGGGGGAGGTTGACACGCTCGCCCCACGGGCCACAGTGACCATGAGCTACGAGGGGGCCGGCAACGCCGCTGTGACCCGCATCTCGGCCTCTATTCAGGACATGAACCTGACCGAGGAGGGCCTGGAGTTCCCCTGCCGCATCCAGAACAGGGATCGCGTCCAATTCTCGGCCACGTGGTGGGACGAGATCAGCAGCGGCACACCGCGGCTGTACGAGCTGCACCCGGAGTGTGTGATCCCGGAGATCATCACTACGCCGGTCAGCCTGCGGGTGTTCGACGCCTACGGCTATGAGACGGTGGTCACGGCGACGCTGCCGGCGGAGGTCCCGCCCGGCCCGTTGCTGCCGGAAGGGAACGCCAAGCAGCCCGCCGCCGGCCTGACCGCCGCCGTCACCGGCGGGCCGGAATCGCAGGTGGGCATCATAAGCACGCCGCTGCTGGCTTCGACGGTGCTTACGCCGACGCACGAGGGCGCGCTGGATTCGCTGCTGCCGGCGACCATCACCGGCGGGGCGTACGCGGTCAATTACCTGAAGGCGCTGACCCTGACGGTGGACGGCGCGACCGTCTACACCACCACCTGGCCGACGGGCACGGTGACGGATACGCTCTGGACGACCACCTGGACGCCGCCCGGCGAAGGGGTGTACAACTTCCTCTCGCTGGTGGAAGACTGGAGCGGCGCGATCCAGACAGAATTGCAGCCGATCAGCGTCACCGTGGATACGCAGGCCCCGGCGCTCACCCTGGGCACGACCCTGCTGACCAGCACCGACCAAGTTTCGCCGGGTCGCGTGGCCCTGACCGGCGCGGTCTCCGACAACGTCGGCCTGGAGAACGTGAGGGTCTCCGTGGACGGCCTGTTCACGGACGGCGCGGCCTTTGACGTAGACGATTGGCGCTATCTATGGAATATCGGCAGCCTGCCGGACGGTCAGCTTTACGAGGTGACCGTCGAGGCCGAGGACGCGGTACGCACCACCACTATCACCGAAACGGTGCTGGTCGACCTGGCCCCGCCGGCGGTAGTCACGCCCACGCTGGCCTACCTGGACGCGCTCAGCGCCACGGTTCCGCTGTCGCCGGGCGATACGGTCAACGACGGCTCCACGCTGGTGCTTGACTGGACGGCCAGTACGGACGGCAGCGGATTGGCCGGCTACTTCGCCGGGTGGACGTCCGAGCTGACCCCGACGGTCACGGCGCTCACCGCGTATGGGCCGGCGGACACACTGCATCACGAAGCGACGGTGAGCGAGGCCAGCGCCTGGGTGGCGCACATCCTGACGGATGACGCCCACGGCAACCGCACCAGCCAATCGTTCGGGCCGGTCTACGTGGACGCGCCGACCACGCCGGATTACATCAATCCGCTTGACGGCCTGGGCGGCGTCTATCGCGGCTGGATGGAGAACGGCTGCACGCTGATCGGGGCGGATAGCGCGATGGCGATCAACGCCGCCGGCAATGGGGCCTGGGCTGAGGTGCAGAAGCTGTACCTGAGCTGGGACAGCGCCAATCTGCGCCTGGCCTGGACCGGCGCGGACTGGAACGCCGACGGCGACCTGAGCATCTACCTGGACACGGCCACCGGCGGGGCCACGGCAGCCTACAATCCTTACGGCTCGCCGGCGACCATCAGCCTGCCGGCGGCGATGGAGGCCGATTACCTGGTCTTCATCGAGGACGGCGCGACGGCCAGCCTGTACCATTGGGACGGCAGCGCCTGGGTAGCTGATCAGGCCCTGACCGCGCCCAACTACATGCTGACCACCGACGCGCAGCCGGCGACGACCGACCTGTACCTGCCCTTCGCCTGGCTGGGATCGCCGGCAACGTTGAAGCTGGCGGCGCTGGCGACCGAGGAAGCGGCGCTGCGTGTGTGGGCAGCGATGCCGGACAAGAACCCGCTGAACAGCGAACGTTCGGTGAACTCGCTGGCCATCCCCTACCTGGACAGCGACTTCGACCTGGTCCATGCCTACGAGTGGGCGACCCCCGGCGCGGCCGGCGTCTGCCCGGCGGCGGGCCACTTTGAAGGAGCGGATCTGCAAACATCGCTCAGCAGCCAGCCGGCCGGTCTGACCGTGGGCTATCTGCAGCACGACTTACCCGGCCTGACCGCGCCAAGCTCCACCCTGGACGCGGACCTGGACGGCGAGCCTGACAACGGCGACCTGCCGTTCGATATCGAGCCTTCGCCAATCGGCCAGGGCGCGACGGTGGAGTACACGCTGCACATCGCCAACGAGGGCGAGGCGGAGGCCACGAATGTGGTGGTCACCGCTACGGCCAGCGGCGGCCTGGAGTTCCCCGGCACGACCCATACGGTCAACGTGGGCACAATCCCCGCCGGCGGCTCGACCGATGTCACCTTCAGCGCGCTGGTGAACACCGCGCTGGGCGGCGAGTCAGCCGAGATTGGCGTGGTCGTCTCTGACGCCGTACACGGCCCGTTCGACTGGTGGTGGACGCAGCATGACATAGACACCGCCGGCCCGGAGGACGTGGAAATCGTCGCACCGGTGACTTACATCGGCCCGTTCACGAACACCATTCGCGGCACGGTGAGCGATCGCTCGGCAGTGCCTACCATTGACCTGCAGGTGGTGGGCGGCTCCACGCAGAGCTGCACCGACCCCACTTCCAAGGATGGCGAGTGGCTCTGTCTGTGGGATGCCGGCGGCGCGGACCACGGCGATACCTTCCAACTACAGGCGCGGGGCACGGACATCTGGGGCAACACCGGCAGCTATGGGCCGATCCACACGGTCACCGTGGACGCTCAGATCCCCACCCTGGCGCTGAACACGGCCACGCTGGACGCTCTCTCTGACGACCAGATCGGCCCGACAGAAGTGGGCATGGGCGGCAGCGTGACCGATGA
>CAZIKT010000041.1:13862-25867 GCA_964539885.1 uncultured Ardenticatenaceae bacterium | reverse complement strand
GCGGCTCTACTTCGAGAGATACCCCTCGCGCTCCGTGTACCCGCCCGATAACAGCGTTTGTTTGAACTGCCCAATCGCCTTTTGTGGATGCACGCCGGTCCAATCGTACTCCTGTTGCACCTGCTGGGCAGCCTTGAAACGCTCCTCCAGTTGGTACATCAGTCCCTTGCCGATCGTGCTCACCAGCGGAAGGGTTGAGGGCGGGGCGCTGCTCCCGGACCCGGAGCGACTGGGCCATGCCTTGTTGACTTCCGGCTGCTTCATGAACCGGCCGGCCAGGTTATGCAGCCCCTGTTCGCCTCCCGCGCTCTCCAGCATGTCGCGGTTCATCGTGCCCGGCAACCCATAGGAGGTATCCGTCGAAGTCACCCCCCGGTCCAGGATAGAGCCCCACTTGCTGGCCCCCGCGCCTGAGCGATAGTTGGAGAATGGCGGTTGGTTCATCCGCTGGTAAAGCTCAAACGGGGTATGATTCCAGCCCTCGGTCTTCTTGCGCGGGCTGGTGAAGTTCTTCGTCATCACCCGCGCCAGTGCGTGCCATTGCAGCCGGTGGGTCGCTTCCCCGTGCACGATGCCCGCCCCATAATCATCCAGAACGTGCCCTTCCCCGATCAACCGCACAAATGTCTCCCCCGGCAGAATGCCCAGCGGGATCACCGACACCGGTTGGAAGCCCAACATCGTCTCATAGCGCGTCAGCAGTTCCAACAGCTTGTCGTAGATCTGTTTGCCGGTGGGCGGCGTCCCTCCCTTCAATTCCTGATCTATCTCATCCGCCAGCGGAACCAGCAATGCGATCATCGTCGCCCGGTCGTCCACGATGTGCTTCATCGCGTCAAAGTCTGCCTCGAACGCCTTCAGCTTCAGCAGGGTCGCCGGGTCAATGTCGCCGGTGACCGGGTCGCCGTACATGTAGCGGTCCTGGCTGTCCTTGCCCTTGCCGGCTTTCTCCTGTTTCCACAACTCCATGTGCTTGCCGGCGGCTTCATTCAGGTCCACCATGCAGCGATTGATATTGTTCCACTTCGCCGGCGCGTAACGCGTATCGCGGAAGCGCACGCGCAGGTCGTTCTTGATGCTCAGCAGGTTATCAATATTGTTCACCACAAACGGGTCGCGCAGCTTCTGGGAAGCGTCCAGCACAAAATCCCAGTCGGCAATAGCCGGCGGAATCTCCTTCTCCAGCGTGGTCAGGAAGGACGTGACCCCATCCAGGGCCAGGATATCCTTGAACGTCCAGCCCTTTTTGTTGGGGATCTTCTTTACCTCGCCGATCGCCCGGTTCACCGCCTGCTGCAAGGTAGTCAGCGCGCCGACCGCGGCCGCCGGCGATTTCAGCTCGGCCGCTTCCGCCCGGCGCAACGCCTTTACCACGTTGCTCACCAGGCTGCGCTGGCGCTTGTTCATTCCGCCGGTGTACTTCGCAGCGGCGTCGAGCTTCGCGTCCTGATCCAGGATCTCGCGTTGGACCGGCCGGGCATCCCCCTGCCGGCCGATCAGGCGCGTCACGGCGCGGTTGCCGGCCGTGCGCTGCAGGTGCAGCATCCCGTCAACGACGCTTTGGTGCGTGGGACCCGGCCCGGTAACCGGCGAATGGGCCGGTTGCCGATGTGGAGTAAGGTTGCTGCCCGGGCGGCGGCTACTCCAGCTTGACAAAGTCTTCCGCCTTAACGAAACCGACTATGAAACTGGTCGTCACTCGCTGGTACTTCTGCCCGCCTTCGTCCTTCTCCTCGATCTTCTCGATAATGGTGTCCATATTGGCCGTGGCGACCGGCACACCGTCCTGCTTCAGCCGGATCGTGGTGGAGTAAATCGGCACGCCGTCGCGCACGAAGAAACCCATCGGAGAGGAGCCGGCGATCGCCTCCTTCGGCACATCGAACTGCTTGCGGTGCGTCTTGCCCACGAACCGCGCCATCTCGTCCATATCCTTGAACTCATAGCGGTCAATCTTCGGGTCGCCCACCGCGAAGACCTTCTTCTGCCCCTGCACGATCGCCTTCATAAACAGCGAGTGTCCCTTCACGCCGAACGGGGAGCCGCCCATATCAAAGACGTTTTGCCACAGCCGGGGCATGTACGCCCGGGCCTGCACCTCGTTCTCCTTCAGCTGCTTGTTCAAGTTGAACATCGTCTTGCCGAAGGTCAGATTCAGCGTCTCCTCCAACGCGCCCAGCATCGCCCCGGCATCAATCCCCTGTGCGCGCCGCAACGGGCGATCGAAGCCCTTGCCGGCTGCCAGGAAGGCGCTGAGACCCCATTGCTCATTGACCGACTTCTTGGTCAGCACCGGCAGCTTCCTGATCTTCACCGACAGGTCAGCCAGCGCGGACAACTTCTGCATCTCCCGGCTCCAGACCCGCGTCAACCCGCGCAAGGCATCCACGTCTACCGGATCCTTCTGCACAATCGCCGTCGCCTGCGACTCTATCTCAGCAAACGAGAGGCGCGCCTTCATCGTGCGTTGCAGCGCCAGTTGCTTCACGGTCTGCCGCCTGATCAGCCCCTTAGCCTTGCGCTCCAGCAGCTCCGCGTTGGCGTCGTCCGCCACCTGGTCCAGAATATGGTCCACCAATGACCGGCCCACTTGTAGCAGCCCGGCGATGCCCATCACCTGCCCTTCCACCGCCTGATTGATGGCCGACGTCGTGCAGGTGTTCAGGAATTGCTGCTCGATGGCTCCGCCGGATGACCCCATCACGATGGCGACGATATCCGGGCTGTCGAATATCGCCTGGTAAAGCTTATCGCCCTGCATGGCCCCGCGAGCGGTGGGCAAGGCGTTGATCAGCGACATCTTCATCAGCCGCTGCGCCACCGATTCATCATCCCCAAACTTCAGCCCTTGCAGCGCCTCGGTCTTCTTGGCCTTGCCCCCGGCCACCACCTGCTGGTCAATCTGGATCAGCGTGCTGATCACCCGCGCCGGGCTGAGGCCGCCGAATGCCTGCCGGGTAAAGCGTGAGCTGCCGATCCGGCGTTTCTGCTCCGTCTTCCGGCTCGGGATCAGACTGGCTGCCAGCAACAAGTCCGCCACCCGCTCCGGGATGGCCGGGTCAGCCCGGCCGTGCTTCTCAATGTCGCTGTTGATCCGCTTCAGCAGTGCAACAATAGACGTGTTCTCCACAATGGCGATGGTGTAATCCTCGATCGTCTCATCGCCGAAGATGGTCTCGAATTCAAGCGTCCGGCCGGTGACATCCGTGCGCAGCTCGTCCAGTTCTGACAGCACATCATAATAGGCGTGCGCGAAATTGGAGGCAGCGCGCCGGGCGGTGTCCTCTCCTACCCCTTCTTCCCGCTGGATGAGGCCGGCGCGGGCGCGCGCTCGTCGCCGCTGCACGGTCGCCCTCCTCAAGCCGGTCGTCCGCAATTGCGCCCCGGCCGGCCCGCTGAGCAACCGCATTGTGGCCCGGTTCCCCACCGTTCGTTGCAGGCGCAGCACATCGCCGGCCGATCGCAATAGCGGCATCTGCCGGTGGTTGAGCAGCGGCGGCGATTTAGGCTGTTGAAGCTCAGGAGGATGCACACGACTGCGTTGCAGATCCGGCCGGCGGACGTTACGCCTCATGGTGGGATGTCCGGTCATCGTCATCTCCTATGTGTGCGGTCGGGTTTGTCGGCCGCGAGAAAGACGTGCGCACGATTGCGAAGCAATGGTGCCGCCCCCGGCGCTGCTTCGCGGGGGTATTCGTGGAACCGGGAAATTGATTGTTGAACCGGCTGTCCAGGAGTGATCGTGTCGCGCCGGCCGCCGCATCCGATGGCGCCGGCAACATTGCCAACGACTAGCTGGCAGTCAAGATTCTACTCGGGGTTGCTCTGGAGGTCAATATGCTCGTGAACTGGCAGGGCCACTCAGTAGTCCAGTTGGGTAGCCCCGGTTTCATACCGCGTTCCCCCGCTGACACGAGGGCGCGCAATGGAATGCGCGGCTACGACGGGCGTTGCGCAGAAGACCGAAACAGCATGTGAACTGGCAGAACTGCAGCCGGGTACAGACCCTGATTTGCCATTCGAACTGGCCAGGCCACTGAACCGGTAACGTCGAATTGCGGAAAACCGCCTTGGGTGATTGAATTATCCGCCGGCCCGCACTAAAATTGAACATGCTGTCCCGCATCTTGGGCAGACTATGGTGCCTGCATTCGCTGCCATGACACATAGGAGAGCCTTCATGAAGACTACGATTTGCGCATCGCTGCTTCTGCTGCTGCTCACAACACTGGTCGCTTGTGGGCAGGATCAGCCTGAGTCTGACCTGGGAGCTACCGTGGAGGCGCTGTTCGAGGCCACGTCGGAGGCGATTTCTGACCAGGCCACTGCCGTTGCGAGGGCAGTTGAGCAGACGATTGAAGCGATGCCCACCGGCACGCCGGAGCCTTCGTCGACGCCGATCGCTTCGCCGACTTTCGAAGCAACAGCCACCCTGGCGCCAACTAGCGCCCCTCCAGCCTCCGAGACGCCGCTGCCGGTCCCAGACCCGACAGACACTTCAGAGCCGCCGACAGTCACACCTTCAGCAACGCCGGTACTGGTGGTTCCGGCGGCTCCGCCGGCAACGACGGGGCCGACAATTGAAGAGTCACTTCTCGCCAGCATGAGAGAAGTACAGCACAGCATCCAGCTCATCGCCAATGACCAGCCGCGCATCATTTATTGCAGCCGGGGCTACGATGCCTCTGTCGCTGACAATTACGAATTCATCATCAATGCGCCTACTTATGACGTAACCAATGCTTCCGGCGGGGTGCGGACTGCATACGCCGCATATCGGCAGGCCATTTCAATCATCCAATCAAGCAACCGCAACCTTTACGACTTCTGCATCAGCTGGATCTCCGGCGCGACTAACAACAACACCATTCCCTTCCAAACCTGGGGAATCGCGCGTGATGGAGTTACCCGGGCGCTGAATGTCCTAAACCCCGCCATCGAGGCCTTCGAGCGCAGTCAATAGGCTGGGATAATGACAACTCCCCTCCAGAACGATGCCTTTTTTGGGGGGGTCGCTACACGAAATTCCGTGGTCTTGAATAGCTCACCCGGCCCCACTCCCCCAATACCGCTCCACTAACCCCACCATCTCCGCCAGCACCGCCGGGATCTCCTGATCCGCGTCGACAACCTCCACCGCTTCCCCCCGGCTGCGCAGGAAATTGATCCCGGCCACATACTTTTCCCGCAACTGCTCCAGCTGGTCCTCAAACATCTCCGGGTCCTTATCCCGCCGGCCCATCCGTGCGTAGCACACCTCGTTGCTGGCATTCAGAAAGAGGATCAGGTCCGGCCGGCGGGCGGCGCGGTTCAGCTCCATCACCGTCCCCGGCGGCGTCTGTTCGTTACTCTGATACACCAGCGAAGACAGGTAATAGCGGTCGCAGACCACCGCCCGTCGCCCCTCCCTCGCCAGGAACGGCTCTATCAGCCGGGCCGTGTGGTCGGCGCGATTGGCCGCGAAAGCCAGGGCCAGCGTCCAGTCGCTCACCGGCTCCACCCGCCTTTGCAGCGCCGCCCGCAGGAATTCCCCCGCGCAGAAATCGGGCTGCGGCTCGGCGGTCAATAGCACTTGCCCGGTCCCCAGCTGCCCGGCCAGCGCCTCCGCCAGCCGGCGGGACATCTCGCTTTTCCCGGCTCCATCCAGCCCCTCAACGACGATGAACATACTGCCGCCGCCCGCCAAGACTACTCCAACCCAATCGAGAACATACTTTCCAGATCATGCTCCGAAAAGACGCGGAAAGCGATCAGCGTTTCAGAGTCCGTGATGCCCTCCACATGCAGCATCTTCTCCGTCACCAGCTCAGCCATCTCCTCATTGGTGCGCACGCGGATCACCGCCACCAGGTCAATACGCCCGCCGACGGAGTAGACTTCCGAGATACCCGGCATCTCCGCCAGTTTCGCCGCCACCTCGTTAATCACTCCGCGCTGCACCTTCAGGAGTACAATTGCGCTAACCATGTTTCCCTCCGTCTGACTGAACCCGGCTGCTCTCCGGAACTGTCTGCGCTTGCGATCGCCCTGCATTGGACTACGGGGAACGTCGCCGCGCCTGCCTCACGCGCCGCCAATTCTAGCATAGTTCGCGGTTGAACACCCTGCCCGCGCGCCGGATATTTGACGCAGGCAGGTGTCTTCGGCGAAACGTCAGCGGAATAGGAATGAAAGCATATTTGCTTTTGCGGTGATCCGGCGCGCGGGGGGACGCCGACCTTCCGCGCCGGATCGATACCTCAATGGCGCCATGGCCAGATTGCTCGTCCGGCTAAGACTCTTGCGTCCGCTACAGCAGGCGCTGACCGCCGGCCACCCGGACCTGATTCGCGCGCATGCCCGGCTGGGCGAAGTGAATCGTGCGCCGAAGGCATACCAGTATGCCGCGCAGAGCATGCGGGAAGAGCTTGGCAATCTGCCCGGCCCGCAAACCGAGTGGCTGGCCACCCGCCTGCCCCGCGGCGAGGCGGTATGACCTCTGCGACTTGGGATGTCTACAGCGCTGGTGACGATTGTGGGACGCCGCCAACAACTGATCATTGCATCGGAATTGCAGAGCCGGGGAAAAGTGACTATGCTGCTGAAAATCTGATATATCGGACTTTCTGCAACGCTTGTGCCGTTGACGCAACTGGAAGGAGACCCCAATGGATGTAACGATTCGGGTTAGGCAGCGGGGGACACTGACCATACCCGCCGATATTCGGGAAAAGTACAGCATTGAAACCGGCGACGTCTTCCACCTGGTTGACCTGGACGGCACCTTTGTGCTGACTCCGATGCGGCCGATGGTCCCGCAACTCGCCGAGGAAATCGAGCGGCTTCGTCTGGAGGCCGGCCTGGATACCCCCGAGTTGCTGCTGGCGCTGCGCGAAGAACGCGCACGCTATACGCTGGAGCACTACGGTGCAGAATAGCCTGGCACGGCCGCGCGCCTTTGCCTTCCCTGCGCGCCCGCGCATTCTACTATATACTAGCGGCCATCGATAACGCAGGTGATTGACCAACATGGCCCGATTTGAAAAGACCATTACCCTTGTCCAATGCGCCCGGCTCAATGAAGAGCTGCCGGCCCTGGAGCGGCGGCCCTTCCCCGGCGAGCTCGGCCAGCGCATCTACGACAACGTCTCCAAGCTGGCCTATAAGATGTGGCAGGAGCAGGCGACGCTGTTGATCAACCATTATGGGCTGAATATGGCCGACCCCAACGCCCAGCAGTTCCTCTTTGAACAGATGGAGGCCTTTCTGCTGCAGGGCGAGGGGGACACACCCCCGGACTGGACGCCGGCTGGAGGAGCTCCTGCCCCGCGAAAGAAGTAACGACCGGCCGGGCGGCGCCTGCTCTTTGCGAGAGCTGCCGTATCATCACAGAACCACTTGAGGGAGATTGTTCCGCATGTCCATCCATCTCTATCTATCGTTGATGCCGGAAGCGTTGATTGCCTCAATGCTGACCCCGCAGGAGTTTGCCGTCTACTACTCGGTCGGCTCCTCGAAGAAGCGCCGCGGTCAGGCCATGTTTGTGGAGCTGGACCCCGGCTTCCGGCACGACTACTTCCCCATTGACGAAGGGCTGGCCCGCTGCGTGCCGCACCCCGACGGCGAGGTCAAGAAGTCTGTCTACATCTCCACCTATCGGGTGCTGGAGCACATCTCCCTGGAGAGCGTCAGGGAGCTATTCCTGGTGACCAGCTACGGCGAGGCGCTGGCCTTAAGCCGTGAGAGCGAACCGTTGGCCAACGGGCGCTCCTACTATCTCTATCAGGAATTGGCCCCGGTCACTCCGTTAGTGGTCAGTACCCTGAACCCGCACAGCTTTTGGGAGTTTCTTACCCAGGACCCGCAAAGCATGATCCACCTGCCGGCGATCAGCTTCGTGGACTTGCGACTGGATGAGCTGGCCGACGACCCGGAGCGTGGCGGTGTCGGCGACCTGCCCTACGACAACATCCCCCACTTGCGCGAGTGTCTGGTTGAGCTGCGCGACAAGACCATCCACACCAAGATGGTCAACCGCAACTCCACCACCGAGTTCGCGTTTCGCACCATCAGCAGCGGCATTTACATCGGCAACCTGCGGGAGCTGGCCTATTTCCCTCTGCCCTCGCGCGAGGACCTGCGCGGTAAACACTACCGCTGGTGGCGCACCGCCAACCTATGATCACCGAAACCCGGTTTCTGCTCCTCGAGTCTACCCCATTGAGCTTCTCAAAGAAACCGGGTTTCTCGCACATGGACCACTCAGCGCGGCCACAGTCAATTGAGTACTGATGACCCCCCAGATCGCGCTCACACTGACCATACTGGCGGCGGCCGTCTTCCTTTTCGTCACCGAGCGCTTGCGCATGGACCTGGTGGCCCTGCTGGTGCTGGGCAGCCTGGCCCTGACCGGGCTGGTGACGCCGGCTGAAGCAGTATCAGGCTTCAGCAGCCCGGCCGTTGTCACCGTGTGGGCCATGTTCATCATCAGCGGCGGCCTGTCCCGCACCGGCATTGCCAATATGGTCGGCCGGCAGGTGATGCGCATGGCCGGCGAGCATGAGGGACGGCTGGTGGTGGTTATCATGCTGACCGCCGGCCTGCTCTCCGCCGTGATGAATAACGTGGGCGTGGCCGCCTTGTTGCTGCCGGTCGTCATGGACATCACCCGGCGCCTGAATCGGCCCCCCTCAAAGCTGCTGATGCCGCTCACTCTGGGGGCGTTGCTGGGCGGCTTGACCACCCTCATCGGCACGCCGCCCAACATCCTGGTGAGCGACGCGCTGTTCGCGTACGGGCTGACTCCGTTCGGCCTGTTCGACTTTGCGCCGACGGGTGTGCTGATCCTCGGCGCGGGCGTCCTCTATGTGCTCCTCGTGGGCCGGCGGCTGCTCCCGGCCCGCAATCCCGGCCTCGAATCCGCCCGGGCGGCCCAAAAAAACCTGAGCGGCGTGTATGAGCTGCAGGATCGGACCTTCGTCATCAGCTTCCCGAATGACTCGCCGCTGGTCGGTTTGACTTTGGCGGATAGCCGGCTCGGGTCGGCGCTCCGGCTGAGTGTGGTGGCGATCTTGCGCAACGGCCGCGCCCAACTGGCCCCGCGCCCGGATTCCGTCTTGCAGGCAGCCGACCGGCTCATTGTGCAGGGGCGCGCTGAGGACATGGCCCAATTGATTGGCCGCCAACAACTCATCACTCAGCCCGTAGATCCCGCCCTTGAGGAAGTTGTCAACCGCGAGATCGGCGTGCTGGAAGCTCCCCTGTCGCCGCGTTCCGGCCTCATCGGCCAGACCCTCTTCCAGGCCGGCCTGCGCGGCCGCTTCGGCGTCAACGTGAAGGCCATTTGGCGGCAAGGCGCTCTGCTGCGCGCGAATCTGGCCGACACCGTGCTGCAGCCTGACGATGTTCTCCTGTTTCAGGCGCTGCTGCCGCGACTGGAAACCATCCTGGATGTTCCTGACTTTCGGGGCGCCCGCCAGCTTTCGGACGCCGAGCTGGCCGAACGCTACCGGCTGCCGGAACAGCTGATCGCCTTGCGGGTGCCGGACGGCTCTCCGTTGGCCGGTCAGACGCTTGCCGGCAGCCGACTGGGCGACGCCTTCGGCCTGACGGTGCTGGCAGTCGTCCGCGGCGACCAGACTGACCTGACGCCGGAGCCGGAGGAAACGCTCGCCGCCGGCGACGTCCTCTTGTTCAAAGGCAGCGCGGACGACTTTTCGACGCTGCGCGGCCTGCAGGAGCTGGTCATTGAAAGCGACCCACCGCCCGATCTGCCTGGCCTGGAGTCAGAGCAAATCGGGCTGGCGGAGATGGTCCTGTCGCCCTATACCACTTTGCGCGGCAAAAGCCTGCGCCAGCTCAACTTCCGTGAGAAATACGGCCTGACTGTGCTGGCCATCTGGCGCGAGGGTCGCGCCCTGCACGCCAATTTGCGCGACGTGCCGCTGCAATTCGGCGACGGCATATTGCTCCATGGGCCCCGTGACAAGTTGCGCCTGCTGGGCAGCGAGCCGGATTTTCTGGTGTTGACCGAGTCCGCGCAGGAGCCGTTGCGCCAGGACAAAGCGCCCTTGGCCTTGCTGATCATGGTCGCGATGCTTGCGCCGGTGCTGCTGGGTTGGTTGCCGATAACCATTGCCGCCGTCATTGGGGCTACCCTGATGGTGCTCAGCCGCTGCCTGACTATGGAGGAGGCTTACCGCTTCATTGAGTGGCCGGCCGTCTTCCTCATTGCCGGCATGCTGCCGCTGGGTATTGCTTTAGAGCAGACCGGCGCGGCCGGCTTGCTGACCAGCGGCTTCATCTCCGTTATCGGCGGATTGGGACCCTATATCGTGCTTGCCGGCATCTTCATTGTGACTTCCCTGGCTACGCAGATCATTCCAACTTCAGCCTTGGTGGTGCTGATGGCTCCCATCGCTCTCAACACCGCCGCCGACCTCGGCCTGTCGCCCTATCCACTCATGATGGCCGTGGCCATTGCCGCTTCGGCCAGCTTCGCCAGCCCCGTCTCCCACCCGGCCAACGTGATGATAATGGGGCCGGGCGGCTACCGCTTCAGCGACTATCTCAAGGTCGGAATCCCGCTGACGGTGTTGGTGCTGGTGCTGGCGGTCTTGTTCGTGCCTGTCTTCTGGCCCTTCTGACGGCGGCCGGCTGGACGAGTGTCAGGCGCTGTCGCATCTTACTGCTCGGGACCGGTGGTCCGGAGCACTGCCCCGGGTATCCTACTTGTTTTGCCCATTCTAAGTGCTGGAGTGTGGATAATTATCCACATGAATCGAGGACCGCGCCCGGTGAAGACCATACAGATGACGATTGACGATCAGTTGCTCGCGCGAGTTGATGCGACCGTGCAGCAGCTCAACTTGACCCGGTCGGCCTTCATCCGTGACGCCCTGGAAAGCGCGTTGATCCAGCACCAGCTTCGCCAGCTTGAGGAGCAGGACGAGGCCGGCTACCGGCGAATACCAGCTCACAGCGACGATGTTACCGAGTGGCGGACCGAGCAAGCGTGGGGGAGTGCGCCGTTAACCTCTACAACCTGCAGACCGTGTCGAAAGCGCAGTTAGGAGCCTGGATCACCACACTGTCTCCAGAGCGCCTGTCGGAGGTGGATCGCGCCATCCAGTTCGCCCTAGGCATTGACCCAACCTGAGCGCACGGCAGCCGGCGTCAGTCTCCACATCTACCCTCCTCAATCAGCTCACGTAGCGACAGGCCATCCAGCCGGTTCCGCCGGCGATACTCGCGAATCTCGGCAGTTGCCGAAGCGATATCAGTCCGTATCGCCGGCTCATAATCTCGCAGAATCGCAACCGGCGCGCCATACCTGGTGATCACAACTCGCTCTCCGGCAGCTACCCGCCTCAAGAGCTCCGGCAGATGCTTCCTGGCCTCGGTGACGCTTACCCGCTCCACTGCTATCTCCATGCAACCCATAATACGCAGCCCTACTCACCCAAATACCGCTCCAGGAACCCCGCCATCGCCGGATAGAGCGCCCGCTTATTGTGCAGCTTGATAATTCCGTGCCCCTCATCGTCGAACACCATCAGCTCCACCGGCACATCCCGCCCCCTCAGCGCCGCTACCAGCTGCTCCGCCTCGCTCAACGGCACGCGCGGGTCGTTCGCCCCGTGGACGACCATTAGCGGGGCGGTGATTCGCTCCAGGTGGTTATTCGGCGAGATGCGCTCAAGGAATTCCCGGTCGCGCTCCAGGCTGCCGTACTCCGACTCCCGGTGCGCCCGCCGATAATCGCTGGTGTTCTCCAGGAAGGTGACGAAATTGCTGATGCCCACCACGTCAACCCCGGCTGCCCACAGCTCCGGCTGCTCGGTCAACGCCGCCAGCACCATGAAGCCGCCGTAGCTGCCGCCGTACACCGCGATCCTTTGCCCGTCCACCTCCGGCTGCTGGCGTAGCCACAGGTTCGCGTGCGCCAGGTCGGCCACCGAGTCCATCCGCCGCTCCACATCGTCCAGTTGGCCGTAGCCCTTGCCGTAACCGGTGGAGCCGCGCAC
>CAZIKT010000041.1:3113-13762 GCA_964539885.1 uncultured Ardenticatenaceae bacterium | reverse complement strand
TTCCCGTCCGCGCTGTAGTAAGCGCCTTCATAGCACGCCGCTTCGTCAACCGGACTGAGCCGGCGCAATTGCCCATCTTCCAACCGCAGCTCAAACAGCTCGTGCGCGGCGGAAGCGGCGGCGCGAATGAGCAGCAACCGCGACCCATCCGGCGAGGCGTCGGTCGCCAGCAGGTAGCCGGCCTGCTCATGCGCATATACCAACTCCGCCTCCCCGCCTGCCAGCGCTTGCCGGTAAAGGTCGAAGCGTCCGGGATGCCGGCGGTTGGCGGCCATGAAGAAGCTCCGCCCATCCGCCGCCCAGCAGCCGAAATTGTGCATCGCCCCTTCGTACCCGGCGGTCAGATTGGTCGTCGTCCCATCCGGCCGGCGCAGGATTAGCTGCGCCTTCTCGTTCCCGCCTGCATCCTGGCTATACAGCAGCGATCGGCCATCCGGCGCTGCCCAGATACCGAGCACGCGGTCGCCCTCAAAAGAGAGCGGGTCCGGCCAGCGCGGTTCATTGCCGGCCGGCGGAACCGCCGCCTGCCACAATTGCGGCGTCCCGCTGATGTTGCTGATGAAGGCCACCTGTGTGCCGCCGGCCGTGAAAACCGGGCTATAGGCGGCGTGGATGTTCAGATAGTTGGCGATTGGAAAACGGTTCATCATGGTCCTGTCATTTTGATGGCTTGCTGCCGGCGTCGCGAATCCAGACCCCGACTCCTTCCGGCCGCATTGTCTCCTGCACACTGCGCAACATCTCCGTCTTAAGCGCCTCCAGGTCCGTCTCATCTCGCGCGCTGCGGGCGAACTGCTCCAGCACCCGCTCGGCGTTGTACTTTTGGCGATAGAAGCGCCGGTCAATCGCACGCTGTACCCGGCCGCGCAGCGAGCTGAACACGGCGGCAATCACCAGCGTCGAAATCACGATCACCGCCGGCGACTGCTCGCCCGTCAGCGATCCAAAGAGTGTTTGCAGGACGATGACCAGGCCGAAATAGATCAGCGCCACCAGCGCGGTCAGCGCGCCGTAGACCAGCGTCTTGCGGATGATCACGTCAATGTCCCACAGCCGGTAACGCAGGATGGAGATCGCGATCGCTACCGGAAGCATGACCAGGATTGACCAGGACAATGTCTGCATAACCAGGGTAAGCATCAATGTGCCGGCCAATGCGTCCGCCGGCGGCGCCTGCATAGGCGTCAGCGGCACGATGAAGCCGTAAGTCAGCGCCAGCAGCAGCATCAGACAGAGGACGAACACCACCCACCGGGTCTGCGCCCGTTGCACCGCATCGGCCCGCCGGAGGTAGCGGTATACCTGGCTGCCGATGGCGGTGAAGACCAGCACCATAGGAGGCCACCAGTACTCGGCAAAGAAGTCAACACCGAACATGGGCAGCGTAAGCACATTCATGGCCACCCACGGTATGAGCAGCCAGCGGGTCCAGCCGGGCACAAAACGGCCGTCCGGGAACAAGTAGAACAGGATGAAGATGAGCTGCCAGCCAATTTGGCCGAAAATGGACGTCAGGCTACCGACCAGCGGCGCGACCGGGGCGATTACCCGAAAGATCGCATTAGAGTAGCCCAGCACGACGAAAGTGAAAGAGACATACGTGCCGAACCAGGTCCGCGGCCCCCGAAGCAGCAAGACCATGCCCAGTCCCAGATTCAGCACCAGGCCGATTCCGTCCAGGGCAAATTCGTACCAGGCGATGGTCGTCGGCGGCCAGCCGAGCTCCGCCATCGCCGCTGCCATTGTCGCCGGCGTCCAGGCCTCGGTCGGTAGAAACTCGTACGGATGGGTGGCCGCGTACTGCGGGAAAAGCAGGAAGCTGACCGCCAGGCTTCCCATGGCCAGCATCGCCAGGCCGGCCACCATCCAGCGCGCCATCAGCAGCAGCGACGAGGCGAACATCTCCGACTTATCGGTCCGCAACTTCACGCCCTCCCGGCCGGTAGCAGCCACATCCTGTCGCCCGCTGGACAAACGCTGCCCTCCACCTGCTGATATGATTGCCGTTCATCTGCACCTGATTGTAACGCCTTATCGTCTCCCAGACGTTACGAAAACTGCCCGTCCGACAACTTGCGCCGGCGTCCCCCATATTCTGCTACTATATAACCACCATTGACGCGACAAGCAAGGAGTGTTCATCCATGAAGATAGCAATCATCGGAGCCGGCAACATCGGCGGCACATTGGGCGAGAAGTGGGCTGCCGCCGGCCATCTCATCGTCTTCGGCGTGCGCGATCCCCACGCAGACAAGGTGCGGGCCCAGCTCGCCCGCGTGGGCCGCGACGCCACCGCCTCGCATATCCCGGAAGCCGTCCCCGGCGCGGAAGCGGTCCTCTTCGCCGTCCCCGGCCGGGCCATGGAGGAGACTATCGCCCAAATAGGTCCGGCGCTGAACGGCAAAATCCTCATCGATGCCGGCAATAACGTCGCCGCGCCGGTGATGCACAGCCTCGACGCCCTGCGCCATGCCGCGCCGGACAGCCCCCTCTTTCGCGCCTTCTCCAGCCTGGGTTGGGAGAACTTCGCCGAGCCGGTGCTGGAAGGGCAGCAGGTGGACCTGTTTTATTGCGGCGATGACGACCCGGCCCGCGCGGCGGTGGAAGGGCTGATCGCCGCCGTCGGCCTGCGCCCCATCTACCTGGGCGGGCCGGATCAGGCGGCGCACATCGACAACCTCACCCGGCTATGGTTCCTGCTGACCCGGACCTATGGACGCCACGCGGCGCTGAAGCTGCTCGCCGGTTGACAGTCACTTCAGGAGTGACTGTCAACTAAGCAGCGTCGTCTCGCCACAGCGCGGCCGCCACCTTCTCCCAGGGAAATGCCCGGCGAATGGCGGCCGAAATCTGCTGCATCGGCGCGCCTTCATCGAGCAGCCGGTTCAAGGCGACAGTGTGCTCCTGATCCACTGCGTCCAGGTCCACCCCAGCCGCCTCAATTAACCATATCAGCATCTCCGGGTTGACGACATGGTTAAAGGCGTATTTGGCATCGCGCTTTGCGCCCCCCTTGCGCCCGTATGCGCCCGGCCCGTCGTACTCGCTCAACCAGCCCAGCCAGTGCTCCTTTTCCGTTGCGTACCACACGTCTGGATCATCGTTCGGCTCATCCTCCGGCAGCTGTTCGATGGCCCGGATGAACTCCTCGATGCTAATGCTGTCCCTCATAACTGCCTCCCGAGAACGAAATGTCAGCCTAACCGCTCAATTTTCGGCCCGCCCACCCCGGGCGGCGGCTGCGACTTCTTCGGCGATTTCGCCGCTTGCCGGCCCAGAAACAGCGCCAGCAACAAAGTACCCAAGGAAATTGGGATGCAGCAGACCAGGAAGCTGCCGGCAAAGGTAATCCCGAGCGTCTTGAAGAGCGCCGCCCCCGTTACGTCCTGCACGCTGCCATCCGGGCTGACGCACTCCACGTGCGGCTCACTCTCACCCGGCTCGTGATAGATGTAACGGACGCTATAGTAACTGACGGTTGTCCCCTCCGGGCAGATCACGCTTTCCAGTTGGTAGACCATCGGCTCGATCAGGACCGCGGCAAAGGCTAAGGCCATCGAAGCGACTGTGATTGCCGTAATGAAAGCCGTAAAGAAACCAATGATCAGCACCGAAATGCTCCCCAGCCCGAACACCGCCCTGCGCGCAGTCTGACTTTCCATTGCCGCCATTCTCCTTCCAGTGTACCTACCGAGCCGTACCGGGAGCTCGCGGGATGAATATGCGCTCCGCACCGCCAGCGTGCATAGTGTAGCATGTGCGCCGGCAATATAATAGCGGGTGAGAGCGCCTTTCGTCCCACGCCCGTCAGAGATAGAATCAGGCCATGCAATGGAAACTCCACAGCTTTCAGGCGTTGGCGCTTGGCCTGACGATCCTGCTTGTGGCCGGCTGCGGGGGCGGTACGCCCACCCCGTTGCCGCCCTCCCCAACTCCCCAGCCGGCGGCCATCGCCGAAGTCAGCCCGACGCCGTTCACCATGCCCACTCAAGAGACGCCTGAGGACGCCACGCTCGCGTCGACCAGCCTCTTCCCGACCGCTCCGCCGCCTTCGCCCACCCCCAGGCCGACAGACCCGCCCACCCGCACGCCCGCGCCAACTGCAACCGCCACCATTCCGCCGGCCGTCATCGAGCTGGAGGGCGCGACCCTGCCACCCGGCTTCTCCATCACCCTGGCCATATCCGTCACGCAGCCCACCGGCCTGGCCTTTGACTCAGCCGGCGACCTCTTCGTCACTGCCGGCGACGGCGCCATCCACGTCTTCAGCGACGCGGACGGCGACGGCTCCCGTGAGACGGAGACGCTGTTCGCGGAAGGCTTCACCTTCCTGCAAGGGTTGGCCTTCCACCCCGACACCGGCGAGGCCTACGTCTCCAGTCAGGGTCGTATTGACGTGCTGACCGACGAGGACGGTGACCGGCAGGCGGACGCGCAGCGTACGCTGGTGGAGGGCCTACCCTACGACTGGCACTGGAACAACAACCCCACCTTCGGGCCGGACGGCATGCTCTACGTGGGTGTCGGCTCAACCTGCGACGTCTGTGAGGAAGAAGACCCCCGCAGCGCCACGGTGATGCGCTTTGACCCGGACACCGGCGCGGACGAAATCATTGCTTCCGGCCTGCGCAACCCCTTCGACCTGGCCTTTCACCCCGATACCGGCGCGCTATTCGCCACCGACAACGGCCGTGACGACCTGGGCGAATTCGACCCGCCGGAAGAGCTAAACCTCATCCTGGAAGGCGCTGACTACGGCTTCCCCGACTGCTGGGGTGACAACAGCCAGGAGGGTTGCCAGGGCGTGCAACAGGCCGTCGCCTTCTTCCAGGCCCGCTCCTCCGTGAACAGCATCGACTTCTACACCAGCGACCGCTTCCCGCCGGAGTTCCGCAGCAGCGAGGAAGCCGCCGTCCTGTACGCGACCGTCTTCGGGGCCTGGGATTTCGAGCTGCCGGTAGGCATTCAGCGGGTCATCCTGCGCCCGGCCGGCGACAGCTACGCCGCCGAAGTAGATTGGTTCGCGCAATGGGCCGGCAATCCGCTGGGGCTGGTTATGGGGCCGGATGGGGCGCTGTATGTAGGGGATTACGCGCTGGGGGCGATCTACCGCATCAGCTATGGGCCGTAGACGCAAGAGGGACCTGTCAGGTGTTGGAAGCCTGGCAGGTCTGGGCATGTCGAACTTCGACGTTAGCCAAACACGGCCACTGGCACCTGGCGCGGTTCAGCAAAAGATTGCCGATGTAGCTTGATTCGCTCTATCTCATGCAGCGTCTCGGCGGTCAAATAGCTTTCGCCGCAGTGCGGGCAGCTAATAACAGGCACGTTTTCAATCACCAGCAAGTCGTCGCCCTTGCCGTAACTCCGTGAAACAAGGCGAATTCTTGCACCCTCTCGGCCGCAATTGTCACAAATGAGCGCTGCATTCTGTTCATTTACCATGGTCAGCCTTCCAAAAATACCGTGATTAAGACCAGCTTCTTGCGATAGCCCAGTTTAGCTACCACAACGACTTTTCGCTGGTCTACAGCGTGACCCACTATGAGGTATTTCCATTCGCCGGAACCGAAATCAGGCTGTCTCTCAACAACCTCCCCGGTGAGAATCGCCCTTTCAACGTCAAAGATAGTGAGGCCATTCAGCCATTTCCTCTTCGGCGTGAAGTGTCATCACATAGTGTCGTCCGCGGATTCTCTCCCGCATTTCACGCAGAACACGGTCATACACGGCAAAATGACCCTCCAACTCGGACACATCATAATAGCTGTCAGGCAATAAGACAACTACCAGTCCGTTCGCGCTTCTCCGCCGCGGCACCGCAGCGCCATGGCACACACCCGCAACTGACCCTTGCCGTCAGACAGCGCGCCGCGCCCGACCCACATTGCCCGGCTGTTACTGCTCGATTTCTCGGATGACCCTGGCGGGGTTGCCGGCTACCACTGTGTTCTCGGGAACACTCCGCGTAACGACGGCTCCCGCGCCGACCACCGCGTTCTCGCCGATACTCACGCCCGGCAACAGAATCGCGCCGCCGCCAATCCACACGTTGGCCCCGATGTCAATCGGCCGCGCTACCTCCCATCCCTGATTCCGGCTCTCTGCCTGAAGGTCGTGGGCCGGGGTGTAGATTTGGACGCAGGGACCGATCATGACGTGGTTACCGATACGCACGGCATTGCAGTCCAGGATAGTGCACGAGTAATTAATGAAGACATGATCGCCGAGTTGAATATTCTGACCGTAGACGCAATAGAAGGGCGGCTCCACAATCGAGTTCTCCCCAATTCGCCCAAACAACTGCCCGAGGATGGTTTCTCGTTCAGACAGGGACTCGGTCTGATTGTAGCGCCTGAGTATCTGCTTGATCTTCCGGCGTTCAGTATCCAGATCAGGATCAAGCATGTTGTACCTTTCTCCGGCTAACATCTTTTCTCTTTCGGTTTTTGTGAGCATCTGCTGCCCCTTCTTCACCAATGTCGCCGTTTGTCGCGATTCCACTTACGATTCAACCCTCGAGAGACGAAGAACAGCGTGTGGTACATATGAACATTATACGCCGATAGAGTGGCATTGGATGATCGAGATGTGATCCTCAGCTTCCCCCGAACGTATCAGTTGCCCGGCAGCGAGTCACGCGCCGGTGCGCCAAATACCGGCCGGCTACCTTGAGGGGTCTGGGCTCGCCCCTGGCTCACCCTCCCCAGTACGTTGGACAGTAGGGTCATAATAGTGCCGCATGATTCGTTGAGTCTCAGACGCATGGGCCACTTCTACGAAACCGGCGGACCGGAAGGCAGATGCCATACCCATATAGCCCGCGTAACTCCCCAGATTCTGACCCTTGAGCTGTGGCGTTTCCAGGTCAATTGGGTAACCTTCGACCACCGAAGCGCCCTGCTGATACGCATACTCCACTGCCGCCGTGACCAGCTTTTCCATCAGACCCTTGCGGCGAAATGGCTTCGCCACAAAGAAACACGTGATTGACCATACCGGCTGGTCGTCGACGCGCTTCAATATCCGCGAGTTCTCCAGCGCCACATAGTTTTCACGCGGTCCGACTGAACACCAGCCGGCGATCTCACCATCAACATAGGCCAACAGGCCCGGAACCTTATCGGATTTCGTCAGGAACTCCAGATTACTTCGATTGCCTTCGCCTTTCTCGCGCTTGAATTCAGAGCGCTCTCTGCGCCAGAACATGCACCAGCACCCGGCATATGCTCCCTTGGGGCCAAAGAGGGCTTCAACATCGGACCAGCGTTCAGCCGTCGCCGGCTGCACTTCTACTTTGTGGACTGGGGTTTGCCTGGAGTTCATTTCACCATTCTCAGACATCTGCGGCCGTTGTGCAAGTCGACCATGGCAAGACTGAGTCAGATGCTCGCATTGCTCTGCCTCTTGCTCACAACTTTGGCCCACGATCATGCCGGCGTAAACGCTCATGCCGCTGCGGCTGCTGAAAAGCGTTGCTACTCCAGCAAATCCAACGGGTTCACATTCGCCCCCGCCCGCTTATCAAACACGTTCAGATGCGTGTGATAGCCGCAATCGCGCCCGGCGCAGAGCCGCCCCTGCATGTCCGTCGTGTAGCCGATATTGCTCTCCTCCCCCACCACGTCGCCCTGGCTCACCGGCTCGCCCGGCTGTGCGCTGTAGATGCCGTGCAATAGCGTCACCCGGTAGACGTCATTCTCGATGACCAGCACCGGGTTGCCGTAGCCGTCGGTATACTTCCGCGTCACCTGCCCGGCAATCGGCGACAGGATCGGCGCGCCCTCCCCGGCGGCGATATCCACCGCCATATGCCCATACGATTGGCCGTGCGGCCCCTGGGTGACCCAGTATTCCGCATACGGGGCGGCGAAGCTCTCCGGCGCGACCGGCATGACCGCGTCCGGCAGGCGTGCATTGTCAACCGGCGCGGGTAAGGCGACGGCGGTCGGCGGCGGCGCGGCCAGGCTCCCAGTGCTCCCCGGCGTGGCGAAGCCCGTGCGCAACATCAACAGCGCGAACAGCGTGAAGGCCGCTAACGCCGCCAGAATCGGTAGCGCCGGGTTGATCGCCGGGCCGCCGGCCGGCATTGGCGGAAAGTCGCCTTCCGCCCACTCCCCCTCTTCCCATATTGTCTCGTCGTATGAATAGGCTGACATGGCCGGCTGCGCGAATCTCCGCGAAATGGATAGAACGTATGTTCCATTATAGCGCCAATCGCGCGATTGCCAACTGCCATTTCTCTTGTTTTGCCGTGGCCTCAGGTATAATCGCAAATGTGCTGGTGCGCTGGAGGTAAGAAGCATCCTTCGACGCCCCATGCGGTTGAGGAGGCAATTACCCATGTCCAATAAGAGTCAAAACGTCATCAAGTGGTCCGTAGCGGTCCTGCTCCTGCTGGTCGTTATGTCCGGCATGACCGGCAGCGTATTCGCGCAGGAGGCCTTTCACGGTAACAGCGTCGCTCCCGACGAGACTGTTGAAAATGACATCATCCTGAACGGCGACAACGTTGACCTGGACGGCGAAGTAAACGGCGATGTGCTGGCCCTGGGCCGGCACGTCACCATTGACGGCGTGATCACCGGCAGCCTGGTCGCCATCGCCGAGACCATCACCATTAACGGCGAAGTGCAGGGCAGCATCTACGCCTTGGCCGTCAATCTGGTCTTGACCCCGACCGCCAATGTCGGCCACAACGTCCACTTTGTGGGAGTCAGCATCGTCATGGAACAAGGGGCCGTCATCGGCCGCGACCTGGCGGTGGTCAGCCTGGGGGCCAGGATCCGCGGCACCATCGGCCGGGACAGCCGGCTGATAGTCGGCGCGGTGGAGATAGTCCGCCTCATCCTGGACCAGATAAACCGTAGCGCTACCGGCAAATCCATCGAAGAGGTCGGCCTGTTCCGGGAGCCGGCGCGCGCATCAGCCATGGTCCCGACGGGCGCGTTGTTCAGCCTGCTCAGCCAGGAAGAGGATGCCGACGCCGAGGCGGACGCCGAGACGCCGCCCCTGTTGCAGACCTTATGGGACAGCCTGCGTGGCTTCGCCGGCTATATGATCATCGGCCTGCTGCTCATCTGGCTGATGCCGGTCCGCCTGGACAGTTGGGCGGAGCATCTGCGGATGCGACCGCTGCTGGCCTTCGGCATCGGCGTGGTCATCTTCATCGTCGGCTTCGTCGGCTTCATCCTGCTGATGGTCCTCGGTGTCGGGCTCAGCATCGCCTTCTTCTCGCTGACCCTGCAAAACCTGGGCTTCATCATGCTGGCCCTATCCATCGCCGGCCTCGGTCTGGCCCTGACCTTCTTCATGATCTTCGTCACCTTCATCAGCAAGGTGGTCGTCGCCTATCTGGTGGGCCGGCTCATCTTGGGTCGCTTCCTGCAGCGCGCGTTACGCTTCCGCATCTGGCCCCTGCTACTCGGCGTCACCCTTTACGTGCTGATTTGTGCCATCCCGGTTGTCGGCTGGGTGGTCAGTCTGATCATCACCTTCCTCGGCCTGGGCGGAGTGTGGCTGGCCTTTAGCGACCGTGAAGCGCGTCAGGCAATGGTCGCCGCGCCGGCGAGCGCGGGCGGCAAATAGCCCTGCACAGCAGGCATGGGATAGCACCGGCAGTAGACCGCGTATCGGCCCGAGAAACACAGCACGCTCTAGCGCGCTTCCACATCTTGCCGCCGTGTTCACGCGGCGGCCCGGACACATGCCATGCACCCTAAGTGGCGCAATCTGCTCATCGCCGGCCTGGCGATCGCCGGCGTCATCCTCTTCTTCACCCTGGTCGACGTGAGCCGGCTGGCGGCCATCCTGCGCGCCGCCGACCGGCCCCTGCTGCTGGCGGCCACCGGCTGCTTCATTGTCGGGACGTTGATGTTCAGCTTCCGCTGGCGCTACGTCTTGCAGCGCCTGCCAACTATTTCGTCCACCTACTACACAGACTCCATCGCCGCCCTGGCCAACATCACCATCCACATCCCCGCCCCGGCCACCCGCGTCGTCGGCATCAGCCGCGTCTCGCCGGTCCCCTTCCCGCAGGCTGCCTCCGGCATCGTCGTCGAGCGCCTTTACGAGCAGATCATGCGCCTGCTGGCTCTGGTCCTGACTATCCTCCTGGCCGTCTCCGGCTCCAGCCAGACCAGCGCCATTGCCGGCGGGCTGATCTTCGTCGTATTCGCCCTGGTCTTCATCTACTGGCTGGCTAACAATCAGGAGCGGGTCATTCCGCCGCTGGCCCGCCGCTTGGGTCGCCTGCCTCGCCTGGACGAGGCCCGCGCCCGGCGGATGCTGGAGCAACTCCTGGCCGGCCTAAGCGGCGCGGCCACGCCCGGCCAATTGCTCGTCGGCCTATTGCTATCCGTTGTCGTCTGGGCCTTCTTCTACCTCTACCAGATACTCACCCTGGCGGCGCTGGACCACGACCTGTCGCCGGCCATCATGGCCGGCATGGCCATGCTGGCCCTGGCTGTCGCTCCGCCCTCCGCCCCGGCGATGATCGGCATCTATCACGGAGTGGTCATTGGCGCGCTCTCTGTCGCCTTCCCCGCCGACCTCAGCCTGATCGCCGCTTACGCCCTGCTGATGCACGCCATCCAGCTGGTAGTCTGGGGCGTGCTCGGCCTGTGGGGGCTGAGCCGGGTTGACTTCCG
>CAZIKT010000041.1:0-3013 GCA_964539885.1 uncultured Ardenticatenaceae bacterium | reverse complement strand
CGCTATCCCGGCCGGGTCCCCCCAAAAACCACGGACTCCCGGCAACGCCGTGCGCCGCCGGGAGTCCTCTATTCTTCTTCTCCGCCTCACACACCCGCCGGCCGCATCATCACGCCGGCGAATGCGTTGGGCCTATGTCACGGCGTTACTGGGCTGCCACAAACGTCAACAGCGTCTGCCCGTCCGCGCCAAGCAGGGTCAACGTATCTCCCACAATCGTGTAGGAGGCGACCGAGTCCAGCATCGCCAGGTAATCCGTCTCCTGTTCCATCACCCCTTCCGGCTCTTCGCAGGACATCAGCGACGCGCCCAATGGGCCGATGGTCAGGCTCTCCCCCTCCACCACATAACCGCCGAAGTAGTTATTGCACCCGGCTGAACCCGTCGCCTGCCCATCCTCGCCGAACACCAGCGTAATCTCCGTCCCGGCCAACAGGCTGGACAGCGCCTCGGTGGTGTGGAACAGGCTCAGCATCCAGGTCGTGCCGGTCAGCGGCAGGTTCTCCACCTGGTCGTAAACCACCAGGATCGCGCCGGCAGCGTCTAAGAGGGTCAACTGCCCGCCGTCAACGGTGTAGCTGGCCGCCTGCGGCAGCGCCGCCAGGTAAGCCGCTTCCTGGTCCATCACCCCTTCCGGCGCCTCGCAGAACATCTGCGTGCTGATCCCGGCTGGGTTCATGGTGATGTTCTGGCCGTCCACGGTGAACGAGAAGTTGTAATTGTTGCAGCCGGCCGTGCCGCTGACGAACCCTTCCTCGCTGAACAGAGCCGTAATCTCGGTCCCGGCGATCAGCGAGCTAACCGCGTCGGCGGTGCGCACCTGATTCGCGGTCCAGTTGGTGCCGGTCAGGGAGAGGCCTGCCGCCTGGTCATAGACGGCAACGATCGCTCCCTCGGCGTCGAACAGGGTCAGTTGCCCGTTCGCAATCCCATACGTCGCCGCCGTCGGCAGCGCCGCCAGGTAGGCCGCTTCCTGGTCCATCACCCCTTCCGGCTGGTCACAGAACATGCCGGTGCTGATCCCGGCCGGGCTGATGGTGATATTCTGCCCATCCACGGTGTACGAGAAGTTGTAGTTATTGCAGCCGGCGTTGCCGCTCAGCGAGCCGTCCTCGCCGAACAAGGCTGTAATCGCCGTGTTCGCGGCCAGCGTGGTTACCGCGTCGGCGGTGCGGATCTGCACCGCTGTCCAGTTCACGCCGGTGAGCGGTGTGCTCGGGGCTGGGGCGTAGACCGCCAGAATCGAACCGGCGGCGTCAAACAGGGTCAATTGCCCACCGTCCATGGCGAACGTGGCCGCCAGCGGCAGCGCCGCCAGGTAAGCCGCCTCCTGGTCCATCACCCCTTCCGGCGTCTCGCAGAACATCTGCGTGCTGATCCCGACCGGGTTGATGGCGATATTCTGCCCGTCCACCGCATAGCCGAAGCTATAGTTGTTGCAACCGGCCGTGCCGCTAAGCGTGCCGTCCTCGCCGAACTGGGCGGTAATCTCCGTCCCGGCAATCAGCGTGCTGATCGCGTTCGGGGTGGCGATATTGACCGCCGTCCAGCTTGAGCCGGCCAGGGACGACGCCTCATCGGCCGGCGGGGCGGCCACAAAAGTCGCCTGCCGCGCGCCGTTGGCGTCGAACAATTCCAGCGTGTCCATCTGAATCTGGTAGGTGGCCGCGTTCTGCATCGCCGCCAGGAAAGCCGCTTCCTGGTCCATCAGTCCTTCCGGCTCCGCGCAGAACATGCGCGTGCTGGCCAGCGGCCCGATGGCGATATTCGCCCCATCCAGCGTGTACTCGCCGAAGTAAGTGTTGCAGCCGGCGCTGCCGTTGACCTCGCCGTTGGCGAACACGGCGGTCACTTCAGCGCCTTCCAACGCGCCCTGCACCGCTTCCCGACCGTTGTTATACGCAGTCATCACCCACAACGTCCCTTCCAACACCGTCGGCTCCACCGCCTGGTAGACCAGGATCGGGTTGCCGTCAGCCAGGAACAGGGTCAACTGGTCGCCTTCGATGACGAAGGTAGCGGTTGATTGCAACAGGGACAGGTACGTGGTCTCCTGCGTGCCGACCCCTTCCGAATCGCACATCATCAGCGTCGAGGCCAATTGGCCGATGGTCAGATTGTTGCCGTCGGCGGTCGCCGGCCCGGTGTAGCTGTTGCAGCCGGCGTTTCCGGCCACCCGCCCTTCGGCGAACTGGGCGGTAACGGTCGTGTCCGGCAGCGCCGGGGTCATCGCGTCCGGCGTGCCCAACAGGCTGGTCAACACCCACAGCGGCCCTTCCAGGGTCAACGGTTCCGCCGTCTCGGCCGATGTCTCCGCCGGCGTCCGGCTCAACTCCTCCACCAGCGTGTACTTCAGCGAAGAAGCGTCCGCCGGGGCATCTTCCACCGGCTCGACCAGCACCAGCAGTTCATACTCATAGCCCGGCTCAAAGGTAAAGCCCTCAATCGTGTCATAAAACAGGCCGAACTCCTCATCGCCGGGGCGCTTCACCAGCATACACATCTGAGGGGCCACCCCTTCGCACTCCACCAGCTCCGGCCCAACCACAAAGACCATCTGGTTCTCGTTGCCCGGCTCGGGCATCTCCTCGCCCGCAGTTTCCTCTTCCGTGCCGGCGGCGACGACCGGCGTACGGCTGACCTCTTCAATCAGCACCCATTTGGTGGCCGACGCGCCCGCCGGCGGGCTTTCCACCGTTTCCTCGCGCACGCGCAGCTCATACTCATAGCCCGCTTCGAAGGTGAAGCCCTCAATCTGGTCGTAGAACAGCGTCCAGTCGGCGTCCGGGCTTTCCTTCACCTGCATACACTTTTGCGGGCTTTCGCCGACACACTCCACTAGCTCCGGCCCCACGTAGACCGTCTTCTCATTTCCGGCCGGCGGTGTATCGCAGGCGACGAGCAGCGCTCCGACCAGCAGTAGCAGCATAGGCAATAGATATCTCATTCTCATTGCAGTCATCATCCTCATTGAATAATCAGTTCACATCGTCCGGCCGGGCGCACACCCGGC
>CAZIKT010000040.1:269-29350 GCA_964539885.1 uncultured Ardenticatenaceae bacterium | reverse complement strand
TTGGTGCCGGAAGTAAGTGTCATACAATTCGGCGTAATGCCCCCCTTGCCGCAGCAGCGAACGATGGCTGCCCTCCTCGATGATCCGCCCCTTCTCCAGGACAATGATGCGATCCGCGTTGCGCACCGTTGACAGCCGGTGGGCGATGATAATGGAGGTGGTATTGGTCATGATCAGCTTCAGCGCCTGCTGAATCTGGCTCTCGGTAAAGGGATCAATGCTGGCGGTGGCTTCGTCCAGGATAAAGATGCGCGGCCCCTGCACCAGCACCCGCACCAAAGCGACAAGCTGACGCTGACCCATCGAAAGCCGGCTGCCCCGCTCGCCCACTTCGCTGTTCAGTCCGTTCGGCAACGTCTCCAGCCATTCCCCACCCCCGATACGCCGGGCCATGGCCGAGATCTCGTCATCGGTCGCTTCCGGTCGCCCATAGCGGATGTTGTCCGCAATAGTGCCGGCAAACAGAAACGGCACCTGGGAGACGATGCCTAGTCTCTGTCGATAAGCCGCCAGGTCCAGCGAGCGGATATCCCGACCGTCTACCAGGATGCGGCCCTCCTGAAACTCATAGAAGCGGGCCACCAGCTTGATGATGCTGGACTTGCCGGCCCCCGTGTGGCCGACCAGCGCCACGCTCTCGCCTGGCTGGATGGTCAGCGAGAAGTTGGCCAGCACCTGCTCCTGCTCAGAATAGCGAAAGCAGACCCTGTCGAAGGTCAATTCCCCGTCCAGATCCGCCACCGGTTCCTCCGCTGTCTGCTGCACCGAGGGTTCGGCGTCCATCAGGGCGAAGACGCGCTCCGCCGCGGAAAGGCCGGCCTGGAATTGGCTCCAAAAGGCGGAGATGTTGATTACGGGGAACCAGAAGCGGTCAACGGTGGCTACAAAGAGGTACCAGGCGCTGATGGAAATGATGCCGGCGACCGCTGCCCGTCCACCGAAGAAGACCAGCGCCGCGGTCGCCACCGCGGATAGCACATTGAGGGTGGGGAAGATGTTGGCTAACACAAAACCGCGACGCAGGTTGACGTCATAGGATTGCACGTTGATCGCGACAAACTCATCGTGGATGGCGGATTCCTGGCGGAAGTTCTTGGCCACGCTGATGCCGGTTACCGCTTCCTGAATAGCCTTGTTTACCTCGCCCATCGCCCGCGCGCCCTGGCGGGTGACCCGGCGAGCCAGATTGCGGAAGCTGATAGCCACCAACGAGACGAAGGGAGCCACGATGATCACTGACACTGTCAGAGGGATGTTGATCGTGGCCAGGATGACCAGCAAGATTAGCGCCGTCACCACCTGATTGATGACATCGGTGGCCAGGGTGACGACCTGTCCGAACTCCTCCGTATCACTGGTGATCCGACTGACCACGCGCCCGGAGCTATATTCATCATAGAACGAGAGGTCCTGCCGGGCGGCGGCGGCGAACGCATCCGCCCGCATGGCCAGCATGACATCGGCGATCACTTCGGAGGTCAGCCGGCGGCGCACCCAGTTCACCAGCCAGTTGCCGATACCGATGGCAAATATGGCGGCGACCAGCACGGCAAATATGAGACTGCCGGCTGAGCTTTCATAGGCGGTTAGCCCGGCCGAGACGATGAGCGGGACCACCGCTCCCATCACCGCCATCAGCGCGATGCTGATAGTGATGACGACCATCTTGCGGCTGTAGACGCGGAAATAGTCGAGGATTCGCCTTACTAGCTGCCGATCGCTGTATTGCCGGTCGTAGGCCTCCGCCTCGAGACCGCGCATGACAGTTGCCATGATGGTTCCTTAGAGAATACGTTGTCCAAGCAGAGAGGCCACCAGCTCGACTGCCAGCTCTGCGGTACGGTTGCCGCTGTCCAGGATGGGATTGATCTCCACTATGTCAACGGAGCGAACCTTGCCGGAATCACCCAGGATTTCCATCAACAGATGCGCTTCGCGGTAGGTCAGGCCGCCCGGAACCGGCGTGCCGACGCCCGGCGCTTCGTCCGGATCCAGGCAGTCCATGTCCAGGCTGACATGCAGGTGCGGCAGATGGCGCAGCCGGTCCAGCGCCCGCCGGGCAATGGTCGCCATGCCCAGCTCGTCTACGTGGCGCATGGTGTAGATGCTGATCCCGCTCTTCAGCAATCGCCGGCGCTCTTCGTCGTCCAGGTCACGAATCCCGATCTGCACAATCTGAGCCGGGCTTACCTTGGGACCGGGAAAGCCGACGCCGACCAGCGGCTGAGCACCGTCGCCGACGATGGCGGCCACCGGCATACCATGGATGTTGCCGCTTGGCGAGCTTTCCGGAGTGTTGAAATCCCCGTGCGCGTCCACCCAGATGACGCCGACCTGTTCGCGGCGGGCGGCGGCAGCGATGGTACCGATGCTAATGCTGTGATCTCCGCCAAGATATACCCCGAAGCCATCGTCGGCGATGCAGTTGCAGGCCAACTCATAGATGGACTGGCAGACTCCGGCCACGGCCTGTAGCCGGCCCTCAGCGCTGCCGGCTATCTCTTCTTCGGGATTCGGAGCCTGCATGTTGCCCAGGTCCATGACATGATAGCCGAGGCGTTCCAGGCGGCCCTGCAAGCCGGCGTAGCGGATGGCGCTTGGTCCCATGTCCACTCCGCGGCGGCTCTGGCCCAGGTCCATCGGGACGCCAATGATGCGCACTTCTTGATTCAACATCAGCCTTTGTGGTTGTGGTTCAGGATTCTCGGAAACGCCGCGCCCACAGACCGTCGAGTTCGCTATGGTCTGTTTCCGGGAATCGGAGCGTTCTTGCGGTACGAATACCTGGGAGGTAATTGTCACCTAACCGACCTGAAGTGGCAAATGCTCTCCCCTGCGCTGGATAGCTAAGCTATAATGACTGCCAATGTCAGCAACCATACTTGACGCCCGCCGCCTGGCCTGGCCAACTGATTGGGCGACAGTTTTTGGCCGAGCTGCGCCGCTGTGGATTGAAATCGGTTTCGGCAACGGCCGGTTCCTGGTCGAAATGGCTCAGCAGCGACGAGATGCCGACCTGTTGGGCTTTGAAATCTCGTTACCTTCCATACGTCGCGCTCAGCGGCGGGTAGAGCAGGCTCAGTTGACCAACGTACGCCTGCTAGGTTGCGGCGCGCTCTATGCTCTGTGGGCGCTCTGCGCCCCGGCGTCGATTGATGCACTCTTCATCAACTTCCCCGATCCCTGGCACAAGGCGGATCACAACCATCGCCGGCTGATTGACGATCGCTTTCTTTGCCTGGCTGCCAGCCGGCTCCGCCCGGGGGCCCGGCTGGAGATCGCCACCGACCACACCGACTACGCTCAGTTGATTGCTGCCTGCTTGAGCCGCAGCGAGCACTTCGTCAGCCGCCGGCCTTCCCCCTGGTTGACAGTGGACCCGCAGCGCAGCCGAACCAAATACGAACAGATTGCGCTGGATGCCGGGCGAACCTGCTATTACTTCAACTGGCAACGCAATCACCGAACTGCTCGTGATGCGTTCCCAGCACCGGAGGAGTTTGCCATGCCGCATGTCATCTTGGCCTCGGCTCTGTCCACTGCGGAGATCGTGGAGCGCTTCGCGCCTTTAGATTGGTCCGGGAATGGTGTGCAGGGACGATTTGTGGACCTGTGGCAGTCCTATCGCAACGACGTAATTCTGATTGATGCCTATGTCAGTGACGAGCCGTATTCACAGCGCGTCGCCCTGGTCATCCGTCCGCGGCGGGACGATGCGCATGAGCTGATTCTGGGGCTGCATGAGCTCGGATTCCCCCGACCAACTGCCGGCGCTCACCTGGCGCTTGCCGCGCTGACCCGCTGGCTTCTCTCCCTGCATCCGGAGATGCGGGTCAAACAGGAGAATCTACAGACATCCGATGTTACAATCCGGGGAGCACCGTGATGCCTTCTACCCTGAGAGACGCGCATGCAAATTGATCTCGAACTTTATCGGCGGTCGGTCACTGTATCGGATAAGAGCCGGATCAGCCTGATTGACATTAGCCCGCAGGCGCCGATGGGGACGCTAGTCTGCCTGCACGGCTTTGGCGGCAATGCGCGCCAGTGGCAATATCAGGTGGAAGCGTTCGCGGATCGGTATCGGGTGCTTGTGCCGGATATTCGCGGGCATGGGCGCTCCCAGACATCGGCCACCGATTTCAGCATGGCGCGCCTGCTGGCCGACCTGGAGGAGATCCTGGCGGCGCGCAAGGTGACTGAACCGTTTGTCCTGGCGGGCCATTCATTCGGCGGCGCAATCGCTACCGATTTTGCCCTGGCTCATCCAGAGAAGGTCAGCCGGCTGATCTTTATCGCGACAACCGGCGAATACGAGATCATCTGGTTGTACCGGCAGGCGTTCTTATTGCCGGCTCCCTTGTTGGCGGCGCTGCAACCGCTGGTCAAACGGCTGGTGCGCGCCTCGGCGGTCAGTCTCAAGCATCTCTACTGGCAGACGTTGTTTCCCTGGCGCGGATGGGAAAAGTACAGCCAATTGCGCGCGCCGACGCTGGTGATCACCGGCGAGCGAGACGCCGTGTTCCCCCGGGCTACGTTCGAACGGGTCGGCGAGCTGATCCCTGATTCCGAAGTGATTAACGTCGGCGCATCCGCGCACATGGTCATGTTGGAGCGTCGGGATGCCGTCAATCGGGCGATCGAGCGCTTCATCGAGGTGAGCCAGCGCTTCGCCGGCTGGCGGGACGACCTGGACCCCGGCATCAGTCGCCTGTTGAGCGAACGACCCTGGCTGGTACATTACGAATCCGGCGTGCCGCACACCATTGATGTACCTCGCCTGACCATGACCCGGCTATTTGACCGGGCTGTGGAGCGATTCCCTTCCAGGCCGGCGATGCATTTCCAGGGCAAGAAGATCACTTATAGCACCATGGGGTCGCATGTCAGGCGATTGGCGGCGGCGCTGCATGCGCAGGGGATCACAGCCGGGGACCGGGTCATGTTGCTGCTGCCCAATATGCCGCACCTGGTCATTGCATTTTATGCCGTTTTGCGCTTGGGAGCGGTCGTGGTGATGAGCAACCCGCGTGCTGAAGAAACGGAGCTGGCTCGCCAGGCGCAGGAATCCGGCGCGGAATCGCTAATCACGCTGGCCCAATTTCAGAAGAAGGCGCTCGCTATCAAAGGGCAGAGTCAGGTCAACCACATTATCTATGCGGAGGCGCTCGACTACTTGCCTTTTCTGAAGCGCCTTGCGCTGTTCTTTAAGCCGGGAAAACGGGCGGAGTTCCAGCCCAGGATCCCGCTTGTGTCGCAAGAGGTGCGTTGGCAGACGCTGTTGCGGCAACATTCGCAGTCGCCATTGCCGGAGCTTGAACAGTCGCCGGACGAATTGGCAATGATTCCGTTTACCGGCGGCACCACCGACAAGCCAAAGGGGGTCATGCTCAGCCATCGAAATCTGGTCGCCAACACCTTCCAGACCCGAGCTTGGCTGACCGATGCCCATGAGGGCGAGGAAGTGGTGCTCTGCGCGGTGCCGTTCAGTCATGTGTACGGGATGACGGCGGGGATGAACCTGGCAGTCTCCCTGGGGGCGGCAATGGTCTTGCTGCCGACATTTGAGGTGCGGGAGGTATTGGAGAACATCCGCAAGTATCGCCCCGGTTTCTTTCCCGGCGTGCCGCCGATGTATATGGCGATCAACCGCTTCCCGGATGTGCGCCGCTACGAAATCGATTCCATCCGCGCCTGTCTGTGCGGGGCGGCCCCGTTACCGATTGAGGTGAAGGAGAGATTCGAGAAACTGACCAAGGGCAAGTTGATCGAAGGGTATGGCTTAAGTGAAGCCACCACCGTCACCCACGCCAACCCGTTGTACGGTATGAATCGGGTCGGCTCGATTGGTATCCCCTTACCCAATACGGAAGCGCGGATCATTGACCTGCAATCCGGCGTACCTCTGCCGCCCGGCCAAGTGGGCGAATTGATCGTTCGCGGCCCGCAGGTGATGATGGGCTACTGGGCCAGCCCTGAAGCCAGTCGGGCCATCCTGAGCGAAGATGGCTGGCTACACACCAATGATGTGGCCCGGATGGACGAGGACGGCTACTTTCAGATCATCAGCCGGCGGCAAGATATGTGGCAGGTTGACGAGAAATCGGTCGCGTTCCCCAGGGACGTGGAGGAAATCATCTACGAGTTGCCGCAGGTGCAGGAAGTAGTGGTAGTCGGCATTGCCAACCGGCCGGTTGCCTTTGTCAGTGTGGAAGACGGCGCCTGGCTACCTGCGCGCACCATTATCGCCTACTGCGAGCGGCGCTTGCCGGCCGATCGCGTGCCGCGCAAGATCGTATTTGTCCGCGAGTTTCCTCGGACATTGATTGGGAAGGTGCTGCGACGGGAGCTGGTCAGCACCTACGCACACCGGGTAGAGGCTGCCGACGCGGGAACGGTCGGCGAACACATGAGCAAGATTGAGCCGGATGAACAGGCCGGAACTGGAGCACAAACCACATGACTACATTGCCGTTAACGAAAATGACCCTGTATAAACACGGGGTCGGTTTCTTTGAAAGACGAGCGCAGTTCAGCGGAACGGAGGCGACGCTATCCTTCCGCGTTGAAGAGATGAATGACATTCTGAAGAGCCTGACCGCCATCGATTGGGGGGCCGGGCAGGTGCTGGGCGTCGGATATGCCACGCCGCAGGATAAGGAGGCGTTGCTGGCCGGCAGCTCAATCCGGCTGGACGACAAGCGCAGCCTGCGCGACCTGCTGATCTGCCTGCGCGGTCGACAGGTTACTCTGCTGCTTGACCAGGACGAAACCTGGCCGGGCACACTGGTCGGTATTGACGAGCCGGAAGCACGGCAGCCGCTGGACTCGGCGCTGGTTTCGCTGTTGCGGGCGGAGAGCGAAAACGTGCTGACTGTCCCGTTGAGTCGCGTGCACGGCGTTCAATTGCAGGATGAGCAGGCGGCGACCGACTTGCGCTTCTTTCTGGAAACGTCTTTGAGCCAGGAAGCGTACCGGCAGGTGACCATCTCCCTGTCTGATGGCGACCACGATCTCTCGGTGAGCTATGTCGCCCCGGCCCCTACCTGGCGGGTCAGCTATCGCATCGTCGCCGAACCGGATGCCGAAGGCGGCCCGTCCGCTCTCCTTTTTGCCTGGGGAATATTCGATAATCGCATGGAGGAGGACCTCCAGGAGATCTCGCTGTCGTTGGTCGCCGGCATGCCCATCTCATTCGTTTACGATCTATATACGCCCTTTACGCCGGAACGGCCGGTGGTCGAGGAGGAAGCGCGCGTGGCGGCCGGGCCGGTGGCATTTGGGGCGGCCATGATGCCGGATGCCCCGATGATGGCCGATATGGCCCGCGCCCCGATGGAAGCCATGGCGATGCCTGCGCCGGCTCCCGCTGCTCGCCGGTTGCAGCGCAAGGAGTTGCTCGAGACGACCGCGCCGGTGGCCTCCGGCGAAGCGCTCGGCGAGCTATTTCAGTACAACATAACCACGCCGGTGACCGTTCGTCGCGGCCAATCGGCTATGGTGCCGATCATTGCCGCCGACCTGGCCTACCGGAAGGAACTGCTTTATAACGGCCAGCAACTGCCGGCGCATCCGGTAGCCACAATGCGCTTCCGCAACAGCTCCGGGCTGACGCTCGAGCGTGGGCCGGTCACCGTGATTGATGGCGGCGATTACGTCGGGGAGGCGATATTACCCTTCACGGCCCGAGAGGCAGACTTCAACGTGCCTTACGCGGTGGAGTTGGGAGTGACGGTGCATGAAGATGGCGGCAGCGCCCGGCAAATCAGCGGGCTGCACATTAGCGGGGCCTACCTGGTAGTTGAAGAATGGAACATCCTCTGGCGGGAGTACCGCGTGGCGAACAATACGGACGAGGAGAAGAGCGTCCTGGTCGAACACCCCCGGCAGACGGATTTTGAACTCTTCGATAGCCCTGCCCCGGTCGAGACAACCGAGACGCACTTCAGGTTTATGGTACAGCCGAAGCCTCGCTCGGAAGGGACGATAAGGGCGCAAACGCGACGGCTGATGAGCCGGCGGGAGCAACTGGAGCGACAATCCTACGCGCAGTTGCAGCGCTATCTGCATCAGGGGCTACTGGACAAAGAGCGCTTCGACAAAGTAGCCGAGTTGTTGCGCCTGTGGGAGCAGATCGGCGACGCCGAGAGCCGGCAAAAGGAAGTGGATCAGGAACGGCAGCAGATCTTCAAGGCACAGCAGCAGATTCAGGGAAACATGAGCGCCCTGGGCCAGTCCGGCCGCGAAGGCACCTTACGCACCCGCTACGTGAGCCAGTTGGAAAGCCACGAAGAGCGCCTGCGCGAGATTGAGGTTGAAGAACGGCGGCTGAAGCAGCTTGTCGAGCAATTGAAGCAGACAGTAGAAAAGAAACTGGCGTCGCTGTCCTAATGGTTACCGTCACAGACCATCCTGGCTGATAGGAGTTGGCATGGAGCTTGAGCGACCGGACCTGACCGGGCTGCCCACTGAGGTAGTGGATTACATAGAGGCGTTGGAAGCGGAGCTGCTGCGTGGGGGCGGCGGCAAGCCGGCTGCTCCTCAGTTAGAGGAGTCCGAACCGCCCACCAGCCAACAGGTGATTACGTTTACCGCTGACGGAATCGGCAAGCGAACAGCGCGCCACCTTTTTGGCCGGCAACGGCGCGGGGGCATGGGCGTGTTCGGCCTGGATGTCGTTGATGACAAAGCGCCGGCTCAGCTGGTGGTGGCGGACGTGGTCGAGAAGTTATTGCTGCTGACGGATCGCGGACGGGCCTTCCACTTGCCGGTGGAACGGATCCTGGAGACGGAAGTGCGCGGCCGGGGAGCGCCGATTGCGACCGGCTTCTCGCTTGGCCGGGAGGAAGGCCTGATCGCCGTCCTCCCGCAGAGCGACACCTTGTCGCTGGTCTTGGCCAGCGAGCGAGGGTGGGTCAGGCGCTATCGATCCAGCTTTGTGGGCGCCGGCATGTATCAGGGTACGTCGCTGCATGACATCGCTCAGGGCGGGCCGCTGGCTGCCGCCTGTTGGAGCCACCCCGACGACGATCTGTTCCTGGCCACGGTTCTGGGCCAGGCGCTGCGCTTTCCAGGGCATCACGTGCGCGACCGCCGGGGCTGTCTGGGTATCCGCCTTGATGAAGGCGATCGCGTGGTCGCCGTCACGCCGGTCAGCGAACAGAGCGGTGTTTTCATGCTCGGGGCTGACGGCATCGGCACCATCCGGCTGATGGCCGGCTTTCGGGCCAACAAAGCGCCCGGCGCCGGTGGCAAGGCGGCTATTAAGACAGAGAAGCTGGTCGGCGTGGTAGCCATCGCTGAGGCTGACGACCTGTTTGTCATCTCGCGCCTGGGCAAAATGATTCGCTTTGCCGCGCAGGAGGTGCCGGCTAAGACAGGGGTTGTGCAGGGGGTCAACATTATTAGCCTGCGCGCTGATGAAGTTGTCGCGTTGGCGGCCGGCCGGCTGGCGACCGCGCAATAGCCCGCGCTCAATCGCCGGCAAATCCCGGATGGTCCGCGCGCAGCCGCTGCTTCAACTTCACGAGGAAATTCGGACCTGCCGGCGTTGCCTGGATGCCGGCTACAGCATCGCGCCGGGGGCCGTGTTCAGCGGCTCTGATCGGGCGCGGGTGATGGTCATCGGTCAAGCGCCGGGCGTGACGGAAGCAGAGGTGAAGCGACCCTTCAACGCCGGCAGTGGGCGCCGGTTGTTTCAGTGGCTTGGGGCCGCCGGCTGGGACGAGACGGAGTTTCGCAGTCGCCACTATATGTCCGCAGTGACAAAATGCTATCCCGGCAAGAGTCCTTCCGGCAAGGGAGATCGCGTACCGTCAAAAGAGGAACAGGCTTTTTGCCGACCCTTCCTGGATCGGGAATGGGCGCTGGTTGACCCCAGATTGGTGATCGTGGTCGGCAAGCTGGCGATTGGCCTCTTTTATCCGCCCGGCGCGACATTGGAACAGCTCATCGGCGCAGCCAGCTACTTTCCGCCCGGCAGTCTTACCGGACCCGGCCAATTCAATACCGGGGCGGCAGTACGTCTTGAGCAGGTTGATGCCATGCTGTCGAAAGAAGGGCGTTGGCTGGTCCCACTTCCCCATCCCTCGGGAGCCAGCTTGTGGCCCAACAAGCCGGCGAATCGGGCGCTTATCGAGCGCACGATCCGGCTGTTGGCCGAGCTTCGCGTCGCACTTGATCTTTGACGAAGGAGCCGGGTATCGCGCCGGCAAAACAAGCCCCGGCCAGTCCCTCGCAAGTTAGTGAGCAACCGGCCGGGTTAATCAGCTGTGCATGATGAGATAGGGATCAGCTGCCGGCTGCTTGCAGGGGCCGCTCCGGGTAGTTTGCGCCGCTGATAGGCGGGATGATCACCTTGCCCTTCGCTCCTTCTTCGATCTCAACCGAGACCGGAGGAGCGATGGAGTCGAGCAGGGCTAACTCCAGCACTTCGTCCAGATGGCTGACAGGAACCAGGTTCAGGTCCTGGCGGATGCGCTCCGGCAGCTCGGGGATATCTCGGGCATTTTCTTGCGGCAAGAGGACGGTATGGATACCGGCGCGGTGGGCGGCAATGGTCTTTGCTTTCAGTCCCCCGATGCCGAGCACTTTACCACGCAGAGTAACTTCGCCGGTCATTGCCACATCGCGACGGACCGGCCGTCTACAGAAGGCGGAGATAATGGCCGTCGCCATGGCGATACCGGCGCTAGGGCCGTCCTTTGGGGTCGCGCCGGAGGGCACATGGATGTGGATGTTAACGCGGTCGAACACGGCCGGCTCTAAACCAAGGAGGCGGGCGTTGGCGCGGGCATAGGTCAGGGCGGCCTGTGCGCTCTCCTGCATCACATCGCCCAGTGAGCCGGTCAGCGTTACCTGGCCGTGCCCTTCGCTGAGCCCGACCTCGATGGCCAGAATGTCGCCGCCATAGCCGGTTACCGCCAGACCGGTTGAGACACCGACCTCGTCCTTTTCTTCCGCCATGCCGAAGGTGAACTTTTCCGCGCCAAGGAATTCCTCCACCAGCTCATCATTCACGGTGAATGGTCCCGGCTGGTCGCTGGCAATTCGAACCGCCAGCTTACGGACGATCGTGCCGATATTGCGCTCTAGCTGGCGCACGCCGGCTTCATGCGTGTAATAGCGGACCATCTTGCGCAACGCGGACTCGTCGAAGGCCACGTCTGAATCGTTGATGCCATGCCCACCGGTCTGCTTCTTGATCAAGAAGCCTTTGGCGATCTCCAGCTTCTCATCTTCGATGTAGCCGGGCATACTGATCGATTCCATCCGGTCGAAGAGGGCGGGGGGAATCGTTCCTGTCGTGTTTGAGGTGGTGACGAAGATAACCTGGCTCAGGTCGAAAGGCACTTCCAGGTAATGGTCGGTGAATGAGTGATTCTGCTCCGGGTCGAGCACCTCCAGCAGCGCTGAACTGGGATCGCCGCGCCAGTCCGCCCCGACCTTGTCGATTTCGTCCAGGACGATGACTGGATTTCGTGTCTTGACATCCCGCAGGGCGCGAATGATCCGCCCGGGAATGGCCCCAATATAGGTGCGCCGATGGCCCCGAATCTCGGCCTCATCGCGAACGCCGCCCAGGCTGATGCGGGTGACCTCTCGGCCCATGGCGCGGGCAACGGACGTGGCAATCGAAGTCTTGCCGACCCCCGGCGGACCATTCAGGTTAATGATAGCCCCCTTCATCTTGTTGCCGGCCAACTTGCGCACGGCGACGTATTCGACAATGCGATCTTTCACGTCATCCAGGCCGTAATGGTCTTCGTTGAGCACGTCACGCACATGCTGAATGTCCAGGTTATCCTCGGTCAATTTGCTCCAGGGCAATTCGACCAGCCACTCCAGATAAGTGCGAATGACGCTGGCTTCGGCCGTATTGCCGCCTTGTTGTTCCAGGCGTTGCAGTTCAGCGAAGGCTCTCTCCTGGACGGCTTCCGGCATGCCGGCGGCCTCAATCTTCTTGCGCAATTCGTCGAAGAGATTGTCGCCCTCTTCACCAAGTTCCTTGCGAATCACCTTCATTTGCTCGCGGAGCAAGAACTCCCGCTGCATCTTTTCGGTGCCTTCGCGGGCCTCTTTCTGAATATGTTGGCGCAGGTCGGCGATGATGATTTCCTGTCGCAGGTAGGTTTTGACCAGCTCCAGACGTTCAACGCCATGCGGATTGGCAAGCAGCTCGATTTCCTGATCAAAGGGGATGTTCAGCAAGCCGGCCACATAGTCCGCCAGGTCGCCGGCGCTCTTCTGACTCCGCATGGTCATCATCACTTGCCGATTGACCTCACCCATCATCTCGGCATATTCTTCCAGGGCAGCCATCACTTCGGTCATCAACTCTTCCGGATGAGCGTCGCTCTGGTCTTCGATCTCGTGGAAGGTTCCGATCAGATACGGTTCAGAGCTTAGCAGTGAGTCGAATGCGACCCGGTGATGAAGCTCGACAAGCATCTGCACGCCGACGTGCGGGGCGCGCATCACATCGCGGACGGTCGCCAGGATTCCGATCGGCAACAGATCCTCGGTTGCCGGATCTTCGATCTCGCCGTCGTATTGCACGAGGATCAGGATTTCACCGCCGCTCTTCACCGCAGCCTGGGCGGCCGCCAGCGAGCGAGCGCGCCCAATGGCGATGGTGGTTGTCGTCCCGGGAAAGACGACGCCGCCGCGGAGGGGAACGATGGGCAGGCTCATTTCTTGTTGTTTCATGACTGTCTCCTTGCTCGCTGACGAGACGGAAGCTGCATTGCCGTAGAATGGGAGCCAATGCGCATCCCCCTATCATGCGAAGAATGGTGGCTAATTAGGAAGCCAGCGAGCCTATTCTATTGAGGCAGCCTACGGCAAACAATAGGCCGGCGTAGGAATAGTGTTAGAAATTGCAGCGGCTGATCAGAGGCCGAGTGAGCGTTTTTGCGAGAGCAGGGCGGCTTCCACCCGGCTGCGCACCTGCAGTTTCTGCAGCACGTTGGTCATGTAATGCTTGACTGTCTTTTCGGCCAGGAAGAGGCGGTCGCCGATCTCCCGATTGGTCAATCCCTCCCCAACGAGAACGAGGATCTCCTGCTCCCGTTCCGTAAGCGAGCTCAGCGGATCCGGCTGCTGGGTGGATGTCATTTCGAAGAGGATGCTGCCGGCGAGATTTGGCGAGATATAGACATCTCCCTCAGCGACCGAGCGGACCGCGTGTAACAAGGTCCGGGCTGAGACCCCTTTCAGCACATAGCCCCTGGCGCCGGCCTTCAATGCAGCCATCAAGTCATCCTGATCTTCGGAGACGGTGAGCATAATGATGCGTACGACCGGCCAACTGGCGCTGATGCGTTGGGCGGCGGCAATACCGCCCATGCCGGGCATGGCGAGATCCATTAACAACACATCCGGCATCTTCTCACCGACGAGCCGGATCGCCTCTTCGCCGGTGCCTGCCTGCCCGACCAGTTCAATATCGTCCTCAACGGTAAAGGACTGGGCAACGCCGTTGCGAAAAAGTGGGTGGTCGTCGGCAATCAATAGGCGGATCTGGTCACTCATTATGATCTCCAGCAAGAACCATGGGTAGGTAGGCCTTGATAATTGTGCCGCGCCCGATAACGCTGTCAACATCGAACTGACCGCCCAGCATTTCCACACGCTCCGCCATGCTGATCAATCCGAGATGCTTGTCGGACGTTACGGCTGCCGGGTCAAACCCTGGACCGTGATCCTCGATCTCCACATATAGTTGACCTTCCTCTAGGGATACGCGCACAGCCTGTTCCTTGCCGTCCGCATGAAAATAGCCGTTGTTCAGGGCCTCTTTGATGATACGGTAGAGCGCGATCTTGGTTGACATGGGCGCCTGATTGGGCACACTACGGATTGAAAGATTTACGTCGCAGCCGGACTTCTGTTCATAGTCGCGGACAGCTCTGCGGACCGTCTCCTCGGCGGTAGCATAGCGGAGGTGCGGCATACGCAATCCGGCTGAGATGTTGCGCAACTCGTTCAGCGCTGTCTTCACGCTGCCACGCACGACCTCTATGTCCGCCGGTTCCTCGCCGTTGTCACTCCTACTCTCCCCAGAACCGTTGTTCTGTATCTTTTCAAGAGCATCCATGTGCAGCAGCGCCAGCGCCAGGTCCTGGGCAGGGCCGTCGTGCAGGTCGGCGGAGATTCGGCGCAGATAGCGTTCGTTTAGATCCGTTGAGTGGGCCGCCGCTCGCTGGCTCCTTTCATGTAGCTCACTGTTCTGGACCAACAGCAGGTTCAACTGGTTAACGTGTTGTTGCAGCGCCAACTGCTGCTTTTCGATGGTCTTGCTCGCCCGGCGCACAATGCCGGCAAGCAACAGATAAACGGTGAGCATGACCGAGGCCACCACCAGCCAGCTATTCACTTGCGCAGCCCGAATGTCGGCGCGCAATTCATCGGCGGATTGATAGAACTCAGAAACAGCGATAATCTCGTCGCTGTTGAATGCCCGCACCGGCGCATACGTCTCGATCAACTCCGAGGCGATCTCCCGTTCGAACTCATGTTCCTCTCTGTCTAGGGAGCTTAGCTCGGTATATACCTCTCCGCGCAAGGCCACCGCCAGACCCGCCTCTATGGGATACAGCTCGCCAATTTGCTCGGTCTCCTGGCTATATACAACCCTGCCGTCCGGCGACCAGATTTTGAAGGAGAGCATCTGCCGGCCGAGCACGTTCTCTGAAAGCAACCGTTTGAAGAATGCAATACTTGGCGGGTTCAGGTCATCCTGGACCTTCAGTTCCTGCAAATAGGGCGCCACATAGCTATCCACGTAGAGGGCTGTGACTGCCGCGGTCCGGCTGGCGACCCGCTCCTCTATCAGCTGCGCCACCCAGGCACCGATAATGAGCATGCCCGCCAGCATCACCACGAAGCTCACAATCATATAACGTTGCGCGAACGTCAGTTTCCGCACCTACGACACCTCTATTGACCGGTTACCAGTCGCCGGCCACGGCAGCACAGTAAAACACTTTCTTGCTCGAAGGCACAGGCTGCCTTCCGGAATTATAGATCGGAATAACTGCAACTCTGAAGTCAGTTGAGACCATAGGCCCAACTTGGCGACTTTGGTCTGAAAGCGCCGCGCCAATAGGCCGATCAATCTGTTTACGTTCGCATCTTTCGTTCAGTCAGGAAGCGTCTGATAATAAGCTCGATCGGATGTGGCCTTTCCAAATCTCCCAGGTGAGCGGCTCATCCTCGTAACTTCTGAATCCTAATCATTGTCATGACCACCCGACGGAATCAAGATAGAGAGAACCTGATGAAAACCACGCGCTGGCAGGCAATTGGCCGTGTGGCATATCTCATGTTCGTATTGCTCTCGGGCGTCGCGCTACTGCCATTTACTGGCATTACTGCTGCAAAGCTGGGATGGCAAAACTTCGCGGAAGCATACCAGCCGGATCTGGATGTGGTAAGCCGGGATCAGGGAGCGCCTGGGAGCGCCTTCATCCTGGTGGGCGCAGGCTTTCCTCATAGCGCGCCGGCGACCGTCTATGTCGACGGCGTGGCGCGCGGCACATTGACGACCAGTAACAGAGGACGGGCAGTGTTTGTGATTCAATCGGAAGTTGGCGATCCTCGAGAAAGCGTACTCATCACACTGGCTACCGATGCCAACATCTCGGCCACCGATGTTGTTCGATTGAGAGATGCCGGCCCTTTGATTCCCCCGCCCTCCAGCTGGAATGGGCCGTTCTTCTTCATGTCTGGCGGCCGATGAACGCATTGAAGCCTCACGACTCGCGTCGACCACGTTCGCATCTACTACTGTTGGGGATAGTTGTTGTCCGACCGGCCCTGTATGCGGTGTGGGTATCAATCGTAAAGTAATGGGACTTTGGTCTGAATGCCCGGAGCCAAAAGACCCGCTTACTCACTGACGTTTGAGGGTAACGGACTTTCGGAAAGCGTTTGATAATGTGCACGGTCAGGCTTCGATGTTTTCTGGCCCGGTGGGCAGCGACCAATCCCCGTCGTCGCTGTGCCCAAAATCGCCTTTCGAATCAAATTGTACTCGAGAAGTTTCTCGCAAGGAGGAAGTGATGAAAAATGAGCGTTGGCGAGCAATCAGCCGCATAGGTCTGCTCTTGCTCGTGTTCCTGTCGGGAATCAGCCTGCTGCCGTTCACCGGCCTGTCCGCGGAAAAGCTGGGTTGGGAGCTTTACGCGGGCATTTACCAGCCGGAGCTCAACGTGGTTGGCGCTGATAGCGGTTTTCCCGGCAGCGCTTTCCTATTCGAAGGAGTCGGCTACCCGCCCAACACGCTGGCGATTGTCTATGTCGATGGCCAGGAGCGTGGCACATTGACCACCGACAACCAGGGACAGGCCCTGTTTCTGATTCAGACGGAGGGCAACGATCCCCTGGGTCAATACTTCATTACATTGGCAACAGATGCTAACACCTCGGCCACCGATGACATCCAGTTGCAGAACGATGAGCCGGTCATTCCCCCGCCCCCAAGCTGGGATGGGCCGACGTTCTTCCTGGATGGCGACACCCTGCCGCCCGACACGCTGTTCTTCCCAATGATGTTCCAGCAGTAGTCGGCAAGCCACAAATCTCAGGCGACACCTCCCGTCTTCTCGGTCAACGTGTGTGAAGACGGGAGGTGTTCGTTATGATATAACGCCCCATCCCCTCAAAAATCCCAACAACCTAATACACCGGGACCGTCCAATCTGAGTGTTCTGATGTATCATTGCGGACATAGCCGCAATGAGGCATTGGGCGATCTCAGCCCGTGGAGGAACGGATGAAGGCAATGTTCATTGATGGTCAATGGGTGCCAGGGGTCAGCGGTGAGAAATTTGACGTGTTGGATCCGGCGACTGAAGAGGTGTTGGATTGTGTGCCCAACGCGACCGGGGTTGATGTGGCGAAAGCTGTGGCGGCCGCCGGGCAGGCCTTCGATACGTGGCGTTGGGTTCCGGGTGTGGAGCGAGCCGAGTTGCTGCACGAGGCTGCGCGGAAGATGCGTCTGAATAAGGACGCTATCGTCCGTTTGCTTACGCTGGAGGAGGGAAAGCCGGTCCCTGAGAATGAGGAGGAGCTGGAATGGGTCATCGGCACCTTTGACTACTACGCCGAGCTGGGCCGTACCTATCGGGGCCGTTTGGTGGCGCCGGCGGATCGCAGCCAGTTCAATTTTGTGTTGAAAGAGCCTTATGGGGTGGTGGCCTGCATTATACCCTTCAACTATCCTTTGCTGCTCATGGCCTGGAAGGTAGCCCCGGCCCTGGCTGCGGGCAACACGGTGATCGTCAAGCCGGCTAACGAGACGCCCCTTTCGACGCTGCTGCTGGTAGAGCTGGCCTTTGACCACTTTCCGCCCGGGGTCATCAATGTCGTGACTGGAGACGGCCCGCGCGCGGGCGAGGCGCTGGTCGCCCATCCCAGCGTGCCGGTCATCGCCTTCACCGGCTCCACGGCGACGGGGCAGCGCATCGCCCGACTGGCGGCCGACCGGATGAAGCGCACCCACCTGGAGCTGGGCGGCAAGGATGCTTTTGTGGTAGCGCCGGATGCAGATTGCGACAGCGCTATCCAGGCGGTCGCCTACGCGGCGCTGCTAAATGCCGGTCAGGTCTGCACGGCGACAGAGCGAGTCTATGTGCCGCAGCCGATGCTGAAAACGTTTGCCGGCGGGTTGGCTGACTATGTGGCGGATCTACGGCTGGGACCGGGAATTGAAGCCACCACGGATATCGGACCACTCGCTGATCAGCGCTTTCGCGAGAAGGTCGAACGGCACGTGCAGGATGCTGTCGGCAGGGGGGCGGCCGTGCTGGCGGGCGGCAGGCGGCCGGCGCAGTTCGCACGGGGTTACTATTATCAGCCTACTGTCTTGACGGATGTTGATCATGATATGTTGTGTATGCGCGAAGAGACATTCGGCCCGACCATACCCGTGATGGGCTATCGGGACTTTGGCCAGGCGATCCAACTGGTGAATCACAGCGATTACGGGTTGGGGGCTGTATGTCGCACCAATGACCCACGCCTGGCCAAACGCTTCTTTGAGGAAGTGCGCGCCGGCACGATCTGGATCAACGACCCGCTGACTGACAACTACGGCGGGCCGTTTGGCGGCATGAAGATGAGCGGCAACGCCCGCGAGCTTGGCGAGGAAGGGCTGGAGAGCTTCATGGAGACAAAGCACGTGCACTGGGACTTCGACGATCAGCCGAAATCGTGGTGGTATCCGTATTCACAGGAGTAGCTCGGTCAACCCTAAGCCGGACATCGGTCGCACGAGGATCGCATATTACCTTCCCAAAGTCGCACAAATGTGCTAGAATTACCGGACGTCATTAGATGGTTATCTAACAGGTGATGTCATGGAGCTGCAAAAACTGATCGCCGGGCGTTATCTGATCGAGAATCTCCACCTGGACCGAATTGGTCGGGGCGGCGCGGGAAATGTTTATCGGGTGATTGATAACGTAACCGGTCGGCCCGTGGCGATCAAGCATTTCAAGCCGGAGTTGATTGCCGCCGATCGCAGCCTGGTAGCCCGTTTCGAGCGCGAAGGGGAAGCTCTGCGCCGGCTCAACCATCCCAATATCGTGACCATGTTGGCCACGGTACATGAGGGAGATGAATACTATCTGGTGATGGAATACGTCTCCGGTGGTTCGCTAGCGGAGCTGCTGGAGCGCGAGCGACAGTTGCCGCTGGCGCGGGTGATGCGCATCGCGTTGGAATTGGCCGATGCGCTTACCAGGGCGCACCACCTGAACATCATCCATCGTGACATCAAGCCGGCAAATGTCTTGTTGGCGCAGGACGGTACACCCCGGCTGACCGATTTCGGCGTTGCCCATTTTGGGGATCTGGCTCCCATTACACAGACCGGCGCCCTGACCGGCACATATGCATATCTCAGCCCGGAAGCCTGTGAGGGCCAGCCGCTGGATGCCAGGGCTGATATCTGGTCGTTTGGCGTGTTGCTCTACGAGATGCTGACCGGCCGTACCCCCTTCCTGGATGACACGCTGAGCGCTACATTACTGGCCATTCTGACCAAGCCAACCCCAGATATCAACCAGTTTCGCACCGACACGCCTGAATCCCTGGCGAACCTGATCTACCACATGCTGCAAAAGGATCGCGACCACAGGCTGGGCAGCGTGCGCCTGGTCGGCGCGAAACTGGAGGCGATCATGGCCGGCCTGGCCGGCGACGTGGAGGTTCCCCTACGCTTTGAAACGTCTGTGGATGAACCGGTAGCGCCGGCGATAGGGCCGCGCCACAATTTGCCCTGGCAGCCGACGCCCTTTGTGGGCCGCGAGCCGGAGATCCTGGAGGTAGTGAGCACGCTCAGCGACCCGGATTGCCGGCTGCTCACGCTGGTTGGCCCCGGCGGCATCGGCAAGACGCGGCTCTCCCTGGAGGCTGCCCGGCGAAAGCTGGACGACTATGAGCACGGGGTGCGCTTTGTGCCGCTGGCAGCCGTCACCGGGCCGGAATACCTGGAAACCGCAATTGCTGATACGCTGGGAATCGTCTTCTTCGATGAGGCGGAGCCGGCCGAACAACTGGCCAACTACTTGCGCACCAAACAGATGTTGCTCATCCTGGATAACTTTGAACATCTGATCGAAGGCGCGCAGCGTGTGTCTGACCTTATTGCGCTGTCCCCGCGCCTGCAAGTGTTAGTCACTTCTCGCGAAGCGCTTAACCTGTGGGAAGAATGGACCCGGCCAGTCAGGGGTATGCGTTATCCGGCCGATCTGCATGAGACGGAGATTGGCCCTTACAGCGCGGTGCGCCTCTTTATAGCACGGGCCAAGCGGGTGTTGGGCCAGTTTGAACTCGAATCTGAGCTGCCGCACATCATCCGCATCTGCCAACTGGTTGACGGGATGCCGCTGGGGATAGAGCTGGCTGCTACATGGCTGCGGGTGCTGACGCCGACGCAGATTGCCCGGGAGATTGAGAGCAGTTACGACTTCCTGGCCACCAACATGCGAAACATCGCCGAGCGGCACCGCAGCATCCGCGCGGTGTTTGATTACTCGTGGCAATTGCTGGACTCGCGCAGCCAGACCGCCTTCCGCCGACTGGCTGTATTTCAGGGCGGGTTCAGGCGCCGGGCGGCCGAACGGGTAGCCGACGCTTCTTTGCTGACACTGACCGATCTAGTCAACAAGTCATTGCTCTATGAGGGAGAAACACACTACACGGATACGCCGGGGCCGGAAGGGCGCTACAGCATCCACGAATTGCTGAAGCAATACGCCGAGGAGAAACTCGCGCAAGACCCCGCTGAGCAGCAGCAGATCAGCGCGCGCCACGCTGCCTTCTACTCGCAGTTGCTTCGCTCTCAGGAGCCGCGATTGCACGGAAGTGAGCAGAAGGAGGCCCTAGACCTGATTGGTCAGGACCTGGACAACGTCCGCCAGGCGTGGCAGTGGAACGTATCGAACGTGTGCCGGCACGATACCGCCCTGCACAATCTGCGGGAAGGCGCCGAAAGTCTGTACATCTTCTACGAGACCCGAGGCATGAACATGGAAGGGGGCGAGATGTTTTCGAGCGCCATTTCCGCGTTGACCGGGTGTCCGACAGATGGCTGGGAGCCGGCCCGCCAGCATCTGCGCGCATTGGCGCTGGCCAAGTCCAGCTCCTATCGGGGTGTATTCTTTTATCGCATGTCCCGGCGTGAGCAGGCGATGCCGCCGCTGCGCAACGCAATCGTCCTGCTGCGGCAATTGGCCGAGGACCCATCTGTGGATGGGGCAATCCGGCTGGAGGCTCAACGCGAGCTTCCCCTGGCCATGGTCTACCTCAGCGACAGCGTGGCGCGAGCGCAATCCTTGTCCGAAGCGCGAGAGATGCTGCAGGAGGCGATCGACATTTGCCAGGCCACCAATGAACGCTGGCAACTGGTGCGCTCGCTGAACGCGCTGGCGATTCATACGGTCGGATATCAGGAACAGGTCTCGCTGTACAAGCAGGCCCTGGCAGTTGCCAACGAGATTGGAGACCAGATACTCAGCACGCGCATTTTGCAGAATCTGAGCGGGCTGGCGGCCAACCCGTATGAATCCATTGCTTACGCGGACCAGATCTTTGCCATATGCGAGCGCATCGGCAACCCGGCCGGCCTCGTGATGGCTTGTTTTCAGACCGGATTGGCGGCCAGCCGCCTGGGCGAGTTCGATCGCGCCCGTCGCAACTTTGAGCGCGGGTTGCACATCTGCCACGAATTCGGACTGCGCGAAGTCCTGGGAGGCGTGCTGTGGGGTCTGGCGCAAGTCTCCTGGGCGCTCGGCGATCTGGAGGACACGCAGCGTCGCTATGACACGCTGTTGGAGATAAGCAAGGAAGACGGCGACCGAGAATCCATTATCAAGACCCTGTATCAGTATGGCGCTTTCCTGATAGAGTGCGGAAACGTAGCGGAGGCAAAGCAGCAATATAAGGCTGCTGTTTCCTTGCTTGCGGAGGTAAACCTGCCGACGCAACGCGCGGAATCTCTGGATGCCCTGGGGAACTTTGCCCTTGAACTGGGAAAGTATGACCTTGCTCGCAAACATTTCGAGGAGGCAGCGCCGCTGTTTGAGGAAATCAACGATCCCAACGGCTACGCCTGGGCGCTGACCAATCTGGGCAAGATCGCCTTCGAAACCGGCGACTATGCCACGGCCAGGGCCAGATATGAAGAGAGTCTCTCCCTGCACCATGACCAGGGAACACCCTGGTTGATTGGCCGGCTGCTGAACATGATGGGCCGCGTCTACCTGGCTGAAGACAATCTGCCGAAGGCCGCCGGCTGTTTCCAGGAGGCGCTGAGCGTTCTGCGCGAAGTCTGGGCGGACGGCATTGAGATGGAAGTCCTGGTTGATTGGTGCTCCCTGTTAATGCGCAATGGCGACAAGCAGCGTGCGCTGGAGACGCTTTATCTGGTCAACACCAGCCCGCGCTTTGTGCCCAGCCTGGTCAGCAAACGATCGCGAGAGATGGCGGCCCGGCTGCTGAGCGAGTTGGAGGTTTATCTACCGGCCGACGCGGTTGCCGAGGCCGCCGCCAGTGCAAAGCAGATGTCGCACGAAGATCTGATCGCCGGCGTGTTGGCCGACGCGGGCGTCCGTGTTAGTTAAGCAACGCGATCCGGGCGGTTTCTATCCTCGCCACAGCATGATCGCCAGGCGATCGTCGGCCGGAATGACCGGTCGAAACAGCGCTGACAGCCGTTGAATGCGCCGGAAGTAAGCAGGCAGTTCAGCCGGGTCGGTCACCTGCCGGAAGCTGAACGCTTCGTAGAACGGGGTTAATTGGCCGCGGCACATCAACCAGAGGGGCGACCCCACTTTCTCCTGCAGATGACAAATGAGCAGGCGAGCGATGCCCTTCCGACGCCAGCCCGGCAGAACGACCAGCGAAGCCAGCTCTAGCAGGTCGCCATGCGGCTTGGCCTGCACACAGCCCACAACCTGTCCGTCGGAGGTAATAGCCAGGACAAAGCGCTCCCATGTCAGACCGAATGGATTCAGCCTGGCCTGCCGGACCATACCGCGGATCAGCGGCTCATCCAACCTAACAGCCGGTCGCAATGTTATAGGCTGCGCCTGATAACTCATGCCGCCGGATGAACCGTCAGGCTAGCCGGGAGCCAAACCCGACATTGCGCCAGGTAGTTCGCATTACTCCCCCAATTTGTCGGCCAACCCTCGCACGCGGCTGAGGGCCACAAACATGGCTCCGAATGTGGTCAAGAAGGCCAGGACGATCTTTGTGGGATCGACGATAGGCTGCACGCGCACGCCGACCGGCCCAATCTCAATGACCGCCACCGGCCTACCCAATACCGTGCCGCCGCCACCACCACCGCCCCCAGCTCCGCTGCTACTACTTGCTTTCAGCGGTTCCCCGGCTGCGTCGACGCCGCCTGCATCGGTCCCCGGGGGAATTTGCGCCTCGCCGCCGCCGGATCCGAAACCGAAGCCGACAATAGCAGTGACTTCGGCCGCCACGATGGCTGTGAACTCTCCCTGCGTCACCGGCGCGCCGAACACGCTTTCTACCCGTGCGGTGTTGAGCAGCAGCTCAAGCTGCTTGCCGGCTGCTTCGTGAGCCGGCCCCGTTTCTCTGACAATGTCCGAAATACTGCTCATGTTCAACTCCTTGTGCCGCTGTGTCTGAACATTGGTGACTGATTGCTCAAATGCAAGTTCATCCCGCCGTCATGCAGGCAGACCGGCGCGTAATACAGAGTAAGTCTAATTATCGCTTCCCCCGGGCGGTGAGTAGGTCCGCAGCAGCAGCACTGATACGAAGATGCCTAGGCCGGCGGCGGCGACTGACCCGAGGCGAGTGTAATTGACGATTGGGATGCGCACCTGCTCGCCCTTCCGGCGGACCAGTACCGCCGCCGGTCTGTTCCAGACCACTCCCGTTTGCCAGGTCCGAAAGCCGGCGACCAGTATTAAACTCTGTGCAACAGGCGTCACGGTCAGATCGCCGACCTCAAACGGCTCACCCAATGTTGTGCGTGACTCAATCGTAATTGGCTTTGTCACCGGATCATCTCATATCTGAACATGCCGATTCTAACCGGCTTTTCGAAATCCGGTATATAGCGCCTTCGATTCTGCTAGAATCCGATTGTGCGGGGTCAGACCCGCTTTGCTCGCTACCATCTGGAGTTGGGGTTAGTCACATGATCTGGATTGGCGGTCAGGAGGTGTGCAGCGGGAGCTACCTGCTACGGATCGAAGTGAGCAGGCAACTTTCTCTCGTCTTTGGGCGTTTCCGCTGCGGCGAGCCGCTCCAAATCGAGAGCGGGACATACGCCTACGTGGGTTCCGCCATGGGGAGGAATGGGCGCGCGCCGTTGGCCCGGCGCTTGCTGAGGCACGCAACTCGCTCTCCAGGGAATCCCGCTCATCCTATTCGGGTCGAGATGCTCGACAGCTTTCGGCGGCACGATATGATTTCAGTCAATGCGCCGATTCTGCCTCTCGGCAAGCGTCTGCACTGGCACATCGACTATCTGCTTGACGAGATGGCTGTCGACCTCGTCGGCGTGCTAGCGGTGCGCAGCGGGTCTCGGCTGGAGGACAAACTGGCGGATCTATTGCTGGCGGAACCTGCAGTGTGGCCCATTGCCCGTGGCCTGGGAGCTTCCGACGCGCCGGGCAAGACCCACCTGCTGAAAGCCCCGGCTGGAGCTATATGGTGGCAAATACTGGCCGGTCGAGTTGCGCTAATGGCACAGGAGACGCGGTCTGAACCGGTTAATGTTTGTGTGGGAGACCGCCAGTGAGAGGAGTCAGGTTCGCCTCGGGAGTGTGGTGGCTGTTTCGCGCATCTGCATGTCTGCTGATCCTCGTCACGGCGAGTCCACTCTCAGGGCAGTCCAGCGCTCCCGGTGCTGTCGGGCTGCTGATCACGGAGGTCTACTACGATGCCGCCGGTCAGGATGAGTTGGGCGAGTGGGTCGAGATCGCCAACCTGGGCGACGCGGACGTAGAGTTGGCTGGTTACAAACTGTCCGACGCGGCGACGCCAAGCAGCCGGGAGGGTACGGTCGCTTTTCCGGCCGGCGTTGTGGTCGCGCCCGGACAGGCCGTCGTTGTGGCGCGATCCGCCGCCGGCTTTGGGGCGCTTTTCGGCATGGACCCCACTCTAGAAATTGCGGCTGACGATCCGGGTGTGCCGGAAATGGAGCCTTACGCCGGCTGGGGTAGCGACGAGTTCGCGCTGGCTAACGACGGCGACGAAGTGTTGCTCCTTGACCGGAAGGACCGGGTCGTCGATGCGGTGAACTACGGCGACCAGGAGGGCTTCTTTCACCCGTCGGTGGCAGGGGTGGTGACCGGCCAGAGCATTGAGCGGTCGCCGGCTCATTGCGACAGCGACAGCGCAGCTGACTGGTTGCCGCGGGACATTCCTACGCCGGGGATGATCACGATTGACGGGGAGTGCCGTGCGCCGGCGGATCCGGCAGCCGACGTTGAGCTGCTTTCCGTCGGTGAGATTCAGGGTGAGAGGGACATTTCCCCCTTCATCAATCAGACCGTCTCATTCGTGGCGCGCGTCACCGGCGCAATCTCCGACCGCAACACGCAAGGAGCCACTTTCCATACGCTGTTCGTCCAGTCGCCGCCGGGGCAAGAGGATGGCAACCCGGCCACTTCCGACGGTATGGCGCTGTTTCTCGGCACAGCCGAACCGCGCTTCGTGCCGGGGGATGACATTCTGGTCACCGGCCAGGTGACTGAGTTTTTCGGCTATACGGAGATTGACAACAATGGACTGGAGATGACGCTGCTTAGCCGGGGGAATCCACTCTTGCCCGCGGCACGCCTGGACACTGACCGGATGATCGAGGAGAGAGCCGACTATCTGGAGACGCTGGAGAGCATGTGGGTCTCCTACCCGCATGCGCGCGTCGTGGGGCCGACATTGGACATTTGCAGCATAACGGTCCTGCCGGCGACTACTCCATACACGCGCGTAATGGAGGGAGAGCCGTTGTCGCTATTGCTGGACGTCTTGCATACCAGCGATACAGATTGCACGGCCTTCCCACAACTGAAGGTGGGCGATGAGGTAGACGGCTTAAGCGGTCCGCTCATCTATCACTTTGACGAGTTCAAGTTGGCTCTGCAACGGCCCGCCGAGCTAACAATCCAGACCGCGCCGATGCCCGAGCCGCCGGCGGCTCCGGCGCTTACACCCAACCAATTCAGCGCCGCCACGTTTAATCTTCACGACCACTTTGACAGTTCGCCTGATCCCGGCGCAGTGGACACGCCGGCTCCATCGCCTGCAGAAGTGAGCAGCAAGCGCGCGAAACTGGCAAACGCGATCGCCGGTCCGCTTGGTTGCCCCACTCTGCTGGCCGTTCAAGAGGTGGAGAATCTGTCCCTGCTCGAGGATCTGGCTGCGATGCTATGGACGGCGTGCGGCTTTCCCTATGTGATAGCTCACCTGGAGAGTCCGGACGACCGGGGGATTGACCTAGCGCTGTTAGGCGATTCGCGCCGCGTGACCATGCGGCAGGTCGCGCTGAGCCAGACGTGTAGCCGGCTGGATACCGGCATAAGCGATGGTTCTATTCGTTGCCGCGCCGGCTGGTCGCCGCTGTTCTCCCGTCCGCCGCTTGTGATTGAGCTGTCATTGGACGACCATCCACTGACAATCATCGTCAATCACTTCAAGTCCCGGCGGGAAGGGGAGGAAGAAACCGCCCCGCTCCGGCTGGCGCAGGCGCAGCATGTGGCTCAACTCGTTGCCGAGCAATTGCAGGCATTGCCGGAGACGCTCATCATAGTGATGGGTGACTTCAACGACGGACCCGGCTCGGCAACGCTGCAGGCGCTCACCGGGACAGGGAGATTACAGGATGGGCTGATGGGGGTGGAGGCCGAATCGCGCTACAGCTACATCTTCAGCGGCCTGGCTGAGCTGCTGGACGGTATCCTGCTCTCGCCGGCAGCCGCGCGATTGCTGGTTGGGGCGGACATTGCGCATGTGAACGCCGATTATCCGGCGGGTTGGGCGGAGGATGTACAGCTTGTGCATCGCTCCTCGGACCATGATATTCCGCTGGTGATCTTGGAGCTGCCGGCAATGCCAACGCCGATCGCTGCGACGCCGGAAACGTTGACAGCATCTCCCGAAAGCTCAGCGCCAGCGGCCGCAGTGTCTACGGAGGAGAGAGGACCCACTGCCGGCAATCTGCCGACTTTCATCACTCTCGCCGGCTGCGTGACGGTGGGGTTGGCGGCGATCGGCGCGCTATGGATCCTGCGGCGTCGTTCTCAGGCGACTGCGTAGTGGTGCGCCCGGCTGTATCCGGCGCTCAGAACGGCGGTCAGGTTATCCCCGCGGCGCACATAATAGCTGGTGACACCACTGGCCCGTAGTAACTGAAACAAGCCCGCGTTAGAGCGCTTGCCGCCAAACGAGCCGGGATCAATGAGCACCGTGACCACCCGCAACCCTCGGCGCATAATCTGCCGGGCTACCACGGCCCATGCCTCATGAAAGGTGGGGGTGACTACGATAAGCGTGGTGCCTCTGGGCAGCATTTGCACTTCAGCATGCAGGACATCGTGAATCGGCACCTGCCCTGCCGCGCGCAGCACCGCCAGCACTTCGAGGATACGGTTAAGTTGCCGCTCGCCGCGATCCGGCTGCACCATCTCATGCGATTGCCCATAGGCCAGCATCCCCACCGCACGATCGCGGCGTAGGAAGTACTGCGCCAGCGAGGCGGCCACAGTGACCGTATACTCCTCGGTCGATTCCTTCAGCTTGAACTGCTCAGTGGCCACCTGCATCCAGGAAGGAAGTTGATCGCGGGAGGTGATTGCCGCTTGTTCAGGGCTGGCGTCGAAATGACCGAAGACGGACATATCCGGAACAATCCAGATATCCGCCAACGGGTCCAACTCAAACTCCTTTACGATCAGCCGATCCCGACGGGCAGTGCTGGGCCAATGAATACGCCCAAAGCTGTCGCCCGGCGCATAATCGCGCACGCCGGCGGCGTTGGTGGTCACATAGTGTGTGCGCCGGCGCAAGGCGTCGCCGCCGGGCAAGACACCCACCGGCAGCGCGAACTGGTGGACGTCAACCGTCATCGGGTAGACGACTACATTGGTTGTTGGGCTGAGCTGCCGTTCCATCGGGAAGAAACCAAAAGGGTCGCTGCTGCCGAGCGTGATCGGGCCGAGCTGATAGCGACCGCGCTCACGGCAGATGGTTGTCACACGCCAGCCCTCTCGCCCGCGCGGGCCGAGGTTGTTCACCACCTGGCTGGCAAAATGACCCGGCACCGAGGAGTAGTCGCGCACTTCCAGCCAAAGCTTGGGTATGAAGCTGGTGTTGCGCACGGCGAAACGCTCTTCCAGAGGACGCCCCACCTGCGTTCGGCGGACTCTGGTGACGCGCGAGATGTGTACCCAGTTGATGTTGGCCCAGGCCCAGGCGAAAGAGATAATGAGCAGCAGGCCGAATAGATAGGTCAAATGAAATAGGATCGGCCTGCCGGTAATCAGCCCACCCAGCAGGGACAAGGCGGCCAGCACAAAAACGACCGTTCGCCGGTGTCTCATGCGCTTCAGGCCTTCACTTGCGCGCCGGGCACCGGCAGTTTGTCCAATACTTCGTGCACGATGGCGGCAGGTTCAATATCCTTGATGCGCGCTGCCGGCCCGACAATGATGCGGTGAGCCAGTGCCGATTCCGCCAACGCCTTCACATCATCCGGCAGAACATAATCCCGCCCAAACATGGCGGCTCGCGCCTGGCAGAGCCGGTACACGGCCAACGCCCCGCGCGAACTGGAGCCAAGATAAACCTCCGGATGCACGCGAGTCTGGCGAACGATCTCAACAATGTAATCCTTCACCAGATTGTCCATGTAGATCTCTTTCACATCCCGCTGCGCCTCCTGCAATTCATCCACCGTCACCACCTGATCCAGTTGTTCCACTGGATGAACGAACTGTTGCCGGTCCAGGATCTCGATCTCGTCCTTCTTGGATGGATAGCCCAACTTGATGCGCAGCAGAAACCGGTCCAGTTGAGCCTCCGGCAGGGGGAAGGTGCCTTCGTATTCGATGGGATTCTGGGTTGCCAGCACCATGAAAGGCGACTGCAAGCGATACGTATTGCCGTCTACCGTGACCTGACGCTCTTCCATCGCTTCCAGCAGGGCCGACTGTGTCTTTGGGGTCGCCCGATTGATCTCGTCTACCAGGACAATCTGGGCATGGATCGGACCGGGGCGAAATTCAAACTCGCGGCTCTTTTGATTGAAGATAGATACGCCGGTCACGTCGCTGGGCAGCATATCGGGCGTGAACTGGATGCGGTTGAAGGTGCAGCCGAGCGATTTTGCCAGCGAGCGGGCCAACATCGTCTTGCCCACACCGGGAACATCCTCGATCAATAAATGCCCCTGGCACAGCAGCCCCACCACGGCCAGCTCGATCGTATCGCGTTTGCCGACGATGACCTTTTCGATATTCGCGATCACACGCTCGGCAAAACCCTTGACATCAGACATGAATTTCCTCCTTATGGCATGTTGCTCT
>CAZIKT010000040.1:0-259 GCA_964539885.1 uncultured Ardenticatenaceae bacterium | reverse complement strand
ACTTGCGGTGTTGGGCAATGACGTTCCATCTCGCCCCGCCAGCAGGTATTATACTCACGAGTTCAGCAAGAACACATTAAGTACAACCCAGAACAGGCTATAGTTCAATACCCGGCGCGGCCCAAAGCGGGCCGAAAACAGCAGCACCGCCAGCATCAGCCCGGTGGCGAAGCGGATCATCCCGCCAGGCTCGCGGAAGGTGGAGAACGGCGTAAACGGGATGACCAGCGCATTCAACAGCAGCGCCAGCACCACCAGG
>CAZIKT010000039.1:21450-29556 GCA_964539885.1 uncultured Ardenticatenaceae bacterium | reverse complement strand
CACGCCGGTCACGTCACTGGGCAGCATATCGGGCGTGAACTGGATGCGCTGGAAAACGCAACCCACTGACTTGGCAAGCGACTTGGCGAGCACGGTCTTACCCACGCCCGGTACATCTTCAATGAGAATATGCCCTTGACACAGTAGTCCCAATACCGTTAACTGAACTTCAGGCCGTTTGCCGATGATGACTCGTTCAACATTCTCCACGAGCCGATTGGCGATTTCTTGGACATTCGACATTGAGGTTTATACTCCTTTGTTGCACAATGGATTCATGGAGTCGGAACGGGTCGCCGAAACCTGAATGTGGCACAGCCTGATCCCCTCCGGCTTGATTATCGCCATGGGGTCTGCGACCATCGCGAAGTATACCATTATATACGCGGGAAAGTGGTATAACGGTGACAAAAAGGTAGCGCTCCTGGAGAGTTAACAAACTCTAACCGGAGGAGCGCGGCAGCAGTGGGAGTTGACATGATGAGACCGGTGAATTTGCTAATAGTGTTACTGTTTTTGCTGACAATGGCCGGCTGCAATCAGGCTGCGACGACAACCGGCACCCTCGAAGGAACTGCGGACAATGTGCTTGCGTTGCCGGTCATCGAGCAGAATCCCGGCTCGGTGGAGGCGACCAGCCCGCCGGCAACAGCGATGGTCGCTACGCCGGTCACCGCCGGCGCTGCAGCCGAGCCGGTGGGCGAGCCGGTTGCGGGAACGCCTGCTCTCTCCTATGACCCGGCAATCTACGGTGATCTCAGCCAAATCGATTTGAATGGGACCGAAGTCGCTTTTATGCACATGCATTACGACGAGCCGGGGCAGGTGTTGGAGCAGATCATCGAGCGCTTTAACGCCGAAAACCCATACGGAATACATGTATCCGCGGTAGTTCCAGGCAGTTACCCGGAGGTCCAGGCCTACATGGACGAAGCCGTGCAAAGCGGAGCCGACCTGCCCGGCCTGGTCAGCGCCTACCAGCACTGGGCAATCGATTGGGTGTCCCAGGACAGTTTGGTAGCGTTGGAACCGTACCTGGAAAGCGAGGAATTCGGTCTTACAGCGGAGGAAAGGGCAGATTTCTTCCCGGCTTTCCTGGCGCACGATCACCTGCCGCAATTCGATAATCAGACCTACGGTTTCCCTTATCGCCGGTCGCAGGGTGTTCTCTACTACAATGCGGAATGGCTGGCGGAGTTGTATGAGAGCGGCGCGATATCATTTGCCGGCCCACCCCGAACTCCAGAGCAATTTACCGAGGCCGCCTGCGCGGCGACCGCCAGGCCGGGCGCAGTGGGTTATGAGATTGCCACCGAGGCCAGCCGAATCGCCGCCTGGACCTATGCCTTTGGCGGAGACATCTACGATGTGGAAAGTGGTCGCTTCACCTGGGACAATCCGGGGACGATTGCCGCCATGCAAATGATGCAGGATTTATACCAGCGGGGATGCGCCAAGAAAATCGCAGAGCATCAGGGAGAGCTGTTTGACTTCAGCAGCCAGATGGCTTTGTTCGTCTATGGATCGTCCGCCTACATGCCTATCTATCAAGGTGCTGTGGCGGAGGACCCGCTCGGCGGATTTACCTGGTCGGTGGCCCCGATTCCCTATGTGGGAGAGACGCCTATACAGAATAGTTTCGGCCCCAGCCTCAGCATACCGCGCACCGATCCGGCTACCCAACTTGCCGCCTGGATCTTTGTGAAGTACCTGACCCGGCCTGACATCCAGGCGGAGTGGGCCGCCGGCAGCGATTACTTTCCCGTCCGGCGTAGCGCCTATGAATACATGAGTGACTATGTAGCCGAACATCCGGCCTATGGAGATGGATTTGCCCTGCTGCCGTACAGCGTCTTTGAGCCGCCTCTAGCCGGCTATGATCTGGTGCACGACATGGCCGCTTCAGCCTACTTTCGAATTCTAGCGGGAGAGGATGTGGTCAGTGTGTTGACCGAACTCAATGAGGCCGCCAACGCCACTCTGGTAAGTATGGCTCCTTGAGTATCGTGCGTGAGAGCGGGTTTAGGGCCGGTGGTAGAGGCAGCCCGTCTCCCGGCGATAGCTTACATTAGGCAATTTGCTGAGAATCGCCGCTATGTACACACCGTTTCGGCTGGAGAAGCGGCTCTTGATCTCATCCTGCGATAGCTCCCCATGTCGCGCGAGGCGGCTCCAGGCGGATTCGATTGTCTGCCGCTGGATACGGCGCTCCGCGCCGTCCTCACCCGGCCGGATGACCAGATAGGAATCGGCGACCGCCAGGACCCGGAACCGCTTTCGTTGTTCCAGTGTCTCCAAGGATCGGCCGTCCAAATTGTGGATGTGCTGCCAGAGGCTTGTCATTGATTCGATAGCGCTGTTGCCGCGCTTGAATAGAGGTGCGCGAGGCGCTGATTGGCAATGTTAGCGACATCACCTGCCGGGCGCAACCTCATTAAGTAAACCTGCCGTGAGCCGGGTAGACGTGTTAAACATGAGGAGAAGGACGCGTGGAGCGTAGCGCTGAAATTCTGGTGACCGGCGCGGCCGGCAAGACGGGTCTGGCTGTGATTACCGCTCTCGCGCGGACCGGTCGGGGCGTCCGAGCCCTCGTATACCGTTACGAACAGCGGCAGGCTGCGCTGACTGCCGGCGCGACCGAAGTGATTGTCTGCGACATGCGCGACCCTTATGAGCTGCTTCTGGCGACTGATCGGATGAGCGCCGTCTACCACATCGCGCCCAATGTCAGCCCGGACGAGATCCGGATAGGTGAAGCGGTTATCAGCGCCGCCAAGCTCACCGGGTTGGAACGGTTCGTCTATCACTCCGTGTTACACCCACAGATTGAGGCCATGCCGCATCACTGGCAGAAGTTGCGGGTCGAAGAGCAGTTGCTCCAATCCGGCATTGCCTCTACCATACTGCAGCCGGCCGCTTACATGCAGAACATCCTCGCCGGCTGGAAGACGATCGTCGCTTCCGGCCATTTCATTGTGCCCTATCCGGTGACTACCCGGCTCAGCCTGGTAGACTTGCGTGATGTGGCCAAGGTCGCCGCCACGGTGCTGACTGAAGACGGCCACGAGGGCGCGACATATGAATTGGTTGGAACGTTGCCGTTGAGTCAGAATGATGTCGCTGAGGCGCTATCCCACGTGCTTGGGAAGCCGGTGGTCGCCGTACAAATTGGGCTGGGGGCATGGGAAGAACAGGCTCGCGGCGCCGGGATAGCCGGCTTCGCGCTCGACGCGCTGCTGCGCATGTTTCGCTGTTATGCCGACTATGGTTTTTCAGGTAATCCCCGACTCCTGCGCTTTCTGCTGGGGCGGGAGCCAAACTCAATGGGGGACTTTCTCCAGTCCGTGGAGAGGTGACAATGAGAATTACATCGAACTTTGCCAACCACAAGCAGGGAAGACGCCTTGCTGCTTTGGCCGCGGCGCTTGCCGCAATACTGCTTCTGCTGGGCTTGCAGAGCGGCGATTCACACGCTGCCGCTGAGCGAACTCACCCGGTCGGCCGGATAGCGGCGCAGCTTACTCTGCCGGCGCAGCGAACCGGCGTTGATGTCGTTCGCTTGGATACCGTGCCGCAACTGCTGATCGAATCCAGGGGTGTGGCCTGCATGGCCTGGGGAGATGTCGACGGCGACGGCGACCTTGACCTGGCGGCAGGATTCCGGGGAAAGCCTACCGAATTCTACCTGAACCAGGGTGGGCAATTGGTGAAGCAGGAATGGCGCATCGACGCCACTCGGTTGACGGAGGCCCTGGCCTGGGGCGATGTGGATGGCGACGGCGACCTGGACCTGGCGGTGGGCAGCTTTAACGGCCCGACGCAGCTCTTTCTCAACATATCCGGCGTTATTCAGGATACCCCGCATTGGGTAGAGAGTGTTACCGAAAAGACCAAGGCGCTTGCCTGGGGGGATTTCAACGGCGACGGCTTTCTGGACCTGGCGGTCGGCAACTTTGGCCAGCCCAATCGGATCTACTTGAACGCCGGTGATGGCACGCTGCCGGCTCAGCCGGCCTGGGTGGCAGAGGTAAGCGATTGGACCGTTGATCTGGACCTGGCTGATTTTGACGGCGACGGGACACTCGATCTGGCAGTCGGCAACAACGCCACCGGCGACCATGCCGTTGTCTATCGCAATGAGCCCGGCGATGCCCTGACCCTGACCCGCGCCTGGCAGAGCAGCGGTAATCTTGTCACCGACCTGGCCTGGGGCGACGTAGATTCCGATGGATTCCCTGAACTGGCGCTGGTTGATTACCGGGCGGCGGATGAACGCAGCGACGGTATGTATGAGAACGAGAATGGCCTGATTTCATCAGCGACTGCCTGGCAACCGCTGGATGCTATTCGCTCAACCAGCGTGGTCTGGGGAGATATTGACGGCGATGGCGACCTGGACCTCGTGATCGGCTCCAGTGCGGACAGCACGGAGCGGGTGTACATAAATCAGGGCGGGGCGCTGCAGGAGACGCCGGCATGGGAATCAGCCGACACAGCGCGGGTCACGGACCTATCCCTGGTGGACGTGGACCGGGATACCGATCTGGACCTGGTCGCCATTTACGGCGGCTCCATCTATGTATACACCAATCGTCAATGGCCGTTGGATAGCGTCGCCGACTGGAGTGATGGCAACTCCGAAATCCGCACGATGAGTGTGGCCTGGGGCGATGCCGATAATGACGGCTATCTTGACCTGGCTATGGGGAACGGCGACCCGTTTGCGAATGCCGGCAGCGCCAACGTCATGTACCACAACAATGGCGGGGCGCTGGACAGCGCAGATTTGCTCTATACCGCTCCGGCGGCAGACCTGACCACAAGCGTGGCCTGGGGCGACCTGGACGGTGACGGCTGGCTGGATCTGGCAGTCGGCAATCTGGGCGAACCGAATTACGTCTTGCGCAATCAAAATGGTACCTTCAACTACGACGAGCGCCTGACCCTGGGCGGGACGGATGAAGCCGGCCGGGCGCTGCCCGCCGCTGATCGCACCTGGAGCGTCGCCTGGGGAGATGTCGATCGAGACGGAGACCTGGACCTGGCCGTCGGCAACGAGGGGGAAGCGAACCGGCTATACATCAATGAAGGCGGCACGCTCCGGCAGGAAGGCGTGCTTACCTTCGGCGCTGAGTCGCCTACCCGCTCTCTGGCTTGGGGCGACATTGACGGCGACGGTGACCTTGACCTGGCAGCAGGCAACTTTGGCGCTGCCAATCAGGTTTACTTCAATCTGGAAGGGCGCATCGCGGATGACGCGGTGCAGGTGTTTGGCGACGACGACAATACCACCAGTGTGGTTTGGGGCGATATCAATGGCGACGGCCTGCCGGACCTGCTGGTGGGTAATGCCGGCCAGGTGAACAAATACTACCCCAACATCGGTGGGCTGTTGCTGAACAGCCCGCTGTGGGTAAGTCTGGACCAGGACGACACCTGGGGACTGTCGCTGGGTGACGTGGATGGCGACGGCGATCTCGACGTGGCTGCGGCTAATGCCGGCGGCCTGGACGGCGCCGCCGCTCATCCGGATAAGATCTACATCAATGAGCGCGGGCAGTTACAGACTGTCTCGGACTCGCCCTGGCGAACGAGGGCCTTACCGAGTTACGCGGTCTCCTGGGTGGATATCGAAGGCGACGGTGACCTGGATCTACTGACCGGCAACGGGCCAACTACCGGCCGGCGAACCGATCTGGACGGCAGCAGTCAACTCTACCGGAACGAGCGGTTTGTGATCACTGAGCAGCCGCAGGAGCCGGTGATCTTATTTGGATCGGAAAGCAGCCCGGTGACAACTGCTACCGGTGGCAGTTACACCTTGCTGGCCCCGGCTGCACTCAATGCTCAGGCCGGCATCCGCGAGGATGGCCTGGTGCCGATCAGCTATCAATTACTGCGTCCGGATAATGAGCCGGTTCGCGCCGTGCGCGGATTCTATTCACTTGACGGCGGTGGAAGCTGGTTCGTCGCCCAGCCGACCGAGGATACCTTGACCACCAATCTCTCGACAACGCCGGGCGAGAACGAGCATGTGTTCAACTGGGATGTCTTTGCCAGCAACCTGTACGGGCAGAGCGATAATGTTGTCTTCCGGCTGGAGGCTTACGCAACACTCCCGGCTGACATCGCAGACGACGTGGCGACCGGCGTCTATCTCTATCCAAATCAGGCGGTTGAGGACGGGGAACAGCCCTTTGTAGCGGCCAATACGCGACCATTTCGCGTGCGCGGCAACCAGGTGCGCGTGCTGCGTGAACTGGCCGGCGGCGCGCCTCAGCCGGTCGCCGGCGCGCTGGTCTACAAGCTGACCGAGGGTCAGACCGTCGGTGGGACGACGCTGCCCGATAATGGCATCGTGCCCTTCACTACCGACGCGTTGGGTAACCTGCAGGGACGCACGGTCTTGCAATCAACCGAGAGATTGGTGGCGCTATGGCCGGTTCCACGTGAGGAAGTGCAGCTACCCTTCACGGACCAGTACACGCTGTATTACATGAGTGCTGAGCCGGATGACACGGAGGGCCTGGCCATGTCCACCGTCGGCCCGGTGGATGGCGAGCTGGCGCTGGTCGTCGCTGAGCGCAATCCGCTGATCCTTTTCCACCTGGACCTCTCCCTGGAATGGGATGCGCGGCAGGATGATCTATTCCTGTTGGACCTGGCCACGAACATCCAACGCGCCTCCGAGATCCTCTTTGATGTGACTAACGGGCAGGCGGCCATCGGCAATGTGCGTGTGTTCCACAACCGGCACTATTGGAACAACGTGGACATCGTGGTCCTGGCCAACAACGGCATTCGGCCCTCGGCGGCGATTGGCGGCGTCGTGAGCGAGCCGGTATCTGAGACGCTGGCTGACGGCGCAACGGTTGTGGAGCAGGCGTATTGGCCGGGACAGGTGCGGATGGGGCCGGGTTGGGATCCCTTCGGCGAGAGCACGGCGGATCTCGGCCAGGACTGGCAGCGCGCTCTGGCGCACGAACTGGCCCACTACCTGCTTTTCTTGCCGGACAATTACCTGGGTTTCGAAGCGAACGGCACGCTGCGGCGGATCAATTGCCAGGGCAGTTTCATGACCTCGACCTATGACCCGGCTTACAGCGAGTTTCTCACCATAGAGCAATGGAGCGAGCGCGGCGGAAGCGAGAATGATTGTCAACGGAGCCTGGCGGAAGCCACCACCGGCAGAGCCGACTGGGAGACCATAACGACTTATTATCCCATGCTCGCCCCGCCGGATGTCGATGCCCCTGACGGCCCCAGCCTGATCCCAATTGTGCTGACGCACGTCTTTTCTTTGGAACCGACGTTGCAGCGGCAGCCAATGCCGGCGCGCAACTTCGACGTGCGCGATGCCGGTTCTGATCGCCTACGCCTGCCGGATGCCCAGGGCTATGTGATCGATAGCCAGGGTACCGTCAACCTGTCGGATGATGTGCTGATCGCGCTGGGCTCCCCGACGGGCGGCGGGGACCGATTGAAGGTGCGCGGGGCGCACGCCGGCGACCGGCTCTGCGTTTTCGGCTACGGAGATGAAGTGCCATATGCCGGGTGCATTGACGAGTTGCGAGCCTCTGATGTGAGCATCCAGCTGCGGCCAGTGCAGACGCCGTTTGGCGAGCGCTGGGACCCACAGATCACCATTGAGCCGGTCAGCCGGACGACGCTGGACATCACTGTCATTCAGCATATGGAGGAGCCGACGCGCATTCAGGCGCAAGTGTACCCGGTTCATTACGCTTCGGCGCCGTGCAATTTCGGACTTTCACCTACGCTGACACTCGACCGCAGCGGGGTCCGGCATACAGGCCGGGTGGAGCTGAAATGGGAGGATTACGCGGTCGTTGTCCGGCTTTGGGCAGATGGTGGCTATGGCCGGGAGTCGATCGCCTACTTCATCCTGGATTTACCTCCGGCCGATCTGACAGCGGGAGCGGGCGGCGGTCTGGAGACGACCACTGAGAGCCTGGAGAATGGGGAGTGCGATGTCCCCGGCGCAGCAACCGGAGAGGAGCTGGCCAACGCTGCCGGCAACTACCTCGCCTTCTACCTGCCAACCGGCGGTACGAACAATACGCCGTTGGGTGGAACCAACAACACGCC
>CAZIKT010000039.1:2742-21350 GCA_964539885.1 uncultured Ardenticatenaceae bacterium | reverse complement strand
ACCTGCCAACCGGCGGTACGAACAATACGCCGTTGGGTGGAACCAACAACACGCCGCTTGGCGGCACGAACAACACGCCACTCGGTGGGACCAACAATACACCGCTCGGCGGCACAAACAATACGCCTCTTGGAGGAACTAACAACACCCCGTTGGGGGGTACGAACAACACGCCTCTCGGGGGAACCAACAATACGCCGCTTGGCGGCACGAACAACACGCCCCTGGGAGGTACGCAGATCATGCTGCTCGGGGGTACTAACAATACCCCGTTGGGCGGCACGAACAACACGCCGCTTGGCGGGGTCAATGTGATCCCTCTGGGTAGTACCAACAATACACCGCTGGGGGGTACGAATAACACGCCGCTCGGTGGAACCAACAACACGCCGCTTGGCGGAACGGAGACAAGGCCGGCCTTCGCTCCGGCGCTTTCCACCGATGGTCAGGTGGTCATATATAACGGGGCCGGCTACTTTGAGGACAATGGCGTGCAGGAGTTGCAGGTGCTGGCGGCCGTGCCGGAAAGAGAATCCCACTCCTGGTTGAAGCCGGTGGGGCAAGCGCACCGAATCGTCTTTGATCCCCTCGTCACCGACGCGCGCTTCCTGGCCTTCACCTATCTGCAAAGAGATGTGCCGGAGGGGTATGAGTACGCGCTCAGCATCTACTTCCTGCCGGACGGAGGCGAGGAATGGGAACGAATCCCAACCGCGCTATACGTTGAGAACCTGGCGGTGGCGGAACTAACGGAGGCGCGCGACGGTGTCTATGCCCTGATGGCTACGGTCGGCTTGCCGGAACTGCAGGCCGGCTGGAATATCTTTGGTTACCCGCTGCCGGTGGCCCGCAGTGTCGCGGATGCGCTCAATTACCTGAGCGGGGTCGCGTTGGCTTTGTACCCGGTGCAATGGAACCCGGACGGCTCGGTCGCGCAGCCGCCTGACTATTGCCCGAACGGCGCTGCGACCTGCACGGAATTGAGCACATCCGTAGCGCAATTAATGCCCGGCGGCATCTACTGGATCTATGTGACCGAGCCGGTCGCGCTCTACTTCGCGCCGCCGGAACGGGGGACTTCTGGTGAGGTGCGCTGAGGTCGGACTGAGGAGGCCGGCTTAAGGATGGGCGGCGCGCCAGGCATCATGCAAGGCGCGGTTGAACGGCACATTCTCTAAGAACTGCCGGCGAATATCGACGTCCTGGATGCCGGCAGCACGGTCCTGTAACAGCGTGTGGCCCTTGTCGAGGACGCGGAGCGCCTCCATTTCATATTCGGGCATCCTTTGAGCGCGCTCCTGCAGAACCTGGTAGGCGATCAGATAAAGCTGCACCGGGTATTCAACGCCGTGCTGCCCGCTCGATTCCAACCAGTGCAGCACCCGGCTCACATGCCCTGAAGCGGTGTCCAGGTCTCCGCGAACGAGCGCCTCTGCTGCCAGCCCGCCGTAGGCGTCGACACATCCGCCTTCGTCGCCCAGTTCCTCGCGAATAGTGATCGCCTCCTCCAGCCTGGCGCGAGCATCTGCCAGCTCACCCAATTCCACCAGGAGATAGCCATAATGGGTAAGGATATAGGCGCGGCTGCGCGAATTGTTAACGGTGCTTTCCATCGTGAGTGCCTCTTCAGAGGTGATTCGCGCGGCCTCCAACTCGCCCTTGAACTGCAGGATCAGGCCCATTGTATCCAGGCTGGTCAGCCCACTCTCGCGGTTACCTATTTCGCCGCAGATTTGTAGCGCGGTCTGGTGAAAGACCTGGGCGCCTTCGTAAGCGCCGTAATCGCAAAGGGTGTTTCCCAGTTGGGCCAAGATATGCGCCTCGCCGTAGCGCCAACCAATCTCCCGGCACAGCACGAGGGCCCGCCGGTAGATATCCTGGGCAGCCAGATAATCACCGTTGGCATGAGCGATAACGCCGCCCAGACTGAGGCAGCGCAACTCGCCGCGCTTGTTGCCAAGATCGGCGAAAACGGCCTGCGCCCCGGCTGAGAACTCCTTGGCCCGCGCATAATCGGCCTTAAAGTAGTGAACGGCGCCCATTTCGTAGAGACACTCCGCTTCGTCGGCGGGGTTGCTGATTTCTCTGGCCATTGCCAGGGCTGTTTCCAGGAGCGGTTGTGCCTGCTGATAATGACCCTGCTGCCAGAGTATCCGCCCCCAACGATGGCGGGCGCGCAACTCCAGCGTCCTGTCCTCGGCCTGGGCCGCAAATGATACGGCGCGCTCGGCCGCGGTGACGGCTTCCGCATAGCGGCCAAGAACCAGCTCATAGGCCGACCGGCGCAGGTAGACCGTGGAGGACCAGGCGGCATCCGACGAGGCCTCCGCCAGGCTCAGCAGTTGCCCCAGATCGGCCGACTGTTGCTCGCGTTGTCCCGTCTGCTGCAGGATCGCCTCCCTCCCCAACAGCAGCCCATAGCGTGTCTCGGCAGCTGCCGGCTCTACCAGCTCCAACGCGCGAGTGAAGTAACCGACAGCGTCATCATTGTGGTAGTTCTCGCCGGCCTGCTCGCCGGCCTGCCGGTAGTTTTCAACCGCCGCCGGCGCAATTCCCGCCTGATCGTAATGGTAGGCGATTTCCGCGTAACGGGGCGCACGGGCGGGATCATCGGCGTGAAGCCTTTCAAAGGCCCGCGCAGCTTGTTGGTGTAGCTGATGACGGCGGCTGCGCACCTGCATGCGGTAGGCCGCATCGCGTAATAGTGTGTGCTGGAAGAGGTAGCGTTGTTCGCCAAGAGGCTGCCAGATATCTTCCCAAACCGCCTGCTGCAGAAGCTCACCCAGCGACCCGTCTGTGCCGCTTAACAGGGCCAGCACTTCTCGTTCAAACTCTCGCCCTAACACCGACGCCTCTTGCACAATCTCACGCAGGCGAGCCGGCAACCGGTCGAGGCGAGCCACCAGCAGGGCCTGCACATCATCCGGCACTATGATTTGCCCGGATTCGAGCAACCCGACGCTGTCTCCCTGAGGAACCAGCAGATCGTTGGCAGCCAGGTGGGCCACCATTTGCTCGGCGAAGAAGGGGTTGCCGCCTGTTCTCTCGGAGAGAAAACTCAACAGTGTGGCAGTCGGCTTGCGCTCCAATTGATTCGCGACCATGCCGGCAAGGGAATCTGAATCCAGACTCCCCAAACGCACAATCTGCTGGGGCACATCAGAATCGATGAGGTCGTCGCCTGATTCCGTCCGGCTGGTCAGCAGTAGCGCCAGGGGCAGATCGGTAACCTGATGGGTGAGCCGGCGCAGAAACGTGATCGAATCCCGGTCCAGCCAGTGCACGTCTTCGATCAGCAGCAATAGTGGGCGGCGCAGACACTCTGCTCGAATGAGAGTGCTTAGCGCCCCGAGGCTGTTCTCAAAGCGCAATTCCGGCGTTAGCTGCTCATAGAGCGATTGCGGCCAGAATAAGTCCACCAGCGCGCCAAGAATCGAGCGCGTTCGGCCGAGCTCCGCCCGTAGCTCCCGATCTTCAGTCTCGTAGATGAGATCGTCGAGAATACGCTTGAAAGCTGCTTTGTTGGTCGACTCGGTATTCGCGGGCGACTGATCGAAGTAACGTCGCAGCCAGTAACGCAGGGGGTTTAGTGATTCACGCAGAATTTCATCGGTCTGGCAAACAGCGATCAGAATGCCTGGGAGGTTCAGGCCGGGAGCGGCGGAAGACTCCTGCAATAGAGTGAGCAGCTTGCCGGCTAGAAAGCTCTTTCCCATGCCGGGCTGGCCAACGATCGTGATAACGCCGGCGCGCCTGCCTTCCTTGAGCGGGTGCAACGCCTCGACCAGGCGGGCCAGTTCCACCTCACGCCCTACCAGTTGACCGCCGGGACCCGGCAGAGCGGCTTCTTCCAGCCGTTCATCAAGCCGGAAAACCGGCTGTTCTGCCTCAAACCCTTTGAAAGCCCGCGCGCCAAGCGGCGTGAGCGCGCAGTAGGCGGGCGATGCCTTTCTGGCTGCCAGCTGGTCCAGCCAGATCTCATTCCAGGGGGCAGCGCTCATCAGCCGGGCCGCCAGGTTAACACCCTGGCCATAGCAGGTATATTCAGCCTGAATGCGAGAGCCGACATTTCCGGCATGCGCGATGCCGTACGTCAGACCCATCCTCAAGCTCAGCGGCGACTGGTCACGTAGCGCCAGCGCGAACGAGATCGCGCGCTCCATATCGTTCTCATAACTGCCGGGTGCTCCCCAAAAGAGAAGCAGGTGACAGCCCTTGTCGCCAAAGTCGATGCGATTCAGCATGCTGCCGTACCGCTCCTGCAATCCAAACAGGATGGACATGAAAGCGGAGATCTCTTCGTGAGTCGGATTTCCCCGAATGTTGATGAACAGGTTGGCGACCTGCCGGAATTCGCTGACCAGGCGAGCGCTCTGTAAGCCGGGCGGCAGAAACGGCGCAGCGGCTTCCGCGGACGCCGGGACCGTCACGGCTTGCCGCGTGACCTCAAAGGCCGGGGCGCCCTGAAGTCGATACCTGCCGCCTTCGGCAAGGGGAATCGCAGCTACCACACTTTCGACGGCCGCGAATAGCGGGGCGGCAAGGACAATATCACCCGGCCCGGCGTACTTTTCAGCCGCGGCGCTTTCAATGATGGCCGACCCGCTGAAATAATAGGCGGCGCGATGACCGCTCTCGCTATGCACGATTCCCCAGTCGATTTCGCCGCCGGCGGCGCCGACCTTTGCCGAAAACGTGTACGCACCATACGGTGTTTCCTGCATGGCATTGTCGGCCATGGCTTGCTGGATTTCGTGCGCGGCCGCAATGGCTCGCCAGGCCGCAGGCTCGTCCCAAACCTTGTCCGGAAAGAGCGCCGTTAATGCGTCCCCGGCGAAATAGGCCACAAAGCCTCCTCGTTCATGGACGCAATATACGATTGGCTCGAAGATGCGACGCATTACTTGCGCCAGGATCTCCGCGCCGTGTTGACCGTGGGTCATCAGATCGTTCGTGATCAGGGTAAAGCCTGTGATGTCCACAAAAAGCGCCGCGCAACTGAAGCTGCCGCGCAGCCGGCCGGCAAGGAATTGATCGACGATAAATGGGGGTACCAGGGTACTGCTCATAAGCGGATTGTAGCGCGGGCTGACCGTCGCGTCATTTCTGCCGCGAACGACGCAAGCTTGCCGGTAAATGCCGACCGCCCGGTCGGATATCCCGCCGGGCGGCGACTGAGCCTAATGGTGTGCTCAAGTAGGAGAATTGAGCCGATAATCAGTAGATTTCGGGTATGAAGGTTTGCTCGCCAATCGGCGGCCGGATGTAGCCCATGCTCCGTTTCCGGGGTGGCAGTTCTATGGCGCCGGGGAGGATATCCTCATACTCGATCATGCTGAGAATGTGACTGATGCAATTCAGCCGGGCGCGCTCCTTGTCAGTCGAGTTGACCACATACCAGGGCGCTTGTTTGATGTCCGTGTAGTCAAACATGCGATCCTTGGCTAGCGAGAAGTCGGCCCACATATCGCGCGAGCTGATGTCCATCGGGCTGAGCTTCCAGCGCCGCTTGGGGTCGCGCGAGCGGGCTTGGAAGCGGCGTTCCTGCTCCTCTTCGTTGACCGAGAACCAGTATTTCAACAGGATCATGCCGGAACGGACGAGCATGCGCTCAAATTGGGGGCAGGAGCGCATGAACTCCTGGTATTCTCTCTCCGTGCAAAAACCGTGTACCCACTCTGTTACGGCGCGGGTGTACCAGCTGCGGTCGAAGAGCACGATTTCGCCGCCGGCGGGCAGATGGGGCACCCAGCGCTGGAAATACCACTGTGTGCGCTCGCGCTCGGTTGGGATTCCCAGAGCGACGACGCGCACTGTCCGGGGATTGGTTCGCTCGGTGATGCGTTTGATGACGCCACCCTTGCCGGCTGCATCGCGCCCTTCAAAGATGATTACCACCCGCAGACCCCGATCCTTGACCCAATACTGCAGCTTAACCAACTCCTCCTGCAGATTGACGAGTTCGTGCTCGTAGTAGTCGTTATCGAGCTTGCCACTCTTGCGATACTTCTTGCGCCACTTCTCAGTATCCGCGTCGTACCAATAGGCATCGGCGGGCTCCGGAGGAGGTGGCGGCCCCATACCCTCGTCGACTCGGGTAATCGGCATCGGAGGCGTTCGGCCGTCAGCGGCCTCCTGAGTTAAAGGCTCCTCCAGTTCCACAACGTCCTCAAACGGCTCCAAATCGGCATCCTTGAATTCCCTTGTGACCATTACGCCCTCCACTGCTGATTTGAACTCACGAGTCTATCCGGTTCAGGCCTTACGAAGCGGAACATGAGCGGGCATGACCGCATTCAAGAAGGTTATCACTGCTGCGCTTCTACCCGTATCGTAGCAGATACAGACAGCCAATTCTACTGCGTGGCGCAGCAGATGCTCAGACGTCCAGGTTGCGCACTTCACTGGCGTGCGTGGTGATAAAGCGCCGGCGCGGGGCAACTTCCTCGCCCATTAGCATGTCGAACGTGCGGTCGGCCAGCAGCGCGTCCTCGATGGTCACCTGCAGCAGGGTACGCTGATTGGGGTCCATCGTGGTTTCCCAAAGCTGTTGCGGGTTCATCTCGCCGAGACCTTTGTAGCGCTGCATACCGTATTTCTTGCCGTCCAGCTGCCGCAGCAGCGCTTCGTTTTCCCCTTCGGTATAGGTATAAATGATCTGCTTGCCCTGTTTGACGGCGTAGAGCGGCGGCTGGGCGATATAAAGATGGCCGGCCTCGATCAGGTCCGGCATGTAACGGAAGAAGAAGGTGAGTAACAGGGTGCGAATATGGCTGCCGTCTACGTCCGCGTCGCACATAATGATAATGCGGCCATAACGTAGGTTTTCCAGGCTGAAGGTCTCGCCGATGCCGGTTCCCAACGCGGAGATGATCGCCTTGACCTCGTTGTTGGCCAGGATCTTATCAAGGCGGGCGCGCTCTGTGTTCAAGATCTTGCCACGCAGCGGTAAGATCGCCTGAAAGTGGCGGTCGCGCCCCTGTTTGGCGGAGCCGCCGGCGGAATCGCCCTCAACTAGGTACAGCTCGCAGCGGGCCGCGTCGCGCTCTGAGCAGTCAGCCAACTTGCCCGGCAGGGTCAGGCTCTCCAGAGCGCTCTTCCGCATCACCAGCTCTCGCGCCTTGCGCGCGGCCTGCCGGGCGCGCGACGAGGTCAGACAGCGCTCGATGATCCGCTTCGCGTCGCGCGGGTTCTCTTCCAGAAAGACGTTCAGGGCATCGTATACGATCGATGAGACAATGCCGGTGACCTCATTATTCATGAGTTTCACTTTGGTCTGACTTTCGAACTGCGGGTCCGGGTGCTTGACGCTGACGACAGCAGTTACACCTTCACGGGTGTCATCACTGCTGAAATTGGCGTCCTTCTCCTTTAGATAGCCGTTCTTGCGGGCATAGAAGTTAATCGCCCGAGTCAGAGCCGCTCGTAGGCCGGAGAGATGCGTGCCGCCGTCCGGCGTGTGGATAGTGTTGGCAAAGGAGTACTCAGACATCGCCACGCTGTCGGTGAACTGTATCGCCACCTCGACGGCGACATTGTCGATCTCTTTCTCGGCGTAAATAGGGGTGTGAAGGGGCCGGCGGTTCTTATTTAGGAAGCGTACAAAAGAACGCAGGCCGCCATCAAAAAAGAAGTTCATTTCGCGCAACGGCGCTACGCGTTCGTCACGGAGCGAGATAAAGACCCCGCGAGTGACGAAGGCCATTTCGCGGAAGCGGCCGACCAGCGTCTCAAAGCGATAGTCCATGTCCTCAGTGAAAATCGTGTCATCAAACTTGAATGTCGTCGTAGTGCCGGTCGTCTTGTCTCCCCGGGCAATGCGGCCGACGCGTTCCACCGGCGTCACCGGCGTGCCGCGCTCATAGCGTTGGCGCCATATGCCTCCATCACGCTTGACAGTCACCTCCATCCATTCGGACAGCGCGTTGACCGCCGCCGCGCCTACGCCGTGCAGGCCGCCGGAGACCTTGTAAACAGATTCGTCGAACTTACCGCCCGAGTGCAACGTGGTATGCACCAATTGCAGGGCGCTGATTTTCTCAGTCGGGTGCTCAGCAACAGGGATGCCGACGCCGTTGTCCGACACGGTAACGCTGGAATCCGGGTGAATGGTGATCTCAATCCGGTCGCAGCGTCCGGCCAATGCCTCATCGATCGAATTATCAACGATCTCATTCACCAGGTGGTGCAACGCCTTGATGTCCGTTCCGCCGACATACATGCCCGGGCGTCTGCGCACCGCCTCCAGCCCTTTCAGTATCTGGATCTGTTCGGCGTCATATTTTGGTTGTGCTTGCTTCGTCTTTGATGAAGTCATGAATGTGTCCTGAAAACCTTTTATCCGGCGCGCCAGGCAGGCTCCTATGAGTCCGCCTGCTTCCGCCCAAAGTCGGGCTCTGTTTGCTGCCTACTGACTAGAGCAAGTGACCCGTTTTGCTCCCACTTCCACCTGCGCTCAACATTCCCTCGATTTTACCACAGACGGACCGGCCACGCGAGAAAGCGACCCGGCCTTTCTCTGGTGAGCGGCCGGTTCAGGCAGGATTGCTTCAGCGGTGACCCGGGGCGCCCACGCGATATTCCGCAGCCGGCCGATATAGCGCCACGTGAGGGTTTGCGATTTACACACCTGGTATTGCCTGATATTATTATGGTAAGTAAAGGCGCGTCTTGCTGTTGCCGGTTGGTGATCAACAACATAGAATTCCCAGCCAGGTGTCAGAGGCCGGTGTAGGACTGCGTCCGCATCCGGCGGAGATGCCGGACGTTTCAGTTGTAGTGAGCGAAAATTGATCATTCTGTTGAAGGGCCTTGCCGCGGAAGAGGGTCGCAGCATGATTGGGCGTGTCTGGCTGTACCTGTCCAGGACCGGAAAGCTCGCTGCCGGCGTTTGCCGCGCAGGCGTGATTATGTCCCCTGAATTCTCGCGGAGGAGGAGCTTGTGAGGAAATTGACCGGCTCGGAGCGGCGCAACCTGAGCGACGCGCTGTTGGCAGCCTTTCCTACCTGGCCCCACCTGCAACGTATGTTGAAGTACCAGCTCGATTGGGAGCTGGCGCGCATTACTTCGCAGTTTTCCGGAATGGAAGACGTGGTCTTTGACCTGCTGCGCCACTGCGAGGCTCACGATTCGACGGATCAGCTTATCCAGGGGGCGCTGGCCGCGCGCCCGGGCAATGAACGACTTGCCGCCTTCATGTCCATGATTGGGGCAACAACGCGCACACCGCCGCAACAAGCGCTCGAGCGAACGCTGAGCGAGGACAACACCGTATTCGACGTGGAGGCATTTCGTCGCCGGCTGGCGGAGATTGAGCGTCGCGTCTGCCGCGTGGATGTCAACAGCGCGCCAATGGGAACGGGTTTTCTGGTTGGGCCGGATGTGGCGATCACAAACTACCATGTCGTGGCCGGCATCATTCATGGGCAGGCGGCGCACGGCCCCGGCGCGATCAGCCTGCTGTTCGATTACCGTCTGCTGGCCGATGGCGCAGTTCTGAATCCGGGCATGCGTTATACTCTGGCAGCCGACTGGTTGATTGATTACAGTGTGCACAGCAAGATCGATCTTTTGCCGGAGCCAAAGCCGGGCCTGCCGCAGGCTGACGAGCTCGACTATGCCCTTCTGCGCGTGGCCGGCGCGCCGGGGGAAACGCCGGTGAACCTGGGAGGAGGACACGGGGCCGGCACGCCGGCGCGCGGCTGGGTCCCGATTCCGGCCAACACCGGCTGGGATTTCTCGGCGAACAAGACCCTGTTCATCGTGCAGCACCCGCGCGGCAACGCCATGAAGCTCACCGTCAACACCTTTCGCGGCTTCAACGGCAATAAGACGCGAGTCACCTATTACAATGACACGGACGCGGGATCATCCGGTTCGCCATGTTTCAACGGCAATTGGGAATTGGTTGCCCTGCATCACAGCGGCGATCCCGATTTCCGCGAGCCGGAGTACAACCAGGGTATTCCGCTGCAAGCCATCCTTGCCTTGTTGCAGCAGCGGGGTTACCTGGATCAGCTCGGCTGACTGTGTCGGCAGACAGCTTGCGCTCGCCGGCGGTGTGACCTTTCGAGCGCAATTTCACGTAAACGGCATTGGCGTTTCTTCAGCAAAGAGAGTGTTGAGGCATGATCATTGACCAGATAAGAATGTGCGTTGACCGGCCAATTCCGGCCACGAAACTGGCCGAAGCCCAGGCGACCGCTATTAGAGAGAATCCGGCCAACGGCTTGCGGCCGCTGGAAGTTGCCGGTCTGAAGCAGTATTTCTGGCAATCGGGGCGGACGCTGAGGGTACGTTTTCTGGACGGCGATCCGACGGTGCAGGGCCGGGTTGAGACGGCGGCGCAGGAGTGGAGCAAATACGCCAACATCCGATTCGAATTCGGCAGTGATCCCGAAGCCGAGATTCGTATCTCGTTCCTGCAGCCGGGGGCATGGTCCTATGTCGGCACCTATGCCCTGAACATCCCCATCAACGAACCCACGATGAACTTCGGCTGGCTGACGGCAGACACATCGTTGGACGAGCTCAGTCGGGTGGTTTTGCATGAGTTCGGCCATGCCCTCGGCTTCATTCACGAACATCAACACCCTGAGAACGGCATCCCCTGGGACATTGAGAAGGTCTACGAATTCTACGCACTGACCCAGGGTTGGAATCGCGAGATGGTGTACACCAACGTCCTGTATGCCTATGACCAGACAGTTACCCAGTACTCGCAGTTTGATCCCTATTCGATCATGCTGTACCCCATTTCCAATGAGCTGACCATCGGAGACTGGGAGATTCCCTGGATGAACAGTACTCTGTCGGAGACAGACAAGGCGTTTGTCGCTACCGTCTATCCGCGGCAGACCGCTTTCGATGCGGCGGTCCTGGCCGCGAACGGCAAGCTCTACTTCTTCCAGGGCGATCGCTACTTCCGGCTGACGCCGGGCGTTGAGCTGGATAACGGTTTCCCACGTACGATCGCCGGCCACTGGCGCGGCCTGCCGGACAGCTTCTCTCGAGACCTTGATACGGTGCTCGCGTTGGCGGACGGCAAGCTCTATTTCCTCAAAGGCGAGCAGGTGCTCCGCTACACATTGGGCGCCGGCGTGGATGAAGGCTATCCGCGACGGATTGTTGACGAATGGCCGGAGGGTAACTTCGCCGCTCCGACCATTCCGGCAACCTCTTCCGCGCGAGCCGAAGACCTCTCCACTGTCCAACGACGCAAACAGCCGGCGGGCGAACGACATATGCAGACGCGCCCGGCCACGGCGCGAAGCTCAGCGGAAACGTATGATCTGGTCTTTGAAGGGGGCGGCGCTAAGGGGATCGCTTTCACCGGCGCAATCACCGGCCTGCTGGAGCGTGGCCATCGCTTTGGCCGGCTGATGGGCACGTCCGCCGGGGCGATGATGGCCACCTTTACGGCCGCCGGCTACGATGGACTGGAAATGCGCCGCGCGCTGGAAGAGCGCGACGAGCAGGGCCGGCCCAGGATGGCCACCTTCCTAAGCCCGCCGGCCCCCTTTCCGCCGGAGGTAATCGAACAGAGCATCCTCCGCCAGTGGCTGCGCAGCGCAGACCTTCCGCTCTTGCCGGAGTTCATAGAAGGTTTCCTGGACGACAGGCTGATGCAAGCTCTCTTGAAGACGCCGGTCAATCGCCGGCTCTTCTCGTTTGTGGAGCAGGGCGGCTGGTATGGCGCGGAGAACCTGATCGCCTATCTGCAGAGCAAGCTCAGCGAGGGTACTTACTACGGCCGGCCCAGGGAATTTGGGGAGATGACGCTGGGCGAGTTCTACCTGGCGACAGAAACGGATCTGTCGCTTCTGGCCTCTGACACCACCCGCGGCCGGCTGCTGGTGCTCAACCACCGAACGGCGCCCGATTGCCCGTTGGTTTGGGCTGTGCGCATGTCCACGAGTGTGCCCCTGCTATGGCAGGAAGTCATCTGGCAGGCGGAGTGGGGCGCTTATCGCGGGATCGATATTGCCGGCAATGCCGTCGTCGATGGCGGGATTTTGTCCAGCTTCCCCATTGAGCTCTTCATCACCGAACAGCCGATGTGGCTTGAAATCATGGGGCCGAAGCAGAGCGATCGGCTAATCGGCATGTTAATCGATGAGCAATTGGAAGTACCCGGCGCGCCGCCCGGACCGGCCTGGGATCCGGAAGATGTGCTTTATCAACACAAACCGCTGCGCCGAATGGCTCAGCTGGTCGATACCATGATGCGCGCCCGCGACAAGATGGTCATTGACCAGTACGCCGGTTACGTGCTGCGGCTCCCGGCAAAAGGTTACGGCACGATTGACTTCTCGATGTCGGCCTCGCGCCGGGCGGCGCTGGTGGCAGCCGGAAGAGCCGCCATGCTGGCCTATCTGGATCGGCAAGCTTTACAAATGCCGGCGTCAATGTTGGCGGCTGAACGAGCCGACTTTACCGCCCGTGCTGATGAGCTTGCCGCCCGCATCCTGGGAGATGACGAGAGTGTTGGCTGACGATTTGACGGTTTGAGGCGCATAGCGGATAATTGTCAGTGACTGTAGTTCCAAACCAGCGAGATCTTTCGGAGACGCCAGTGATTAGCTAGTTTGCCCGTATTCATGTTCATAGCTGTCCGGGTCGGTCCACCAAACGCCGACCGGTATGACCATTGCGAGGTAAACAATGCTAATAAGAAGCCACACAGCGGCGCTCACTGCCCACCAAGTCAGCAAATCCTACAATCTGAAGCCTATACTGAAGGATGTCACGTTTAGCGTGAATCCCGGCGAATGCGTCGGCCTGATCGGCCCAAACGGCGTCGGGAAGAGCACGCTGTTGCGGATTCTTGCGGGAGAGCTTGCTCCCGACGCAGGCCATGTCGCCCTCGCCCCGGCCAACCTGCACGTAGGCTACCTGTCGCAGAGCTTCACCCTGGAATCGACACTCACCTTTCAGGAGGCGGTCGATAAGGCAGCCGGCGCACCGGCGGTTCTCGAACAAAGGCTGGCGGAGCTTGCAGGCGCGCTGGCTACCGATCCCGGCTCGCCCGCGCTTCAGGCGGCCTACGATGAAACGTTACAGCAGCTGAGCCGGGCGGCTCCTGGCGAAGCCGGGGCCATCCTGGCCGGAATGGGGCTGGACGGAATACCGCCTGAGCAGCATGTGGGGACGCTAAGCGGCGGTCAGAAGACGCGCCTGGCCCTTGCACTGCTCTTGCTGCAGAGGCCTCAGCTGCTGGTGCTCGACGAGCCTACCAATCATCTGGACATCGAGATGGTTGAGTGGCTCGAGCGCTGGCTGCTCGACTTTGCCGGCGGCATCCTGCTTGTCTCCCATGATCGGGCTTTGTTGGACAACGTCTGCACCAGCATACTCGACCTCGATCCCGACACTCACACCATCCGGCAATACGCCGGCAATTACAGCGATTACCTGGACCAGTTCTTGAGGGCGCAGGAGAAACAGTGGTCCGCCTGGCGGGATGAACAATACGAGATCCGGCGTATGCGGCAGGACATCAATCGCACCAAGGAGCAGGCGCAGTGGGTGGAGCGGACAACAACGCCCGGCCAACCCGGCGTGCGCCGCTATGCCAAGAAAGTCGCCAAGAAGGCGAAGTCTCGCGAGAGAAAGCTGGATCGATATCTGGCGGATGATGAGCGGATAGATAAGCCCAGACAGCACTGGCAGATGAAACTGGCTTTTGAGAACGACAACTATATCGGTCGGGATGTCTTGCGGCTGGAGGATCTGACCGTAGGCTACCCGGACCTGCCGCCGCTACTGACCGACCTCAACCTGGACATTCAGGCCGGGCAGCGGGTCGTGCTCACCGGCCCGAACGGCAGCGGCAAGACCACCTTGATCCGCGCGATCATCGGCATGATCGAGCCGTTGGCCGGGCGCGTCAGCCTGGGCAGCAGCGTCAAGCTGGGCTATATGTCACAGGAGCAAACCGGCCTGGACCCCAACCTGTCGGCCCTGGAGACGATCCAGGCCAGCGCGCCGTTCAACGAAACGGATGCCCGCTCGTTCCTGCACTTCTTTCTCTTTGCCGGAGACGACCCGTTACGCCCTATCAGCCGCCTGAGCTTCGGCGAGCGCGCCCGCCTCGCTTTGGCCCGGCTGGCGGCGCAGGGGTGTACTTTCCTGGTCCTTGATGAACCCATTAACCACCTGGACATACCATCGCGCAGCCGTTTTGAGCAGGCGCTGCAGCAATTCGAAGGCACCGTGCTGGCGGTTGTGCATGATCGCTACTTCATCGAGCGATTCGCGACCGATCTCTGGTTGGTGAAAGAGGGTGGGATTGCACAACGGATTCTGCGCGACGATTAACCGGACAGCAACGCGCGGTTAACGGCTTCCCTGGCCGCCGGCAGATACTGCATAGCCTCCCAATCGCCGACAAAGCGAGCGGCGCAATCGGCATCTATCAGGCGTAAGAACGGGTCCTGGGCAGCAGATCTGCCGGCCACGCGCGCCTGTTTCCAGAGTGGTTCCAGGCTCGGTGCTAACGGGGGATATTGCCGGACCAGCTCTTCCCGCAGGCGACTGAACTGCGCCTCATCCGCCTCAGTGGCTTGTCCGGCCTTGTACACGCGAATGACCAGTCGCTCCAGCTCATCCCATTCGGCGACGAAGGCGCGTAATGCGCGATCTTGTGACCACTGGCTGAGATAGCGCGAGAACGGATTCATCGGGGATCGCCGGTCTGTCCGTCAGAGCGGTTCTTCGGGCGGAATCGTTGTCTCAACGCGGTGCGGATCAAGCTGTCACCTTCACCGCTCAAGACGGCCCCCCAGACAGCCGGCAAGCTCGCCGTACCAGGGATCGCCAGGTAACGCATCGACCAGTCGAGGGAAATGAGGCGCTCGACCTCATGACTATCACGAAAGGTATAGCGGCTCATGTTCTGATAGAGTGAATTGAGTAGCCTGTTCTTGCCGGCCTGGCTGCCTTCGTCAAGTGGGCTGGTTCCGCAGTAGAGCGTCCTCAGGCCGGAACTTTGCGCCCAACTGATCAGCTCGTGGAACAGCAGGGCAATGGTACCGGGTGCCACCTGTGAGCGATGCTGGAGCAGGTCGATGGCCATGTTTTCACTATTGGGCGATTCGATGATAGTGGCGAACGCGCTAATCGCGTCATCCGGCGCGTACACAACGGCGCACTGCTGCCGGCGTACAACTTCACGGTCAAACCAGCCAAGCCAAACGCGCTTTCGACCGATGTTGACCATGGTCAGCCACTCATCGCTGATGATTTGGAGGGTGTCCAGCAGATCATCGGACAGGGCGGGGTGAATTATCTCGACGCGGTATCCGGCTGCCCGAATGCGCCCGACCTGCTCCAGAAACGATTGGTATTGGGGGTCATCGAGGCTCAATTCGGCCAGATCAATTCTTCCTTCCTGGCCAATTCCCACCACGCTGAAGCCAAGTTCTTCGTAGTGGGCCAGATATTGGGGCCTTACCTGATAGAAGGCCGGCGTCCAGTCGTTGCGTTGGCAGTGAAGCCGGAAGCTGTCGATGGCCTCCGGCGCTTCCTCTGCCGGCCCAACCGGATCGCCCAGGGCAATAGCCGTTCGACCATTCAGGTCGTAGGCCACCAGCGAATTGTTATTGCTGAAGTGAAAAAAGTGACTGCGCCACAGGGCCAGCACTGCCTGAGCGCTTTGCCCGTATTGGTTGACAATTTCTTCCGCGCGCCGGCGTTGCTCAGGCGTCATCGGATGGCGAACCAATACCGGCCGCAAGAGCAAGACGAATACGTACACGTAAAGCAGCCCACTGAGAAGGAACACGGCCAGCGCCATGAGGCGACCGGCCTCGCCGGTATTGATGAAGCCCGGATCATAGAAGCGCGTCATCAAGGTCAGCGTCTGCCGGACCGCAGCCGTCAACGCGAAGGGTTGGTCAAACAGCGCGCTCAGGAAGTAGTAGCCCAACACGCCATAAGCGAAGATGAACAGACACCCGGCCACGAAAAGTTGGATGGCCTGTCTGACAGATGGTCTGTCGGAACGGGCGTGAAAATGTGGGCGCAGACTAAAAAGCCACAGCCCCAGCGCGGCCCCCAGTCCGGCAACTACCCAATCCCCCTGCCAGAGATGGGTGGCGACAGAAAACGCCAGGACGATCAAGGTCATGATCCAGGCAGCGCGCTTGCGTCGCCACAACGCAGTCGCCAGGAGTATCAGCGCCAGGCCAGACACCGCGCCCGTCAATTGCCCGCCTCGCTGTACTTCCAACGGCGAATACTCAATCACCTTGGCCAGGTCGTCCACTATCTCCCCGGCCAACTCAGGCGGCACGCCGGGAATATCCGGGATTTGCAGGTCAAGGTCCGGCAGCAAGGCCGTCCAGGCGTTGATCACGCCCATCAACGCAGTCAGCAGGGCGACGATGCGCACGCTCCACACCTCAGTCAGGGACCGTTCTTCTGCTCCAAGAGACTTCAGCCGGCGCAACAGAAAGAAACCAATTAGCAGCGGCAGCCAGAAGGTGAGACCCCGATAGGCCAGCACAGCAATGGTTGCTACCGCGCTCGGCACACCCAGCGAGATAAAGACGTTCGGCATGATGTTTTCAACAAAGCCGACGCCCTGCGGAGTGGGGGCTACGACCACGAATAGCTGCCCGACGGCATAGCCGGCCATCAGTCCCATGCCGGTCACGTCATCATAACGGAAGGCCCGGAAGAGAGCATAAAGGGTGAGGATGTTGATCAAGTGGGAAACGGTCGCCAGGCCGACGGTAAGTAACAGGTGATAGGGGCGGCTGCGCATCGCCGTCGCTGCCTCGGTGAATTCGAAAGAGGTCTGGTTGGCCCAACTGGATTGAAGGAACGGTCGCTTAATAATGCGGTCAGATAGCCTGTTGGCGACCTGCTGAAGCCTGTGAAAGACCAGCCGGAGGAGGTTGGGCTGCCGATAGCCGAGGAACAGCAGGCCCACGACGGCGGCGGTTATGGCGGTGAGCAGAAGTGCGGCGATGAACTGTATCAGGCTGACGCTGCCGTTGAAGCTCAAGTAAATGAGGCCGCTCAAGAGCATCAACGTCAGAGTGAGATACATGGAAGCGATGGCCAGCACAGTGCCGGCGGCCGCTTTAGCCGCTGACTGATTGTTCTGCGCCGCATCGTCCACGAAAAGCGCCATGCCGGCAGTGCCGCCTGCCGGGGCCACTACATTCACGAACAGCGATCCCAAAACGACCGGCACCAACCCAAACAGGCGACTCGAGATCCCCACCGTGGCGAACGCCGCCTTGTACAGCGCGGCCTGCGCCAGATAGTAACAGGCCTGGATGAGCGCCGCCGCCAGGACCCATAACCAGATGCCCTGGCTCAGTGTTAGGAACAGGCTCTCCAGATCATCTGCCCGGCTGACTATCAGCCAGACAAACGAGATCAGCAGAACCCACAGAATCCAGCGCCGCTTGGACATTTCACCAGCTACGGGCAGACGATGCCCTTTTTGACTGGCATCGGCCTACAGGAAGAAGAAGGCTACACCGATGATCGCATACAGTGCCAGCAACTGCGCTCCTTCCAGCCAGTTGGATCTGCCGTCTTTCACAACGAAAACGGCCACGATCGCTGCTGCCGCCAACGCCACAAGCTCGAACTGATTGAAGCTAAAAGACAATTCGCGGCCCATCAGCGCGGCTACAAACATGAGAATCGGGGCGACAAAAAGCGCGATCTGTAGCGTGGAACTGATTGAGACCTCCATGCTCAAATCCATCTGGTTCTTGATGGCGACTTGCACGGCAACCAGGTGCTCGGCCACATTGCCGACGAGCGGCACGATGATCACGCCGATAAAGAACGCGCTCCATCCAAGCGCTTCCGCGGTATGTTCGACGGTCTCTACCAGCAATTCACTCATGAACACGATGCCGAGCGTCGCCACAGCCAGCACGACAAGCGAGCGGCGCACGGACCACTTGGCCTGGTGCGCATGCGCCGGGCCGCCTTCCGGCGTGCTATGTGGCTGCGTGGTGAAAACGCTGTAATAGATGCCCAGAATGTAGATGACAATCATGACAACCGAGATGCCGAGACTGAAGGCCTGCAAAGATTCGTGATGCTCGACATCAATTGTCTCGTTGAAGACAGCCGGCACCATAATGGCAGCGACAGCCAGGAGAAGCATGGTTGAATAGGTGGTCGCCTGGGTGTGACTGAACGCCTGATGGCCGTGTCGCAAACCGCCAAGGAGAATGGCCGCGCCCATTACCAGCAGCAGGTTGCCCAGGATTGAGCCGGTAATGGAGGCCAGGACCAGCTCCAGGACGCCCTCACGAATGGCGATGATGGTGATAATCAGTTCCGCCGCGTTGCCCAGGGTAGCGTTCAGCAATCCACCCAGGCGCGGCCCGGTGTGAGCTGCCAATTCCTCGGTAGCCTGGCCGATGAAGCCGGCCAATGGGATGATGGCAATCGCCGACAGAACGAACTGGGCAATCTCACCCCAGCCAAACGTTCCGGCCAGGAAAGCCAGCGGCACAGCGATGAGCAACACATAACGATAGTCAAAACGAAACTTTGGCATCGATTCCTCGTGTCACCTGGCGCACCGGTGAGTGCGGCCTGCTAGTAAGTAAACTCCTCAGATCTGATT
>CAZIKT010000039.1:0-2642 GCA_964539885.1 uncultured Ardenticatenaceae bacterium | reverse complement strand
ACCTGGCGCACCGGTGAGTGCGGCCTGCTAGTAAGTAAACTCCTCAGATCTGATTTCCAACAATGTCTTTCCGGGCTGACTGAACAGACCGGCCGGGGCGGTGGACGGGATCAATATTCGTAACGCGCCGGCTCGAACATGACAGGTAAAGGGCGTGACCCCGGCGGGATCACCGTCGACCTGCACCGGCGCGGGAGGATCCGTTTCTATACGGATCTGCTGTCCCGATAGCCAAGCGAAGTCTGAATGGTTGTAATGCCGCCCACGCAGGACGGCCAATATCAGCCGGATCAACCCCAGGGCGTTTCGCCGATTGACGAGCCAGACCTCAAACTGACCGTCGTCCAGACGGGCGTCCTGGTTTACCTGCAGAATGCCGCCGGCAAAGCGCCGGCAGTTAGCCACCGTCGCCATGGCAAATGTGCCTTTGATTTCTTCATTATCAACCAACACAGTGGCATTTATACCCCGGAAACCCGGCATCAGGAAAATGGCCTGGGCGGCATACCCGATTGGGCCAAGTCGCTTGACCAATTTGGAGCGCGGCTCCATCCGGCTGACCAAAAAACCATCCAGCCCGGTGCCCGCCCAGAGCAGCCAGTATCGGCCATCGGAAGTCTCGCCCACGTCCATCTCGTGCACGCGCCCCTCGGCCAGGAGCACGGAGGCCTCTTCCAGCGCTCGATGATCGATCAAGCCGGGATGCGGCATGTGAAGCTCCTTCGCAAAAGAGTTGCCCGTACCCATCGGCAATATGCCCAGGATGGTACGCGATCCGATCAGCCCGTTGGCGCTTTCCCGGAGCGTGCCGTCGCCGCCGCCGGAGAGCACCAGCAAAGCGTGCCGGCCGGCGGCTTGCCGGGCAAGCTCTTCGGCATGGCCCGCATACTCTGTCGCCTGTACGGTAGTCTCCCATCCCAGGTTGCGCCAGAAGCCGGCAGTCCGCTCGACGACGTGACCCAGATCAGCCGGGCCGGCCAGCGGATTGAAGATTATGTGCAGGCGAGGAAGCGCTTCGTTCACTGGCCGTTGTATTCAGAGCGGTTGACCGCTTAATTGAGATCGCGTCCAGATAGGTCGAGAGAGTCTGGAGACTGAGTGTGTAACACACAGATTATAGCCGGTCGCACGCAGAATTCACGCCACAGTCCGGCGTGATAAGACCGAGCGCCGTGTTGACCCGCACCCGACAGCATACTAGAATTGGCCTAACGGCATCCCGCCCCAGTAGCTCAACGGACAGAGCGCCGGACTTCTAATCCGATCCACCGTTGATGCGATATCCGTATATATAGAACTCAATGAGCATTTTCAACCGATTTACCCCATATGTGGCGTACAACTATATGCATGGTGTAGCAACTACTGTAGCAACTGGAATAAACCAGAGCCCAACCAGGGCCACGACTTGATTCAAATTGGAGCTGTTGTTTGGGGAGAATCTAACCTGCCAAAAATCGGGAAATCTTGACGGGTGCGGTGCAAGAATGAGGAGCCTGCGAACGATAACTGAATTGGCTTACTGGCCAAGCGTCAACTCTTCCATCAATGGTTGTCATAGATTAGGCATGACTATCTTCGCTGCTACAGAACTTGTCATTTCTCTTTTTCGCTTCGCTCTCAACCGTAGACATGTCTCTGTTTTTCTAGCCACTTCAGAAGATCAGCTTCTTTGATTCGGACATTACGGCCGATCTTGATGTAAGGAATTTCCCTGCGCTGAATCAGGTAATAAACCTTGGACTTCGACATCTTGAGGTACTTTGCCACTTCCGGTATCGTGTAAATTGTCTCCATAGCTCTTGCCTCCGTAGATAACTCGTCAAGGTTCCTTTCCCTTTTCGGGAGAAACATGGTCAGCATCCAATACAATCGGAACCAATCTCAATACTTAATCCTACCAGGGCAACCCTGAACCCCTTCATGAGGTCGCCGCATTCTTACTGAAAGTTGGCGACAGTTTGTTGGATCGGGCTTTCCATGGCCGTCTGCTCCGCTCTCTGGGCCTCTGCTCGTTCCTGTTCATTGGCCATTGCGCGCTCCGTTTTCCGGCTATACTCAGACAAGCACAGCAGCACATAGACCATGGCGGCAATAATGAACATGACTACGCCAGTCACTTTGGCGTTGAAAGCGGTGTTCTCGAACTGCACAATGCCACTTATGCCGATGATCAGGCATGCCGCCGTAGTCACGACTGCTGTTCGGGCCTTGCCGTCTTCACCCCTGCTATAGAAATCCACTGCCCAATGGGCGGCCGCAATCCCCACGGTCTCCAGCCCGGCAGCCGCAATGATGCCCGACGGCAGGGCCAGTGGCTGGTTACCGCTCATGTCTCGTACTTGCCCACAAAAATGCTATAAGCAAAGAAGAAGGCCGGTGCCAGCAGCACAATGAAGGGTGCCAACCGACTTTTGAAAGCCGTGATAATGTTACCGGAATGCCGATCAGTGCATCGGCATATTCCTCAGTGTCAGTCATCGAATTTGGTAGCTTCATGTTTCACACCCCACGGGAATTGCTCGGTGCGTACCGGGACAACTGCTGGATACTCGAGATTCGTGAACTCATCGCAGTGCGGCAACAAAAACCTGCTTTGCAGTAACGAGCCGGCTCCGTCCATTCATCTTCCATCGGCGATA
>CAZIKT010000038.1:2233-31476 GCA_964539885.1 uncultured Ardenticatenaceae bacterium | reverse complement strand
GGCGTCTCCGCTTCCGCCCGAATCTGGCGACAGACCTCGAAGCCGCTCAGCCGGGGCAGATTGACATCCAGGATGATCAGGTCCGGCTCGTATTCCCGCCACTGCCTCAAGGCGCTCAGGCCGTCGTAGGCCAGCTTCACCTGGAACCCCTCCTGACGCAGGATAAAGGCCACCAGGTCGGCCAGCACGCGGTCGTCATCAACTACCAGCGCTTTCATCTTCCTCCGCCAGGGGCAGTGTGAACCAGAAGACGGAACCCCCTCCCGGCCGATCCTCGACACCGACCTGGCCGCCGTGGGCGTCAACGATTGCTTTGGCTACCGAAAGGCCCAGCCCGGCCCCATGCCGGAGCAGGTTATCCATGGAAGCGGGCCGGACAAAGGGGCGGAACAGGTCCGGCCGGTAATCTTCCGGCACACCCGGCCCGCAATCGGCGATAGCGACCCGCGCCAAGCGGTCCATAATCGTCACCCGCAAGGTGATCTCCGACTCATCCGGGCTATATTTGACCGCGTTCGAAATCAGGTTGATCAGCACCTGCGTCGTCCGTCGCGGGTCGGCCTGCACCGGTGGGATTGCAGCGGGCAGCTCCAGGTTCAGGTACTGGTTATGCTTGACCGCCAGCGGCTCCATGACCCGCACCGCTTCGGTGATCAGGAGTTCGAGGTCAGCCGGCTGTGGGAACACGCGGAAACGCCCCGCCTCCAGCCGTGCGCCCTCCAGGAGGTTATCAATCAAGGTCTGCAGGCTGAGGATGCTCAGATGCAACCCCGACAGTAACTCCTGCAATTCCTCCCGGCTGAGCGTCGGCGCCTGATCCATCAACAACTCGGTCGCGGCAGCCAGGGCAGCCAGGGGCGTGCGAAACTCGTGGGTGACATTGGCCAGGAATTCGCCGACCAGGCGGTGCATGACTTCGGACTCGCTGACATCGCGCAGCACCAGGGCGACGCTGCTTTCGCCGCCGGCGGCCGGGGTCATGCGCGCGCCGGTAATGGCCAACGTCGCCGGAGGGCCGTCGCTCATCCGCAAGAGGAGCTTATCGCGGCGGGCGACCGCCGGCAGGCGCAGGCTGAACGGCTCGCCGCCTTCTGCCGGCCGGAACACCTCATCGCAATGGCGGCCCAGGGCATCTTCCCGGCTCCAGCCGGTAATGCGTTCCGCGCCGGGGCTGAAGAAGGTAATGTGATTGGCCTCATCGAGAATCACGATCCCTTCCGAAATCGCGGCCAGCAAATTGTCGTTCCACTCCTGGCTGGCTTGCAGCTCGGTGATCATCCGGCGCAGGTCTATACGCGCCTGCTCGAGCGCGTCAGCCACCTGGGAGACCTCGCGCACGCCGCCGCGCACCGTCACAGCGCGGTCGAGATCCCCGGCGCTAAAGGCGAGGGCTGCTTCGGACAATTGGGCCAGCGGTCGCCCAATGCGATGGGCCAGGAGCACAGCCATTATCGATCCGAAAACGGCAATGGCCAGCACGCTGCCGGAAAGCGTTAGGGCCAGATTGCGCTCAGCGCGGGTCATTTCAGCCACATCCAGCGCGACTTCGTCCTGAAGCTCAAAGCCCTGAGTCGGCGCCAATTCGTTGAGGGGCGCCCGCGCTGCAAAGAAGGGACGGTCGCCAACGGCGAAGCGCACCGGCTGACTGACGCCGGCTGCCAGCGCCCCGGCAGGGTCGGGGGCAGCGTCTTCCACGCGACCGGGGCCGGCCGGCAAGCTGCCGACCACTGCCTGCCCGTCTACGTACAGGGTATGTTCCAGGCCGGTGCGATCGCGCAACCGGCCGATGAACTCATCATCCAGGGCAACGCCGGTTATCACCGTTCCCGGGCCGGCATCCGCGGCGCCGATTTTCTGGGCCGCCAGCAGCCAGGGCCGGGAAGCCGGGCCGGTAGGCAACAAGTAAAATCCCGGACCATCCTCCAGCGCGCAGATTTCGTTGACGCTTTCTGCAGGGAGGGCGACGCCGGAAGGCACAGCAAAGCGGCCTCTGGCATCGCAGGCCAGGAGCAAGTCCAGGTCAGTTTCCTCTCTCAACGTTTCCAGGAATTGGGCCAGCTCCGGCAGGTCGGCTTGCGCCACGAGACTTTGCAGGGTGGGCCGCTGGCTGGTCAACACCGCCAGGTGGGAGACGTCCCCGACCCAGGCGGCAAGAAGCGCCCGCGTCGCCCGCTCCCCCTGCTCCACCCGCGACCAGCCCTGCCGCTGGACCTGCTCCCGGATAGACAGGATAGCGGGTAGGCCGGCGGCGAACACGGTCAGCAGCACCAGTCCGACGAAGCCGACGACGAGTTGCGCCGTCAAGCCGTAGCGGTCTATGCCGAATCGTTGTCTCATGTGATAGATTATGGTTTGCGCCCGCCGGATTTGTCAATGAAGCGGCCCGAGCGAGCGGGCCCTTCAGTAGTCCGGTTGGCCGCGGTTTCGATACCGCGTGCTCAAGATACCACGAGAGCGCGCAATGGAATGCGCGGCTACGACGGGCGCTGCGGAAGCAATTCTTGGACGACTACCAGATATGGACAGGTTCTTCTCTCTAAACAGCTTTTCGATGCGCCTCTTGCTGGGGTTCATCGCCCTGGTGGTCCTGACGACCCTGAGCGCCGGGGCGCCGGCCTTCTGGCTGACCCGCTCACAACTGGAGCGCCAGGCGTGGTCGCAGGTGGAAAACGCCCAGAACGCTGTGCGCTCTTTGCTGGCCGCCGAACAAAGCCGGCTGACCGATCAACTGGCGCTGTTCGCCGAACGACCCACGCTGCGGCAACTGGCCGGCCAACCGGTGACCGATGCGTTGCAGCCCTATCTGCTGGAATTTCAACGCCGCAGCGGTCTGGACATCCTGTTGCTGTGCGACGCCGATGGGAGGCTGTTGGCCGGGGCGGGCGACTACACTACGTGCACGGCCCCTGACGAGCCGGGATTTATGGTGCTGGACAGGCGGCCGGCCATCCTGGCCACGCAGGCGGTTACGGATGGCGATGGCGCGGGTCGCCCACTGGGGACGGCGGTAGCCGGCGTGTGGCTGGAAGCGCCCTTCCTGGAGCGACTGAGCGCCGCCACCGGCTTGCAGCACAGCATGTTACGGCCGGACGGCCGGCGATTATCCAGCAATCTCGCGCTGGCCGGGACGATGGCAGCCGTTTCCGAGACAGCCGGCGATGAGCCCGGGCAGCGGGAGCGCATCACATTTGACGGGCGCAGCTATTACGCGACTTACCTGCCGCTGTCGAACAGCGCCGGCGAGGTGGCCCTGATATCGGAAGCGGGGTTGCCGGTGGATGAGCTGATCGCCACGACCCGCCGGGCTTTCTCTATCCTGGCGATCAGCGCGGCCGGCCTGGCGCTGGTCGGCTCCCTGATCACTTTCTGGTTCATCTATCAGGTCAACGCTCCCCTGCAAAGGCTGACCGCCGCGGCCGAGAAGATTGGTCAGGGCGACCTGATGGCCGCGCTGCCGCTGATCTCCACGCCGGCGGAGATCCGCACCCTGGCCGGAGCGCTCCACCGTAGCCAGGCCAGTATGCTGCTGGCGCTGCAGGAGCGCTCAGAGGTAGGGGAGCGGTTGAACACCCTGTTACAGTCCATTGTAGAAGGAGTGGTGACCTACGACGCGGCCGGGCTGGTCACGTTTTGGAGCGAAGGGGCGCATACTATGCTGGGCTATTCGCCCGATGAGGCCATCCATCAACATGTGAACCAGCTCTTTCAGCTGACGGACGATGTCGAGACGCCGTTCCTGGATCAGCTTCCGCCGCCGGGACAGAAGAAGCAAATTGGCGTGCACGCGCGCTCCGGCAGGCCGATTGTGCTGGCGATCACGACATCACAGCTTATCCCGCCCGGCGGCGCGACCATGCAGGTGGCGCTGGTTCTGCGCGATGTCACCGAAGAGGAGGCCGTGAGCCGGCTGCGATCCTATTTCCTGGCCAATATCTCACACGAGTTTCGCACTCCGTTGAGCACGCTGAACGCCTCTGTGGAACTGCTGATGGATGATCAGGAGAGCTTCTCCCTGGCCGAGGTGCGGCAATTGCTCAAACCGACGCATGTCAGCCTGTTGAGCCTGCAGGCGCTGATTGACAATCTGCTGGAGAGCAGCAGCATCGAAGCCGGGCGGTTCACGTTGCGGCGGCGGCCATTCCATATCCACGAAGCGATTGAGAGCGCGGTCAATATCGCTCAGCCGCTACTGGAGCGGCGCAGCCAGAAGCTGTCATTGACCGAGTCGCCGCAACTGCCGGAGATCGAGGGAGATCGGGCGCGCCTGACACAGGCGCTGGTCAATCTGATCATCAACGCCAGCAAGTACAGCCCGATCGGCCAGCCGATCGAGTTGCAGTTGACCCAGCAAACAGATACGCTTTACGTCGGTGTGACTGACCGGGGTCCCGGCATTCCGCCGGCGGAGCGCGGCAATCTGTTTCGCAGCTTCGTGCGCCTGGACAGCGGCGATCAGGAGCAGTACGGCGTCGGTCTGGGGTTGTTTGTGGTGAAGACTATCGTGGAGGCGCATGGAGGCCGGGTGGGCGTCAGCGACCGGCCGGGCGGCGGCTCGCGCTTCTGGTTTGAGATCCCCTTTCGGCAGAAGGATGCGGCCTGATGAAAGTTCTGGTGGTTGAAGACGATCTCTCGCTGTCCGACGTGCTGGTCTTCACCTTGCGCCGGGCCGGCTACGAGGTCGTCACTGCTTTTGACGGTCTGGCGGCGCTGCAAGCCTGGGAGAGCGAGAATCCGGACCTGATCGTGTTGGATCTGAACTTGCCCAAGCTGGATGGGCTGGCTGTCTGCCGGCAGATTCGCAGCCGGGCGCAGACGCCGATCATAATCCTCAGCGTGCGCGGCGGCGATGACGCCGTGGTCAGCGGGTTGGAGCTGGGCGCGGATGACTACATCGTGAAGCCGTTCAGCCCCAATCAGCTCGTCGCCCGTATCCGCGCGGTGGCCCGCCGGGCGGGGGTGGTTGATACGGTCAGCGTGCTGGAGATGGCCGGCCTGGCATTTGACCGTTCGCGCAACGAAGTGCGCCGCCGGGACGAAGAGCTGATCCGGCTGACCCCGCTGGAGGCGAAGTTGCTGGAGGCGCTGATGCTGCACGCCGGGCAGGTCCTGACCGGGGATCTGCTGATCACGGCGATCTGGGGGGCGGAGGGGGGCGACCGGACGATGTTGAAGCAGCTGGTCTATCGCCTGCGGGCCAAGATCGACGCCGGCGAGCCGGCTAACTCCTTGATTGAGACCATCCCCGGCATCGGCTACTCCTTCGCGGAACCGACTCCGTAACCTGTAAACCGGCTCGCCCGCGCCGGCCGCCCAACCTGAACGGGAGCCAATTCAGCCGCCGGAGACCCCGCGCCACAATGGGCCGGGGCGACCATCTGTTACATAGTTGTTACGGCTTCGCTGACCGGCCTGTTACCCCCGCCTGCTATCGTTTCTCAACACGGACGTGAAAGACGATGGCCCCTTACTTTCAACTTGACCTGGACACACTCCCGATTGATGCGCAGCTGGCGCGGCGCCTGCCGTATGCCCTGGCCCGTTACTATATGGCACTGCCTCTGGGGCAGGACGGTGATTGCATCAGCGTGGCGATGGCCTACCCGGAAAACGTCCGGGCCAGGCAGACCTTGAGCCGGCTGCTGCAAGCGGAGATCGTGGCTGTGTTCACCCCGGCTGAATCGCTACTGCCGGCGCTGGAGCGGGTTTATCCCCCGCAGAGCGCGACGAATCGGGCCATCCTGGCCTGGTACGATGAGCCGGACGGGGAAGCGGCAATTACCGCGACCTCCGGATGGATGGAGGGTCTGCTGCGGGCGCGGGCGACAGTCCTCAACGCCTCTGAGTTGTGCCTAGATGAACTGCTGGCGATGGCCACGCCCAACCGCTTTGAGCTGGTCGTGCTGCCCATACCGGATGGGCGGACGCTGCCGGCGGTGCTTCAGCGCGCGGCCGTCCCGCTGCTCTTTGTTCGCGGAGAGCAGCGTCCAGTTGGGCGCATATTGGTCGTGATGCGCGGCTATGCCTCTGATGAGCAGGCGCTGGACTGGCTGGCGCTGTTTGCCGGGCAGCAGGCGTCCGTTACTCTCATGCCGCTGACCAACGGGACCGGCCTGGGCTTGAGTGAGTACTATCACCAGGAGACGCCGGCCGGGCAGCACCTGGAGCGCTGCCTGAGACGGCTTGCAACTGAAGGGGAGTCCGCCAGCCTGACCTTCCGGCAGGGGGACGCTGTGCAGCAGGTGGTGGAGGAAATGACCGGCAGCAATTATGACCTGTTGGTGGTGGCGGCGGAGGCCGAAGGCGATTTCGTGGGCCGGGTGATTGCCGCCCTCGAGCAGCGCCGGAGCGAACATGCCGGCCCCATCCTGGTGCTGGAGCCGCCCGAACTGCCGGCGGAACGGCCTATGGCGGAATCGTTGGCGACGAGAGGAGGACGAAGAGAATGACCGCTCATCGGGTGATCAGGTGGACCGTGTTATTGCTGTTTCTGACGCTGGCGGCGGCCTGCGGCGGGGACGGATCCACGGCTGACCGGCCGGCGGACAACGAGAGCAACGAGCCGGTCTCGCTCAGCGTCTCGGGCGCTTTCGCGCTCTTTCCGATGATGACCGTTTGGACCGGGGAGTACAGCCGGCTGCACCCCGAGGTGACGTTCGATGTGCAGGCCGGCGGGGCGGGCAAGGGGATGACCGACATGCTGACCGGCGCGGCCGATATCGCCATGCTCTCCCGCGATGCCCGGCAGGAAGAGCTGGACCAGGGGTCGTTTCTTGTGCCGGTAACCATTGACGCCGTTGTGGGCACGGTTAACGCGCAGAACCCGTACCTGGCTGAACTGCAGGCGCGGGGCTTAACGCCGGAATCAGCCCACGCTGTCTGGATCAGCGGCGAGACGACCAGCTGGGGCCAACTGCTGGGGGCCGAGGCGACGGAGACTATCAATGTCTACACGCGCTCGGACTCGGCCGGGGCGGCGGAGATGTGGGCTTTGTATGCACTGGGCGAGGCGCAGGAGGATCTGATCGGCACCGCGGTGAACGCCGATCCCGGCCTGGCGGAAGCCGTGCGGCAGGACCCGCTCGGCGTCGGCTTCAATAACATCGGCTTCGCATACGATCCAGCCACCGGCGAGCCCATCGCCGGGCTGCAGATTATCCCGCTGGATCTGAACGGCAACGGTATGATCGACCCGGATGAGAGTTTCTATGCCACGCGAGACGAGTTGACCGCCGCCATCGCCGCCGGGACATATCCGTTTCCGCCGGCGCGGGTGCTGTACCTGGTGACGAAGGGAGAACCCGGCCAGGTCATCGCCGATTTCTATCGCTGGGTGTTGACTGAGGGACAGGCGTTCGTCCATCAGGCGGGCTATGTGCCGTTGACCGAGGAGCGTATCCAGGAAGCGCTGGCGCTGCTGGACGAGTAGGGATGATGCCGGGGACGAGTGTGGAAGCGGAGGCGATGAGCCGGCGCTCCCCTTCACCGCTCACCCGAGACTTGAGGAGGTGACGGCATGGAGATAATCAGAGAATCCACCACCCTATTACCCCAGGTCGAAGCGTCGCCTGCCGCCGGACGCCGGGTGAGTCGCACACGCCGGGCCAAAGAGGCGTTTGTGCGGCATAGCATGAGCGCGCTGACGTTGGCCGTCTGCCTGTTCATCGTGGTCATTGGCGGGGCATTGCTCATCCGGTCATGGCCCTTGCTGTCCGCGTACCCGCTGGGCGAATTGCTGACGTCGCAGGTGTGGCATCCGTTGCGGGGGCAATTCGGGTTCGCGCCGTTCATTGCCGGCAGCGCGGCGGTCACGCTGGTGGCATTGCTCTTTGCCGTCGTCCCGGCCATTTTCAGCGGCGTCTACCTGGCCGAGTATATGTCCCTGCGTGTTCGCGCCGTGGTCAAGCCGACGCTGGACCTGTTGGTGGGCATCCCTTCGGTGGTGTACGGGCTGTGGGGCATTTTGTTCGTTGTGCCGCTGGTGCGCGATCACATCGGCCCGTTGGCGGACCGCACCCTCGGGGGAGCGATACCGCTGTTCAGCCGCACCAATCCCAGCGGCTACGGCCTACTGGCAGCCGGCTTTGTGTTGGGCGTGATGGTCTTTCCGTTGATTGTGGCGGTGACCGAGGAAGTCATGCGCACCATTCCGCGGGAGACGCGTGAGGCAGCGCTGTGCCTGGGGGCTACCCGTTGGGAGGCCACCAAGCTCATCCTGCGGCAGCAAGCGCGAGGCGGGGTCATCGCGGCGGTAGTGCTGGGCTTTTCGCGCGCTTTTGGCGAGACCCTGGCGGTGATGATGCTCATCGGCAATACGGTGAAGATGCCCGGCTCACTGTTCGACGCCGCTTACTCGCTGCCGGCGCTCATCGCCAACAACTACGGTGAGATGATGTCCGTGCCCCTGTATGAGTCCGCCCTGATGGGGGCCGCGTTGATGCTGCTGGTGGTTGTGCTGGCCTTTAATGTGCTGGCCCGCTCGGTCATCGTGCGTCTACAGCGCCAGACCTAGGAGGATGACGATGAGCCGGCGGCGGAAGCTGGAAGAAGCCATTGTTGTGTGGTTGATGCGGGCGTCGCTGGCAGCGGCGGCGGCGATCCTGTTGCTGATCCTGGCGGTCATCTTCTGGCGGGGGATCAGGGCGCTGAGCTGGGAGATGATCTCGCAGCCGCCGGAGGCCGGTTACTACATGGGCGGCGACGGCGGGATCCTCAACGCCATCGTCGGGTCGCTCCTGATAGCGACGGGCGCTACCTTGCTGGCGGCGCTGCTGGCGATCCCGTTGGTGCTCTATTTGCACGGTTACCTGGGGCAGGGGCGGCGGGCCGGGGTGGTGCGCCTCAGTCTGGACATCATGTGGGGCATCCCCAGCATTGTCTACGGCGCGTTCGGCTTCGCGCTGATGATCTTCCTGGGATTGCGGGCCTCTTTGCTGGCGGGGATCATCGCCCTGGCGCTGGTGGTATTGCCGATTATGGCCCGCACCCTGGATGAGGTGGTCACGCTATCGCCGCGGCAACTGGCCGAATCCACTTATGCGCTGGGGGCCACCCGGCTGGAATACCTGGGCATGTTGTTGCGCCAATCGCTGCCGGGGCTGCTGACCGCGATCTTGCTGGCGTTCGGGCGCGGAATCGGCGACGCCGCCTCCGTGCTATTTACCGCCGGCTACACTGACAGTATGCCGGAGTCACTGTTCCGGCCGGCGGCGACATTGCCCCTGGCGATCTTCTTCCAGCTCGGCACCCCCTTTCCGGAAGTACAGGCGCGCGCCTACGCATCCGCCCTGGTGTTGACCGTGCTCATCCTGGGAATCAGCCTGCTGGCGCACCTGGCGATGGGTCGCCTGGGCCGGCATGTGATCCGCTAAATGGAGCAGCCGATGTACTCGCTGTCTATTCGCGACCTGAATGTCTGGTACGGCAAAAAGCCGGCGCTGAAAGAGATCACGCTCGACATCCCACTACGGCGGATCACGGCCATCATCGGCCCTTCCGGCTGCGGCAAGTCCACGCTGCTGAAGAGCCTGAACCGGTTGCTGGACCTGAACGAGCAGGTGCGCGTTACGGGCGAGGTTTTCTTGGACGGCGTGGACATCTACGGCCCCAACGTGGACGTAACTGAGGTGCGCACGCGCATTGGGCTGCTGGCGCAAAAGCCTTTCCCTTTGCCGCTCTCTATCTATGACAATGTGGCCTACGGACCGCGCATTCATGGCCGGGCCAACGGCCGGCTGGACGAGATTGTGCGCGGCCGGCTGGAAGCGGTCGGCCTGTGGGACGAAGTGCAGGACCGCTTGAAGGCGCCGGCGACCGCGCTCTCGGTCGGGCAACAACAGCGGCTCTGTCTGGCTCGCTCGCTGGCGGTGGAGCCGGAGATTCTGCTGTGCGACGAGTCCACCGCCTCGCTGGACCCGATTTCCGCGCGCGGGATCGAGGAGCTATTGCGGGAGTTGAAACGGGAGTACACGGTGATCATGGTCACCCATGATATTGACCAGGCGCGCCGGCTGGCCGATTACGTGGCCTTCATGTGGCTGGGTAGCCTGGTCGAGCACGGCCCGGCCGGCCCGTTTTTCAGCCAGCCGCGGCAGGAGCTGACCCAGGCGTATCTGGCGCGGGAGATCGGCTAGGGAGTTCTCGCGACAGATTGGACCAATCTGTCACAACTTTGTAACCGGCCTATCACGCCTCCCGTCATGGCCGGATGATATCGTCTTCACGTGTTGCAGCTGTCAACGGGCCTGATCAGAGGTCCGGCCGGTAGCCGCGGTTTCCATACCGCGCCCTCCGGCCACCACGATGGCGCGCAATGGAATGCGCGGCTACGGCAGGTAATAGTGGAGTCATGACGATGGCAAGATACGCCCATTCAGAATCCGAAGAGACAAGCACTGCAGCCGGCGGCTCCCCTTTGCGCTACCGGCTACTTGCGCTGCTGGTCGGCGTGGTGTTGCTGGGGCTGATCCTCTACCAGACGATGCCGGCGATGATAGCCGGCACCCGGTCGCCGGTGAAGCTGGTCATATACGGCTTCAGCACGCAGGCGGAGGTGTTTGGCGAGCATATCTTCCCGGCATTCGAGACCGCCTGGGAAGCTGAGTCCGGGCGGGACCTGACTATCGAGGGCGTCTTCGGCCCGTCCGGCATGCTGGCCAACCAGATCGTGCTGGGCGCGCCGGCGGACGTGGCCGTTTTCAGCAACGCGCAGCATGTCAACTGGCTGCGGGTTGGGCGACAGATCAGAGAGGATACGCAAGCCGCTGTCATCGGCAGCACGCCGATGGCCATTGTCGTGCGCCCGGGGAACCCGGCGGACATTCACGACTATGCTGATCTCGCGCAGGAGGGCGTGCAGGTGCTGCATGCGGAGCCGGGCGAGTCCGGGGCCGGCGACTGGGCGGTGCTGGCCGAATACGGCAGCGCCTTTCTGGCGGACGGCGACCGTGACGGGGCGGAGCGCCTGCTGACCGCCATCTGGGACAACGTGATGGCCCTTGGCGCGTCAGCCAGGGGGGCCCTGACCCTGTTCGAGCTGGGGGCCGCCGATGCCCTGGTGACCTACGAGCAAGACGCACTGCTGGCGCAGGATCGCGGCGTCCCGCTGGAGGTCGTCGTGCCGCCGCGCACGATCCTCGCGGAGCATGTGGCGGTGGTCATTGACGCGAACGTCAGCCCGGCGGAGCGAGCGGCGGCCGAGGAGTTCGTCCGTTACCTGTTGAGCGATGCCGGGCAGCGCACGTTGGCGCGGTTTCATTTGCGCCCGCCGGAAATTGACGCTGAAGCCGTGGGCGCCGGCTCGCACCCCTTCACCGTTGACGAACTGGGTGGCTGGTCGCCGGCCTATCATGACCTGATTGATGGCCTGTGGAAGGCCTATTACGCGGAGCGCCAGCAGAGCAGGCCTCTGCCGACGATAACAAATGGCCGGGATTGATGGCGGCTATGAGGATATTGATCATTGAGGACGACCTGGCTCTGGCGGATGTGCTGGCATTCACGCTGCGGCGGGCCGGCTATGAAACGATCATGGCGCACGACGGTCCGGCGGGTTTGGAGCGCTGGCAGTGCGAATGTCCCGACCTGGTCGTCCTGGACCTGAACCTGCCCGGAATGGACGGCATGGCCGTGTGCCGGCGCATCGGCGCGCGTGGCGAGACGCCGGTGGTTATCCTCAGCGTGCGCAGCGATGATGATGACGTGGTGATGGGTCTGCAGTCCGGAGCGGACGACTACGTGGTCAAACCGTTCAGCCCGCGGCTACTGATCGCCCGTATTGAGGCGGTCCTGCGCCGGGCAACCAGCCAGGTGACCATTTCCGGCCCGATCAGAGCGGGCGACTACACGCTCGAACCGTCGTGCCATAAGCTGCGGCGCCGCGGCGGGCCGGCCATCTCGCTGACCATGCTGGAGAGCCGGCTGCTGGAGGCGCTGATGCGCAATCGAGGGCAGGTCATGCGGACGGAATCGCTTATTGAAACCGTCTGGGGGCCGGACGGCGGAGACCGGGTGATGCTGAAACAGCTCGTTTACCGGCTCAGGCGCAAGATTGACAGCGCTCCGACCACCAGTTGCCTGGAGACGGTCGCCGGCGTGGGCTACGCGTTCGCGACGTAGGGAAACCCCGCAGGTCTGATTGGAGATGTAAGCCTTGCGAAGAACTTGCGGAAGACTTGCGGGGTTTTGCCGTCTGATGACGGCCTGTTACCACTTTGTTACCGGCCTGCGACCGCTTTTGTCATTCCCAGGTTGCAGACTATCCGGTGAGAGGGGCGTGGGATTGTTGAGGGTCCGGCAAAATCGGCCGGACAATATGAAGGAATGTCGGGCGTGACCCCGATGAAAGAGCACACTCCATCCGTTACTCGCTCCAAGGCGGGCGTCGTCAGGCAAAGCGAAGCGCAAGAACTGGTCTCGCACTTCCTGGCCAACATCACGACTGAGTTCCGCACCCCCCTGGCCGCACTTGACGCCTCCGTCGAATACCTGCTGGACGACCTGGACTCGCTCTCCAGGGAGGAAGTGCGGGAGCTGTTGCAGTCAATCCACCTGAGCGTGACGGGGCTGCACACCTTTATGGAGAACTTGATTGAGTGCTCGAACATAGAGGCCGGGCGCTTTTGCGTGAGGACCGGCGCGATTGACCCGATGATCGCGGTATCGGAGGCGGTGCGTTTCACCCGCCCGCTGATCAGTCGTCGCCGGCAGTCTGTGATCATTGATCGGCCGGATTCGCTGCCCTGGGTGTGGGGCGATCCCGCCCGACTGACTCAGGTGATGGTGAATCTGTTATCGAACGCCAGCAAGTCCGGCCCGATGAACCAGGTGATCCACGTCGCTCTGGTAGATGTGGGCCGGGGCTGGCTGCGGGTATCGGTCGCAGACCAGAGCGCGGGCCTGCGACCGGATGAGCAAGAGAGATTGCTGAATCTCTCGTTCGGACTGATGGATGCCGGTGACAAGCCTTACGGCAATGAGCTGGGGCTTTCGCTAGCCAAGACAATTGTGGAGGCGCACGGCGGTGCGCTGGGGCTGGAGACATGCCCGGGCGGCTCAGTAATCTGGTTCACGCTGCCGACCGCTGAACACTGGAAGGGAGGTTGAGATGGTTACGAGAATGGATCTGGTTCGCAAGCTGCGCAGCGCGGACAACAAGCGCGCCCTGCTGGCGGTGGAAGAGCTGCGGGTGCGCGGCTGGCTCTGTGACGGGTCGCTAAAGAACATCCCCATTTGCCATGCCCAGATGCAGAACGCCGACCTGCTGGATGCCGATCTGACAAATGTCGACTTGCATCAAGCACACCTGGAGCACGCGGATCTGAGCCGGGCGGACCTCACCGGGGCCAGTCTGGCGCGGGCCAGTTTGCAGAGCGCGGACTTCAGCCAGGCTATCCTGGTCAATGCCGATTTGTACAAGGCAGACCTGGAAAACGCCCGCAACCTGACGGACGAGCAACTGGCCACGGCCAAGCGGCTGTGGGGGGCGATCATGCCTGACGGCACAACCTACGATGGCCGCTACAACCTGGCCGGCGACCTGGATTTTGCCCGCTGGGGCCGCGTTGACGTCAACGACCCGCAGGCGATGGCCGAGTTCTTACGCATCCCCCTGGAAACCTATTTGCGGGGTCAGGAACTGGGCGTCCGAGAACGGGCCTGATTCCATACAGGATGGCGACGATGATAAATGCACTGCTGGTGGCCGCCATGCTCTTATGCGCCGTTCAGGCGATGCGGGCGCGCCGACTGCTCCATTCAGCCATCTGGTTAGCCGGCGTCAGCGCCTTATTGGCTGTCTTCTTCTACCAGTTGGACGCTCACCTGGTGGCGGTGATCGAGTTAAGCGTCGGCGCCGGCCTGGTTACGGTGCTCTTCGCCTTTGCCATCGGCATCGCCGGCGATGAATCTATCAACCTGAGGCCGGTCATCCCCCGGCTGTTGATCGGGGGCCTGGTGATCGCGGTCATCGCCCTGATCGCCTGGCTGGCTGTGCCTTTCGTCCGCGAAACGCTGCTCCCGCCGGCTGAGCAAGCGATCGCGGCGGAAGCGGCACAGGCCGCCAGCGCGCCGGTTTCGGCGGCGGCGGTGGAGGTTGTCATCTGGGAACAGAGACAGCTCGATGTGCTGGTGCAAATCGTATTGATCTTTTCCGGCGTGTTGGGGCTACTGGGATTGCTGGCGGAAGCCAAGGCTCCATTGCAGAAACCTGTCGCCGAGGAAGTAGCCGCCGGACGTGAGCGTGAAATGACGGCGTTGGAAGAGACCGTCCGGCAACAGGAGAAAGAACCGGCATGACACTCTCGCCTTTGAACGTAGGAATAGTGGGCATATTGGGCCTGCTGGGCGTGGGGCTTTACGGGCTGCTGGCCGAGCGCAACCTGATCAAGCTCATTGTCGCTCTGCAAATCCTGGTGAAGGCCGCCCTGCTGGGATTGATCCTGGCCGGCCAGGCCTCCGACCAGATAAATCTCAGCCAGAGCCTGGCAATGACGGTGATCGTGGCCGATACCGTGGTGGCGGTCGTCGGTATGGCGCTGGCCGTTCAGGTGCGCCGCCGGATCGGGACGCTCGACGTGCGGGATCTGGCCGGGCTAAGGGGATAACCGATGGCTGACGAGCTGATCATCCTCACCATTTGCCTGCCCTGGCTGGGCGCGTTGTGCGTCTGGGCGGCGCGGGACAGCCGCCCCCGCCTGCAGCATGGCCTGGCAGCGCTCTTCGCTATCGCCGCCGGGCTGGCCAGTCTGGGGCTCGCGTTTTATGCCGGGGACGAGGTGGTGCTGACCATCCCCATCGGCGGCGTCTTCGGCGACCTCACCTTTGTGGCTGATGGGCTGGGCGTGCTGCTTGCCGCCATTGCCGCCGTGGTCGGCAGCCTGGCGGTCGTCTTCTCGATTGACTACATGCGCGGCGAGGCCCAATTGGGGCGCTATTACGCGCTGGTGTTGATCTTCATCGGGGCCATGGCCGGGCTGGTGCTCACGGGGAGCCTGCTGTTCATGTTCTTCTTCTGGGAGATCACCGCCTTTTGCTCCTATGCCCTGATCTCCTTTCACAACGACGATCCCAAGGCAGTGGCCGGCGGCATCAAGGCGCTGATCATCACCCAGATCGGCGGGGTAGGGCTGCTGGCGGGCGCGCTGGTCGTTTACGCCTACCTGGGCAGCTATCAGATCGATACGTTCCTGGCCGAGGCGTCCACGCTCGCGCCGCAACTGCTGGCTTTTATCGCCTTCGGATGTCTGATCGCGGCCATCGCCAAGTCGGCGCAGGTTCCATTGCAGACCTGGCTGCCGGACGCGATGGAAGCGCCTACGCCGGTAACAGCCCTGATTCACGCGGCGACGATGGTCAACGCCGGCGTTTACCTGCTGGCCCGCTTCTATCCGGCGTTCGCGCCCGTGCCCGGCTGGAAAACGGCGGTGCTGGTCATCGGCCTGCTGTCCGCGCTATTGCCGGCGGTGATGGCGATCACGGCTACCGACCTGAAACGAGCGCTGGCTTATTCCACCATTAGTCAGCTGGGCTACATGTTCTACGCGGTGGGCGTGGGGGCGATATTTGCCGGGCAGTTTCATCTGTTCAGCCACGCATTGTTCAAGGGGCTGCTCTTTCTCGCCGCCGGGGCGGTCATCCACGCCGTGGGCACGCGCGACATGCGCCTGATGGGCGGCCTGGGCAAGCAGATGCCGTTTGTGCGGACGGTGTTCGTGATCGGCGCGCTGGCGCTGGCCGGCCTGCCGATTACCAACGGCTTCTTCAGCAAGGAGCTGGTGCTGGAAGGCGGCCTGGCGTCCGGCCCGCTCTGGGCTTACGTCTTGATGTTGATCGGAGCCGGGCTAACCGCGCTGTACAGCATCCGCATGGTCTCGATGGTCTTCTATGGCCGGGCCGGCGCAGCTCAAAGCGAGCACGGCGCCGGGCGGGCGATGCAGTTCTCGCTGAGCCTGCTGGCCCTGGGAACGCTGCTGTCGTGGCTGCTGGCCGGGCCGATTAGCCGGATGTTTGCCGACACGCTGCCCTATCACGACTTGCACAGCGCCGGGACCGGCGAGATTGTCCTGGAGGTGCTCAGCGCGCCGGCGACGTGGCTGGCGATGGCGGTCATCGGGGCGGGTATCGCCCTATGGCTGCTGCGCGAGCGCCTGCCGCAGCCGGGCCGCATAGGGCGGCCGTTGGTCCGGCTATCCACCAACGAATTCGGCTTTGAGTGGCTGAATCAGCAACTGGTGCGTCTGGTGCAGAGGCTTTCCGCGGCCACTTCTTACACGCAGACCGGCCAACTAAATTGGAACGTCGCCGGAATTGTCGGCGGGCTTGCCGTGGTACTGATGATTCTGGTTTGGGGCGCACGATGATGAGTATTCCCGCGTTTGTCACCTTAATTGTGTTGCTGCTACTGGCATCGCCGCTGGTCTATCTGGGCGGTCACCTGGGCAGGCGGTTCGGTTGGACGACTGTCGCCCAACGGCTGGCCCTGCTGGGCATGGTCATTGCCTGGTTGCCCTTCGCCCGCGCCGCGCAGGAGTTTCTGGCGGACGGCCCTGTCTCCTATACGCTGGGCAGCCTCTCTCTGGTATTTGACGGGATCAGCCTGCTGTTGGCCGCCGTGGTGCTGGCCCTGGGCACGATGGTCGTCCTCTTCTCCGGCCCATACATGAGCGCGGAGACCGGACGAGGCAAGTATTACGCGATGCTGCTGGCGATGATCGGGGTGATGGTCGGCCTGGGCTGCGCGGCGGACCTGTTCAACCTGTGGATCTGGTTCGAGGCGATGGCGGTGTCATCCTATTTGCTGGTCGCCTTCTACCGCGATCTGCCTTCGTCGTTGGAAGCCGGCGTCAAGTACCTGCTGCAAAGCGCGGTCGGGTCGGTGCTGGTGCTGCTGGGCATCGGCCTGGTGCTGGCCACGACCGGCACGCTGGAGCTGGACGAGATTCGCGAGGCCGCCGCCCCCTCGACCGCCCTGCTGGCAGCGGGGGCGCTGTTTGTAATCGGCTTCGGGGTGAAGACCGCCCTCGTGCCGCTGCACACCTGGCTGCCGGACGCCCATTCGCAAGCGCCGAGCGGCATCAGCGCCATGCTCTCCGGCATCGTCATTGAGGCCGGCTTGCTGGCGATGCTGCGCTCGCTGGGTGCGCTCACCGCCGCCACGCTCGATTGGGGCGTGCTACTGATGACGTTTGGGGCGCTGAACATGCTGCTGGGCAACTTGATGGCGGTGCGACAGACGCACGTCAAGCGCATGCTGGCCTATTCCAGTTTGACGCACGTCGGCTATATGCTGGTAGGGTTGGGCATCGCCGTCTACGCCGGCGAAGCCAACGGCGCGCAGGGCGGGATGTTTCATCTCTTCAACCACGGCATGATGAAGGGATTGGCCTTCTTGGCCGCCGGCTCCTTCCTGTACACGCTGCACCTGACGGCCGGGGCGCACGCGCCGCTCACCACCCGGGACCTGGCCGGGGCCGCCCGCCGCTATCCCTGGGCCGCGCTGACCCTCAGCCTGGCGCTGCTGAGCCTGGGCGGTCTACCGCCGTTGGCCGGCTTCATGTCGGAGTGGCAGATCTTTACCGCCGGCTTCCAGACGCAGAACCTGTACATCAGCCTGCTGGTGGTGTTTGCCGCCCTGAACAGTGTGTTTTCGCTGGTGTATTACGCGCCGGTGATCAATACGGTGTATCGCCGGAAACCGTCCAGGGTGGTGGAGGAAGGCAGCCCGTTGCCGATGCCGATGCAATTATCGCTATTCGCGCTGGCTGTGGCTGTGATCGTCATCGGTCTGCAGCCCAGCCTGCTGAACTGGTTAACCGAGCCGGCCGGGGCCGCGCTGTTAGCCGCCTTTTCCGGCTAGGGCGTCCGCTGCGCCTGGAGAATTCTTGGATGTGATGGGAAAGATGGACGAAATCTTGTTGAGTCCGCCGATAGCATTAGTGATCAACATCGGTCTGGTCGCCGTCTTGTATGGGCTTGGCCGGCTCATCGCCGGACCATCGCGGGCGACTCCTGCCAAGACGAGCACTTATTCCAGCGGCGAGGAGCCGCCCACCCAGGCAGTCGCGCCGGGGTACCGCCCCTACTTTGTGGTGGCCCTGTTTTTCGCCATTCTGCACCTGGGCGTGCTGGTGTTGGGCAGCGGCGGGATCACGGTGATCGGCGGCATCTACCTGGCCGGGCTGTTGCTGGCTCTGGCGGCGCTTATTCTGGGATGATGAATCTAGCAATTGGAGTAGCTGATGAGCGTGGATAAGAATCCGTTGCAGACAGCGTTGGATCAGATCAGAACCTGGGCGCGGTTGAATTCGCCCTGGGTGATTCACTTCAACAGCGGTTCGTGCAACGGCTGCGACATAGAGATACTGGCGACGTTGACGCCGCGCTACGACCTGGAGCGGCTGGGCGTGAAGCTGCAGGGAAGCCCGCGCCACGCCGATATCCTGCTCTGCACCGGGCCGGTTACCCGGCAGGCAAGGGAGCGGCTGGTTCGCATTTACGCCCAGATGCCGGAGCCGAAATTCGTGGTGGCTATCGGCTCCTGCGCGTTATCGGGCGGCGCCTTTCGCGGCTGCTATAACGTGATGGACGGCATTGACCAGGTCATCCCGGTGGACGCCTACATTCCCGGCTGCCCGCCGCGACCGGAGGCGATCATTGATGGGGTGGTCAAGCTGCTGTCGAGTCTGCAGGCCGGCGACGAGCCGGCAGCCGCGGAGGTCGAGCCAAACGGAGCCGGTGTGAAGGAAAAGGTAGCATGATGGAAACCGCCGCTGAAAGAACGACCAAGGCGCTGGCGCTGGCCAAGGAGATCACGACTTCCTGGTTCTGGGACCTGGAGGCCACGGAGCCGGAGCCGAACCGGCTGGATGTGAAGCTGCCGTCAGCCGACGAGCTGGTAGACATAATTACCGCGATGCGGGTGAACCGGCTGGGTTACCTGGCCGCCATCACCGGGCTGGACCACGGCCAGGGCAGCGAACATCTGGAAGTGCTTTATCACTTCTGCGCCGGAGCGGCGGTGATCACGCTGCGCGTTCCCATCGCGCGGTCAGAGCCGGTTGTACCGACCGTGAGCGAGATCATTCCCGGGGCGGAGGTGTTTGAGCGCGAGCTGAAGGAGATGTTCGGGGTGGAGATCAGCGGGCTGGTCACGCCTGACCACCTGTACCTGCCGGATGATTGGCCGGAGATGACCTATCCGCTGCTGAAGGACTTTGACCCGGCGGCGCTCTTGGAAGCCACGGAAGGAGCAAGGTAATGCAATCACAGCAAACTGTCGAGCGGTTCGCCGTTCCCATCGGCCCGCAACACCCGGCGTTGAAAGAGCCGGCCAACTTCCTGATCTCGGTGGAAGGGGAGATTGTCACCAGGGCGATTGTGCGTCTCGGCTACGCGCATCGGGGAATTGAGAAGGCAACTGAGTCGCGCAATTGGGTGCAGAACCTGTATCTGCTTGAGCGAATCTGCGGCATCTGTTCTCACATCCATGCCACGGCCTTCTGCCTGGGCGTGGAGCGCTTGGCCGGCGTGGAAGCCCCGCCGCGGGCGCAGGCCATCCGGTTGCTGGTGGCAGAGCTGGAGCGAGTTCACAGCCACTTGTTGTGGCTGGGCGTCGCCGCCCACGAAGCCGGCTTCGATACGCTATTCATGTATAGCTGGCGCGACCGGGAGACGGTGATGGACCTGCTGGAAGCGCTCACCGGCAATCGGGTCAACTACTCGGCCAACGTGCTGGGCGGCGTCAAATGCGATGTGGATGCGGAGCAGGCGCGCAACATCCTGGCAGGGCTGGACATTCTGGAGCCGCGCACGCGCCACTACCTGGAGGTGGTGACGACGGATGCCGGCTTCCTGCAGCGCACGCGCGGCGTGGGCGCGATGACCAGAAATCAGGCGGAGGTCCTGGGCACGGTAGGGCCGACCGCGCGCGCTTCCGGCGTCGACCGCGACATCCGCACGGAAGCGCCCTACGCGGCTTACGACCGTTATCCGGCGAACATTATCCTGGAGACAGCCGGGGACCTGGAAGCCCGATTCGTGGTGCGGCTGAAGGAGTTATTTGAGAGTTATCGGCTGATCCGGGCCGTTCTGGACGACCTGCCCGACGGCGAGCTGACCACGCGCATGCCGCGACGCATTAAGCCGGCCGAGACCGTCAGCCGGGTGGAAGCGCCGCGCGGTGAGCTATTTTACTTCCTGAAGAGCAACGGCAGCGATATGCCGGAGCGGGTGAAGGTGCGCACGCCGACGATCTGCAACATGGCCTCGGTGGTCAAGTTGGCGGTCGGACACCAGCTGGCGGACGTGCCGATGATCCTGGCCGGCATTGACCCCTGCTTCTCCTGCAATGACCGGATGGTGGTGATCAACGCCGGCGCGGATTGAGGCGCATGCCGGCGCTATGGGATTGCACATGACTATGGAAAACATTCCGAACTTCGTCGCCATACTGCTCTTCCCCAGCGGCCTGTTCTTGCTCTTTGCCGGCCTGGCTTATGAATGGGCGGATCGCAAGCTGCTGGCCCAGCTCCAGAATCGGGTTGGGCCGCGCTGGTTTCAGCCGCTGGCGGACGTGATGAAGCTGATGGCCAAGGAAGAGATCGTGCCCGATCGGGTGAACGGCTGGCTGTTCGTCGGCCTGCCTATCGTCGCGCTGGCGGGCGCGCTGACCGCCGCCCTCTACGTGCCGATGGCCGGATTGCCGGCGGTGTTCTCGTTTCCCGGCGACCTGATCGTGACCCTCTATTTGCTCAGCTTGCTGACGCTCTGTGTGGGCCTGGCCGGATCCAACACGATGGATCGCTTTTCGGTGGTGGGCGCGACGCGCACCCTGACCCAGTTGATCTCCTACGAAGCGCCCTTCTTGCTGGCCATGCTGGGCCCGGCGATCGTGGCCGGCAGCTGGCAGATCAGCACTATCTCAGAGTACGCCGGCGCGAACTGGCTGATCCTCACCCAGCCGCTAGGCTTTCTGGTCGCCGTCATCGGGCTGATGGGTAAGCTGGAGCTGCCCCCATTTGACGCGCCGGAAGCCGAGACCGAGGTGGTGGCGGGCGCGTTGACCGAGTACAGCGGCCGGGGACTGGCGTTGTTCCGCCTGGGTAAAGGGGCGGAGCTGGTCATTGGGCTGACGCTGATCGCCGCCTTCTATCTGGGCGGGGTCGCCAATCCGCTCTGGTTTCTGCTGAAGACGCTGTTCTTGCTGCTGGTTGTGGTCGGCGTGCAATCGTTGTTTACCCGGCTGCGCATTGACCAGACGGTAGGTCTGTGGTGGCGCTACGGCGTGTTGCTGGTGCTGGTCCAATGGCTGATCGTGATTATCTGGCAGGGGTTCTTCTCATGAAACTGGCAACGATGCTCAAAGATGTCGGCGTATCGCTCTTCCGGCGCCCGGTGACGGAAAGGTACCCGTTCACCCGGCAACCTACGCCGGCCCGCCTGCGCGGACAACTGCAATATCACCCGGAGAAATGCACCGGCTGCGAGCTGTGCGTGATGGACTGCCCGGCCGGGGCCATTGAACTGATTGTGTTGGACAAGAAAGCGAAGCGCTTCGTCCTGCGCTACTACGTTGACCGCTGCACGTTTTGCGCTCAGTGTGTGCAAAGCTGCCGGCACGGTTGCCTGGAAATGTCAGACTCTGACTGGGAGCTGGCGGCGTTGGGGCGCGAGGCGTTCACGCTTTATTTCGGAGAGGATGAGAATGTCGGAGAAGTCCTGGCAGGAAGCGCTCAGCCGGATGCTGGCCAGCCTGCCGGCGAGTAACGGCCGGCCGCGGATCTCCGTGGTGGGTATCGGCCACGAGCTGCGCGGCGACGATGCCGCCGGGGTGGCGCTGGCCCAACAGCTGAACGAACGGCCCCATCCCGCCCATTTGCAGGCGATTGAGGCCGGGCCTGCGCCGGAGAATTGCTTCAGCCTGATTTTCCGCTTTCGACCCGACCTGGTCCTGTTCGTGGACGCGGCCGACATGCGAGCGGAGCCGGGCGCGATCCGCTGGCTGGAATGGCAGGATGTGAAGGTGCTGGAGGCTTCGACGCACAGCATGCCGCTGCCGCTGCTGGCGAACTATCTGACGGCGGAGCTGGGCTGCCCGGTGGGGCTGCTGGGCATCCAAGCCGCTGATGTGTCCATGGGCGCCCCGCTATCGCCGGCTGTCGGGCCGGCCGTAGCGGCCGCCGTGCGTGAGCTGGTTGACTTGTTATCGGTCCCAGAAGGAGATGTTGTCCTGTGAATGCTCATATGCTGCCAAAGGACGCCGTTGCGGAATGGATCGAATTGCTTGCCGGCGAGTACCGCATCGTCGGACCAATGCGCAAACAAGAGGTCATCCCGCGGCCGGCGGAAGGAAGCGTCCCGCCATCGCCTCGCCGGCAGTACTACTACGACGAGGTGCGGCAGGCGGCCGACCTCGAGCTGACGTTCCCAAACACGATCTTACCGCCGAAGAAGTTCTTCCTGCCGCAGAAAGAGGAGCTGTTCAGCTTCAGCGCCAATGGTCGCCGGCTGGACCTGCACCTGGACGAGCGGCGGACAGTCATTTTCGGCATCCATACCTGTGATCTGCGGGCGATTCATCTGGTTGACCGGGCTTTCGGCCAGGGATTGGCCGATCAGCATTACCAGTCCCGGCGGGCGAACACCACGCTGGTCAGCGTGGAATGCCTGCAGCCGTGCAGTGAGAATTCCTTCTGCCGGGATATGGGGGCGTGGACCGCGCCGGAGGAGTTCGACCTGCATCTGACGGATCTGGGCGATGTTTATCACGTCTCCGTCGGCTCGGCCCGGGGGGCGGAGCTTCTGCAATCCGCGCCGGGAACTCGGCCGGCTAGCGAAGCCGACCTGGACCGCTATGACCAGGTCTTGAGCGCCAAATGGCCGCGCTTCCCTTATCGCCTGGAGGTCGAGCAAAGCGAGCTACCCGGCTTGCTGGGAGCCGGCTATACCAGCCCGGTGTGGGAGGAAATCGGCCGGCGATGCCTGAGCTGCGGCGGCTGCACAATGGTCTGCCCCACGTGTACCTGCTTTGATGTAACCGACGAAGTGGAGTTCGACCTGTCCAGCGGCCGGCGCTACCGCGTGTGGGATTCCTGCCAGTTCGGCCAGTTCGCGACCGTCGCCGGCGGTCATGACTTTCGCAACTCCCGCGCGGCGCGCTTGCGACACCGCTTCTCACACAAATACAAGTATCAGACGGAGAGCACCGGCATGGCCGGCTGCGTCGGTTGCGGGCGCTGCGCCGACACCTGCCTGGTCCATATCACACCGGTTGAGGTGCTGAACAAGCTGCATCGCAAACGGGCCGCCGCGGCCGGCAAACATCGGGAGGTGAAGGGATGAGTCAGCCTCTAGTGGAAACGTTGAACAGCACGTCGGCTTATTTGCCGGTGATGTCGAAGATCGTTGATGTCCGGCCGCTCACCCAACTGGAGCGCTTGTTCACAATCGAGCTGCCCGACGGTTTGACCCTGGCTCATGATCCGGGCCAGTTTGTGGAGCTTTCCATCCTGGGCGTCGGCGAAGCGCCGATCAGCGTATCCTCCTCGCCCAGCCGGAGCAACGGCGCGTTCGAGTTGTGCGTCCGCCGGACCGGGCAGTTGACCGACGCGTTGCACGCGTTGGGGCCGGGGGCGATGGTCGGTATTCGCGGGCCGTTTGGGCGCGGCTTTCCGATTCGTCGTTTCTGGGGCAAGGATATGCTGTTCCTGCCCGGCGGCCTGGGGCTGGCGCCGTTGCGCTCGCTGATCAACCAGGTATTAGACGAACGAAGCCGCTTCGGCCGGGTGATGATCCTGTATGGCGCGCGCCATCCCTCGGAGCTGCTCTTTCGGGACGAGCTGGCGGAGTGGGCGGAGCGCGGCGATGTGGAGGTGCGGGTCACGGTTGACCGCCCCGATGACAATTGGCGGGGCCACGTCGGCGTGATCACGACGCTGATCCCGGAAGTGCAGCTGAACACGCCGAATACCGTCGCTTTCACCGTCGGGCCGCCGGTGATGTATCGTTTTGTGCTGATGGAGCTGCTGGGCCGGGGGGTGCGGGAGGGCAATATCTGGCTCAGCCTGGAGCGGCGGATGAAGTGCGGCGTGGGCAAATGCGGCCATTGCCAGATCAACCATCTGTACGCCTGTATCGACGGCCCCTGTTTTCCCTACAATCAGATTCGACGCCTGGAGGAAGCATTATGACAGTCTCCGCGAAACCCAGGGTTGCCTTCTTTGATTTCTCCGGCTGCGAGGGTTGCCAGCTTACGGTCATTGACGCGCTGCAAACCCACGCTGACCTGCTGAGCACGATAGAGATCGTGCAGTTTCGGGAAGCGATGAGCGAGCGGGGTGAGAATTATGAGATTGCCTTTGTGGAAGGCTCCTGCACGCGAGCCGGCGATGAGGCCCGGCTGAAGGCCATTCGCGCCCAAGCCCGGATCGTGGTCGCCTTAGGGGCCTGCGCTCACCTGGGCGGCGTCAACGCCTTGCGCAACTGGCAATCGGTGGACGAGGTGCGCCGGTACGTCTACGGTCCGGGGGGAAAGCTGCATGAGAGCCATGAGGCGCTGCCCATTGAGGCGGTTATCCAGGTGGACGCGGTCATCCCCGGCTGCCCGATTGACCGGCAGGAATTTGTGAGCGCGCTGAAAGCCCTGTTGCTGGGGCGGCTGCCCCGCCTGTCGGACCAGCCGGTGTGCACTGAGTGCAAGCTGAGCGAAAACGAGTGTCTGTTCCGGCTGGGCATCCCCTGTCTCGGCGCGATAACCACCGCCGGGTGCGGCGCGATCTGCCCGGCCTATGGCGTGGGCTGCGAGGGCTGTCGCGGTCTCGTCCCCGATCCCAACCTGGAGTGGCTAAGAGCAGCCGCGACAGAGCACGGGATCAGCGAGCCCGCTCTGGATGCCGCGACGAGATTGTTTTTGTCCCACCGGCTGATGAAAAGTGAGGTAGGCTGATATGACAACCGTAACTGCGCCGCCGGGCCCGATTGAAGTCCATCACCTGACTCGCGTCGAGGGGCACGGCAACATCGTGGTTGACATCCGCGACGGGGCCATCCTGCAATGCGATCTGGAGGTCGTGGAAGCGCCGCGCTTCTTCGAAGCCATGTTGCGCGGCCGAAGCTACGATCAGGCCCCGCGGCTCTCATCGAGAATCTGCGGCATTTGCGCCGTGACGCACAGCACCGCGTCCATACGCGCGCTGGAGAACGCCCTGGGAGTGGTCAGCAGCCTGCAGACAACGCTGCTACGGCAGCTGAATCTGTGCGGCGAAATGCTGGACAGCCACATCCTCCACGCCTACATGCTGGTCGCGCCGGACCTGTTCGGGGTCGGCAGCGTCTTTCCGCTGGCGGCGAGTAACCCGGACATTGTCGGCCGGGCGCTGCGGATGAAGCAGGTAGCCGGGGAGATTTGCGCGGTCGTGGCGGGCCGGCATACCCACCCGATTGCCATGAGCGTCGGCGGCTTCACGCACCTGCCGTCGGAAGAGGAGTTGCAGGAGCTGCTGCACCGGCTGGAGCAAATGTCGGCCGATATTGAGCATACCGTTGACCTGTATGCCGGCCTGACCATGCCGGACTTTGAGCGCGAGACGGAGTACATCGCCCTGCATAAGGACGGTCAATACCCGCTCCTGGACGGCCTGATCGCCAGCAGCGACGGCGGCTTCTGGCCCATCGAGCAGTACAAGGGTGTGGTAAACGAGTTCCAGAGCGTGCACTCCACAGCCAAGCACGCCCGCCACAGCCGGCAGTCCTATATGGTGGGGGCGCTGGCCCGCTATAACCTGAGCCACGCGAATCTGCATCCGCGGGCCAGGGCGGTGGCGAGCCGGCTGGGTTTGAGAGGGATGTGCCACAATCCGTACATGATCACTGTCGCCCAGGTGGTGGAGATCGTGCACTACTATGAAGAGGCGATCAGGCTGATCGGCCAACTCCTGGACCGGGGGATGCAGGACGAAGGCCTTGTGCCGCCGGCCCGCCTGTCCGGCGAGGGCGTCGGCGCTTGCGAAGCGCCGCGAGGCACACTGTACCATCATTACGTGGTGAAAAACGGCGCGATCAGCGAGGCGAATTGCGTCATCCCCACCGCGCAGAACCTGGCCAACATCGAGGCCGATATGCGCGTGCTGGCCCCGAGAATCTGGGATCAGCCGCGGGAGGAGGCCACATTGCTGCTTGAAATGTTGGCCCGGGCCTATGATCCCTGTATATCATGTTCGACACACATGGTGGAAGTGAAATTCCCTTAGGTGTGGATGTTTTGCCCGGCCGCTTGCCGCCGGGCAAAGGAAGGTAAGACGATGGCTAAGATACTGGTAATTGATGACGATCCGGACATGGTGCTGGCAGTTCGCATGTGCCTGGAGGGCGCCGGACATATCGTCAACAGCGCGCCGGGTGGAAAGGAAGGGCTGGAGCAGCTCAAGAAGGAGCGGCCTGACCTGATTATCCTGGACGTGATGATGGAGACACAGACGGAAGGGTTCCAGCTGGCGCTGAAGCTGCACAGCCCGGATCCGACATCGGCGTTCGCGGAGTTTCGCGACATCCCGATCCTGATGCTGACCGCCATCCACAGCACCACGCCGCTGCGCTTTGAGCCGGACATTGACTACCTGCCGGTCAGCCTGTTCGTGGACAAGCCCATTGACCCGGATGATCTGGTCAGGAAGGTGGAGTGGATGCTGAGCGCTGAGACGGTCTGACGCCGGCGGGCGCGGCCTGCTGACCCGTGGGCCGCGCCGGTCATGAACCAGCCTGTCGAACGGGCGGCGAGGATGCCGGCCATCCACGGCGGCAGACAGCGGGTTGTCATGAAACAGTTCATCGCCAGGTTATTGGGCGGCCAATTGCAGCCGGTGCTGATCGCCTGCTTCTGCCTGGTCGCCGCCCTGACCGTAGGGCTGAATACCGTCGTCATTCTGCGCGTCATCACGAACTATCTGGATGAGGCGATGGACCGGCGGGTGGCGCGCGATATGGACCTGGCCAATGCCTTCTACCAGCTCAAGCTGGATGAAGTCAAATCGGTCGCCGACCGGCTGGTGCATGACCCGCAGATGCTGGAGTATCTGCCGGCTGCTCTGGCCGGCGACCAGCAGGCCGGGGAGTCAATTGGCCAGGTGATCAGCCGGAAGATCAGCGTGCCGTCGCTGGGCGGCACGCACCTGATCCTGGTGTTGGACGAGCAGGGCCGGATCGCCCTGGGCCAGGTGCTCTCTCAAGAGGGAGCGGCCTCGGCCCCGATCACGCAAGGAGATTGGAGCGCGCTGCCGATTGTGCAGGCTGCCCTGTCCACCGGCGAAACGCAGGCGGCCACGGAGATTATCCCGGCCGAACTGCTGTCACAGGTGGGGCTGGACGATCAGGCGCGGATCAAGCTCATTGAAACGCCGAGAGAAACGCTTGAGCCGTTTGACCCGCGCGAAGGCAGCGCCGGCCTGACCCTCACCGGCGTATACCCCTTCCTGGACGAGCAGGGCGATGCGACCGGGGCTGTGGTTGTCGCCTATCTGTTCAACAATGACTTCACGCTGGTTGACCGCATCAAGGAGGTCGCCGGCATAGACACCGTAACCGTCTTTTTCGGCGACCTGCGCGTCTCCACCAACGTCATGACCGAGGAAGGCGAGCGCGCCGTCGGCACGCGCATCTCTGAGGACGTTTTCGATGTGGTCTTGACCAGCGGCCAGGATTACGTGGGCCGGGCCTTCGTGGTCAACGACTGGTTTATCACCCGCTACGACCCCTTGAGAGATTTCCAGGGTGATGTGGTGGGCAGCCTTTACGTCGGCGCGCGAGAGTCGACCTTCCAGACGCTGGTGCAGACGTTCAACAACCGGGTGGCGTTGATCGCCCTGGTCTGCATCGTCCTGGCGGGAGTGGTGGCTGTGCCAATCGCCCGGCTGATCACGCGGCCGATCACGGCGCTGGTAGAGGCCAATCGCCTCTTGGCTCAAGGCGACATGGCCGTTCGCGTGCAGCCGTACGGCACCGGCGAGCTGGCCGAGCTGGGCCAATCCTTCAACAAGCTGGCCGAGACCCTGCACACCACGCAGCAGGAGCTATTGCACAAGGAGCGGCTGGCCTCCATGGGGCAACTGGCTGCCGGGGTGGCCCACGAGATCAACAACCCGCTGGGTACCATCTTGCTCTTCTCCGAGATGCTCTATAAGGAAACGCGGGAGGGCGATCCCAGGCGCGATGACCTGCGCATGATCGTCAATGAGACGAATCGCTGCAAAGTGATTGTGGCCGACCTGCTCAATTTTGCCCGGCAGCAGGAAGTGCTGGCCCAGGAAATGGACGTGAACGCGCTGATTACCAGAGTGGTGGACGTGCTCAGTTTGCAGTCGATTTTCGAGCACGTGGATTTCGTCTATTATCTGGACCCGGACCTGCCGGTTATCCAGGCCGATCCGGCTCAGCTTGAGCAGGTCTTCGTCAATCTGCTCAACAATGCCGCCGAAGCGATGGGCGGGCAGGGTGCGATCACGCTCGCCACCCGGCCGCTCAATCAATCGTTCGTTGAGATACAGGTGACGGACACCGGCTGCGGCATCCCCGATGAGAATCTGGGCCGGATCTTCACTCCCTTCTTCACCACCAAGGTGCTGGGCAAGGGGACCGGCCTGGGGCTGTCAATCGTGTACGGCATTATCAAGATGCATTCCGGCCAGGTGATAGTGCACAGCGACGTGGGCCAGGGCACGACATTCACCATTACCCTGCCAGTCAAGATGCAGAAGCGGGTCATGACGCCGGTAAGCGGTGGGAAGGACGCGGTTTTGGCTTGAGCGCTTGAAGTTCTCGAAGGCTTTACCACCGTTTCCGGTGATCCGGATGTAAAATCAGGCAATAATGAGAGCCGGCGAGTCCCACCACACGCACACGGTCCTGGTCATTGATGACGAGCCGGGCATCCGCGAAGGCTGCAGGCGGGTCCTGGAATCGCAAGGGTTCCAGGTGGAGACAGCGGCCACGACCCGGGCCGGCCTGGAGCAGATTCGCGCCCGGCGCTTCGACATCGTCTTGCTGGACGTGATGATGCCGGACGGGCGGGGACTCGACCTGCTGGCTCCCATCCGCCAACAAGACCCGGATACGGTGCCGATCATCATCACCGGCTACGCCACCGTTGAGCTGGCGGTGGAGACGATCAAAGCCGGGGCCTATGACTTTATCTCCAAGCCGTTCTCGTCGGACCTGCTGCTGCTCACCGTCAATCAGGGGCTGGAACGCCGGCGACTGTC
>CAZIKT010000038.1:0-2133 GCA_964539885.1 uncultured Ardenticatenaceae bacterium | reverse complement strand
GCGGCGCTGGAGCCGGTCTCCATTCTGCCGGTCGTTCAGCAGGTGGTGGACCGGCTGAGCTTCGAGGCGGGCGCGAAGGAGATCACGCTGACCCTTGACGGGACGGCGACAGTCCTGACCGCGCATGCCGGTGAGAAGGGGCTGGATTCAATTCTCACGAACGTTATCGGCAACGCCATCAAATACACGCCGGCGGGGGGGCGCGTGCGGGTGGGCGTCAGCCGGGACGGCGCGCAGGCGCTGATCACGGTCTCAGACACGGGCGTCGGCATCCCGGCCGGCGACCTGGCCCGCATCGGCGAGGAGTTCTACCGCGCCGGCAACGTGCGCCGCTCCGATGTCGCCGGCACGGGCCTGGGCCTGAGCATCGTCAGGGAGCTGGTGAGCCGCTTTGGCGGCGCGCTGGACATCGCCAGCGTGGAAGGGGAGGGGACGACGGTGAGCGTGCGGCTGCCGCTTGTCGAAGACGTCTCCTAGCCGGTGGACACACCCACCGGTGAGAAAGCTCGCGTCAACCCCGGGTCAGCGCTAGACACTAACTCTGCGTCGCGCGCAAACCGCCATGAGGATCAAATCTGGGGTCTGGGCCGGTTAATTCACCCATCCACCGTTCGTGCCCTGCCGCTCCTTGCCTGACCGGCCCCGTCGAACCATCGAATCTCCCGGCAAGATTGGGTCACCAGTCCCATGACAACTGGGCCCGTCCAATTATAGAGTGTGAGGGCCTTTGGGGTGCACCCGAGGGGGACATGATGTCAAAGACGTTGCGCGAGATTTCGTTCAGATACAGGAGAATACGATGTCTATCAATAAGAGAATTACTTTGATAACAGTCAGCCTGGTTCTGCTATTGGCCGTCGGTTTGCCGGCGCTGGCCAACGGGGCGCATGTCACCCGAGGCGATTTCGCCACTTTCGCCTCCGGGTCCTCCCTGGGTTATGATGTCGCTGGTCGCGCTCAGATGGTACGCACGGCAGACGGCCGCACCATCGTCACCGTTCACGTGTCCGGTCTGCACGCCGGCGTAGCCTATGGCGCTCACGTTCACAACCTGCCCTGCGACGTCAGCAACGGCGGTGGTCACTATCAGCACGTAGTCGGCGGCCCGGTCGATCCCATCAACGAGATTTGGCCCGAATTCACGACCAATGCCGCCGGCATTGGCAACGGCAACGCCACCAATGACTTCACCGCCCGGCCGGAAGCCCAATCCGTGGTCGTGCACGACCCAGACGCAGGCAACGCCCGCATAGCCTGCGCCGACCTGAACTGATGTATTAGGCCGGGCATAAGCGAATGCTCGTGCCCGGCTACGTACTTCTGTCGCTGGAGTTACGTGTTCAGCCGGCTGTCCTGACGTTGGCGGCCGGAACGGGCAACGACAGCCTCCTCACCGCCAGGCTGAAAATCATCCGCCCGGCGCCGGACTGTACTGCCGGTGTGGTCGCCGGCTCATTCCCCAACGATCACGCCGTCCTGCAAGAACAGGATCTGATGGGCGACTTCGTCCACCAGGTTATCGTGCGTGGCCAGTAAAATGGTCAGAGATTCCTCATCCACCAGTGTGCGGAAAAGCGACAGAATCTCCCGCGCGGTCTCGCTGTCCAGCTCGCCGGTGGCTTCATCGGCCAGGATGATCTGGGGCTGATTGGCGATGGCGCGGGCAATGGCGACGCGCTGCTGTTGCCCGCCGGACATCTCGTATGGGCGATGGCCGGCCCACTTCTCCAGGCCCACTAATGCCAGGCAGCGCCTCGCCCGCTGCTGCCGCTGCCGATAAGGGAGGCCGGCAATTCTCAAAAGCAGCTCCACATTCTCAAAGGCCGACAGCGTTGGCAGAAGGCCGAAAGACTGAAAGACGAAACCCACTTCCTTGCTGCGCCACTCGGTTAGCTGGGCGTCACTCAGTTGGGTGAGGTCGCGGTCGAAGACGCGGATCAGGCCGGCGCTGCCCCGATCCAGCCCGCCGATGCAGTTCAGCAGCGTCGTCTTTCCGCTGCCGGAGCGCCCCTTGACCGCTACCAGCCGGCCGGCCGGCACCTGCAAATCCACCCCTTGCAACGCCGCCACTCGCTGTGAGCCGCTGCCGTATACCCGTTCCAACCCCTGCACATCAATCGCCAAACGCATCGC
>CAZIKT010000037.1:0-33228 GCA_964539885.1 uncultured Ardenticatenaceae bacterium | reverse complement strand
CGGGTCAGGGCGCGCAAACAAAAAAGACGACTCTTCGCTTGCTTATCCAGAGCGAAGAGCCGTCTTTCGTAACGAAAACGCCCCTTCTAGAAGTTTCAGAAGGGGTCGCTTTGTGCTCTAACCACTTCTCATCTTCCAGAAGATTCACCCATTGCGGGTAGCTTCTGTCGGAATTGGCACCTGCCACCTTTCGGTGGTGGTTGCCGAGGCATCATCGGGCCGGTCCCTCCGCCTCTCTGGATAAGAAGAAACTTACCTATTCGATTGTGGGCACATGATACCAGACCTGATTTCTGATGACAAGAGGCAAAAGGCTGAATTCACTGCCCACATTTTGACAGCGCAGCCCGCGTAAGCTAGAATCCCGGTTGCTGTTTGGCCCCATTCGTCTAGTGGCCCAGGACGCGGCCCTCTCAAGGCCGAAACAGGGGTTCGAGTCCCCTATGGGGCACCTGTTCGGAGGCTTCGCCCCCCCGCGAAGCCTCTTATTGTTTCACTCAGGGCCATGCATCCAGATCTCGCGGACAACCACATCGCCATCGACCGGATGCGTTACCGGCGGATCATCACCTTCTTTGTCCGCGTGATCGCCCATCTCGTTTTCTGGGACGTGCTATTGAGGCGTGTGCTGCCCGGCCGGGTGTTGCGCACGCGCCCGGTACGATGGCGAGCCATCTCGCGTCGTTTCCGCTTGCTGGCCATCGAAATGGGGGGCGTGCTGATCAAGCTGGGTCAATTCCTCAGCTCGCGCGTTGATGTGTTGCCGATGGAGATCACGGAAGAATTGCAGGGGCTACAGGATGAGGTTCCGGCTGAGCCCAGCGAGGCGATCGTGCGCGTGCTGGAGGCGGAACTGGATGACTTGCCGGCCCGTTTCACGGCCATTGAGCGCGCGCCGCTGGCGGCGGCCTCCCTGGGCCAGGCACATCGCGCCTGGTTACGGCCTAGTCGGGCGGACAGCGGCGACGGCATCCCGGTGGTCATCAAGGTCCAGCGTCCGAACATCGTGCGCCTGGTGCAGACCGACCTGGCGGCCCTGCGGGTAGTGGCGCGTTGGGTACAGCGCTATCCGCCCATTTCGCGCCGCGCCGATGTGCCGGCCCTGATGGAGGAATTCTCGAAGACCCTGTGGGAGGAGCTGGATTACGAGGCTGAAGCCGGCAACGCTGAGCGCTTCGCCGAGATGTTCGCCGGCGAGCCCGGCGTGCGCATACCCTATGTCTATCGCCGGCACTCCACCCGCCGCGTCCTGGTGCTGGAGCACATCGAGGGGATCAAGATCACTGACGTGGAGGCGATGCGAGCGGCGCAGATCGACCCCAAAGAGGTAGCGAACCGGCTGATGGACACTTACTTCCAACAGTTCTTCGAGGAGGGCTTCTTCCACGCCGATCCCCACCCTGGCAATCTTTTCGTCTCGCCGCGTCTGGACCTGCCCTGGCAGCCGGGAGCAACGTCCCGCCCCTTCTACCTGGCGTTTGTTGACTTCGGCATGGTCGGACGACTGGGCGATGATCTGATGGCCAATCTGCGCAAGTGGATGATCAACGTGTTGCAGAAAGACGCCGCCGGCCTGACCAATGTCTACAATGACATGGGTTTTTTCCGGCCGGGCGCGGATCTCGACCGAATTACCGAGGCGCAGGGAGTCCTGCTGGATCACATTTGGGGGCGCAGCTTGCTGGAATTGGCCAGGCCTGATCCGCAGGAAGTGGCGGCCCTTAGTCGCGAGTTTCGCGATATCCTCTTCGATTTCCCCTTTCAGGTGCCGCAGGATTTTATCTACCTGGGCCGGGCGCTGGGGATGCTATCCGGCCTTACCTCGCAGCTTAACCCCGACATGAACCCCTGGTATCAGATTGAGCGCTACGGGCGCAAGATCATCGCCAGGGAAGAGATGGGGCAATTCGGCAGGGAGGCCGTCCTGCAGTGGCTACGCCGGCTGGCTGAATATCCGGGCCGGCTGGATAGAACGTTGACCGCCATTGAACAGGGGCGGCTGCGAGTGCAGTCCTCGCCGGACCGTGCCACACAGCGCCGGCTGGAACGGCTGGAGAAGCAAATGACCCGCCTGCAACTGGTGATCCTGGGAGCGGCCGGCATGATCTCCGGCGTGTTGTATCTGCTCTTTCGCCGGCGCGACGACCGGTGAGGCGGTGATCAGGGGAGATCGCCCTCAGCGGGGGAGTTGCTCAGGGCGGCCGGGCTGTCCGACCTGTGCAACAGGAAGCCGGCCAGGCCGATGATGATGCCCAGATTGATACAGATATCGGCCACGTTGAAAACCCCGGGACGTATCGGCGTCATGATGAAATCCAGCACCTGCCCGGCTACAATGCGGTCTACCATGTTGCCCAACGCGCCGCCGATGATCAGCGCCAGCCCCAGGCGCACCAGCCGCATCTCCGCCGGCAGCCGCTTTAAGTAAATCAGCAGGCCCAGGACCACAATGATGGAGAGCCAGCCGACGATTGGACCGGCTCCCTGGAACGCGCCAAAGGCCAGTCCTCGATTGTAGGTCTCGGTTACCGTGACGAGCTCGTTCAGCCGGGTGACGCCGTTTTCCGCCAGAAAAGCGGCCGCCCACGCCTTTGTCAGGCGATCGGCGACAAAGGCCAGGATGATAATCAAGTAGACGATCAATTCAATCCTCGTTCTGCTGCCGGTCGGCGTCAGGCGCTGCCGCAGTCAGGGTGCTGCTATTGTCGGCCGTGGGAGCAGCGCCGGCCGACGTGATTTGGGCTTTTGTCTCCAAGAAGGCATTGTAATCCGCCTCAGTCACGAAGCGCCCACCCTCGATTTCGGCGCTTAAGATGTTATAGCCGCGGTCAAAGCGGACCACCGCTTGCATCCGCTTAAAACAGTGACTGTCGACGATGGTTTTGTGCCAGACATAGCCGCCGTCCGCATCGTTCAGGTCGTGTCGCCGGTCCGCGCGCACTCTGACGCAGGTATGGCAACGGTTGCATTCCGCATAGAAATAGATGCCGTCCGGGTCATTATAGGCCGCTGTCCGGCCCGCGCCTTCCTTCTTGCCGCCGAGTAGCTTTTTCAGAAATCCCATCTTTATCCGTCGCGGCGCGCCGTTGGCTGCGTCACAGGTTCGCCATGCTGGCGCTCAATTTCTGTCGCCACTGGACCGTATCAAACTCGCGCCAGATTGAACCAAATGTGTGCACCAGCCGGCTGATCTCCGCCTCTTTCTCCTGCCGGTAGAGGCTGATGCCGGCGCTCTCCCCTAGCTCCAGTTGCATTTCATCCAGCATGTCCAGGGTAATGCGGGCATCCTGGAGATCGCCGAGATGGGTCTGGATCTTGTTCAGCTCTCCGACCAAGACCAATACCTCATTACCCAGCACCGGCGAGAAGAGGTCCAACGTGTAACGGAAATGCTTGAAATGGATGCGCAGGGTGTGTAGCCGGTCAAGCGGGGCGTCATCCACGAAGTCGCCGAAAGCGAGCACGTCCGCCAGCCGGGCGGTGATCATCATCGGGGCCAGATGGCGGATCTTCACCGGCATGATCTGCTCACCGGCGGGCGAGACGCCTTTGCCTTCCTCTCGCACCAACTTTCCGAAGCGCTTCAACGCTTTTCGGTAACGTGTATGTTTGGCCGCCATCTGCGCTTCGGCAGTCGCCTGGACCAGTCGCGCCTCCCAGTAACCACGCAACAGCTTGAGACTATCCTGCGCTTCCGGCGGGAAGTCGCCTTGCTCAAGATAGAGGTCCAGTTTCAACAGGAAGACGAAAAGATCGCGGGCCGGCCCCAGGCTGCGCATTGTATTGCGCAGGCGACGCCGGTAGTCGCTGAACAAGTCCTCGGTGTAGTATGGGGCCACCAATTCAATGGCGTTTCGCGAGCGGCGAATCGCCTTGCGGGTTTCGTGGACAGCTATCGGCGCGCCTTCGGCCTCAAGAGCCGGCGCGTGACTCTCAATAATCGCCAACTGCTCCAGCAAGAAGACCCGGGCAGCCACCGCGATGTGCTCGTCTGACGTATAAGGAGCCGGGGGGCGCAGGACGTTCTCTGGAATGGCGCCAAGTCCCTGGCGCTTGTAGACGTTGAGCCACCGGCGCGTCTGCGTAACGGAGTTGCCCAATTCAACGCTGATTTCCTCCGGGGAGCGCCCGGCATCGCTGAGCAACAGGATATTGACACGCCGCCAATAGGGGGCATTCGAATCATGGCGGGCGACGAACCCCTGCAGCAGTTCTCTCTCTTCCGGCGACAGCATCCGCCCATTATAGCAGAAGCTTGCCGCAGCCAAGTCTTGCACATAGAATTCAACTTGCTGGCGGACTGTGCGCGCTGTGTGGCGGAAACTTCCCGGGCCGGCAAGCGCCGAATTTCCTTGTAGCGCCAAAAGGGGCCGGGACGGCATAGCAGAGGAGGCGTATCATGCAGGTAATCTACGAGAGACCGGCAAAGGAACACAAAGCGGCGCTGGAGAAGATTCGCGCAGGCGGCGTGGCAACCAAAGTGCGCATCCTGGCCAACCATGATTGCTGCCCATTGTGCCGCGCTTATGAAGGGGCATACGAGTTCGATGACGTGCCTCCCCTGCCGCACGAAGGCTGCTCGCACCCATTAGGCTGTCGCTGTCATTACGAGCCGGTGCTTGACTTGCGTGGTCCCTGAAGTCCGGCCGGCTAAAAGCGTTGCCCGCCTTCCCTTATCTTGGTCGGGGAGACGCGCCAACCGTCTTCGTCCCCTCGCTTTTTGCGCCTTTCTGTTGCTGGCGGCCTGCGCCGGCACTGAAGCAACCCCCGCTGTTACCCAAGACCCGCTGACCGTTGCTGGGAATGCGTTATTCCAACGCCATTGCGCCTCCTGCCATGCGCTGGAGCCGGAGGTGGTGATCGTTGGGCCATCGCTGGCTGGGATCGCGGGGCGGGCCGGGCAGCGGATGGCCGGTCTGGACGCGCGGCAATACATTCTGACTTCTGTGCTGCGGCCGGAGGCCCACCTGGTCGAGGGCTTCGACAACCTGATGCCGTCGACGCTGGCGAAGGATCTGACGGGGGAGGAGCTGGATACGCTGACAGCGTATCTACTAACGTTGGATTAGACGCCGCGGGTTACTTTAGCGCTTCGCGAGCCAGGCCGATGATATCGCCCACCACGCCGGCGGCGGTCATTTCCACGCCGGCCCCCTTGCCGCCGATGAGCAGCGGCTCGTCATCGTAGCGCCCGGTGCGGAAGCTGACGTACTTCATGTTCGCCAGAGGGCTTTCTGTCGGTATACCCTGCAACCCGACCACGCCTCGGCCGTTCTCCAGCCGGGCAACGTAGCGCAGCACTTCGCCGGAGGCACCGGCGGCGTTTACCCGATCGCGCATGGCGGGATCGAGCGCCACCGCGGCGGCCATGAACTCCCTTACCGAGAGGTGCGCCAGGGCGGAGGGATAGAGCGACTCTACTGCCACATCGGCTTCTTCCAGCGGCCAGCCGGCCATGCGACCCAGGATCATGATCTTGCGCATCACGTCCTTCCCGCTCAAATCTTCGCGGGGGTCCGGCTCTGTGAATCCGTTGGCCTTCGCCTCGGCCAATGCGTGAGAGAAGGGCGCGCCGGCATCGAGCCGGCGGCAGATGTAGCCCAGCGTGCCGCTGAGCTGTCCCTCGATGGCCAGGATCGGGTCCTGTGTATCCAGCAGATAGCGCAGGGTGGCGATAACCGGCTGTCCGCCGCCCACAGTGGACTCGTGACGTAGCAGCGGGTGATTGAAGTAGCGCCGCGCCGATGCCCAGGGGCCGGCTAACGGCTTCTTGTTCGCTAGGACGACGCCGAAGCCATGATCCAGCGCATAATCGAAGACAGGCTCCATGCCGGCGGCGGCGGTGACATCAACCACCGCCCCTTGCGACACCCAGGCGGCTTCCACCTGCTGCAATATGGCCACGTTCTCTGGTCGCTCGCCGCCGATTGGCCGGCCCGTTTCCTTGTCGGCCAAGGCCTGCCGCAACTGCTGATCGCTGAGGCCGGTGCGCTCCCACAGCCAGCTACGGCTATCCACCAGCGCCAGGACATCAAGCTGGATGCCGTTACGAGCCAAGAAAGTGTCCCGGCCGGCGATGATCTGCCGGATCAGGGCGCGGCCGACGCCGCCGACCCCAAAGACGACGATGGGCACATATTTCATTGTTAGCGAACCGTTACCGGAATTTCGCCTGATAGCGTCGCCCAGTTGCCCTGGCCCTGCCGGCATTGGTCAACCGTCACATCAAAGCAGACAGCCAGACGTAGCGTATAGCCGCCACTTTCGTTGATAACGATGTTGTCGATCCAGTCCAGGCCGTTGACTCCAACGACATCGTTGCCCCAACTCGCCTGGAAAAGGTCGAAGCGATCGGCCCCATCTTTACGCGGCAGGACGCCGAGCGCACCAAAAGGCACCGCCGCACCGCTGGAGTTTGCGACCGTGAAGTGGAACCAGATGCGCTCGCCGGAACCGACATTGTTGCTCTGCCCGTCATGCAATGCGAAATAGGTACCCGTGAGACCACGCGCGTTCGATGGCGGGGGGGCAGGTGGCGGCCCGGGTGTGTTGGTCGGTGGGGCCGTCGGCGACGGAGGCGGAGGCGGCGGATTCGTGGGGAATACCACCGGGGCCGGCGTGTTAGTTGGTGTCGGCAGCGGTTCAGTCGGTACCGGCGTGTCGGTGGGCAGCGGCGTCGGCTCCGGCGTGTTGGTCGGCGGCGGTGTGTTGGTGGGCAGCACAATCATGCCGGGTGGGGGCAATGTGGCGCCGGCGGCATCGGTGGCGGCGACAGCATCGGTCGCCGCGGCGACCTCGGTTCCCGGCAGCGCGTCCGTCGCCGCCGCCACCGGCAGAGCGGCAGTTGCCTGCGAGCCGGTATCCGAGTTCGACATGACGGCGTTCACAATCAGGGCTGTACCCGCGCAGATCAACAACAGAACGATTACACCGCCGATCACCGCGACAGCCAGGGTTCTACTTTGAGTCATTGATTCTCACATCCTCTTATTTCCAGCGTAGGGCCGTTCTCCGCAAGAAGTGCGTATTATAGCGCCCGCGCAAACGTGCACAAAAAGCGAAAAGGCCCCGCTCCGCAGAGCGAGGCCTTTCTTGGTGCACCGTAGCGCTAACTTTCTTTCGAAGGAGGTAGCGCTACGGTGCGTTTGGAATAAGTACTATCCATATGCACCACCTCCTTGTCCTATAGGATGGCGGCGCAGCTTTCGCTGCCGGATGAAAAGATAACGATGGGGATTATTGCACAGCCAGGGTACTATGTCAACCAACCAGCTCGCTCAGCACGGCCAGCACGCGATCTACCTCCTGTGCCGTGTTGTAATGCACGAAGCCGATGCGCACCAGGCCGCCCTTATCCAGCAAGCCCAATCGCTCCATCACGGCCACGGCATAGTAATGGCCGTCCCACACGAAGATGCCGCGGTCACCCAGATACGCGGCGACGGCGGCCGGCGTGTATCCATCCAGGCTGACCGCGAAGGTGGGGGTGCGTTCATCCAGGCGCTCGATGTCGGTGATGCCGTAGACCCGCAAGCCGGAAATCTGCGTCGCTCCCTGCAAGAAGCGCAGACTCAGGCTTTTCTCATACTCTTTGATGCGCTCCATGGCGGATTCCAACTGCGTCCGGCGATCGTGCACGGCGGGTGCGCCCAGGGCAGCGAGATAGTCAACCGCCGCTCGTACACCAGCCAGGCTCTCGAAGCTTTGCGTGCCCGTCTCCCACTTGCCGGCCGGTTTTGCCGGGGCCGGTCGCACCTTGTAGGCGGTCAGCTCATCCAGCAGGCCGTACTTGCCATACAGGACGCCGGTGTGCGGGCCGAAATACTTGTACGATGACGAGACCAGGAAATCGCAATCCAACGCCTGCACGTCAATCGGGCCGTGCGGCGCATAGTGGACTGCGTCCACATAGACCAGCGCCCCGGCGGCGTGGGCCAGCTTCGTTGCTTTGGCGACGTCGCTGATGCTGCCCACGGCGTTGGAAGCATAGGAAATGGCCAGCAGCCGGGTGCGCTCCGTGAGCAGATCCGGCAGCAGGTCCAGGCGCAGCGTGCAATCTTCCGGCCGGAAATCGAGGTGGCGCACGGCGACGCCGGTGTCAGCCGCCGCCAGCAGCCAGGGCGAGATATTCGCGTCGTGGTCCAGGCGGGTGACGATGATCTCGTCGCCCGGCTTCCAGGTGCGGGCAATGGCCCGGCTGACGGCGAAGGTCAGGCTGGTCATGTTCTGCCCAAAGGCGATCTCCTCCGGCCGGGCGGCGTTCAGCAAATCGGCAATCGCCTGCCGGGCCTGAGCGACGGTCTCATCAGTGCGGCGACTGCTGTGAAATTCGCCGCCCAGATTGCTGCTGCCGGTAGCCAGGTAGCGGCCCATGGCGTCAATCACGGCTTGCGGCGACTGCGTGCCGCCGGGGCCGTCCAGATAAGCGACGGTCCGGCCATTGAGCTGCATTTGCAGGGCCGGGAACAGGTTGCGAATCGAATCGGGTTCAAAAGGCAGGTTCGTTGAGGTCATGTCGAGATTATAGCCGCGCGGCCAAACCGCGCGAAGTGCTACCTGGTACGCCAATGGCGATGATATGGCAACTATTCAGGAACCGAGATTAAGGGTCCGGCTCAAGGAGGCGGTGCGCCGCGAGCGGTGTTGAGCAGCCGGTACCACTCCTCCCGGCTTAATTCGATCCCGTCAGCCAGGCAGCTGGCCTGCACCCGTTCCGGCCTGGTTGTGCCGATGATCGGCTGAATGGGGGCCGGGTGTCGCAGCAGCCAGGCCAGCAGAATGGCCTCCCGGCTGGTTCCTTTCTCCTGCGCCATCGTTGCGACCAGAGCGGCTGTCTCCCGGATATGCGCCGGGCTCCCCTCGGCGGGGTTGAATAGCTGCCCGCCGGCGACCGGCGAATAAGCCTGAATGAGGATGTTGTGTCGCCGGCAGTAATCCAGGGTGCCGGTGGACAGTGTGTTGGACTGCTGTACCCGATTCACCAGAATCCCTTCCGAGATGAGGTGATGGTGCAGCAGGCTCAAGTCCACCTGGTTAATTACCAGCGGCTGGTCCACGAAATGTTGCAGCAGGTCAATCTGCCCGGCGCTAAAGTTGCTGACCCCGAAGTAGCGCACTTTGCCGGCGCTGTGCAGCTCTCCGAAAGCCCGGGCAACCTCCTCCGGCTCCACCAGCGGGTCAGGCCGGTGCAGGAGCAGGACATCGAGATAGTCAGCACCCAGCCGGCGCAGGCTGCCCTCAACCGCCGCGATGATGTGCGCGTAGCTGAAATCGTAGCGCCCGGGCGCTCCCGGCACAGGATCATTGGCGAAGCGGATGCCGCACTTGCCTTGCAAAACGATGTTTTCGCGCATGCCCGGCGTCTGGCGCAGCGCCTCAGCAAATGCTGTTTCTGATTTGCCGCGGCGGTAGATGTCGGCATGGTCAAACAGCGTGATGCCGGCTTCGTAAGCTGTTTTCACAACGGCTATCCCTGCCTGCAATTCGGCCTGGGTCAGGAGGTCATCGTTCCAGCCCCCGCCAATATTCATGCAGCCATAGGCGATGCGCGATGCGGTAAGATTGGTGTATGGAATCTGATAGGCTTTCACTCTCAATCTCCCTCGATGCTGTCAAAGGCGAACGACAAGCCCTGACCACGGAGCAAGCCCGACGATCCGCACTCCGCCGGCCGCCGCGCCGACAGTCGCCTCGCCCCACAGCAGCTCTGGCGCGTCGCTCTCCGCCGGCACTATCAGCTCAGCGAGCCCTTCCGCACGGCAGAGGACCATCAGGATGCGTTGCTCGTCGTATTGCCGCAAGTATGCAAACGCCTCGTCCGCCTGCCAGACGACCTGCCACGCGCCGAGACGCAGGGCCGGCAGATCGTGGCGCAAACGGACCAGGGCCTTTGTCTGGGCCAGCGTATCCATGTCCCAGCTTTCCGGATCGTGCCAGGGGAAGGCGCGCCGGCAATCCGGGTCGTGCCCGCCGCTCATCCCAATTTCGTCGCCGTAGTAGATGCTGGGCGCGCCGGGCATGGTCATCTGGAAGAGCTGCGCCAGACGTTGCCGGGGGCGTTCCTCGCCGGCTTCATGCAGGAAACGGGCCGCGTCATGGCTGGAAAGCAGGTTTTGTAGCACAGCGTTGACCTCGTCCGGATACATCATCAACATCTGGGCGTAGCCGTCGAGGAAATCGGCCGTGCCCATCCTGGATCTGGCGAAGTATTCCAGGCAGAGAAAGCGGAAATTGTAGTTCATGGTGGCGTCGAAGCGGTCGCCCTGCAGCCAGAAGCTGGTGTCGCCCCACACCTCAGCCAGCAGGTAGGCTTCCGGGTTTGCCTCTTTTGTCACCCGGCGCAGGTCAATCCAGAAGTCATCTACTACCTGCGGGACGACATCCATCCGCCAGCCGTCGATCTGGTACTCGCGCAACCAGAAGCGGGCCACATCCATGAAATAGGCGCGCGTCTCCGGGTTGGTCTGGTTGAATTGGGGCATGTTGGGCACGTTGTACCAGGCGGCGTAAGTCGGTTCCAGCACCGGCCCGTCATCGTCTTCGCGGATCACGACCGGAATGCCGGTGAATTCCTGGAAGGCCAGCAGCCGGCGCCTGTCCTGCTCCTGTTTTTCAGGCGGCGCCGGCGGAGCGAGATGGGGTCGAACGTAGACCTTGAGCGGATATTCACGGACTGTGAACCAGTTCCAGTATGCCGAGTCCGGCCCCTTTTCCCTTACGTCGCGGAAGGCGAAGAAGGAGGGCGAACAGTGGTTGAACGAGGCGTCGAGGATCAGGCGCATGCCACGGGCATGCAGCCCATCCACCAGGTGGCGCAGCGCCTCATTGCCGCCGAACGCCGGATCAACCTGGTAATAGTCCATGGCGTCATATTTGTGATTGCTGGGGGAGGCGAAGATTGGGTTCAGGTACAGCGCATCGACGCCGAGATCGTGCAGGTAGTCGAGCCGGTCGATGATGCCGGGCAGGTCGCCGCCCTGAAAACGCCCATGATGGGGGTCCGCGCCCCACTCATCTATATCAAGTGGGTTCAGCTCCGGCCTACCGTTGGCAAAGCGCTCGGGGAATATCTGGTAAAGGACGGCCCCGTGCATCCAGGTCGGCGTCTCAAAGATCGCGGCCTGATCCATACCCAGCCGGTAATGAAACTCGACCGCCTGGGTGAGGCCGCTGGCTCCCAGGTAAACGATGTCGCCGTCGCGATGCTTGAGCGCGAAGTAGTAGCGCAGCCGGGTCTGAGCCGGGCGCAATTGAATTTGCCAGTACTGAAAGCGTTGCGTCCGGGCAAACAGGGTCATGGGTTGGGCGCGCCAGACACCGTCATGAAACACCAGCATCGCCTCCGAAAAGTGCGGCTCGGTGTACAGACGCAGCCTGACGCTACCATCCGAACGCGGGTCGCACATGGCGCGATTCCTCTGGTCATGCCGGACATCATAAGGAAAAAGCGAACCCAGACGACCATAATACATCAGTTCACTGACAGCCATACTGCATTACCTCCATCGCCTAAGCCGAACCGGAGTCCGGCATCACCGCGTACCTTACCCGTTTTTGCCGGCGTGACCAGGGTTTCAGAGCGATTGGCGGCAAGCGAACTGCCGGTTAACCAACCGGCAGCGCACTTTTGCGGCGGTTGAATCTTGGCTATAATCAGCTCAGGTACAGTGTGCGTTTATGTCCGGCTGACCGGGGTCGCCGAAGCTGTCGAGAAGCGCCGGTTGCCCGGGCTGGATAAGTAGACCTTGCAGGGAGTAGAGCGATGCGCCACAGCAAAGATTTGATCGGAAAACCCGTTTACGCCATTGACGATGGTCGCCTGTTGGGCAATGTGAAAGATGTCTATTTTGATGTCGATCTGGACTGGTTGACCGGCATCCACATGGGCACGGAAGGGCTGATTCGCCGCAAATCGCTGCTCATACCGCGAGAATCTGTCGTGGTATTCGGGATTGACGCCATCCTGGTGAAGAATGCTGAAGCAGTGAGCGATGATCGGGAAGTGGAGGAGGCCGACAAATGGATCCGGCTGGATGATTTGCGCGGTCGGGATGTAGACACGCCGGGCGGCACAAAGGTCGGCGCGGTGGGCGATGTGGCCCTCGATGCGGAGGCGCGCATTGTGGGCGTCACGCTCTCCAAAGTGCACGTGGCCGGGCCGATCGCGGAAGAACGGTATATTGCCCGCTCGGCCATGCTGGACACCGGCAGCGCGGACGGGGCGATGACCGTTGACCTGGCCAAGGCGGAGCAATCGCGGAACGTGGCCGGGACTGCTCCGGCTGAGACAGAGGAGTGATTCGCCGTAGCCAAAGTATGTGTGTAGGTCCACTCAATCCGGAATATTCCGCCCGATCCCAGGGAGATAATGTGCCATGCTGAACCTTGCCGTATTGCTTGAGATGAGCGCCCGCCGGGTCCCCGAGCGCACCGCCATTAAGTTCAACCAGGTAGCGCTTTCTTATGCCGCTGTTAATGGAGCTGCCGGTCAGGTCGCCAACGGGCTGGCGAAGCTGGGCATTCAGCCGGGGGACAAGGTGGCTTTGAGTTGCCCGAACTTGCCCTTCTTCCCAATCGTCTATTACGGCATCCTCAAGGCCGGGGCGGTGGTCGTGCCGTTGAACGTACTGCTCAGACCGCGCGAGATCGCCTATCACCTGAAGGATTCGGACTCTAAGGCCTATTTCTGCTTTGAGGGCACCGAGCAACTACCGATGGGGCAGATGGGATACGCCGGCTTCCAGGAGGCGGCAAGCTGCGAGCATTTCTTCATGATCACCGCCAACCCCGCCGGCCCGTCGCCCATCGAAGGAACCCAGACGCTGGGGATGTTGATGCACAATCAGGCGCCGCGCTTCCCGACCGTGCAGACGAACGCAGATGACACCGCGGTCATTCTCTACACCAGCGGCACCACCGGCCAACCGAAGGGCGCTGAGCTGAGCCATATGAATATGGTGATGAACGCGCGCCTGGCGGACAATATGTACCAGGTGATAGAGCACGATACCCACCTGGTTACGTTGCCGCTCTTCCACTCCTTTGGGCAGAGCGTGCAGATGAACGGCGGCTTCTACACCGGCTCCACACTCACCTTGCTGCCCCGATTTGACCCCGACGCGGCCTTCGCAGCGATGGAGCGGGACAACGTAACCTTCTTTGCCGGCGTGCCAACCATGTATTGGGCGCTGCTCAACCACCCCGGGGCGGACAAATACGACCTGGTGAAGATCGCGGACAACATGCGGCTGGCTGTCTCCGGCGGCTCGGCCATGCCGGTGGAGGTGATGCGCGCTTTTGAGGAGAAGTTCCGGGTCAAGATCCTGGAAGGGTACGGGCTATCCGAGACCAGCCCGGTGGCCTCGTTCAACCGCGTTGACCGGCCGAGCAAGCCGGGATCGGTGGGTCTGCCGGTGTGGGGCGTGGACATCAAAGTGGTGGACCTGGACGGCGCGGAGGTTCCCCAGGGCCAGCTGGGAGAAATCCTTATCCGGGGACATAACGTGATGAAGGGTTATTACCGGAAGCCGCAGGAGACAGCTGAGGCTTTCCGCGGCGGCTGGTTCCACACCGGTGATATCGGTAATTTCGACCAGGACGGCTATTTGTTTATCGTCGACCGGGTGAAAGACATGGTGATCCGCGGCGGCTTCAATGTCTACCCGCGGGAAGTGGAAGAAGTGCTGATGACCCATCCCAAGATCAGCCTGGCGGCGGTCGTCGGTGTTCCGGATGAGCGCCAGGGGGAAGAGGTTAAGGCCTATATCGTGTTGAAGGAAGGAGCTGAAGCGACCGCGGACGAAATCATCTCATGGGCGAAAGAGAACATGGCCGGGTACAAGTACCCCCGGCTGTTGGAGTTCCGCGACACATTGCCCATGAACGCCACCGGCAAGATTCTCAAGCGGGACCTGCGCGCCGGATAGCAGGACGGAACTCCAGTAGTAGTCGTTTTACTAATCGAGCATTGCACCAGCCGACCGGCCTGTGTCCGGCTTGCTGACGCATCCTATGCACCGACGGGGGCCGCTGTCGTACTGGCGCGCTGCCCCCTTGCTGAGAGGTTACAATGAGCGGCAACCATGCAACGAATTCGATAAATTTCCAACTGTCCAAAGAGCAGGAGATGATCCGGCAACTGGCGCGCGACTTCTCGCGGAACGAGATCGCGCCGACAGCGGAGCATTACGACCGCAGCCATGAGTACGCCTGGCCGGTGATCCGCAAGGCGCAGGAACTGGGGCTGACCTTGATGAACATTCCCGAGGAATACGGCGGGATGGGGTTAAGCCTCTTTGAAGAAGTCCTGGTCACTGAGGAACTCTCCTGGGGCTGTTCCGGGATGAGCACGGCCATTTCCGTGAACCAGCTCGCCATACTGCCGATCCTGATCGCCGGCAGCGAGGAGCAAAAGCGGGAATATTGCGGGCGCATCGTGGACGGGCAGATGGCGGCCTACTGCGCCACCGAGCCGGAAGCCGGCTCCGACCTGGCCGGCATCAAGACGGTGGCCAACAAGTCCGGCGACCATTATGTGCTGAACGGCAGCAAGACCTTCATCTCCGGCGCGACAGTGGCTAACTTCTACACTGTCTTCGCCTACACCGATCCCACCCAGCGGCGCAACGGGATGAGCTGCTTCATCGTTGACCGGGATTGGGAGGGGGTCAGCGTGGGCAAGCCCTTTGACAAGATGGGCCAGCACACCTCGGACACGGCAGAAGTCGTCTTTGACAACGTGCGTGTGCCGGCGACCCACTTGCTTGGCAACGAGGGGCTGGGCTTCCTGATCGCCATGAAGGTATTCGACCGCTCGCGGCCGGGGGCTGCCGCCGGCGCGGTCGGCGTCGCTCAACGCGCGTTGGACGAATCGATCCGCTACGCCAAGGAACGGGTCACCTTCGGCAAGCCGTTGTGGCAACACCAGGTGATCGGCCACATGATCGCGGACATGGCGATGAACGTGGAGGCGGCCCGCCTATTGGTCTGGAAGTGCGCGACCGATTTCGACGCCGGAGCGCGGAATACGACGGTCACCGCCTTCGCCAAGGCCTTCGCCGCCGATATGGCGATGAAGGTCACCACAGACGCGGTGCAGGTCTTCGGCGGTTACGGTTTCATGGCCGAGTACCCGGTGGAGAAGCTGATGCGCGATGTGAAGATCTTCCAGATCTATGAAGGCACCAGCCAGATCCAGCGCGAGATCGTAGTGCGCGAGCTGTTCCGCAAGGGCTGAGGCGCAGACGGTATAGCAAGAAGCGCGGCGTGGACTCACTGAGCGCGCGGCGCAAGCTTGTATGAGTAACAGAGGAAAGGCGACGGTCAGGCAACGCGTAAGCGTTCGCGTCTTGCTGTGACCGTGTGCTATAATGCCGCGGCTGTTTAGTCATGCCCTTTTTCTTAGCGACATCCGCCAGATAGTTGTGGCCATCTTCCACAGGTGAAAGCACATGGAATTCATTAATACGCTGGTCGATCTGTTCTTGCATGTGGACCAGCATTTGGAAGCCATCATCAGCCAGTATGGCGCGCTGACCTACGCGATTCTTTTCATGATCATTTTCATGGAGACGGGGCTGGTGGTGACGCCGTTTCTGCCCGGCGACTCGCTGCTGTTCGCGGCCGGCACATTTGCCTCCCCCGCTCTGGGAGCGCCGCTCAACATCTGGTTGCTCTGGGGCTTGTTGTTCATCGCTGCCATTCTGGGTGACTCAGTCAACTACTACATCGGTCAAAGATATGGCCTGCGTCTCTTCAAGACCAATAACCGCTTTCTGAATAAGGTCCTGAAGCAATCCTATCTGGAGCGGACCGAAGCCTTTTACGCCAAGCACGGCGGCAAGACCATCGTCCTGGCCCGTTTCGTGCCCATCGTGCGCACCTTTGCCCCGTTTGTCGCCGGCGTGGGCTCGATGACGTATCCCCATTTCCTCACCTATAACGTGCTGGGTGGCTTTTTGTGGGTGACCATCTTTGTCTTTGCCGGCTACTTCTTCGGCAACGTGCCGTTCGTCCAGGAACACTTCGAGCTGGTGATCGTCGGCATTATCGCCATCTCGGTCATCCCCATGCTCTACGAGTTTCTGCGTGGCAAACTCGAGAAACGGCAGCAGACGGGCGAGGCAGCTTCGTAATTGAATCAGGGGGCGACAATGCGACGCGTGGAGGCCGTCATCTTCGACCTGGATGACACGCTCATTGATTGGTCCGGCCAGGCGGTGAGCTGGCAAACGTTCTCCCGGCCCATGATTGATAACCTGTATACCTACCTGACGGAAAGGGGTTATGACCTGCCGGCGAGCGATGAGTTCGCCGGCCAGATGGAACGCGAGATCAGCGGCGTCTGGCAGGAGGCCAAGCTGACCTGGGCCGGGGCGCGCTTTGCAGACGCCCTGCAGCGCCTCTTCGCCGCCCTTCAATTGCCGGTTGACGAGATCGATCTGGACGAGGTCATGCGGGTGTACCAGTGGCGGCCAATGCCGGGGGTGGTCCCATTCCCGGACGCCTACCAGGTGCTTGACCGGCTTCAGGCCCAATCCTACAAGCTGGGGTTGGTCACCAACTCCTTCCTGCCCATGTGGATGCGAGATGTCGAGCTGGTCGAATATGACCTCCTGGATTACTTCAACGCCCGCATCACATCCGGCGACACCGGCTATATGAAGCCGCACCCGGCGATTTACCAGCGGATGTTGGCGCTGCTGGATACGCCGGCTGAACGGGCGGTGTTCGTGGGCGACCGGCCGGAAAACGACATTGCCGGCGCGAACGAGGCCGGCCTGATCAGCGTCTTGATGGCCCCGGCGCACCTGGAACGTGAATTGAACGGGGTTGAGCCGGACTACACCATTACGTCTCTCAGCGAGCTGCTGCCCCTGCTGGAAGAACTGGAAACGGAAGCCGCGCGGCTGACACATCCTTCCCGGCGCAGCCCGGTTGAGAGTGTTCGAGAATCACTATGAGCCAGAAACCAGGCCGGAACGATCCCTGCTACTGCGGCAGCGGCAAGAAATACAAGAAGTGCCATATGCAGATTGATCAGGCGGCGGAACGTGAGGTGCGCAGTTTGAAGGACGCCGCCCACTTCCTGCGCGAAGAGCTGTTCGCCTATGCCCAGACTGAAGCCTTTGCCGACGACTTCGCACAGGCGCTGCCCATATTCTGGAACAACCTGTATGACGGAGACAACGCCGACGAGATGGCGCAGGGTGAATTGCGCATCTTCGGCGACTGGTTCGTATTTGACTATGAGTTGAGCGACGGATCGCGGGTCATCGAACGCTACCGGGACGAACGCGGGGATAGCCTGACGCCGGATCAACTGTCAACGCTGGAGAAGTGGCTGGAAGTGGGGCCGCTCTCCGGCTATGAGCTGGTGGGCTATGAAGGCCAGACGTTGCAGGTGCGCGAGTTCATGACCGGCGACGGCTACGAAGTATTCGAGCCGGCCGGGCGGGGGGCGATGAGCGAAGGGGATATCATCCTGGCCCACATCGCGCCGGTGTTGGACCACCTGGAATTCACCACTGATGTGCCTTACATCCCCGCCGCCGAGGTGGAAGGCCTGCTCGCCATGATGACCGTCGCCCGGGAAGAATTCCTGGAAAGCAACCTCGACAGCGACCAGGCCGCCTTCTTGCGTAAGCATAACTACCTGCTGGCCAAGCACGCGCTGGAGCAGGCCGAAAAGGTTGGCCGGCCGCCTGTGGCCCGGCTGGACCCGGCGCGGGCGGACAGGATGCCGGCGCAGACCGTGCGCCGTTACGTGCGCCGCTAGCCGGCCGGCATGAGCCGCCTGATCATCTTCCCTCAACAAAGGCCGCTGACCGGCTCGATCAGCGTGCCCGGCGACAAATCCATCAGCCACCGGGCGGTGATGCTGGGGGCCATCGCCGAGGGCAACAGCCACATTCGCGACTGGCTGCCGGCCGGCGACACTTTGGCCACCCTGGCAGGGATACGCGCGCTGGGCGTCTCCATCCGACAGGCAGAACGAGGCGAACAGGCATGGGATCTGGAGATCGCCGGCCGGGGTCTGCGCGGATTGCAGCCGCCGAGCGGAAAACTGGATTGCCGCAACGCCGGCACCTGCATGCGTCTGCTGGCCGGGCTGTTGGCCGGACAGCCGTTTGCCAGCACCCTGGACGGCAGCGAACAACTGCGCCGGAGGCCGATGCGGCGGATCGTCGCGCCGTTGCAGCTCATGGGAGCGGACATCACGGCGACGAACGACCGCGCGCCGCTGCGCATCGCGCCGGCAGCCCTGCACGGCATTGATTATGAGATGCCGGTAGCCAGCGCCCAGGTGAAGAGCGCCATTTTGCTGGCGGGGCTATATGCCCGTGGAACGACGCGCATCCGCCAGCCCGGCCCGGCCCGCGACCACACCGAGCGGATGTTGGCGGCTGCCGGGGTTGAGGTGACTGTCTCCGGGGAGTGGGTAGAGCTGGTTCCGTCGGGGGAGAACGGCCCGGCGCTGCGTCCTCTGGATATGACCGTGCCGGGAGATTTTTCGTCCGCTGCTTTTCCGCTGGTGGCGGCGACGATTGCGCCCCACTCGCAGATCGAGATCGCCGGTGTCGGGCTGAACGAGACCCGCACCGGCCTGCTGGATTTGCTGACGGCGATGGGCGCTCAGGCAACCGTCGTGGAGCGCGGCGAGTCGGGGGGCGAGCCGGTCGGGCGGCTGCAGGTTGGTTTCTCGGAGCTACACGCCGTCGAAGCCGGCGGCGCGCTGGTCGTGCGCGCCATTGATGAATTTCCTGTCTGGGCGGTCGCCGCCAGCCAGGCAGCCGGGACGAGCATCCTGCGCGACGCGCGCGAGCTGCGCGTGAAAGAGGTTGACCGCATCAGCGTGCTGGCTGAGGAGTTGCGCCGGCTGGGCGCGCCGATCATCGAGCAGGAGGACGGCTTCCAGGTGCAGGGGCCGGTCCGGCTGCGCGGCGGTGAGGTGGACAGCCACGGCGATCACCGGCTGGGCATGGCTCTGGCGATTGCCGGTCTGGTCGCCACCGAGCCGGTCGCTGTGCATGACGCCGGTTGCATCGCGGATAGCTTCCCCGGCTTCGTGGAGACCATGCGCCGGCTCGGCGCGGAGATGCGCTGGGAATAATCCCGCTGATTGACCGCGCTACAGCGCTTTACCCAGGTAATAACGGGTGGCAATGGGCGCGAAGCCAAGCCGGCGATACAAGCGGATGGCGCGCTCATTGTCGGTCCATACGCCCAGGCGTGCCCGGCGATGCCCGCGCCCGGCTAATTCATGCAGGCCGGCTAACAGCAACCAGTAACCCAGACCCCGTCCCTGATACGCCATCGCCAGACCGATCGGCTCCACTTCGCCTGTCTCCTCATCCACATAGCGCAGCCAAGTAAAGCCAACCGGCGCGCCGGCGAAGGTGAGAAAGAGCAAATCGTCCGCGCTGTCGAGTTCCTGCGCTACCTCGTGATCGCCGGCGTAGGGCTGGTATGAGCGCAGTCCGGCAAAGGCGGCTTCATACAGGCGGCGAAACTCGCTGATCGCCCGGCCTCGGGGAAAGGTAGTCAGGCCCACGTCGGTCGGCAGCGCCAGGGCAGGTAGATCCACCAGCTTCTCGCGCGCCATTTCCCACTCGTCATGCTCACGCTGAAAGCCGGCGGCAAAGAGAAAGGAGGCCAGGGGCGAGTCAAGGCCGGGGACCTCGCAGGACACCATACGCACGCCGGCTTCTGCCAGTTCCGGCAAGAACTGCTCCAACAGACGTTTGCCATATCCCTGCCGGCGCATAGCGGGCTGCACACAAATCTGCAGTTCCAGGTGCGCTTCCAAACCCGGCAGCGGTCGAGCGGCGGCGAAGCCAAGGAGCTCCTGGTCGCGGCAGCCAACGACGGCGTGACCGCCGTTGGCGATGTCTTGCTCCAGCCGGCGCGCGCCCGGATACAGCGACAACAGAGCCGGCAGGTCGGTGCGCTCGAATCGCCGGACGGTTACTCGCTGATCTTGCGCAAGAGGGTCAGTCATCCCCGCCTCCCGGCTGCCGGCTGAGCGACTGGTCGGCTGGCGGAGAAGGCTCAGGGATGTCGATCAGCCGGATGGTCAGGTCGGAGCAATCCCAGCGCGCCCCACAGTTGCGGCAGACGACCTTGCATTGCTGCTCCACCATCTCGAAGCCGCACCAATCGCACCGGAAATGCCACTGCTGACCCATGTTGTCTCCTGACCTGCTCTCAATTACCCAGTTTACCGGTCGTCCTGTTTGACGGTCAAGTGAAGTGTAATCCAATTGACAGCCGGACTGTCAAATAAACCCCTGGCGCGGGCCGGATAACTCCATAGACTCGTTTGTTCGTCTTGTCGCCGGTAAGATCGTTGAGTTGATAAGGAGGACAACTTACATGATTGTGGGCATGGATTTCGGTACGACCAATTCCGGCATGGCGTATTTTGATGGTCAGGAGCTACGCCTGCTGCCGCTCGAAGAATCGGCTGAAAACCCCAGAGTGTTAAGGACAGCCCTGTATATTACAAACGAACAGGAGGTGATGATCGGGCGGGAGGCCATTGACCGGTATTTCGCGCAGAACATGGGCCGGCCGGTCAGGTTGCAACGGGTATGGGTGGGCGAGATTGAAGTCATTGCGGAAGGGGTCTATTACGTGCAGGACATCTACGTGTGGAGTGACGTCCTGTCCCCCGGCAGGCTCTTTCTCTCTTTCAAAACCAACCTGCGCGATCATGAGTACGTGGGCACGGTCATTGGTCAGAACTTCTTCCCCATTGAGTCGATGGTGGCCCTCTACATGACCGTGGTCAAGAGGCGGGCGGAGCGCATCCTGGGCCGGGAACTGCGCGAAGTGGTGCTGGGCCGGCCGGTACACTTTGCCTTTGACCCGGAGCACGACCGGCTGGCGCAGGAACGGCTGCTGCGCGGCGCGTTCGATGCCGGCTACGAGCGCGTCTACCTGGAGCGAGAGCCGATCGCCGCCGCCTATGACTATGCCAGCCGCGCTGAGGGCCGGCAAAATATCCTGGTCTTCGACTTCGGCGGCGGCACGCTGGACATCACCGTCATGCGCATTGACGGCTCGCAGCGAGAGGTGCTGGCTACGGGCGGCGTGCCCATCGCCGGCGATGTATTTGACCAGCGGCTGGTGCGCGCCAAGCTGCCCCGGCATTTTGGCGAAGGCTCCACTTACGGGCCGCGTAAGATGCCCTCGCCGCTCTGGATCTATGACCTCTTTTCCAACTGGCAGACCATCCTGGAGCTGCAGTCGCCCCAGAATATGCAGCTACTGCGCGAGATTGAACAAGGCTCCAGCCGGCCGGCGGAGATCCGCGGGCTGATCAGCCTGGTCGCCGGCAACCATGGCCTGCGCATGTTCGACGCGGTCGAGCAAACCAAGCGGGACCTTTCACAACGTTACGGAAGCATGATCCGCCTGAAGGGGCCGGAGTTCAGCGTGTTGGAGCTGGTCACCCGGCAGGAGTTCGAGCACATCATCCGCGGGGAGGTGTTTGCCATTGAGAAGGAATTGGACGAGACCATGAGCGCCTCCGGCCTGAAAGCGGAGGAGTTGGACGCGGTGATTCGTACCGGCGGCTCGGCGCAGATTCCCATCTTCCAGCAGATGTTGCAGCGCAAGTTTGGGGCGGAGAAGTTGCAGGCGCTGGACACTTTCAGCAGCGTCACCGCCGGGCTGGGTATCATCGCTCACGGCATCGCCTCCGGCGAGATTGAGCGCCGGGCCTACACGCGTGACGATCTGACCCGCCCACCGGCTGATCGGCCCAAACACGCCCGACCGGGGGTTATGCCGGTGAACCTGTCCATACTGCAACGCCGGATCGCCGCCCAGGAATTGCAGGAATCGCCGGCGGACGAGAAAGTTGCTGCCCTCGTGCTGTTGACCGCGAACAACGAGCTGCTGCTAACCACCCTGCCGGGCGAGTTGCTGGACGGTCGACAGCCGGTTCCGCTGGCCGAACGGCTGAATTGCCCGGCCGGCCTCCCGCCGCTGCTGGATATGCTGGTTGCCGAGCCGGAGGAGAAATTGTTGCTGGTTACCTCCCACTATCGCTTCCTGCTGATGACGGCGCGGCAATTGCTGGAAGGCGAGGCATTGGGACTGACGGTGGCGGAGCTGTATCACTTCCGCCAAAACGAGCAGATCTTCGCCATCGCCCGCTGGGACAGGCTGAGGCAAGCCCGCCGGCTGATCATAGCCACCTCCCTGGGCTACGTGCGCAGCTTTCCGGCCAACGTGATGGTCAGCTCCATTGAGTCGCCGGTGCCCTGGTCGTTTGACAACCCCTTGCCCGGCTGGCCGCGAGCGATCATGGACGCGCGGGATGGGGATTGCGTCGTGATGGTGACGGATGCCGGTCGAGCGCTGCGCGTCTCCACGGATGACATCCCGACGCGCGGCGTGCAGGCGCTGAACCGCGTCGACGATGAGACGGTGGTCGGGTACTGTCTGGCGAGGGCTGACGAGGAGCTGTTGCTGGTCACCGCCGGCGGATACGCGCGCAGATTGCCGGTTGACGCCGTCCCGCTGCTGACCAAGCCGAACAGCAAGGGGCCGGTGCTGATCACGCGCAAGCCGGTGAGCGGCGCAGCCCGGGTCAAGCCGGGGCATCCGCTGTGGGTCGCTACGGCGCAGGAATTGACGCCTTTCGACCCTGAGAACGTGCCGCTGGAAAGGGAGTCTACCAGGAGTTACCGGCTGCGGGAGTTGGGGCGCGGGGCCGAGGCGCTGTTCCTCTTTTCTCCGGAGTAGCCGCTCCGCTCCTCCAGACGCCGGCTGCCCGCCGAACCATGCTATAATGTGACCCACTATGGTCGCGCGCACGCCCTTAAAGGGTAAGTTGCCCAGCCAGTTCCTGGCCTTTCTGCCGGACGCGGAACCGTTGCCGCTGGCTGAGTGCCTGGTGGCCTTCGCGAATGGGGACGGCGGATTGATCGTGTTGGGGCTGGACGAAACGGGCCGGCCCACCGAATCGATCTGGGAAGAGGAGGCGGAGGGAGCGCTGCGGGAAGCCGCCGCCATGTGCCGTCCGCCGGTGCAGAGCGAGTGGCGGCCGGTGGAGACCGGCAGCGAGACCCTGGTCGGGATTCACGTGCCGCGCAGCACCGAGTTTCACACGCTGGACGATGGGCGGGCGCTTATTCGGCGCGGAGCGGCCAACGAACCGCTCTCCGGCGAGGAGATCCAGCATCTGGCCGCCGGCAAGCAAAGCGGCAGCTTTGAGTCCGAGAGCGTGCCGGGGGCCAGCCGCAACGATTTTGACAACGATGTGCTGGATGAATACCTGGCCAAGCGGGAGGCGCGCGGGGCTTCATTGGTCGGCTCCGTCGCCTCGCTATTGTTTGAGATTGGGGCGGTCAATCATAAGCAGGAGCCGACTGTCTCCGGCGTCCTGCTCTTCGGCAAGAAACCGCAGGCTTTCCTGCCCCAGAGCGGCATCGTCTTTGTCAAGTTTGCCGGGACGGAGCCGGCCAGCGAGGATGGCGGAGCCGGCTACGGGCGGCGCGATGAGCTGAACGGCCCATTGGCCCGCATGGTTGAGCGCGCCTGGAACATCGTCTGGGAGGAGATGCGCGTCGGGGCGCGGGTAAGCCGGCTTGAGCGCGAGGAGCTGACCGAGTATCCCCGCTTCGCCGTGCGCGAGGCGCTGATTAACGCCGTGGCCCATCGCGATTATCGCATCCGCGGACAGCGCATCGAGATCCGCATGTACGCTGACCGGCTGGAGGTGTTCAGCCCCGGCGGGCTGCCCGGCTACATCACGCTGGACAACCTGGTCGAGGAGCATTACTCGCGCAACCCGCGCCTCGTCAATGGTCTCTTTCAGTGGGGCTATATCGAGGAGCTGGGGCTGGGAATTGATCGCATGATCGCCGACATGGTGCACGCCGGGCATCCGCCGCCCCGCTTCCGGGCCACGCCTTACTCCTTCATGGTCACCCTCGTAAAAGCGCAGGAGAAGAAGCAGACGCCCACCGCGCCCACGTCAAGTGAGAGCATGAGCACGAATGACCGGCAGCAACTGGCGCTGGACTACGTGCGTGAGCACGGCAGCATCTCCAACAGCGAATACCGCCGGCTCTGTCCGGGCGTCTCTACCGAGACCTTGCGCCGGGATCTTTCGAGCCTGGTAGAGAAGCGAATGCTGCTGAAGATCGGCTCGAAGAAGGGGACACACTACATCCTGAAGTGATGACGGGCCGTCGGGGAAGGCCCAGTTATCCCACATTTATCCCACATGGGTGTGGGATAAGTGTGGGAAAGCGCCGGGCTTAATCCGCCATAAATGGCTGAGGGACAGGGGGCTCTCCGGCGTATAATAGCAGGCATGGTCATCGCTGAAACGTCGCGCCTCTTGATCCGTAAAGCAGTGGAGTTGGATGCGCCGCTATTCCAAGCCTTGTGGACCGACCCGCGCGTGATGCGCAATGTCGGCTTTCCCCAGGGATTGCCGATCACGCCCGAGGAAACACGCGCCAAGATCGCGGACAGACAGGCCGGCGATGTGTGGCAATGGTTCCTGGTGGTCGTCCTGAAGGAGACGGGAGCCGCGATCGGAGAATGTAAGATGCACCTGCCGGACGAAGCCGGCATTGCCACGACCGACGTGAAGCTATTGCCGGAGCATTGGGGACACAAATACGGCGTCGAAATCAAGCGCGCGCTGGTAGAATACCTCTTCGCGCATACCGATTGCACAGCCGTTGAAGCCACGCCCAATGTGGACAATGTCGCTTCCATCAAGATGCAGGAGGCGGTCGGCGGTCAGCGCGTCGGCGAGCGGCTGTTTGAGTTTCCGGCGGAGATGCGGGACCACACCACCCCTGTCAGCGCCTACGTCTATCATGTATATCGCCACACCTTCAAGCAGGTGACTGTCACTTCAGAAAGTGACAGTCACCTCGGCTAGGCCGTAGATGAATTTCACCGCCCCACTCGCTCTGCTGCTGCTACTGGCGCTGCCCTATTTCATCTGGCTGGGCCGGCCCCGAGCGGGCGCGCTAAATCGCCGGCGTGACTGGGTCAGCCTCGGGCTGCGGCTGCTGATCATGATCCTGCTGGCGCTCAGTCTGGCCGGCTCGCAGATCGTGCGGGCAGCGGATGAGCTGGCGGTGATCTTTCTGGTGGACGCCTCGGACTCGGTCAGCCCTGCCCAACGGGAGGAGGCGGAAGCCTTCGTGCGCGAGGCCATCGAGAGTATGGGGCCGAACGACCAGGCCGGGGTCATCCTCTTCGGCGCGAACGCGCTGGTCGAACGCCCGCTGAGCGGCCTGGCGGAGCTGGCCCCGGTGCGTTCGGTCCCCCAGACGCTGCACACCGACCTGGCGGAAGCCATCCGGCTGGGCATGGCGCTGTTCCCGGCAGGCAGCGCCCGGCGCATCGTGATCCTCAGCGACGGCGCGGCTACGCTGGGCAATACGCTGGAAGCGGCGCAACTGGCGGCCGGCTCCGGCATCGAGGTGAGCGTCGTGCCGCTGACCCGGCCCGGCACGCCGGCGGAGGCGTGGGTGATCAGCGTCGACGCCCCGACCCGAGTGAGCGAAGGGGAGACGATCACCGTGCAGGTGGCGGCCGAGAGCACGGTGGATATGCCGGCGACGCTCAGGGTGATCGCCGGCGGGCAGGTGATCTACAACCAGGTAGTGCAGTTGCGCGCCGGGTTGAACAACTTCCCCATCCGGCTGCAGGCGGCGGCGCAGGAGTTTATCCGCTACACGGTGGAGTTGGCTCCGGCGCAGGACGGCTTTTACCAGAACAACCAGTTGGCCGCTTACACTGAAGTAGTGGGGCCGCCGCGGGTGCTGATCGTGGCCAATGACGGCAGCGTGGACGAGAGCGGAGCGCCGTTGCCGGACGAGTCGCCGGCTCTGCGGCTGGCGTTGGAGGGGGCCGGCCTGGAGGTGGACCGAACCACGCCGGCGGATTTGCCCACCACCCTGCCCCAATTGAGCAACTACGCCAGTATCGTCCTGGTGAATGTGAACGCCAAAAACCTGTCGCCGCGCAAGATGGAGGTGTTGCAGAGCTACGTGCGCGATCTGGGCGGTGGGCTGGTGGTGGTCGGCGGGCCGCAGAGCTACGGCATGGGCGGCTATTACAAGACACCGCTAGAGGAGATCCTGCCGGTGGATATGCAGATCAAGGATCAGGAGCGCTTTCCCTCAGTGAGCATCGCCATCGTCATTGACCGCTCCGGCAGTATGTCGCTTGAGGAGAACGGCCTGACCAAAATTCAGTTGGCCGATGAAGCGGCGGTGCGGGTGGTGGAGCTGCTCAATGAGTTCGACGAGATCACTATCATTCCGGTGGATACGCAGCCGGACGATGTGATCGGGCCGGCTTCCGTGGCAGATAGAGAGGCGGTCATTGCTGAGATTCGCACCATCGGGTCCGGCGGCGGCGGCATCAACGTGCGCACCGGCCTGCAGGCGGCGGCCGATGCGTTGGCCTCCAGCACCAACCAGATCCGGCATATCATCGTGCTGGCGGACGGCAACGATTCGAACGAGCTGGAAGGGGTGCCGGAATTGATTGACGCCCTGACTGCTCAAAACGTGACGGTGTCCATGGTCGCCATCGGCCAGGGCAAGGACGTGGATTGGCTACGCGCCATGGCTGAAAGGGGCAACGGGCGCTTCCATTTGACCGAGGAGGCGGCCAACCTGCCGCAAATCTTCACTCAGGAGACCACTTCCATTCAGCGCAGCTACCTGGTGGAGGAGCGTTTCTTTCCCACGTTAGCCGGTAATAGCCCCATACTCTCCGGCATCCGCGCCGTGCCGCCGCTCTACGGTTACGTGGGGGCCAGCGCCAAGGGGACGGCGCAGGTGATCCTGGAGACGCATCTGGGCGACCCGCTGCTGGCAGCCTGGCAATACGGCCTGGGGCGCACCGTGGCCTGGACCTCGGACGCCACCGGGCGTTGGGGAAATGAATGGGTGCGCTGGGCCGGCTTCCCCACCTTCTGGGCGCAGGCGGTGCGTTGGACGATCACGCAGGGGCGGGACAGCAACATCGAGACGGTGGTGGAATTGGCCGGCGAGACGGCGCGCCTGACCGTGGACGCGCGGGACAGCAACAACCAGTTCCTGAACGACCTGCAAGTGGAGGCCAACATCGTTGGACCGGACGGCGAGGTCATGCCGGTGATCCTGGAGCAAGTCGCGCCGGGGCGTTATGAGGCTGCGTTTGAGCCGAGGCAAGAGGGCGCCTATCTGGTGCGCGTCTCCGGCTCCGGCGACGGCGACAGTGAAGCCGTCGTCGCCCAGACAACGGGATGGGTGCTGGGCTATTCGCCCGAATACCAGCAGCTGGAAGCCGATCCGGCTCTGCTGGCAAGTGTGGCGGAATTGACCGGGGGACAGGATGTCACCGGCGACATTGAGGCCATCTTCGCGCACAATCTACCGAGCGAAGCGGTAACGCGCCCGATCTGGCAGTGGCTGACGCTCGCGGCGGTGTTGCTGCTGCCGGTTGATGTGGCATTGCGCCGGCTGGCGATCGGTCGCCGCGATTGGGAGCGCGCCCGGGCGGCCACTTTCGGTCGTCTGCGCCGACCATTGCCGGCGACAGCCACCGCCCAACAGCAAGAACAGGTTTCGCGGCTATTTGAGGCCAAGCGCCGGGCCAGCGTAGGTCGGACGGAGACTGAGCCGGGAGCAGAGGGTACAGCCATGCCGGCGCAACCCTTCACCATTGAGACGCCGCCGGAAAGCAGGCCGGTCGAACAGCCCGCGCCCCCCCCTCCGCCTCCTGCAGATGCCGGAACCGGCTCGCTCGCTTCCCGGTTGGTAGAGCGGCGACGCCGGCAGCAAGACGATATGGACAAGTGAGCCGGGCATCCCGCCGCATGGTGCATACTTCGAGAGAGCATCGGCGTTGTCCCCAAGCAAAAAGCCGCTCCAATGAGAGCGGCTTTTGCGTATAGCTGAACCGGATCAGGCGAGCCCTTACAACTCCATGGCTTTATTCGAAATCTGTGCCTGGACAAGGGCGCGGAAATCGGCCGCCGGCATTGCCCCGCGGTCTTCATTATCTCGCGTGCGCACCGCGACCGCCTGCTGCTCGACCTCGCGGTCGCCGACCACCAGCATGTAGGGCACCTTCTGCAATTGCGCGTTGCGGATCTTGGCGTTCATACGGTTGTTGCTGTCGTCCACTTCGACGCGCACGCCGGCCGCGCGCAACTCCGCCGCCACCTGATTGGCGTAGGCAACATGCCGGTCCGTGATCGGCACCATCACCACCTGCACCGGCGCCAGCCAGAGCGGGAACGCGCCGTTGAAGTGCTCGATCAGGATACCTACAAAGCGCTCCAGGCTGCCGAAGGGCGCGCGGTGGATCATCACCGGGCGATGCTTCTGCCCGTCGTCGCCCGTGTATTCCAGGTCGAAGCGTTCCGGTAACAGGTAGTCCACCTGCACCGTGCCCAATTGCCATTCGCGCTTGAGCACGTCGCGGAAGATGAAATCCAGCTTCGGTCCGTAAAAGGCTGCTTCGCCTTCCTCGATTACGTAATTCAACCCCAGCTGGTCGGCGGCGGAGCGGATGGCGGCGATGCCTTTGGCCCACATCTCCGGCGTGCCGGCATATTTGTCGCTATTGGGATCGTTCGTGCCCAACCGGGCGCGGAAATCCGAGAAGCCCATCGCGCCGAAGACGAATTGGATCAGCTCGACGACGCGGATGAACTCCGCTTCCAGTTGTTCCGGCATCACAAATAGATGGGAATCATCGATCGTGAAGCCGCGCACGCGCGTCAGGCCGGACAATTCGCCGCTCTGCTCGTAACGATAGACCGTGCCGAATTCCGCCAGCCGGAGCGGCAGATCGCGGTAACTGCGCGGTTCGCATTTGTAGATCTCGATGTGGTGCGGGCAATTCATCGGCCTAAGCAGGAACAGCTCGCCATCAATATCCAGCGGCGTGTACTGGCTATCCTTATAGTAGGGATAGTGCCCGCTCGTGATATACAGGTCCAGCTTGGCGATGTGCGGCGTAAGCACCGGCAGATAGCCGCGCTCCACTTGCGCCTGGCGCAGGAATTGCTCTAGCGTTTCGCGCAGAATGGTACCTTTCGGCAGCCAGAGCGGCAGGCCGGAACCAACCAGGGGCGAGATGTGGAACAGGCCCAGCTCTTTGCCCAGCCGGCGGTGATCGCGCGCCTTTGCTTCCTCGAGCCGCTGCAGGTAGGCTTCCAGCTCCACGCGATTGGGCCAGGCCGTGCCGTAGATGCGTTGCAACTGGGGTCGCTTTTCATCGCCCCGCCAGTAGGCGCCGCCCGTGCGCAACAGCCGCACCGCGTTCGCCTTGATTTGCGACGTATAGCCGACATGCGGTCCCCGGCAGAGATCGACGAAATTGCGGTGGCGGTAGATGCCCACTTCCTCCACCGGCTCAGCGATCGGCTCGCCGTTCTCGTCCACCTGTCCCGCCGCCAGATCGTGAATCAACTCTACCTTGTAGGGCTGATTCTGGAAGAACTCCAACGCCTCGGCGACGGACATGCTGCTTTGATCAAAGCGGGCGCTCTGCTTGAGCAAGTCGATCATCGTCGCTTCGATAGCGGCGATGTCTTCCGGCGCAAACGTGATCGGCTTGCCGTTTTCATCCTTACCCAGGTCAAAGTCATAGTAGAAGCCGTCCTCGATCGGCGGCCCGATCGCCAGCTTGGCCTCCGGGAAGTGCTTCAACACCGCTTCAGCCATCACGTGCGCGGCTGAGTGCCGAATCCGATAGAGTTCAGACTCCTTATAAGGAACGCCATTCTCTGCTGCCATGTTTACCTCCAGTCAAACGCTGCCCGGCGCTTCGTCATCGCCCCCTCGCACTGCGCTTACAGCCATCCAAAACAAAAAAGCCGCCACCCTAATGGGGCGACGGCGATCGCGATTCCACCCAAATTCAGCAGGCCGCTCATGGTTGGGCAACCTACCCTCATTGTCGCCGGTAACGGGGCTGGCCGGGCGCGTTTACTTGCCTGATGGGCGTTCCACGCGCCGCTCCTGGGGGGTTTTCACGCTTGTCTTCGCGGCGCCGGCTCACAGCCTCCGGCCTGGCGCTCTCTGACACGGGCTCACGCGTTACTCGTCCCAGTCACTGCTTTGGGATATCAATTGTGCCGATCATTATAGAGCGAAGGGCCGGCTTGTCAAGCCGAGTAAGGTTCGCACAGTGGCCCCTTCGCTGTGTTTCCGCTACTATAGCGGCATCTACGCGCAGTCTCTATAAACCGCTATACAGCACGGGGAAAGTTCGATGGGCACGTTCGACAGGCCGGACTCACGCCATACGCTCGGCATTCTGCTCAGCCACCACCAGGGCAAGGTCGACTGGCAGGCGGTGGCGCAGGATGAGCGGGTGGAGTGGGTCGCCATCCGAGTCAGTTACGGCGTAAACGAGGATCGGGAGTTTGCCGAGAACTGGCAGCGGGCGGCGGAGCTGGGTCTGCCCCGGCTACCCTGGCATTTCTTCGACAAACACACCGATTGGCTGGAGCAGGCGCGCTTCTTCGTGGAGAAGCTAACGACCCATCCAGCCGGCGTCGGGGAGTTGAGCTGGTATGGCGACTTCGAGGAGGATGTGGACGACGTGTCGAAGGGCATCCCGGATAGCATGGCGGCGGACATCTACAACTGGCTGGCCTACGTGTACACCGACGCTTTCGTCAGCGGGCGCGGGGCCGGCGTCTATACCCGGGCCAACTGGTGGGACAAGTACGTAGGCGAACGCAGCTGGGCCAGCCTCTTTGATCTGTGGACGGCGCACTGGTGGGTGCGCTACCCGAGGGAAGACGAGCGGCCCAGGTTGCCCGCCGGCTGGACTGATTATGCCATCTGGCAGGTGCAGTGCGATTGGCCGGGGGTTGATTTCTACGTTCGAAGCCTGAACGTCTGCCTGGAATGGATGCGGCGTCCTGATCAGAGTTGACTGTCACTTCCGGAAGTGACAGTCAACTGACCCAGGAGAAACGTCAGCGGAATGTGCACGCGCTCACGCCATGAGCGCTCGTTGTGGTCGCCTTCGGGGAAGTAGCGGGAGAGCCAGTCCTTGCCTTCCTGATAGCCGGCATTGACCATCAGCGCATCGACACGCTGTTGGTAGGGTGCGTACTCGGCATCAAGCCCCAGGCCGCCATAATCGAAGTAGAGCTTGTGCCGGCCCGGCCTGGGCAATGTTGCCTCCAGATATGGCTCGATTACCTCGCCTACTTCCGGCCAATGGGTGGACACGCAACCCGCGCCGGCAAACACATCCGGGAACTCGCAGAGCGCATAGAGCGAGATCAGCCCACCCATGCTGGAGCCCATGATGTAGGTGTTGGCCTGGTCGGGCCGGGTGCGGTAATTGGCGTCCACAAAGGGTTTCAACTCGGTCACCAGGAAGCGCAGGTAGGCGTCCGATATGACTGCGGCCCCTAACATGGCGCGCTTGCGGGCCAGGGCATCGGCTCCGCCGGCCATGACAAACGGCTTTGCCGGCAGGTATTCGGGCCATCGGAGCGGGCTGTTCCAGATGCCGACGATGATCGCCGGCGGCACGCTGCCAGCGTCAATGAGGCCAGCGAGCGCGTGCTGCACGTCCCAGGCTTCGCCGCCATAGCCGGTCTGTGGGTCAAAGAGGTTTTGGCCGTCGTGCATGTAGAGCACCGGATAACGCGCATCGCCGGCAGCCGGATAGCCGTCCGGCAGCCAGATGTCGATGTGCCTTGGCTGCACATATTGGGAGTGGAACCGCTCGATCCGTAAGATTGCGCCGGGCACCGTCGTCTAAAGCCTCCAGAAGGGCCGGGCTGGCCCCCGTATTTCCCTGTTTGATGCGTGACTGCTTTGTCGCTTCTCCAAGCGGCATTCGCTCATTGGCGTCGCTTTTGCTACACTGACCACGATCATATGCGCCTGAGATGAAGGGCGCAAACAAGCACCCCGGAGGTGACATATGGCTAAGAATCTGGAGCAGGCAACTTTCGGCGGGGGGTGCTTTTGGTGTGTGGAAGCGGTCTTCCTGAACTTGAAGGGGGTGGAGCAGGTAGTCTCCGGCTATGCCGGCGGGCATGTACCAAACCCTAGCTATCGCGCCGTCTGCACAGGCGCAACCGGCCATGCGGAGGTGACGCAAATCACCTATGACCCGGAGGTGATTTCCTACGAGGAGTTGCTTTACGTCTTCTGGCGCACGCATGACCCGACGACCCTGAACCGCCAGGGGGCGGACGTGGGCACGCAGTATCGCTCGATAATTCTGACCCACAACGACGAGCAGCGAGAGATCGCACAGCGATCGCTGGCGGAGACGGATGCCTCCGGCCTGTATCGCGATCCCATCGTCACCGAGATCGTGCCACTGACCGAGTTCTATCCGGCGGAAGGGTACCACCAGGATTACTATGCCAACAATCCGAACCAGGGTTATTGCCGGGTGGTGATTGACCCGAAGGTGCGCAAGATGCGCAAGGAATTCAGCCACATGCTGAAAGACGGCGCCTGAAGAGGGGCGGCTGACGGGGCGATGGTGTCAGGCCCGACGAAACAATCACGACAGCTACGATGGGGCGCGCCCGCGCTGATTCTGCTATCGGCCGGGTTCATCCTGCTGGTCGCGCCGGAGGAACGCACGCTCGGTGGGGGGATAACGTCTGTCTATCTGCACGTCAGCCTCATCTGGACCGGCATCGTGGCCCTGATAGCCGCCGGCGGGCTGGGATTACTCGTCACAATTGCCAACCGGGTGCGCTGGGCGAAGTGGGCGCAGGCCGCCGGCTGGGTGGGGCTGGGCTTCTTCGCCGCCGGCTTTGGGATGAGCGCCATGGCAGCCATCGTCAATTGGGGCGGTATCTTCTGGCAGGAGCCACGGAACGCGACCGCCCTGAACGTAATCGCGATCACGCTGATCGTGCAGGCGGCCGGGGCGCTGCTGCCGCCGACGCGCTGGAGGTCGCTTCTGCACGCGATCCCGGCCGGCGTGCTGATATACGGCACACTGGTCACGCCGTTGGTGCTCCATCCGCCGGGGGCGGCGCGCAACGCCACCTCGCTCGCCATACAGCTCACCTTCCTGAGCCTCTTCCTGCTTGGCTGCCTGGCGGCAGTCTGGATAATCTGGCAGATCGCGCACCGCGCCGAACGGCACGCGACTCCCGGCTGACCTTCTGCGTTTGCCGGGTTACAGCGCCTGCTCGAGCGTTGTGACGGCGCTCTCCACGGAGCGCCGATCTCTGGCGCTCAA
>CAZIKT010000036.1:30145-33646 GCA_964539885.1 uncultured Ardenticatenaceae bacterium | reverse complement strand
CTAGTCATCGAACCCTCCAAACCAGTTGGACTCGTTTTCGCCCTCCTCATGTTCATGCCGCTCGTGTTCTTCCCACTCGTGTTCATCCGTCAATTGCATGCCACTTGATTGGTTGAATTGATCCTGCAATTCCATTATCGTTTGGTTGGCAAGGTTAATCTGCTCTACATAGGCCGCCTCTCGCTCCTGCAAGAGACGCACCGTTTGCTCCAGCTCCGCGCTGTACGCTTGCCAGGCGGCAGCAGCTTGATCGCTGCCCATGTTATCAGTGGCCGGCGGAACAAGGCCGGACGAAGTTGGGGAGTCGGGCACACTGCCCGCCGAGCTGGCCCGCGCGCTGCCCAACCCCAGGAGCAACACCGCAATCAGTGCCACGCCGGTAAACAACCCAGCGATGAGAATACCTCGTGATCGATTCATGACATCCAATCCTCTCTGTGCATCGCACAGGTTTTCAGTGATAGTTGCCGGCGCTCATCGTTTCGATTGCCGGAAACGCCCCAGGGTGAGCCAAGGCTCAATCCGACGATTGATTGAATATGGTGGCCCGAAGACCCTCTATCAGCGCTTGCCTTTCGGCAGGGGTCAGCCTGGCATCCGCGTGCATCATCAGGTACATATCGGGAGGCATTTCCCCTTCTGAGACCGCTTCAATTGCCTCATCCGGCTCGCGCCCCTCGCCGCCGCTGCCCCAGGTGGAGAAGTTCAGCACGCTTCGGCCTTCCTCAGTGTCGTGTTGCGTCAGCCAGGAAAACGGCGCGACAGCCGTGTACCAGGGCCAGCGTGTCTCGTTGCTGTGACAGTCGAAACACGCGCGTTGAGCCAGCTCGCGTGTCTGCTCGCTGTCCCAATTGGGTTCGCTAACAACCGGCGGGTTGCTGTGATCCCGACCGTAGGGCACAAACTGAATCAACACGAACCCAGCAGCCAGCACAACTACCATTACCAACAACACAATTTTCAACAGCTTCTTCATCTTGACTGAGCTCCTCCTGAGCCTCTGTCTGCTATAGCTGTCCGTTCCGCTTCCCGCAACGCGATTGCGAATCGTGACCGCTCCTCCCGGTACCGCACTTGTATGGCGCCCACTCGTGCGGCCAACCATCTGAATCCCTGCCGTTTGTGAAACATGCCGCAATAATACCGGACGCGCACATTGCCTGGGTTAACGCTGATCTAAACATTGTTAAGTCCGTCTTAAATTGGCGTCGGGCCATTGATTGCCGCCTCCACCTGTGTCACAATGCTGCTATGACGACAGTGCTGCTGGTAGACGACGAACGGATGATCACTGAACCCCTGGCCCGCGCCCTCAGTCAATCAGGTTTTCAGGTCCTTGTCGCCGGTAATGGCCGCGATGGGCTGGCCCTGGCCCGGGAAGGGAAGCCGGACGTGGTCGTGCTGGACGTTTTGATGCCTGAGATGGACGGCTGGGACGTTTGCCGGGCGCTACGGCGGGAGAGCGTGGTGCCAATTTTGATGCTCACCGCCCTGGGAGACGAAGTAGACCGCATCCTGGGGCTTGAGCTGGGCGCGGATGATTACCTGACCAAACCCTTTAGCACTCGCGAACTCATCGCCCGCTTGAGGGCGCTGGTCCGGCGCGTGCAGCTCGATCGTCGCGAGCAGGCCGCCGGTGACCGGCTTGTGGTCGGAAATTTGCGGGTGGAACTCAACACTCACCGCGCCTACAAGGAAGGTCATGAACTGCATTTACGCCAGAAGGAGTTTGACCTGCTCAGCCTGCTGCTCAGCCGGCCCGGCGAGGTCATCACCCGCGCTGAATTCTTTGACCGGGTTTGGGGCACCGACTGGCTAGGCGACACCCGCACATTGGACGTGCATATTCGGTGGCTACGCGAAAAAATCGAAGTTGACCCTGGCCTGCCCCGGCTCATCCAGACCGTACGCGGGGTCGGCTATCGCTTTGTGGCGGGCGGCGAGTCATGAGGTCGCTTCGCACCCGCCTGCTGGCGGCCTACGCCGGTCTGATCTTGCTTGGGTTTTCCGCGCTGGCGCTCCTGGCCGGCCGGGCTATCTTTGCCGGCACGGTGCAGGACTACACGCGTGGGCTGACCGAGCAGGCCGAGTTAGTCGCCCGAGTTCTGAAGGAGGACTTGGAAGAGGAGTTCGAGCACCCGGCCGGTGACCGCGGCCCGGTCAGTGAAGTGCTGCGCACCTATTCGGAGCAATTGAACGCCGAGCTCACCCTGGTCGATCATGAAGGGCGCTTCCTGGCCAGCGGCAGCGGCCAACTGGTCCCCACCAACACGCCCGTGATCCTGGCGGCTCAACGCGGTACCCTCAGCAGCGAAACGCGCGACGGTCACGCTTACGCCGCCGCGCCGATCTTCGACGAAGGTCGCGTGGCGGGCGTTGTTCAACTGGCAGCGCCGTTATCAGCCGCGCAAAGCCTGGTGTGGAGACGTTGGCTGGCGCTGGCAGGGGCAGTGCTGGTGGTTACCGCGGTCGCCGGCGCTGCTGCCCTCGTACTCTCTACCACACTGACGCGCCCGCTGGAACAACTCCGGCGGGCGGCGCTGCTGATCGCCCAGGGAGACTTTTCGCAACGGGTGCCGGACAGCCGGCAGGACGAAATTGGTCAGGTCGCCCGCGCCTTCAACCATATGGCCGCGCAGGTAGAGGAGATGGTTGAGGAGCAACGCGCGTTTGCCAGCAACGCCTCGCACGAGCTGCGCACGCCGCTCACCGCCATCCGGCTTCGCAGCGAGGCTCTGCGCGACGGCGATTTGGATACAGCAACGGCGCGCCGCTATGTCGTCGAGATGGATGACGAAGTGCAGCGCGTCGGTAATCTCGTACAGGACCTGATGGTGCTGTCTCGCCTCGATTCGGGCCGCATGGAGACAGGACATGAACGCATTGACATGGCCCGGCTCGCTCGCCAGTTGCTAGCCGAAGTCGAGCCGGCAGCCGCCAATCGAGGAATTGCCCTTGAGTTCGAAGCCCCTTCCACTTTGCCGCCGGTCACGGCCACGATCGCACACTTACAGATCGTCTTTCGCAACCTGCTTAGCAACGCGCTGAAGTACACCGGCGATGGCGGCCGAATTCACTGGCAAATCGCGCTAACCCAGGACTCCTTCCACCACACCATCAGTGACAACGGACAAGGCATCGCCGCGGAGGATTTGCCGCACGTGTTCGACCGGTTCTACCGCGCCGACAAGTCGCGCTCGCGCGCCGTGCCCGGAGTCGGGCTTGGCCTCTCGTTGGTGCGTATGATTGTCGAGTTTTACGGCGGGACTGTGCGTGTGGATAGCGCCGGCGTCGGTCATGGGACTCAGGCGCGCGTCACGTGGCCTCAATAGCCGGCGGCAACGGCTTAACAGTGACATCGCCTCGTGTGCTGGGGCCACTGCCGCTGCCTTGCTCATTCGCCGCCGCTCCCGTTCTTGCCGCCCGAGAAGTTGAACTTCTCCCCCGGCCCGATATACTCTCGGTTAGCGTGCCCACCTGTTATCCTACGCCAATCTCAAA
>CAZIKT010000036.1:18108-30045 GCA_964539885.1 uncultured Ardenticatenaceae bacterium | reverse complement strand
ATGATCACCCGCCACGCCCGCTACGCGCCGCATATGTCCAACTACTCGGCCGCTGCCGGTGGGCGCACCTTTCCCTCCCCAGCCGGCTTCCAAGTCAGCGAGTTCTTCTACACCGATGACAACGGCGTCTACTTCTTCCCCACCCGTGACGCGCCTGCCCTGGCTGAACGGGCAGATGACGGCAGCATCGACCTGCAAACGCTGTTGGACGCCCATCGCGGCCGCATTGTCAAGCTGGCGGACGGCCGGTTGCATCTGCCGCCCATGGAGCCATACATGGAGGGGCACAATACCTGGTGCGCCAACCGCCCTGGCTCCACGCTGGTCATCCCGGTGGGCGATCTGGCCCAGACATTGATTGCCATCCTCTGCTTCCTGGTGCAAAACGGCTACTGTATCTACGACGATGTGCACAACACGCCCATCGCCGGCCTGGAGGAGTTTCGCGGGCTGGTGGACGTGGACAACCCGTTCCCGCTGACCTTCGCCGAGCAATACGCGATCACCGAGTGCGGCGCGGAATTGACCACCTCTTGTTATGCCGGCGCGCTGATGTTGCAAGCGATGGGCCTGGGCGGCTGGATGTTCGACGGGCTGGACCGCTTCAGCGTGCTCGGGGCCAGCGGCGATCCGGCCGTGCCGGGACTGGGCTTCCGCTATGACACGGACGCGCGTTGGGCGCTGCCCAATCCCACCGGCTTGCCCGGCGTCTTTGAGGCCTATTGCCCGCCGCACTATCCGGACATGCGCGCGGCGGTGGACGCTTACTCCGAGCGCAAGTTCGGCAGCGGCGGCCCCTTCAACGTCGAGACCCCCGGCCCATGGAAAGACAGCCGGAAGGTGCGTGGCAGCGCGCAGGTGCACAGCGAGGAATTCAGAACCTGCGTGGCTTTGATGGCGCAGCACATCTACGATCGCTTCGGCAAATTCCCCGGCACGGCCCCCACGCTGCTGATCATCACTTACCTGCAGGCGCACCACCTGGACCTGGAGTTCTACGACCACCATTTCCAGCCGGGGGCATATCTGCAAACCCACGCCGACCATATGGCTCGCTGGCATCCGGGCGCCGAGTGAGTCGCGCCGCTATGAGCCTCACCGGCGTCGATTTCTTGGCAACCACCCGTTACTGAGAGTAAGTCCGTGACGCCGTTTGCCTTCAGCATACTCACAACACTGGCCGGGCTGGCCCTGTGCGCCGCCGCAATCTTCACCTTCTTCCGCCAGCGAGCGCGCCTTTCGCATTGGGAGTTGGTGCAGGGCACGGTCACCGAGCTGCTCCCCATTCGTGCGTCGGGTGAGTACCTCTTGAGCAAAACGGACAAAGGGTTCAAGGTGCAACCCAAGTATCGCTACCGGCCGGTGGTCCGCTTTAAGCCGCATAAGGGCAGGTCGGTCACCTTCACCAGCAATCTGTCTGTCCGGCCCGCCCCCTATGCCGTCGGCGCGCTGGTAAAGGTGCTCTACAATCCTGAGGATCCTCAGCAGGCGCAGATCAATAGCTTTGCAAACCTCTGGTTCAGCACGCTGATGTTCGCCTTCTTCGGACCCTTTTGCATCGGGATGGGGCTGTTAGGCTTTGCGCTGTAATAGGCAGATGGAAGCTCGACTTGCGGCACTGGTCGAACGTCCATTGGTGACTCATTGACCCTCCTATTGTTCGGTGCTCTTTGTAGGTGCATGCCTTAGGAATCGTCTGCGTTCGACAGAGTCTTCCACCCCCTGGCCGGCCTTCCCCGGGAGGCCGTCCGTCAATGGCTCAGCTAGGGTCCAGCTTCGCCCAGCAGGCCGGCGCACCCGTTCCAAATGGCCCTGCCCCCGCTCGTGTAGCACTTACCGGAAGACTTCCCGTTCGAAGGCTGCCCGGAGTTGCCGCGGGGCGCTTGCTGCCACACTAACGTTGAGGATGTGGGCAGTCGGACGCGCCTGACCATGCCCGACCGGAAAAGGTCAGGTCGTATTACGAGAGCACGATTGGCTGGGTGCTATCCGTCAGACCGCGTGGCAGCTTCGAGATAGTCAGTATATCCGCCCACATGCTCCGTCAGCTTTCCTCCGCGCAATTCCAGCACCCGGTCCACGACCTTGTCGAGAAAGTAGCGGTCATGCGAGACGATCAGCGCCGTGCCCACGAATTCTTCCAACGCCTGTTCCAGCACCTCGATCGAGGCGATGTCCAGGTTGTTGGTCGGCTCGTCGAGCAGTAGCAGATTAGGCTTCAGCGCCACCAGCTTCGCCAGTTGTAGCCGGCTGCGCTCCCCGCCGCTCAAGTCTCCCACCCGGCCCCGAATCTGGTCGTAGCTGAACAAGAAGCGGTTCAAGTAGGCCACCGCCGCCCCCTCGCTGATCGGCAGCGCCCCACGCAACTCGGCCAGCGGCGTACTTTCCGGGTCAAGCGTCTCATGTTCCTGGGCGTAATAGCCGATCTTCACGCTCGGCCCCAGCCGGATCTCGCCTCGCTCCAGCTTCTCAGGCGTCAACAGCTGGCGCAACAACATGGATTTCCCGGCTCCGTTCGGACCCACCAGTCCTACCCGGTCCCCATGCCACAGCGTTTCGCTCAGTCCTCGCCACAATTTCACCCCGTCCGGCAGCGTCAGGCTGACTTCTCGCAACTCCAGCACCTTGTTGCTCCCTCGCCAGCCTTCCAGCTCCAAACGCATGCGCCGCTGGTCGGTGACCTTGTCAATACGCTCCATATTGTCCAGCATCTTGCGCCGTGAGCGCGCTTGCCGGATATGGCGCTCGTTGACCACGATGGAGGCCCACTGCTCAAAGCGGGCGATCGCCGCCTCAATGCGCGCAATCTCCTTCTGCTGCGCCGCGTACAGCTGCTGCTGGCGCAGGCGTCGCAGCTCGCGCTCGGTCGTGTAAGCGGTGTAGTTGCCGGGGTAAACGGTCAGCTTGCCGTTCTCCAACTCGGCGATATGTGTGGCCACTTCATCCAACAGGTATCGGTCGTGCGAGATGATCACCACCGTGCCGGGATAACCCCGGATGATCTTCTCCAGGTCCTCTTTGGCGCTGATGTCGAGGTGATTATCCGGCTCATCGAGTAGGAGTAGTTGCGGCTCCAGGACCAGCAGCTTGGCCAGCAGGGCCAGCTTCTTCTGCCCGCCGCTAAGCACCCCCATCGGCCGCTCCCAGGTGACTTCGCCCATCCCCAGCGAAGTCAGCGCCTTCTTCACCCGCCCCTGGTACCGTTGCCCTTCCAGGCGCTCATACTCCTCCAGCAGGCGGGCATGCTGGTTCAGGATCTTCTCCAGCCGGGCGTAGTCGTTGTACGCGGCCGGCTCGGCCATGGCGCTTTCCAGGGTCTGCAACCGGCGCTCCAGCTCGGCCAGCTCCGGGATTGCAGTGGACGCCTCCTCCAGCACAGTCAGGTCGCCGTTCACAGCCGGCTCCTGCTCCAGCCGGGCGCAGGTCAGGCCGGACGCGCGGAAAAGCTCGCCGTCGTCCTGCGCCAGCTCCTGGGCCATCAGCTTCATCAGGGTAGATTTGCCGGCCCCGTTTGGACCGACCAGCCCGATGCGCTGTTGCGCCTGCACCTCGAAGTTGAGCCTGTTGAAAATAACCCGGCCAGCGAGCGTAATCGTCACGTCGGCCAGGTTCATCAGCACCTTCGCCATCTGCTGCCCTTGTGGTCACACGTAGTGTAACCCGATGATAGCAGCATCCAGCCCGGCCGGCGATTGATGGACGGTTCCCAATATGCGCAGGCGTACCCCCGGCATCCTTGCCGGGTATTGCGCGCCACGCGCACGCGAACCAGGTTACACGGCGTTTAGTCGTTGTCGCGTGAGCGAATCAGCAGCAGCGGCCGGTCCACGCGTTGCAGTAAGCCGGCGGCGATGCTGCCGTAAAAGACACGCGACAGGCCGCTCCGCCCGTGACTGGCCATAGCGATCAGGTCCACCTGCTCGCGGATGGCGATGTTGATTATTGTCTCTACCACCGGCCCTTGTTCCACATGCTGCTCGACGTGGATTCCCTCTCGCCGCAACTCGTCTTCCAGAGCGGAGAGGTAGCCGGCGGCTCCGGCAAGGTGTTGCTGCAGGCCGCTGGCGTTCAACTCAAGCGGCTCGCCGTATGGGGCCAGCGCGATGGGGTGCGGCTCGACAACCTGTAGCAATACGACCGTGGCGCCAAAGCGGTGGGCCATTTCCCGCACGTGCGGCAGTATTGCCTCCGCCCGCTTTGAGCCGTCCAGGGGGAGTAATATTCTCTCGTACATGTCCTTGTCCTCGCTAGATTGGCAGGGGCAGTATCAATTACAAGGATAACACGAGCAGGGCAGTGATTTCAAGAGGTAGTGGGTAGCCGCGATTTCCATATCGCGCGTCCGTCCACCACGCGAGCGCGCAAGGAAATCGAGGCTGAAGCAGGTCTAGCATGGACAACCTTGCGGCCCTGTTGGGCAACGGGCGGCTTGTGACAGCTCTCGATAGCTGCGCTATACTGTCGTGAGCGTCGGTTGGACTGATGAGGCGTGCCTGTAGGATGCGGAGGGAGGTGAAAGCATGGCGGTCCCAGATTATCAGAGCCTGATGTTGCCATTGCTCAAGTTCGCGGCCGGCAAGGACGAGATTACAACCGGGGAGGCGGTCGATACGCTGGGAGTTCAATTGCATTTGACCGACGAGGACCTGAGTCAGATGCTTCCCAGCCGCGCACAATCCACCTTTGCCAATCGCGTGGGTTGGGCGGCCACATACATGAAGAAGGCGGGTCTGCTCGAATCGACCCGCCGCGCTCACTATCGCATCACTGCGCGCGGCCTGGACCTCCTCAGAAGAGAGCCGCCGGCTATTAGCGTGAGGCTCCTTCAGCAATATCCAGAGTTTATCGAGTTTCAGCAGCTTAAGGGGACAAGGAGTGGCGGCAGAACACCGGGCGTGCCTGATCCGACTTCCGAGACCCTGCCGGCCACACCATCAGAATTACTCGAAGCCGCCTATGATACCTTGCGCCGGCAACTCGCCGGCGAGCTCCTCAGCAGGCTGAAGCAAACCAGCCCGGCGTTCTTTGAGCGGGCGGTGGTGGAGTTGCTGGTGCGGATGGGTTATGGCGGTTCGCGGGCAGATGCCGGCAGAGCCATCGGCAGAAGCGGTGACGGCGGCATAGACGGCACTATCAATGAGGACAGGTTGGGGCTGGACGTGGTGTACATACAGGCCAAGCGCTGGGACAACAATCCAGTGGGCAGGCCGGACGTGATGCAATTTGCCGGAGCGCTTCAAGGACAACGAGCAAGCAAGGGCATCTTCATCACCACCAGCCGCTTCACGGAAGATGCCCGGCGATATGTTGAGCAAATCGACCGTCGGATTATCCTGATTGACGGTGACCGCTTGACCGACTTGATGATTGAGCACGATGTGGGCGTCTCAACGAAGGCCCAATATCCGGTGAAGCAAATCAATAGCGATTTCTTCGAGGAAAGCATCTAACTGTCCCGCGCCGGCCATGTTCATCACCCACAATTCCGCTCACCTCTTCACCACCGCCTTCGGCCCGCTCTCCGATAGCCCGCCCATCGTCGGCATCGGCGGCTGGGTCGGCAGCTGGGAGCTGTGGCAGCAGCCTTTCGCCATCCTCAGCCGCGTCAGGCGCACCATCGCCTACGACCATCGCGGCTCCGGCGCCACCTTCGCCCCGCCGGACAGCATCACCTTCGACAACCTGGTTGATGACCTTTTCGCCGTGCTGGACGCCTACCATGTCAGGCAATGCACACTGGCCGCCGAATCCGCCGGCGTGCTGACCGCTATTGCCGCCGCCCTGCGCGACCCGCAGCGCATCTGCCGGCTCGTCCTGGTTGACGGCCCACTCCACCCCCGCGCCCCCGGCGACGACCCTTTCTTGTCCGGCCTGCGCCACGACTATCCGGCCACGCTGGACGCCTTCGTAGATTTGTGCGTCCCTGAACTCGGCTGCGAGCACATCAAGCGCTGGGGCCGGCAGATCGTCGGCCGCGCCTCGCAGGAGACCGCAATCGCCCTGTTGCTCACCGCTCGCGAAATAGACCCGCGACCCCACCTCGCGCGCATCACCCAGCCGGCGCTGATCATCCACGGCGAGCTGGACGCGCTGGTGCCGGTGCAGCACGCTCACGAACTGCACGCCGCGATTCCACACTCCCGGCTGCTCGTTCTGCCCGGAGCCGGCCACGTCCCCACCATGACCCGGCCCGCCGAGGTCGCCCAGGCAATGTCCGAATTTCTGAACTTGTCGTTACCGGAGCTAACCCATTCTGCCGAATCCGGCGGGCGGCCCGGCGAATGAAAATCCTGGAGACCAGCCGGCTGCTCCTGCGCCATCTCGAGCCCGATGACCTGGAGGCGCTGTTCGCCCTGTACAGCGACCCGCAGGTACGCCGTTACTTCCCGGAAGGTGTGCTGAGCTACGAGGAGACACAAGAGGAACTGGAATGGTTCCTGCACGGGCATCCCCGCCATCCCGAGCTGGGGTTGTGGGCGACCGTCCACAAGCCGACCGGCCGTTTCATTGGGCGCTGCGGCCTGCTGCCCTGGACCATTGACGGCGTAGCGGAAGTTGAGGTCGCCTACCTCATCGACCCTGATTTCTGGGGACAGGGGTTGGGCACAGAAGCCGCGCAGGGCGTGCTCGATTACGCCGTCAACACCCTCGGCCTGTCGCGGCTGGTCTGCCTCATTGAAGCCGGCAATGTAGCCTCTAGCCGCGTTGCTGAGAAGATCGGCATGCGTTTCGAGCGCGAGGGCCGGGACGAAATGGGGCCGTTCTTGCTCTACAGCACGAGGACTATCACTAATGAGCATGTATGATCCACCGCATCCGGGGGAATTCATACGAGAACTATATCTCGAACCGCTGGCGGTAAGCTCGCGAGCGGTCGCCGGCCGGCTGAAGGTCTCACCATCAACGTTTGTGCGCCTGCTGAATGGCAAGAGTGGCGTCACTCCTGAGATGGCGCTGCGTTTGTCCAAGACGCTGGGACGCTCCCGGAGAGTTGGCTGGCGCTGCAAAACAGCTACGACCTGTGGCATGCCCGCCGGCGATTCAATCTCGACGAGGTTGAAAAGCTCGAATTCTCCACGGAATCGATTGCAGCAGGATAAGCGGGCGAAGTCGTAGCCCGGCCGCCCGCCGAAATGTTATCGCGACATGCCCATCCGCCTCCTCCTCGTTGACGATCAGGCCCTCTTCCGCGAAGGGCTGCACACCCTGCTCACCATCCATGAAGAGGTGCAGGTCGTGGGCGAGGCGGCGAACGGCGAGGAAGCGCTGCAACTGGTAGCCCAGTTGACCCCCGATGTGGTCCTGATGGACGTGCGCATGCCGGTGCTGGACGGGGTCGCCGCCGCCCGGCAGATATGCCGCGACTATCCCGCCAGCCGAGTGATCCTGCATACCACCTTCGAAGATGACGAGCATGTCTTCGAAGGATTGCGCGCCGGGGCCGCCGGTTACCTGCTGAAGGACGTTTCCTCCGACAAGCTGCTGGAGGGGATCCGGGCCGCCGCCGGCAAGTTTCCTGCAACCTTCTGTGAAGAACCACGTCACCAACATCCTGGGCAGACGGGGCGTGCGCGACCGGACGCAGGCGGCGCCCACTGCTCGCGAACTGGGCATCAATTAGTCGGTATCTGACCGGCGACCGGAGGTAATGCGCGATGGATCTGGCGGGCGGGCATCTGGCGGTGGTAGAGCGTTTTGTTGAGTGCTGCCGGGCCGATGAGCGCGTCCTGGCTGCCTTTCTCGGCGGCTCCTACGCCCGGGGAGCGGCGGACCGCTACTCGGACCTCGACCTGTATATGGTGACCACAGACGCTGCCTTTGATGAATTCTGCGCCGGCTTGCCCGCCTTCGCGCAATTGCTTGGCGAGCTGCTGTTTGCGGAGAGTTTTGACATGCCGGACACACTCTTCTTTGTGCTCGCCGACGGCATCGAGGGGGAGATCGCCGTCGGCCGGGAGAGCGGCTTCGCGCACATTCACGGAGGGCCGTTCTGGCCGCTGTTGGACCGGCGCGGGCTGCTGGTCGGCGCGGACTTCCCCGCTGCCGCCGCTGAGCCGTTAGAGCAGGCGGAAATGCTGCGCCGGCAAATCGCCTGGTTCTGGCACGACCTGTCGCACTTCATTACGGCCGTTGGACGCGCGCAGTTGTGGTGGGCGCAAGGCCAATTGGAGCAATTGCGCGCCGTATGCGTGAACCTGGCCCGCCTTAGCCATGACTTCCGGGATGCCGGTGTGGGCGATGAACCCTACTTTAAGGTGGAAGAGACGGTGCCGGCCGGAGAGCTTGCCGCCCTGCGGTCTACAATCGTCCCGCCGGAAACAGACGCCCTGATCGCCGCCGTCCGGCTGCTTGTCGAATACTACCGGGGAGTATCGCAGCCCCTGGCGGAAAAGCACGCCGTCGCCTATCCGGCGGCCTTGGAACAGTTGATGTTGCGCCGGCTCGATCAATTGGCCGGCCCCCTTTTCGGCGACCAGCCGGCCTGACCCGCACCCCTAGTTCAGCGAGAAGCCCTCGTCCCCCGCTTCCATCCGCTGCGTCCCCTGGGCGAGGATATAGCGCAGCAGCGGTATCTCCGTCCGGTAGCTGCGAATCACCTCCGTCAGTAGCTCGGTCGCCGTTTCGCAGCCGAGCAGCGCTTGTTTCTGCGGATTCGGCGCCTGCAATACACCGGCCCCCACATAGGCCAGCGCCGCCGGCTCATCCGGCAGCTGGCTCTGGTCGAACTCCGCCAGCTCCGCCTCACCCAGCAGGGCGAAGTAGCGCTCCACCAGCCCTCGCAACTGCCGGCCGTAGGCTGCCAGGTCGCACTCGCCATCCCTCCGCAGCGGGAACGGCTCCACCGTGCTCACCAGGTAAGGTCGTTCGCGGGAGGTGGCCCGGATGCGAAAGCGCTCCTTGCCCAGGGCGAGGATGTGCAGCCGGTCGCCAGGCAGACGTTGGCGATGCGCGATCTCCGCCGTGCAGCCGATCTCGTATGGCTCCGCCGGCGGACCTTGCGCCTCCTGCCCGTCACGGATAAGCACCACTCCGAATGGTATCTGCTTGGCCAGGCAGACACGGATCATCTGCTTGTAGCGCTCCTCGAAGATATGCAGCGCCAGCGGCATGCCCGGAAAGAGGACGGTGTTCAGCGGGAATAAAGGCAGTTCATAGGTCATGGGCAACGATGGTATGCGATTACGCTGCGGCTGTCCACACAAATCGTGGCAGACTCAGGCCTTTGGCAAAGTAAGCACAGGGAGCTCCGCGTGACCCGAAATCAGATTCCCCCATCAACGACTATCTCGCTTATTGCCACATTCTGCGTAATCTGCGTCATCAGCGTTATCGCCAATGTCAGCGAAAGCCAGAAATGGATCCTTTTCGCGCTCCGGCTCCGCTACGGTCGAAACACCTCCGGCTTCAGCATGGCCACAAACGGCAGATTGCGATAGCGTTCGCGATAGTCCAGCCCGTAACCGACGACGAAGCGGTCCGGCAGGTCGAAGCCCAGGTAACGCACGGGCAGGTTGACCAGCCGGCGATGCGGCTTATTGAACAGTGCGCACACTTCCAGGCTGGCCGGCTCGCGGGCGCGCAGGTTGCGCAGCAGGTAGCTGAGGGTCAGGCCGGTGTCAATCACGTCCTCCACAAAGAGCACATGCCGGCCGGTGATGGACTCCTCCAGGTCCTTCTGCAGGCGCACCACCCCTTTCTCCCGGCTCTGGGCGGAGTAGCTGGCCACCGCCAGAAAGTCAACATGCACCGGGATGGTGATGTTGCGCAGCAGGTCCGCCATGAACGGCATCACCCCCTTCAGCACCCCTACCAACAGCGGGCAGTACCCGCCGGCATTTGCTTCTGCGTAAGGGGCGTAATCCGTCGAGATCTGCCGCCCTATCTCGCGCACTCGCCGGGCGATTTGATCCGCCGAGAGCAGCACCCCCTGCAAGTCTGCGTAAAGAGAACCGAACTCTTCCGGCCGGAGCGTGGCCGGTTGCGCCTCGGGCTGCTCGCTCATTTGGCGGCTTCAGGAACGTCGCCCTTTTGCGAGTCAAGCAGGCCGGGTTGCGCGCCGGCGCCGGACAGCGGCGCGGCATGTTCATCCATGCCGAACTTGATCATCAAGTCGCGCAGGTCGCTGCGCTTGAACAGTTTGATGTTCACTTCCGGGTACAGCTCAGCCATCCGGCGCAGCTTGCGGTTCTTGCTGCGAATAAGCTTCGGGCGCAAGGTGGTCAACTCCACGTACAGCTCCTGCTCCGGCAGGTAGAAATCCGGCGCGAAGGCGGTGGTCACCCGCCCGGCCGCATCCCACTCAAGGGCAAACGTGCGTGGCTCGTACTGCCAGGCGATGCCGTAATAATCGAGGATGCGGGCGAACTCCGCTTCGATGGGATGGGCGAATACCGGGCCGTCAGAGCCGTTGTCGCTCAAGAGAGCACGCTCACTGCCGTCATGCGGAACATTACAACAATTATATACAAAATCCCGGAAACTGCGAGTTCCCGGGTTTTTTCAAACTCAGCGGAGCGACGCCCTCACATCCAGCGCCAGCACCCCCTGTCCGGCTTCCAGCACCCGCAGCGGATTGATCTCAATCTCGGCCAGCTCCGGCAGGTCGGCGGCCAACTGCCCCAGGCGGACGATGACTTCCAGAGCGGCCTCCCGGTCAGCCGGCGGCAGGCTGCGATAGCCGCGCAACTTCCGCCCGGCCCAGGTATCGGCCAGCAACCTCTCCGCCTCGATTTGCGTCGCCGGGGCCAACGCGAAGGCCACGTCCCGCAGCCCCTCTACATCCACCCCGCCAGAGCCGAACATGAGCAACGCGCCGAATTGCGCATCGTGCACTGCCCCAACGATCACTTCCTGGCCTGGCGGCGCCATCGGCTGCATCTGTACCCCCTCAAAACGGGCCTCCGGCGCGGCGGCGCGTAACCGCTCGCGCAGCGCCTCATAGCCGGCTGCCACCGCCTCCCTGCTGCCCAGGTTCAGCAGCACGCCACCCACATCTGACTTGTGGGTCACCCCGGCGGCGACGACTTTCAGCACGACCGGCATCCCCAGCTGTTCCGCCGCCTCCACCGCCGCTTCCACAGTATCCGCCACACAGCTAGGCGGCGTGGGGATGTTGTAGCAGGCCAACAGCCGTTGCAGCAGCCCATCCGGCAGTTGCGCGCCGGGCGGCAAATCGGCCTCAGCCAGCCATCGCCGCGCCTCGTCAGTTCGCACATCACTCAGGGGCGCCGGCTTCTGCGCCGGCTCGGCCAGGTAGCGTGCCCGCGCGACCAGCGTCGCCAGCGCGTCCGCCGCCCGCTCCGGGAAGCGATACTCCGGCACGCGCGCCGCCCGCAAATGCTCCACCGCCTCCGCGATCAGCCGCTCGCCCATCAGGGCCAACACCACTGGCTTCTCGGCGGTATGGATGATGGGGATGATCGCCTTCGCCACCCCGCCGGCGGCGTGTATCAGCGGCGGCGGCACGATGATCAGCACGCTGTCCACCGTCCGGTCAGCCAGCAGCAGGCGCAGGCAGCCGGCATATTGCTCCGGCGTGGCCGAGGCCAGCATGTCCACCGGGTTGCGCAGGCTGGCGGCGGGCGGCAGCAGGGCGCGCAGGCCGGCCGTCGTCCCCGCTTCCAGGGGGGCCAGTTGCAGGCCGCGCGCTTCCAGGGTGTCTGCCGCGGTGACTCCCGGCCCGCCGGCGTTGGTCAGCACCGCCACTCGCGGCCCGGCCGGCAACGGGCACCAGGCCAGCGCCCGCGCCCAGTCAAACAATTGCTCGCTGGTGTTGGCCCGCAACACCCCCGCCCGGCGAAAGGCGGCGTCGAATGCCGATTCCTGCCCGGCCAGCGCGCCGGTGTGCGAGGCCACTGCCTGCCGGCCGCTCTCATACCGGCCCACCTTCAGGGCGATCAGCGGTTTGCGCCGGCTGACTCGCCCGGCGATCTCCAC
>CAZIKT010000036.1:1889-18008 GCA_964539885.1 uncultured Ardenticatenaceae bacterium | reverse complement strand
AGATTGGTCGCCAGGATGAAGCCCAGCTTGGTGGGATCGTCGGTCGCGCCGATGAGGGCGATGCCGGCCGGATGGAAGAAGGGCTGAATGTCGGCTATGTCGTTCTGGTTGCTCATGACGGGCAGGCTCATTGTGTTTCAATCGCAGGTTGACGACGGTTGGCCGACCGCGGACAGCCGGCCACGACTATCGCAACAACCGCCGCCGCAGGTCCGCCGATTGCTGCTGCCCCAGAAAGCTGATCGCCGAGATAGTGGCGAAGAGCACCAGCGGGAAGGATGTTCCCAGCAGTGAAAGCGGCTTTTCCGGATCCCCGATTCCCTCCGCCACACCCTGGAAGAGCGCGGACAGGGCGATTACCACCAGGTAGGCGCCGCCCAGGCTGGTCGCCAGCACCATTACCAGATTGCCCAGGCGCGGGCCGAAGATGCCGCCTACCACCGCCGCGGCGGCTACCAGAATCCAGCCGATAAAGCCCAGATTCAGATCGGCCAGCTCGAAGAGGCCCACCAGCCCCATCATCAGCACCAGTCCCAATAAGGCTCCGGCAATATACAGGGCGAACTTGACCAGCATATAGAAGATTGCCGCCAGGATCCCGCCGGCGACGATGCCGACGATCACCTGCAGCACAGCATCCAGCGAACTGCCCAACCACATGACCAGCGTGAAGCCCAGCGCGAAGCCGAGGAAGGCCAGCGCGAAGCGGAACAGCATCGAGCCATACGTGGCCACAAAGATACCGCTCACCAACATGACGATTCCAAAGACGATGTTATCCACGATATTCCCTCCTCTAGAATGCAGGCCGGCAGAGCGCGAATCGCCGGCAATAAAGCCCTTACGGCTCCGCGGAACTAACGGCCTACCCAGCCCCGATTGACGCCGGCTGGACTCTTTCCCGGCGCAGAATAATCGCCCAGAAGACCAGCCCGATGCCGGCGATTGCGAGTATCAGGTTGATCAACTGCACCACGGTCGCCGCTGCCCCAATTCCCAGCCATTGCAGCACCAACAGCCCACCCACCACCAGAAACAGGATGGCGCCGAAAAGCGAGATCGGTCGCAGAGCCACTAGCTCCTTGTTCATCAACATGTACACCCCGATGCCGGCATAGCCCAGGCAGCCCAGGCCCAGCACCAGCAGCCCTAGTTCGAGCAGCAATACCTGGAATAGGAGCAACAGCATCACGATCACGCCGGCCGACAATCCCACCACTCCCTGAATCATCGTCCATTGTTTGGCCTGACTCTGCTCCTTTGCCTGCAAGGAGACATAGAGGCTAAGCGCGCCGCTGATCGCCAGGTATAAGGCGATGACCCAGCCTATGGCAAGCTGCGCCGACTGGCCGAAAAAGAACATATACAATGCCAGCCCCAGCAGCACCACCCCTTGGATGAGCACAATCCACCAGGCCACTCCCTTTTTCCAGGGCAATGCGTTGGATGCTGATTCCGTTGCTTTCTCACGTGTCGACATCTTGACCCCAATCCAAATTGCTCGAGAATTACGCACTTCGCAGCACTATGTTAGCAGGAGTTTGCCCGCCGGCAAGCGGCGTGAGCAGGACTTCTGGGGTACTATCTACGTCGAGCGCGCAATACGCAGCGTCCTGCGTTCTGCCGGCCCACCGCAGCAGCGCCGGGCAGCATACATTGGTAATGGAGCGACTTCATTGAGACTGGCGATTTTTGGCGGTAGCGGTCGCACCGGCCGCTTCCTTGTTGAGCGGGCCCTCGCTGACGGGCATCATGTCGTGGCCCTGGTCCGAACGCCGGCCAGATTAGACCTTACGCATGAGCGCCTTCGCCTCTTACAGGGGGATGTGACTGACGAGGCGCGGGTGATGGAAGCTGTCGCCGGCGCGCAAGCCGTGCTCAGCGTCCTCGGTCCGGCGAGTAACCGGCCGGAGTTCGCGGTCAGCCGGGGAACTGAGCACATCATCCGCGCCATGGAGCAGCTTGGCGCGCGCCGGCTGATAATTTCCTCAGGGGCCGGCGTGCGCGATCCCAATGACCGGCCCCCTATCCTCGACCGGCTGATTGGCCTGTTGGTGCGCACATTCAGCCGGAACGTCTACGAGGACATGCGGCGCACGGTCGAGCTTGTCCGGGCCTCAGAATTGGATTGGACTATCGTGCGCGTGCCGATGCTCACCGGCGACCCGCCCCGCGGCGATGTGCGGGTGGGTTACGTCGGCAAGGGGACAGGCATCCGTTTGTCCCGAGCCGACCTGGCCGCATTCATGTTGCGCCAATTGGCCGACGACGCGCACGTGCGCAAAGCGCCGGCGATCAGCAGCTAAGCGGCCGGCCCCCGCCACTCCACCTATCGAGAAGTCGTCCAAAGGGTGCCGGCGGAGATAGGACCAATCTTCGAGATTGGTCCGATCTAGTTGTGGGACAGCTCCTGGGTCAGCCGCCCCGGCGATCCTTCAGCAGCTTCTCGTGTATCTCCGCCCACAGCGCCTCGTACGACCGCGCCGCCCTGGATTTTGGCGCGAACGCCGGCGCCGGGGCTCGATGAATCCCCATCTGCTCAATTTGCGCCAGGTACGGGATGGAGCTGCGCAGGATGCCGTCGAATCGCGCCCGCAAAGAGGTCATGATCTGCTGATGCAGGCTGCGCCGGGCATCAACCATCGAGAAGAACGAATGGACGCGCTTGGCGCTTCGCCCTTCGTCGGCCAGAAACAAGAGCAGTTGTTCGTGCGAATGGACCGAGAGGGTCGTCGGGATGAGTGGCACCAGCAACCGGTCAGACGCGTTAAAGATGTTTTCGGCGACGATGTTGATCGTCGGCGGGCAGTCCAGGATGATCAGGTCGTACTCCTCCCGGAAATGCCGGAAGGCGATGTCCAGGCGCTGCCGGCTTCGTTTTTGCCGGTCGAATGCGATATCCAGGTTGCGGTGGCTGAAATCCGCCGGCAGCAGGTCCAGCCGCTCGAAGTCGGTGGCCTTGATGCTGTCATCCAGCGGCCCGGCCTTACCGCTCAGCCCGCGCGCCCGGCGCTTCAGCTTGGGCTTGACCCGGAAATAGTAGGTCGCCGCCCCCTGCGGGTCGAGATCGGCCAGCAGGGTCTGATATCCGCTCCGCGCTGCCAGGTAGGCCAGGTTGACGGCCGTGGCGGTCTTTCCGACGCCGCCCTTGTTGCTGTACAGCGCCAGGGTGGTCATCGCCGGCCCTTCCTGCCGTTCGAAATGAGTCGCTGGAACGCCCGCTGATGGTCGCGAGAGGCGAACTCCTCAAAGGTGCCGGCAAATCGCGCCCGCGCCTCGCGGCCTTTGCGCTCGTTCGTCTCCACCAGGAAGCCGGTGGCCACCAGCGCCCGACGGGCCCGCGCTTCGTCAATGTTCAACGTTTCGGCCACCGAAAGCAGGTAATCGCGCTGAACCGCGCTGTCCACAAAGTCTCCCAGATTGTCCTGTAAGCGCTTCAGATGCGCGATCGCTTGCGATAGGTCGCCGGGGGGGAAGAGCGTGGCGAAGAACTCCAGCAGGTAGCGCAGCTTCTTGCACTCGATCCGTAAGGCGTGCAGCAACCCATCCTCGGTGTGCTCGATGATGTAGGTTCCCTCTCTGACAATCGACCGGTATTGGCGGGCAAGGCGGGCGCGGGCCACCTCCATGATCGGGATGGACGCCTTTTCCGCGTCACCCGCGCTATACGGCTCGCTCAAGAACGCCTCCCACTCTCTGAGCATGCTGCGCTGCGCGTCCGACTCCAGCCCGGCGACCACCGCCGCCAGGGCCTGCGACCGGCGGGCGCGCAAGTCGTCAAAGAGTGGCGAAATATCGTCCTGCATGGCGTCCGGCACCAGCGCCCGGTAGTCCGCTTCGGCCAGCAGATGGACATCCAAATCGCGCAATTGACCCGTCAGCCGGCCCAGGTCCCGGAATTGTTGCCGGAAGGCGGCTGTTCGCGCCAGTGGCAGCACTTGCCGGATCTGGCTCAGCGCGGAGCGCGTGCGCCGCACGGCCACCCGATAGTCGTGCAGGAACTCGCTGTCTATGTCGGCGATAACGCCGGCTTCATTGGCCCGCATCGTCTTCAGCAGATGGAGCAGAATCAGGCGAGTCGCCTCGCCCGCGCGCATGCGGGGATCCAGCTTGACCGCCAGCTTGTTAGAGTAGGCTCCCGGCCGATGGCCCGCGGCGCGAATAGCCCACAGGTGAATATCGTCGGTCGTCGGCTTCATGCCCAGCCGCGGGCGCAGACGCTCGGCGAGGCGCTCGGCCTGCCTGTCATACCCGCGCAACGGCTGCACGGTCAGGAAGTTAGCGCCGGTCCCATCCTCCAGGAGCGCCTCCGTACAGACCAGCCGGGCGACGGTCTTCTCATCCGCGTTAAGGGCGCGAAAGGTGCGCCGATGGTGGCGGACGGTCGCCAGCTCCAGTAGCGCGCGCGGCGCGGTGACGGCCTCCAGCTTTGCCCTGAGTGGGCCGGCCGGCAACTCGGAAGCGAAGCTCGGCGGCGACGAGGCCTGCATCGAATGGAGCGCGTTCCCATTGGGTGAGGTGCGCAACGCCAGCTCATCGCCGGACCACTGCAGGCTCAACGAGTTCGCGTGCAGTCGCCAGTCAAATGTGTCGTAGACGCGCCACCTTTGGGCCGGCAGCGCTTCGGATGGGAACGCGCCGTGCTCAGCCAGGATCGCGTCAATTTCGCCTTGGGTGAGCTCGACAGGCAATCTGTATTGCTTAGACAGGTTCATCTCTCGCCGGCAGTCGGCTGCGGACCATAGAAGATGCCGGAGACATCTATGGCAATGACACGCTGAGTCAGTCGCGATATTGCTCCCGGGTTAACCATGGGCCGGCCTGGCGCACCGGAATCGCCCGGCCCAGACGCCCCGGCTGTCTGTCGCGTTGTCAGGCCACTAGGCTCGAGACTGAAGGCCGGAAGTCAGTACGCGCGAACCCGGCGGAATACCTCTCAGCCCCATTCAGAAGAGCGATCACGACTGCACAGGACTATTCTAGACTCTTCTCCACGTTTCTCCTAACAAATCGTTGACTTCCGCCGGATAGGGCGCCGCCGCGGCAGGCAAACGCCGGGCAAAACTGCGTGGGTACCCCATTATTCACCTGGCCGGAAATGATGAACGCCGCCGTTCCCGCGGGCTTCCGAACTGGAATCTTTGAGAAGGCGTTTGGATAACATACGAAATTGTGAACATAATCCACTCTTGATCGCAAAAACGATTACGTGATCTCCCCTGTGGAACGCTTGCCGCTCTCCTGAGCTGAGAAAATCGTTTACGCGATCCTTAAAAGTCTGCCAATACCCTCTTGACATCTATTGGGAGTGTGGTATTATACAAGTGGCTCCCCCCCCCAGAGGTGGACGGACAATCGCCCGATTGTTCGCCACCTCATTTTTTTTGCCTGGGGAACAGACGCCGCCGGCTACCTCGAGACGCAAGCGATTGCCGGCGGGCCGCGAACGGGTGGCTTTCGTGCCGGCGCGCACCCGGTTATTGGACCCTTCTCGAGTTGCCCTTACGCGACGTTTGTCGTTTAATAGGGTGCCTGGAAGTTCGTTAAGCATCGTCTCATCTTCGACCCATCGTTGCCTGTTCCAGCAATGCGGCAGCTCGGGACCGGCGAGAGGTATCCGCCCATGCAATCATCCCCCGCGCTCATTGACTCCGGCCCGGCCCTGGATGCAGCCGGCCTGGCGCATCGCGTGCAGCAACCGAAGGGCAGCGGCCCTCACCCCACCGTAATCATGATTCACGGGCGCAGCGGCTCAGAGGACTCCATGTGGGTCTTCTCCCGCACGCTTCCCCGTGGCTGGCTGGCGGTCGTGCCGCGCGCCCCACGGCGAGACCCCGACGGCGGCTACTCCTGGCTGTTGCGCACCGATGAGCAATGGCCGACACTTACCCAGTTCGATGAGCCGGTGGGTAGGCTGATGCGCTTCATCGGGGCGTTGCCCGGCCTGTACCAAGCGGACCTCGACCGCGTCTACTTGATGGGCTTCAGCCAGGGCGCCGCGCTGGCTTACGCCGCCGGCCTGCGCTACCCCGGCCGCTTCAGGGGGATCGCCGGGCTGGTCGGCTTCGTGCCCGCGCAATGCGGAGACGTCACCCGCATGGCCCCGCTGGCCAACCTGCCGGTCTTCATGGCGGTCGGCAAGGAAGACGCGCTCATACCATACGAACGCTCAGTGGCCTGCGCGCAGACGCTGCAAGTTGCCGGCTGCGACCTGGAGTACCACGAATACGACACCGGCCACAAGCTCAATCAGGACGGCATGGCCGACCTGAGGGCCTGGTGGGCGGATCGGGCGCGAGGCAACACCTGATCGCCGCCGGCTATCGGCAGCGACCGGCTAGGGCGACCGATCACCCGGCGGCGCCTGGGTCAGTGCAGTGATGCCGGCCCGCGAATCTTGTCGCGGAATCTGGCCGTTGATTCCACCTGCGCAAGCATGAGCGAGGCGTGCTCGCATGCCTCTTTCATTAGCGCCGACGCCTTTTCCGGGGGCAGATTCGCCATCTCCTTCAGGCTGTAACCCTTACTCTCCAGGTATTCCTCCAGGAGCATCCTCTCCAGGGCTGCCTCTGGATTCCGTTGAGCGCATTCATCAAGTAGCTTATCAACGTCTGACTGGCTCATAGTATCCTCTTCTGAATCAAGGCGTAACCCTCGCGGGCGGCCCTGTCTACTCCGGCGCGCGTCGCTGCTCCAGAATCCTCTTCATCAGCTTCAATCGAAAGTGGTCAGCCCGCTCACGTTCATCCAGGGCCATCTGGATAAAGTCGCGCTCGGCTTCCAGACGTGGGATCAACAAATGCTCAAGCGCGTTCACCCGCCGCGAGGTGCGCTGGATTTCTTCGACCAGCCGGGTAAGTCGCAGCTCACTCTCGGCAAGGCGGATGATCGAATTGACTTCCGTCTCAAAGGCCGCCGCTGCCTCGTCAATCGTGATCGAGGCGCCGACGACCGAATAACCCCTTCCCAGGGCCGGGCGGGCCACCCGCCGCTGCTCAATATTGGGCACTCTCACTCCCATTACGGTGGCGCTCTTCACCTCAAGGCGCAGTTCGCCGCGCGCCGCCAGCGCCGCCGACGAGACCGCTTCGGGACCGGCAACCGCTTCAGCACGCGCCAGCGCCTCGCGTGCCTTGGCGGCTGCGGCCTGCAAGGCTTCGGATCGTTCCACCACCGTGTCCGCGATGCGCAAAAACTCGCGCATGAGCGCCGTGCGCTTCTCCTCCAGGAGATCGTGTCCCTGTCGGGCCAGCGTGAGCTGCGCCTTGCGCGCCAACAGCTCCATGCGGGTGACTGAAACGGTGGTCATCACGACCGTCCGAGATGCTTCTCGAGTAACTCCTTTGGAATGCGCTTCAGCAACTTGGGCGGGGTCCGCGCCAGCAGTTCCCAGGCAAGGTCGAGTGTTTCCTCGATGTCGCGATCGACGTTTCCCTGCCCGATGAACCGCGCCTCAAAGCGCCTGGCAAACTCCAGCACTTGCTGGTCCTCGGCCGACAGCGCCGCTTCGCCGATGATGGCCACCAGGCGGCGCAAATCCCGACCCTGGGCGTACAGGGCGTAGAGCTGGTCCGCGACGGCCCGATGCTCCGGCCGCGTCTTGCCCTGACCGATAGCCGCGTTCATTAGCCGGGACAGCGATGGCAGCACATCCACCGGCGGATAGACGCCCTTGCGGTGCAGATCGCGACTCAGCACTATCTGCCCCTCGGTAATGTAGCCGGTTAGGTCGGGGATGGGATGGGTGATGTCGTCGTCCGGCATCGTCAAAATGATCAGCTGCGTCACTGAGCCGCGGCTACCACGGATGCGTCCGGCCCGCTCGTACAGACTGGCCAGGTCAGAGTACATGTAGCCGGGATAGCCGCGCCGCCCCGGCACCTCTTCGCTGGCCGCGGACACCTCCCGCAGCGCCTCGCAGTAATGGGTGATGTCTACCATGATCACCAGCACGTGGCGATCATGGGCAAATGCCAGGTACTCCGCCGTCGTCAGGGCGGCGCGCGGCGTCAGTAACCGTTCAATGGAGGGGTCATCGGCCCGATTGATGAACAGCACCGTCCGATCCATGGCGTCGGTGGCCCGGAACTGGTCAATGAAATATGACGCCTGGCGGTGGGTGACTCCGATGGCCGCGAAGACTACGGCAAACGGTTCCGCGCCTCCGCTCGCCCCGACCACGCGCGCCTGGGCGGTAATCTGCGCCGCCAGCTCGTCGGCCGGCAGCCCGGCGCAGGAGAATATTGGCAGCTTCTGGCCCCGCGCCAAGGTGTTCAGGCCGTCGAGCGCCGACACGCCGGTTTGGATGAACTCGCTGGGATGGGCGCGCACCGACGGGTTGATGGGCAGGCCGTTGATGTCCAGCGAGGCTTCGGCAATGAGTGGCGGCCCGCCGTCTATCGGCCGGCCCGACCCGTCCAGCACCCGGCCAAGCATGGACAGCGAGACATCCAGCCGGGCGATATCGCCTCGGAAGCGCACACGGGTGCGATTGAGGTCCAGCCCGCTCGTGCCCACGAATACGCGCACCATGCAGCGCTGCCGGTCAACCTCCAGCACCTGCCCTAGCCGTACTTCGCCGTCCGGGTCCACGATCTCTACCATCTCGCCGTAGGCGATGTCCGCCGTCCGCTCGACGAAGATCAGCGGGCCCTTGATCTGGAAGAGCGTGCGATATTCCTTAGTGACCAGACCCGGCCCGGCTATTGCGGCCATTCTTGTTCAACCTCACTTCGGCAAACTCCGCGTCTACCCGTTCAAGCATCGCCCTGGTCTTCTCCGCCGCCTCAGCGACGGGGATCTCCTTCAGCCGGGCGATCTCCTCCACCACCGGCAGCGCGGTGATGCGATCCAGGGGTATGCCGGACTCCAGGGCGAACTGCGTGCCGCGATAGAATGCCAGGATCACTTTCAACATCCCATACGCCTTGTCAAGCGGGCAGAAGCGGTCAATCTCGGCGTAAGCGTTTTGCTGCAGGAAGTCCTCTCGCAGCGTGCGCGCCACGGCCAGCTCCGCCCGCTCGGATTCGGCGAGGGCGTCCGGGCCGACCAGTTGTACCGTCTCCAGTAGCTCTACTTCGCGCTGCAACAGCGCCATCGCCTGGCCGACCAGCTCGTCCCAATCGGCAGCCACGTTGCCGCGGTACCATTCCTTGAGATCGTACAGCGAATAGCTGCGCGTCCAGTTGATGGAGGGGAAGTGCCGGCGCCGCGAAAGATCGTAGTCCAGCGCCCAGAAGGTGCCGACGACACGCATCGAGTTCTGCGTCATCGGCTCAGAGAAGTCGCCGCCCGGCGGCGAAACGGCCCCAACAATTGTGACTGAGCCTGAACGACAGTTGGGGTCTGACTCGTCCAGGCTGCCCAACGTCACCACCCGGCCCGATCGCTCGTAGAACTCGTCCAGCCGGGCGGCCAGGTAGGCCGGGTAACCCTCCTCGCCCGGCATTTCCTCAAGGCGGCCGGAAATCTCCCGCAGCGCTTCGCCCCATCGCGAGGTGGAGTCGGCCAACAGAAGCACATCGTAGCCCATATCGCGATAGTACTCCGCGATAGTGATGCCGGTATAAATGCTGGCTTCACGCGCCGCGACCGGCATGTTGGAGGTGTTGGCGATCAGCACGGTTCGCTCGGTCAATGGCGCGCCGGTGCGCGGATCCTCCAGCTGCGGGAACTCCTCCAACACCTCCGTCATTTCATTGCCGCGCTCGCCGCAGCCCACGTACACGACCACGTCGGTGTCCGCCCAGCGGGCCAAACTGTGCTCGGCGACCGTCTTGCCGGTTCCGAAGCCGCCTGGAATGATGGCCGTTCCCCCTTTGGCCACCGGGAACAGGGTGTCGATAATGCGCGTGCCGGTGATCAGCGGCCTCCGCGGGGCCAGCCGCGTGCGATATGGGCGCGGCCGGCGCACCGGCCAGCGCTGATTGAGGGTAATCACCTGCGGCTCATCCCGCCCGTTGTGCCGCGATTCGAGCACCGCGATCGGCTCGTCGAGCCTGTACTGCCCCGCCTGAATCTGCGCCACGCGACCGCCGACTCCCGGAGGCACCAGGATGCGGTGCTCAATCGCGCGCGTCTCAGGTACGACCCCCAAAAGATCTCCAGGCGCCACCCGGTTCCCCATACTAACCGCCGGCGAAAAGGGCCAACGGATCTCGGTCGACAGCGGCGAGGCGCTGACTCCGCGCTGGATAAAATTGCCGGTCTGTTCGGCAAGCACCTCCAGAGGCCGCTGCAGCCCGTCATAAACCTGACCCAACAGACCCGGCCCGAGCAACGCCGCCAGTGGCCGCCCCGTGCCGGTCACCGGCTCGCCCACGCGCACGCCGGAAGTGTCTTCGTAGACCTGGACCGTGGCCACATCCCGAGCCAGGCGGATAACTTCGCCCACCAGATTTCGCTCGCCCACATGGACGACATCAAACAGGCGTACCGTCGTCAGCCCGGCGGCGGCTACCACCGGCCCGGCGATCCGGATGATTCTGCCGATCGTGCCCTCGCCCCCGGCTGTCATCTGCTTACCTCTGCGTCCTCACCTTTGAAGGTGATATGAAAGCCGATCGCCCGGCGGATCATCTCCAGAATGCGATAGTGGCGCGAAGCCTCCTCCCCAATCGCCCGCCCGCCTGGAATAGCCAGGAAAGGAAGCTGCTCCGCCGTGGACAGCCGGCGGATCAGCGCCGGGTCCAGCGCCGCCAGCACGCCTTCATCAATGGCCAATAACCCAGTCTCTCCCGCGGCGAGCCAGCCGGCGATCAGCTCCTGCGCCGACTCCACATCCTCAACGCCGTGCACATCCACGCCGGCCAATTGAAAGCCGGGCGCCAGGTTGGGGCGGGTCACTATCAACAGCCGACTCATGCCGCGTACACCAGCTCCCGGCGAATGTCCGCCGTCCCCATCCCAAGGTAGATCGCCTGTGCAATCCAGCGGACATTTCTCACCTCGTTGGTCTTCAGGGCCAGATAGCCGGACACAACGCCGATACCGAGCGAATCCGTGCCAATCAGCGCGGCCGACCAATGCAGATAGTACCGGTTGAGCTGCCTCTCAAACGCGCTCAGCAGGCCGGTGGTCGCGTGCTCTTCCAGTCCGGCTGCTAAGGGGACCTCAAAAGCGGTTCCGGCAAATGCCTCCACTGCTTCGGCCGGCGTGTCCTGGCCGGCAGCGCGAGCCAGTTGATTGGTGGGTAGCTTGCCCGGACCGACAAACAGCCGGCTGACATCGGCAGCGCCCAGCCATTCACGCATGAAGGCGCGTTCTTCCGGCGCGCCGGCCAGCCGCATCACGGTCTGCAAGTTGACCAGATCGGCTTCCATTTGCACGGCGGCAAACAGGCTGCCTCCCCGCTGTCGTCGTTGCTCCAGCTGAGTGAGCGCCAGCCGGTAATGCCACTGGTCCAGCCTTAATTCCATCTCCGTCGTGCTCGCCCCGGGTCGTTCAGCACGCAGTTCGAGGAGTGGCTGCGCAAAAGGCAGCCCCAGGGTGGCCATCAAGTCAACGGCTGCCCGCGCATCGGCCGCCCGGGCCAGCTCGGACAGGATCGCCCGGCTGACTGCGCCGACTGGCACCACGCTGTTCAGAATCTCGCCCGGCATAGCGTGCCCGAACAGACCGCGCAAGATCGCCTTCAGATTCCGCACATCGTAGGCGCGCAGAACAATGGCTACCATTTCGCCGGCCCGCCCATTGTAGAAGCGGCTGATCTTGCCCAGCGTCGTTTCCAGGTCATCCCGTAAGGCCACCGAAACGCACTCGATGCTGCTGTAGCGCGACAGTGCTGACTCAATCGTTTGTCGGTAGGCGGTCTTTGCGAGCTCGGCGATCAGCGCTTCCACGTTTCCGGCCTCTGCCAGGCTTTCCAGTTCAGCTCTGGACAACAGGCGCGCCTTCATTGCCCGCAGCCGGGCATTACCATAGGCGTAGCCGTTCATGCTTATTGCTCTCGAACCATGCCGCCAGATGGCGACGCAAATATGGCCCGGCCTGCTCCAGCCTGCTCTCCAGAGTGTTGAGCACGATCACGCGCTCATCGCCGCTCTTGGCGATCACACCGCCCCAGCACTCCAGGCCGTAGATCACGGCCGGCCTGGCGTCCAGCTGATCCAGGATGCCCTCCAACAGCGTCCGGTCCCGCGGGTCGGCTTCCAGCCGCGCACCCGCTACCGATCCCTGGAGCGCTTCCAATGCTTCGCGCGTCAGCCTGGCCAGCACCGGCGGATACTCCGGGTCTGAGCGCAGGCCGGCCAGATGCCCCCGAGCCTGGTTTAGCACGGCGTCAATAAGCGCCTCGCGCACATTGCCGGTGAGGCGCAGGCTTTCCAGGCGCGCGTGATGGATAATCCGCGCCCGCTCCTTGTGAGCGGGCATGACCTCCTTCAGGCGCGCTTCCTCACGCGCCTGCTGCGCTTCCGGCTCGGCCTCCGCCGATATTTGGCCGGCCTGCTCAACGGCGCGCTGTTCGATCGCCTTGACCTGGTCAGCCTCCGTGCGCCGGACCACTTCCAGGATGGCGGTCAGCCCCATCTCAGCCACCCAGCAGCAAGATCATCGCCGCCACAGCGAAGCCCAGAATCACCATCGTCTCCGGGATGGCAATGAGCAGGATGATGGTGCCCAGCGCTTCCGGCTTTTCGGCAATGACGCCTGCGCCGGCGGCCCCGATTCCGGCCTGGGCCAGGCCCGTACCGATGGCGGCTAGACCGATTGCCAGGCCGGCCCCAATCGCGGCCACTCCAATGCCTAGACCAGTATCCATAAGATCCTCCTTCGGCTACTCATTCTGCAGGCTGCTCCTGAACGGCTTGTAAGGCCGTCCCCCGCCTTCGTAGAACTTACGGAAGAATTCGACATAATGTAAACGCATGCTGTGAATCGTCGGGCTGAACATGCCCAGCGCCAGGTTCAGGGCGTGGATCAGCGCCGCCAGGATCACCCCGACGATGATGTTTCCGGCCAGGCCGGCCACATCGTTCGCCACCTTTGCCAAATAGACTGAAGCAAGCCCGATGGCGGCGATACGCAGGTAAGACAGCACGTTTCCGATCAGGCCGAGGAACTCGATCGGCCCCATCAGCAGGCCCAGCCAGCCGAGGGAGGCCCCCAACAGGACAATGCCCACGATCAGACCAGCGATCGCCGGCGTCATGAAACCCTCCGGCAAGTAATGGGCCAGGATGCCGACGATCAGGAACAGGCTGATCAGCCCCAGCAACATACCCCCGCGTTCCAGCAGATGCACCCGGCTGCGCTCCTTAATCCCTTCCCAGATGCCCAATATCAGTCCCAGGGTCAGGTGGACCGCGCCGACGCTGACGGTGAGAACCAGGAGCGTCAGCACATTCTCCGCGCTGGCCCGGTCGAACCAGAGGGGTTCCATACCCAGTTGCTCGCCCACCGTGCCGAAAAACTCGCCAAACAGGAAGCCGAACACAATGGCCCAGCCGGCCCCCATCGCCAACACAGCCGTCAGGTCTCGGCCAATCCCGTGCTTGAATCTTCGCCGCAATAGCCAGCTCAACGCCAGCACCAGCGCGCCATAGCCCACGTCACCCAGCATCATGCCGAAGAAGATGGGCATGAAAAGCGCCATCAGCCGCGTGGGATCGATGTGGCCGTAGCGCGGCAGCGCCAGCAGGTTGACCAGGCTCTCGAAAGGCCGGGCGGTCCGGGGATTGTGCAGGTACACTGGAGCGCGTTTCATCGTCTCGGGAGTAGTCGGCAGCGGCTGGATGAACAGGGCGTCCCCGATCTCCCGGCGCAGCGCCGCTTCAATCCCGGCGTACTCCGTCGCGGGCGCCCAACCTACCAGGACAAAGGTCAAGTCAGTCTCGCCAAACTGCGACAACACGCTGTTCGCCTCGATCTGGTCGCGCAATAGCCCGCGCCACGACGCCAACCTCATACCCCATGCCGCAGCCAACTCAGCCAGAGCCCGATCAATCCTGCCTATCTCCTCCGGCATTCCGCTCATTCGCTGCTGAAGCTTGGCCAGAATGACATCCGGCGGGCCCTCGCCCAACTCAGCCGGTAGGCGCAGGCGCGAGACGTCTTCCTGACCCAGGACCGCCTCGACGTCATTGGTGAAGCCGCCGGGGAACACGATCAGCATGGCTCGCGTGACGAGGTCAACATCACTGGCCAACACTTCCGCCCGGCCGCCGGTCAACTCAAACAGACGCTTGCCGATTGTGTCCAGGATCTCCGCGTGAGAGCGGTTAACCAGCACGCCCACAGTAACGTTGTCCAGCTGGTGGGCCGACGAAGGGACAATAGGTAGCAACTTCCGCAGGGTAACCTCATAGCGAGGCAGCAGCGAAAGCTCGGCCTGAAGTTTGTCTCGCCGGGAGACGAGCCGCTGTAACTCGGGTAGCAATCCCTCCACGCCGGCGCGGACCTCGGCCAAACTGAAGTCCGGCGAGGCGCTTGCCTCCTCAGGACATTCCCCGCATAGCGTTCTGATCAGGCCTTCCAGACGAACCAGCAGGAAGTTAAGCTCCTCCTGTTGGCGAAGAGTCTCTCGATCCAGCGAGAGCGGCCGCGCCGACACGTCGAGCGATTCGGCAAGGTCGTCAATCTGCACGCATCCCAGGCGACGCAGGGCCTGAACGACGGGCAGAAGATCCCGCTTAAGCCCCACGATTTCCAGCGGCAACATCTCAATGTTCATGCGCTGTTTCACCTTCGTGGGTGCCCAGAACTATGTTGACCGCCTGCGAGACGGCGATCTCCATCTTCTGGCTCCCTTGCCGGCCCAACGACTCAGCCCGATCGCGCGCGTCGGCCAGGATAGCCTGAGCCTCCTTCTCCGCGCGGGCAATGATCTCCCGATATTGGGCCTGGCCCTGTTCCCGGCCGGCCTGTCGGGCATCCTCTATGAATTGCTTGGCCCGGGTGTTGGCTTCCGCCAGAGTCCGTTCGGCCTCCTCGTGGGCGGCGGCGATTTGGCGAGCCATATCCGCTTCGGCTTGCCGAATCTGATCCAGCGGTGAGAGCGTGGTCACAACTCCCGATTGCTTGACCACCGGCGTTCCCTCGAGACTAAGGTAACCAGTGGCCGGGTCCCCGTAGGCAAGATCGCGCGGGCGCGCCACTGGGGTGGTGTTCCTCATTTAACAGTATACGAGTCCGGCGATAGGCGACGTTAGTGTCGAAAGTCGCTGGCCGCTAGTGACATTCATCCAATGTGGTCGGACCAGGTAGGGGTGGGCACAAGGCCCACCCTGGGACGACCACAAGGGTTCGCCCTTACCGTTTTCGTTCACGGTGGTGGGCCGCGGCGCGTGGACTCTCTGCTGTGAGGGTGAGGCCTGGCTGTGCGCTGGCGGCAGGCCGGCTGCAACTATGGCACGGGTTGGGTCACCACCGCATCCCGCGCGTCACGCAGCAGGAAGCGCAGCGCCAGCGGCAGCCGCCGCGCCCAGGCCGGCTCGTTGTGTCCGGCCCACTTCTCTTCGACGTGCAGCAGGTCCACGATCGGCCGATAGCCCTTGCGCACCAGCACCCGTTTGAGCCGGCGCACCCGCGCGTAGTATCGGCGTGATTGCCGCTTGGCCCCCTTTTCCGTGAAGCCGCCATATTCCCGCGTGCCGGCATCCAGGTAAATTCGGCCGGGATTCCAGGGCGCTTCTTCTACATAGCCGAGAATGGCGTCATCCGCATACCAGATGGAAGGGCTCATCGCCCCCACCAGCCCATAGACCTCCGGTGCGTAGAAGAATGCGAACAGGCTGATCAGCCCACCCATTGACGAGCCAAAGACGCCGGTGAACTCCGGCCCCAACAACGTGCGAAACTCGCGGTCGATCTGCGGCTTTAGGGTCTCGGTCAGGAAGGCCACGTAGCGCTCTCCCTCGCCGGGGCCGTGAAAGGGGTCGACAAACGGCCCGTACTCGGCGATGCGCTTGCCGCCCATGTTGTCGATACCCACGATGATCGCTTCGTAGCCGTCCGCGGCCAACTTCTCCATCGTTTCATCGACCTGCCACTCCCCGGCGTAGCTGGTCGCCTGATCGAACAGATTCTGACCGTCGTGCATGTAAATCACCGGGTAGCGGCGCTCGGAGTCACGCCGGTAGGAGGGAGGCAGGTAGACGGCAATATCGCGCTGGTTGCGCA
>CAZIKT010000036.1:0-1789 GCA_964539885.1 uncultured Ardenticatenaceae bacterium | reverse complement strand
CTCATCGGCCATGTGCCGGCCGGCCGATACTGGTTGGACCAGAACGGCTACTTCGGCGCGGAAGGCGGCCCGGCGCTGGTCAATCTGGTGCAGGCCCTTGACCAGATGTACGGCAGCGGCAGCTACAGCGGCGGTAGCGGCGGTGGATCAACCCGGGGCGGCTGGATGGATTACGGCCCGTTCGGAAGCAGCGGCAGCGACGGCGAGACCTGCTACTACAATGATCCCGAGACCGGCGCGTCTGTCATCGTCCCCTGCAGCAACTGAACTCAGGGGCCTGTCACTTCGAGAAGTGACAGCCAGGTGCGCTCTGGGGCGCTTTTTGGGTCATTCACTGCCCCCAAATCTCCTTCAGCCTGTGCTTAACTACTCAATGTTAGTGTCAGCAACCGGCACAAGCTTCTGAAATAGAAGGAGACAAGCGCATGTACAGGAACAATAGCAGCGTCGGGTCAAAGCGTGAGGACGCGGGATCTAGGACTCACTACCGCTTTCAAACTGTGTGGTGGACAACCGCCGGCATCGACCAGATCTGGAATGCCCTGGCGAACTACGCCGCCTGGCCCACCTGGTGGCGTGGCATCCGAAGCGTCGAGGTGTTGACTGAGGGCGACGAACGCGGCGTCGGCACAATATTGCGCCAATCTTGGCGCAGCCGGGTGCCCCACACGCTCGTCTTTGACCTCACCATGCTTCGCATCGAAAGCGGGAGGTTGCTTGAGGGACGGGCGAGCGGTGACCTGGAAGGTACCTGCCGGTGGACGCTCAACCCGCTCCATGACGGGACCGAGATTCGCTTTGAAGTGGACGTCCGAACCAGCCGGTGGTGGATGAACCTGCCGATCCCATTCGCATCGAAGGTAGTCAGGTCCAGCTTCGAAACGATCATGCGCTGGGGTCGCGAAGGGCTGGCGCAGACGCTTGCTGCACCCGTCGAATCACGCTCCCCTGAACCTGAACCGTACGGCTCCCTTGGACAAATGGCCTCCGGCGTTGTCGAATAGCCGTTGCACCGAGCAGCGAACACCGGCGGTGACTGTCACTTCAGGACGTGACAGTCACTTCCGTTATCGCCCAACCGACTCTAAGAACACCTCCACCTCCTCCGCCCGCTCATAAGCGTGGTCAATTAGCTCCTGCACCGCCGCGTCGAAAGCCTCTTGGCCCACATCTGCCGCAGCGAAAGGAGCGATTAGCTCAGCCAGCGCCCGATAGCGCTCAGCCATCCACTCCGGCTCGAACGGCCCGGATACTGTCTCTTCCAGATAATCCAAATAGCGCTCATAATACACCGGGTCGTCCAGCAGGAAGCGGATCAGCGGCCATTCCTCGCTCACGTCATCCTTGTCCAGGGAGACGCCGGCCCCCGGCCCGCCTCTGAACTCAGGACCCGCCTCGCCGCCCGGCCCGAAGAAGAAGCCACCCGGGCCCGGCCCGCCGAGCACATCGCCGTCCGCCTCGCCCTCCGGCCCGCCGATAATGCGCATCTCGCCGCCCATGCCGCCGGAGGACATGGCCATGTTGTGGTCCCACGAGATCCACTCCAATTGGCCGGTAGCCGGGTCGTTGTACAGGTAATAATTGTGGCTCATGTTGCCGTAGGCGTCCCAATGCTCGATTACCGCGCTGACTGCCAGCCACTCCAGAAAGTTGTTCACGTCGAAGACGGCTTCCAACTGCGCGCGCCAGGCCTCCGGGTCGCTTGTGCGCAGATCCGAGTGCAACGCGTCAAACAGCGCCTGTATGTCGCTGAAGTCGGCCTCGTCCTCATTGTTTTCCTTCTGGAAGC
>CAZIKT010000035.1:0-33730 GCA_964539885.1 uncultured Ardenticatenaceae bacterium | reverse complement strand
GCGAGCCGGTGGGGATAGATTCGACGTTGAGGTGGGTGGCCTCTCCCAGGCGCATGATCGCGCCGTCTCCAAAGCGTTTGTTGATTCCTGCGAGCGTCTGTTCCAAAGTGGCCAGACGGCCATTACTGCTGGACATAGTTGGGACTCCTTGCGTGATTGAGTTGATTGCCGCCAACCATCCGGAGGTAGAACATCATTTTCTTCCCTCGTTGCCGGAAAGGCGTTCTTAATGACACTTTTGCATTATAGCACACGTGTTCTACTGTTGTCAACATTGGAGTTGCGTTATTGAACAATTGTTCGAAACTTGATTGGAGGCGCTCTACCTCCGGCAGATGTCAATCGGTCGATGCCCGGCGGAACAGCCCCAGCATGTCCGACACTTCCTCGCTGCCCAACAGGTATTGAATCAGCAGGTAAGTGCTCAGACCGAGACCACCGCCGATCGCCAGCAAGGGGAGCGGGGCCATAATGAGCCGGCCCACCACGATGATCACCAGACTCATGCCGGCGGCGGCGATCGCGGCTCGACCAAGGCTCAACAGCAGCGCCCGATCCTCCAGGCTGCCCAGTTTCCGCCGATTCAGCAGGTAGAGGAGCAGCGACTGGATGGTGAAGCTGATACTGCTGGCCAGGGCCAGGCCGGCGACGCCCAGCGGCTCCACCAGCAGATAGAAGAGTGACACGGTAATCGCCAGCCAGACGAGCGCGGCAAACATAGGCGTGCGCGTATTGTGCTGGGCGTAGAACAGGCGGGCCAGGATTTCGAGCGACGCCTCGCTAACCACGCGGAGGCTGAAAGCGACCACCACGACATACACCAGGCTGGTGGAATCGGCGTCAAAGGCTCCACGCTCCAGAAAGAGGGCGATCGCCGGCCTGCCCAACAGGACTAAGCCGGCCGCCGTTGGTATTGTGAGCCACCAGATGATGCGCAACGTTCTCATGGCGGTGTGTTTCAGGTCGGCGATGCGACCGGCATTAAAATGCTCGGCCATGGTGGGAAAGACCACGATGGCGATGGCGGTGCCGAACAATGTTTCCGGCAGCTGCTGCAGGTAGTAGCCGTAGAAGTAGCCGGAGGTGCTGCCGGCGGACAGGCCGGAGGCCAGGCGAATGATGAACAGATCGGCCAGTTGAACCGCGCCCAGGGTGACAATTCGAGGACCCATCAGGCGAATGATCTCGCGCACGCCGGCCAGTTGAATACCCAGCGTCGGACGAAGCCGGAAGTGATAGCGAATCATTCCCGGGACCTGGATCAGGATGTGTAGGAGGCCGCCAACGACGGTGCCCCAGGCCAGTCCGTAAATGCCGAGCGACGGCGTCAGGACAAAGAGGCCGAAGAAGTAGCCGAACTGCAAAGCCAGCGGGGCCAGCGCCGGAAGAATAAAGTGCTGGTGAGCATTGAGATAGCTGCTCAGCACGCCGCTGACGCCGAACAGAGTGGTCTGTAGGAGGATGATGCGCATCAGGTCGCTGGTCAGCGCCTGTTGCTCAGGGGGGAAGTTCGGGACCAGGATGGCGCTGGTGATCCAGGGGGCCAGGATCGCGCCGACGGCAGAGATGCTGCCCAGGATCAGGAAGACCAGCGTCAGGGTGGCGTTGGCAACGCGCAGCGCTTCGCGCGCCCGATCGCTGGTCAGGTAGGCGGAGTACACGGGGATGAAGGCGGCTGCCAACGCGCCCCCGGCAATCAGGGTGACAAAGACCTCCGGAAGTTGGTTGGCGGCGGTGAAAGCGTCAAAGGCCGGTGATGTGCCGAAGGCCTGCCCCACTAACTGGGTGCGCAACAGGCCGACTATTTTGTCGAGGGCAAAGAGGAGGATTACGGCGACGGAAGAGCGAAGGAGATGCCGGGCGCGCTTCATGGGCGCGAATTGTAGCCTGCTCAGGCGGGCAGGGCTAACGGGTTGTACTTATGGCGCAGACGGCTGCCGGGTCGCTAACGAGTGGGAAGACATTACGGGGCGGCAAGCATGGCTGACGCGATGCTGCCGCCCCGGACAGAATATGAGCCTCAGTGCGATGCCGAATCAGTAAGGCGGTCGCTCGGCCAGATGCCGGTCTCGCGCCAGTTCCTCCTGCGTTGGAGGAGCGCCGATCTGCTCCAGGTGACGATGCAGCACCTCAGCCGGTAAAGATTCCAGCTTGCTGACAGGTTTGGCTGCTCTGTAGAGGTCCAGCATAGGGTTGATAAGATGCTGAATGCCGTCGAGCAACGCCTCCGGCTGAGGAGGGTATGACAGCACGTAGACATCTACTTTCATCACCTCGTCCACATGGCCGATTATGTCGGCGCACAACTCATAGTCGGCGCGACTGACGGCTTTTGTGCCGAAGGCGATCACGTAACGTGGTTTGGGAAGCGCCTCGTAGCGCGCCAGGATAGCATCTCGCCCTGCTTCGCTTGCCGGCCCGTTGCAGATCAATAGATGCGCTTCATGCGGCCCGGTGTCCCAGAGGAAGTTGCCTGCCGCCGGGAAAAGCCTGGCCACAATGACCACATCGCATACATCGGCGCTGATTTCCGGAATCACCATGCGCCACGGTGTATTCCTGGCCAGCCAGGCTGCCGAAACGTCCAGGGCAGCTTGCCAGGAGTGTTGCGATTGAGCGCTCATGTGTAACCTCCTTGCTGTTCACCCGACGTTGACGCGAGAGAAATGTACGCGCGTGTGCCGTGGGCGTTCTTCGTCTACGGATAGTGTAGACGATTCCACGTGAGATCAGAAGGTGACATCTGTCACGTCATGTGCGTGACACGTTGCCAAAGCGGAGGCGGAGCGAAGCTTAGTGAGCCCTTAGTGAGCCATCCGGCGACGCCGGGCGCGCGCAGTCCGGCGTTCGGCCTGGGAACTGCCGACTAGGCCAAATGCCACCAGCAACATCAGCGCGGTTGAGATTACGGCTGATGTCAGGCACCAGGCGCAGACGGCATCAATGACGAAGATTTCGAGGACAGTGAGGTAAACGGAGAAGAGTGTGCCGGCGATGGTAAGCCCAAGCATTGACCCCAGCGCTATGCGGCGATTTCGATTGTCTGTAATGCGGGGCAAGGCGATCCAGAGCAGGGCTACGACCAGAAAGAAAATGATGCCGAGGAGCGCGACGGGAATGCCCATGATCTGCGCATAGGCGCTACCCTGTACGGCATTGCAGTCGCCAATAGGGCCGCATACCGCCTCCACGTGCGTTACTTCCACGTAAGCAAGGTAGCCGGCAATGCCAATCCCGATCACGGAGAGCAGAGGCACCAGCCAAAAGGGCAGCGCTATCTCTGCAGGGGCCTGCTGCCAGTTTACGCGCAGTGCCAGCCAGACCGTTGCGACCAGAGCGGCAAGCATGCCAAGGAGGATGAGCCAGGCGAGCAGCATGCCGGATGGTGGGGCAGCGCTCTCCTGTAAGAGGCCTTCATTTTCAAGCAGGTTTTGTAGGCCGGGGATACTCGGCCAGTCGGTGCCGCCCCGGCTCAGGCCGTCAGTAATCAGGCCGGGGAATATGTCGGGTATCTCCTGGCTGCCCACCAGGACGACGTCCTCAACGACGAGCGCCGGCACTCCCAGGCGACTATCCGGCACGTTAAAGGCGGCGATGTAGTTTTGATAGACCTGTTGCCCGGCGGGTGTGCTGGCGTCAACCTGGAAAATGGCCAGTTGCTCCCCGTACTGCTCCTGCAAAGGCGGCAAGACCTCCTGCTGCACGATGTGGCAGTGGGGACAGGTAGGCGAGTAGAACAGCACGGCGCGGACAATGGCGCCGCTCTCGGCCTCCTGAGCCAGCGCGGCGGCGGGAAATAGCGCCAGCGCCAGCGTTACCAGCAACATGAAGATCAGGGAAGTCTGTTTAATTCGCATACAGGGTCTCTTGTGGCAGGCCGGTCGGCAATACTCAAGTAAGCTGGCGATAACCCTCCAGCACGGTTGTCAGTGTGGTGAGCGGGTCGAGAAACTGCCGCTCACTTCTCGTCAATCTTGAACTGATCCATTACCGGGTTGGTGAAGGCCCATTTGCAGGGATATTCAGCCAGATTGCACTCAAGGCTGTCAGAGCACTTGCGGGCGATGACGCGATAAGGCTCGGCTTCTCCGATCACCTCCGGCGCATAGACCCGCAGCTCCAGTTGTTCCACTTCACGATCCAGGAAATGACAGTGCTGACTCTTGATGGAAACCCACTTCCCTTCTGACATGTTTCTCTCCATATCGCCAACGCGGCGTTCTGTGGGTTACGCGCTAAGCCAAGCATCCATTAGCCACGCCAGCGCAATGTCCATGATGAACGCAGATTACCAGACCACCGTGTCGTAACTTGCACGATTCGGCGCGATTCTGGATCATTTTCATCGTCCATAGAATATGGTGTGGAGTGCTTTTGCTGTAGTGCCGATTGTCATTGAGGTGCCGGACAAAGATCATGCAAGCCGGCTGGGACATATGCGTGGTGCCCGCAAAATCCGACGCACTCCTCTCACTTTGAAATGACGTAGAGGCGAAGACAGGAAATGATTGGACGATTCATTGCCGGGATCGGAGCGCTCATTCGGGATTCGGACAGCGGCAAATACCTCTTTTTGCGCCGGTCGGACGCCAAGGATTTCGGAGCCGGCGCCTGGGAGTGCGTCACCGGGCGGGTGGATCAGGGCGAGAGTTTCGAGCAGGCATTGCGCAGGGAGGTGTGGGAGGAACTCAATCGCGAGATAGCGATAGAGTTTATCATCGGCACGACCCATTTCTATCGCGGAGCGCCCGCGCCGGAGAATGAGTTGCTTGGCGTGATATACCATTGTTCGCTGACGGATGGAGCAGACGTTGTGATAAGCCACGAACACCAGGAGATGGTCTGGCTGAGCCCGGACGAGGCGCGGGCGCAGTTCGTTGCTGCGCCGGAGAACGGCTGGTTGCTGCGCGCGCTGGAGTGGGGCGTTGTGATGCGCGCACAACTTCCGGCTGGGCTGCGGGCCACGTTTCAGGCGCGAGGATTTGAGATAAACGCTGCCTGAAGCGTGCAGGCATTGCGACGCTTCGCGGCGGCCTGCTGAACAAGTATGGGTTATCATCTGCCCATGCGACGCGAGTGGCCCCTGCTGGTCATCATCCTGGCTTATCTGTTTGTGGCCGTGCTGTACGCGGTCAACACGCCGGCCTGGCAAGCGCCAGATGAGCCGGCGCACTACAGCTACATCCGGCAACTGGCGGACGGTAATTTGCCGGTGATCGAGCCGGGGGATTACGATCAGGCTTACCAGAGCCTGGTCATCACCTCCGGCTTCGACCCCCGTTATTCGGTGGAGCCGTTTTCTTATGAGGATTGGCAACCGCCGGGGTATTACCTGGCGGCGCTGCCCATCTTTGTGCTGGCCGATGGGGCGCTGACGTCGCTGCGGCTGGTCTCGGTGCTGATGGGCGCGGGGGTAGTGGTATTCGCTTACCTGGCGGCGCGGGAGATTTGGCCGGGTGACGCGCCGGCAAATCGCAGCCGGGCTTTGACGGCAACGGTGTTCGTCGCCTTTCTGCCGCAGCACGTGGCGATGCTGGCGGCGGTGAACAATGACAGCCTGGCGGAATTGCTGATCGCCGCCATCCTCTGGCTGTTGCTGGTGCAGCTCCGTCCTGCGGATCTGGAAGCCGGCAAGCAGGAGCAGGAAACGCACAGGAAATCCTTGCGCCGGTGGGCCGTGATCGGCTTCCTGCTCGGTCTGGGCTTCGTAGTGAAAGCATCGGCATATCTCATGGCGCCGCTGATTGCACTGACCTTGCTGTGGATGTACCGGCGGCAGTGGCGGCGGCTGGTGAGGTGCGCGTTGTGGGTATTGGTGCCGGCGGCCATATTGGGGCTGCTCTGGTGGGCACGCAACGTGATCGTCTACGAGGGGTTTGACCCGCTGGCAAGCGCGGCACACGACGCGGTGGTAGTGGGCCAGCCGCGGACGGCGGAATGGCTGGCGCTGTACGGCGTCGCCGAGGTAGCTGTACGCTTCATGCGCACAACCTTTAACAGCTTCTGGGGGCAATTCGGCTGGATGGCCGCGCCGATGCCGAACTGGGTCTACGGGCCGCTGCTGCTATTCTCCCTGGCGACGGTCGGCGGGTTGGTGCTCCTGGCAGTGACGGCGGGAAGCAAGGGGAGAGGGGAAACGGGCGCAACCGGCGGAGGGACGGTTGCCGGGCGCGAAAGAGAGCGGCGGGCGAGGCTAAGTGGGCCGCGCGTCAGCCCGCAGGTTCTGTTGCTGGCCACTCTTTTCCTGTTCAGCGTGCTCGCTTACCTGGGCTACAATCTTATCTTCGTGCAGCATCAGGGCCGGTACTTATTCTCGGCGCTGATTCCGATCGGTATTGGTGTGGGCGCAGGGCTGGGCGCGCTGGCTCGGCCGGCGTGGAACCGGTTGCCCTGGACGATATACCTGTTGCCGCTGGGCCTGGGTGTGGCGCTATTTGCGCTGGACTTGCTGGCGCTATATCGGTTCATTATTCCCTATTTGGGGGGCGGGTAAGGCCGGGTAAAGACATGGCTGTTCGCCCGGAGAGGTCAGTATGAAGGCAGTCGAAATGGAGTGCAGTTTTGACAGCGGCGGCAAGGTGAGCGTCCGGCGGATAGCGATTGACGGCGACTGGCTGGGTGTGGAGCAGGGCCGACAATGGCGGGATGAGGCAGGATTGCACGTGCTGGTGTTGTTAGGTGGCAGCCGGCCGGCCGAATTGTTGCTGGCGCGGGATGCGCTCAACTGGCAACTGAAGGAAGGGGGCGCGCCGGGCGTCTACGTTGTCTGAGTGAAAGCGCCCGGCGGCTCCGGACTAGACGACGATGTTGACCAGCCGGCCCGGAATGACGACCACCTTCCTGGGGGCTTTGTCGTCCAGCCAGCGGCGGACATTTTCTTCGGCCAGGGCCAGGCGTTCGGCTTCCTCATCCGCGATGCCGGCCGGCACGTCGATGCGGGCGCGTAGCTTGCCGTTGATCTGCACGATCAGCGTGACCACCTCGTCCTGGGCGATCTCAGAGTCCCATGTCGGCCAGGATTGTTGGTGAATGCTGTAAGCATGTCCTCGCCGCTCATACAACTCCTCGGTGATGTGCGGGGCGATGGGGGCCAGAAGCAGTAACAGGTTCTCGACGGCTTCGTTCCAGGCCTGCTCGCTGATGTTACGGGCGCGTTGCGCGACTTGCAGGTGGTTGCGCAATTCCATCAGCGCCGCCACACTGGTATTGAACGAGAAGTTCTGCATGTCGTCGCCGACCTTGCGAATGACCTGATGTGTCTTGCGGCGTAGGGCGCGGTCGGCCTGGTGATCTACTGCGCCGGCAACGTACTCGGCCAGTGACAACTCCCACACGTCTTGGAGGAAGCGCTGCGGCCCTTTGATGCCGTCGTAGTTCCACGGACCGCCCTGATCCCACTTGGCGAAGAAGACCAGGTAAGTGCGCACGGTGTCTGCGCCATATTGGGTGACGAGGGCGTCCGGCGCGACGACGTTGCCCCGCGACTTCGACATCTTTTCTCCGTCTTCGCCCAGCACCATGCCCTGGTTGTAGAGGCGCAGCATGGGTTCGTCGAAAGCGACCAGGCCCATCTTGCGCATCGCGCGGGTGAAGAAGCGGGTGTAGATCAGGTGCATGGTGGCATGCTCAATACCGCCAGTGTACTGGTCGACCGGCAGCCAATAATCGCCCTCCGCTGGGTCAAACGGCCCCTGGTCGAAGTCAGGGCTGAGATAACGGTATTGATACCACGACGAGCACATAAAGGTGTCCATCGTATCCGTTTCGCGCGTTGCCGCCGCGCCGCAATCCGGGCAGGTGGTGTGTAGAAAACCCTCGTGAAACCTGAGCGGGCTTTCGCCGGTGGGGCGGAAATCCACGTCATCCGGCAGCAGGACCGGCAACTGATCATCCGGCACCGGCACGGGGCCGCAATCCGGGCAGTAGACAATCGGAATGGGGCAGCCCCAATAGCGTTGCCGGCTGATCAACCAGTCACGCAGCTTGTAGCTGACCGCGCCCCGGCCGATACCCTGCTCCTCCAGCCAAGCCGTCACCCAGGCAGCCGCGCCGGCTACCGGGATGCCGCTGAAGTCGCCGGAGTTGACCAGGTGGCCTTCATCTTTAGAGGTGTAGGCGGCCTCCAGCGGACCGGCCGAATCGTCGCGCTCCGGCATTCGAATGACCTCCACAATATCGAGCCCGTACTTGCGGGCAAACTCGAAATCACGCTCGTCATGAGCCGGCACGGCCATGATCGCGCCGGAGCCGTAGCCCATCAGGACGTAGTCGGCGATCCAGATAGGGATGCGGGCTTGATTGACCGGGTTGATGGCGTAAGCGCCAGTGAAGACGCCGGTCTTTTCTCGGTCAGTTGCCTCACGATCGATCTCGGTCAGCCGGCGCGCCGCCTCGCGGTAGGTGGAAACGGCATCGCGATACTCCGGCATGGTTAGCTTCTCGACCAGCGGATGTTCAGGGGCCAGCACCATGAAGGTAGCGCCCCAGAGGGTGTCGGGCCGGGTGGTGAAGACGGGCAGTTCATCTCCCTGCTCGGTGAGGAAGGTGACATCGGCCCCAACCGAGCGGCCGATCCAGTTACGCTGCATAGCGACCACCCGCTCCGGCCATTCGATGCCGCTGAAGTCAAGCAGTTCGTCGGCGTAGTCGGTCGTGCGGAAGAACCATTGCTCCAGGTCTTTCTTGATCACGGGCGTGCCGCAGCGCTCGCAATGCCGGTCATCTCCCCACACCTGCTCTCGGGCCAGAGTGGTGTTGCAGTGGGGACAAAAGTCAACCGCGGCCAGGGCCCGGTAGGCCAGCCCTAGCTCCATCAGCTTCTTGAAGAACCACTGCGACCAGCGATAGTATTTGGGGTCAGATGAGACGGCTTCGCGCTCCCAATCGAACATGGCCCCCATGCTTTTTAGCTGAGCGCGCATGTGGTCGATGTTCTCATACGTCCATTCCTTGGGGTGGACGCCGCGCTTGATGGCGGCATTTTCGGCCGGCAGCCCGAATGCGTCGAAGCCCATCGGAAAGAGCACGTTGTAGCCCTGCATGCGCATGTAACGGGCGCGGGCGTCGCTGGGGCTCATCGCGTACCAGTGGCCGATGTGCAGGTCGCCGCTGGGATAGGGCAACATGGTCAAAGCATAATGCTTGGGCCGGTCAGGATCGACAACCTGGCGATATAGGCCGGTTTCCAGCCAGCGGGCCTGCCACTTGGCCTCGATCTCTGCGGGGTTGTACCTGTCTATCATGCTCTCTTCCTCTGGATGAAGTTCGCCGCCTTCGGCGCAAAGTCGGCGGCATTTTTGGGCGCGGCGCTGTGACCGCCAGTCGGGTAAGTTATCAATTGGACATCCGGCAGCGCCTGCACGAAAGCGTCGGCGTAACTGAAGGGGATCACGGGATCGTCCTCGGACCACACCAGCAACGCAGGGCAACTCACTGCAGGGAGCCGGTCGAGTTCGCGATAGGCCGGCGCGGAAAGGATCAGGCGGTCAACCAGGGCCGGATGGTCCAGGGCAGTCTGTATTGCCACGCCGCCGCCCCAACTCTTGCCCATCAGCGTCGCCGACTCGACGTGAAAATTGGCGATCAGAGCTGTGACAGTCCCCACCGCTTCAGCGGTACGCAGTGGGCCGCTGCCTGTTGAGCTTGATTGACCCCAGCCGGGCATGTCAACGGTCACCACATGCAGGCCGGCTGCAGCGAGCGGCTCGATCAACGGCTCCCAGGTGTGCCAACCGTTGCGCTGGCTCCAGCCATGGATTGCCAGCACCAGTGGGGCCTGGGAATCGCCGGCCTCCTTGCCGAAGGTCCGACCGAAGGGCGTCTCAACGCGAAATTCTCTCATCGCTTGCACTCAGATTCCCGGAAATTGGTTGTTGCCTGCGCTCCGGCCGGATGACAAATCTCCGGGAATCTTACTCAGGAAACGAAAAAGCCCCATTTCGTTCAGAGACGAAAGGGGCTTCCGCGGTACCACTCTGATTGATGGTGTTCTTGGTGGACCTGAAGGGACTCGAACCCTTGACCCCCACAATGCCATTGTGGTGCTCTCCCAACTGAGCTACAGGCCCAAAAGCAAGCAACGGAGCGCAATTCTAGCACAAACGGTGCGCGCCGCTACTCATCTGGACTGACCATCCACTCTAACCGATAACGAGGTTACCCGGCGACAACTACCAGGCCGGATGTCTCCGGCCTTTCCCTGTCGCGGCTCCCGGGCGAGTTCGGTACGGATGTCGCCCTTTCAGCCGGGAGGCGACTCTCTGTGAAGGGGCACCTACTACTCCCGTTCATTGCCGCTAATGTCAGCAGATTCAATTGTTAACTGCGACCATGTTTCTGGTGGACCTGAAGGGATTCGAACCCTTGGCCTCTACAGTGCGATTGTAGCGCTCTCCCAGCTGAGCTACAGGCCCAAAGTCACCGCAATGCTAGCGCAGCGCCTCCTGATTGTCAAGGCCGGGGCGCGTCGCTATACTTGCCCCTTATCAAAGATGGGTCCATCATGAGGAGGCACTCTGTGACCGACAAGTACCGCATCTCCCTTGAATACTGCGTTCCTTGAAACTACGCAGAACGAGCCGTCCGTGTGGCGGGAGAAATTCTTTCCAATTATCAACACGTCATCGAGACGTTCACCTTCATTACCGGCACAAAAGGGGCGTTTGAGTTCCGGGTAAACGACGAGCTGGTCTTCTCTAAGAAGACAATCCAGGGACGTCACGCGCAGCCGGGCGAGATTCTGGAACTTTTCCGGGAGATCGTCGGGCCAGACGTCCCGACCTATCCGCAAGATAACTGAGCCAGGGCGCGACATCGCCGCATCCTCAACTCAGGTGATCCAATCGCGGTTGGCAAAATCCCAGTTGCGGTGAGCGTACGTTCGTTTGCACTCCTTGCAAATGAGCGCGCTGGCGGTTTGCCCGTCGCTGCGCCACCGGAAGCGCACGGTAGTCAGGTGATAGCCGCAGGTCGGCTGCAGACAGATGGGGCAATCAGCGCCGGTCGGCTGCCCATAGCGGCGCTTTTCCAGCGGGTCCTGGGTGCACAGATAGCAGTGAAAGGCTGTCATCGGCCCTAACCGCTCTCCTGTGCGGCGTAATCATAGAAGCCGCGGCCGCTCTTCTGACCGAGTTGGCCGGCCGCCACCATGCGGCGGAGCAATGGGGCGGGGCGATAGCGGTCGTCGCCCCATTCCTGAAAGAGGCCCGTCATAACGCCCAGGACGGTGTCCAATCCTAGATAGTCCGCCCATTCCAACGGGCCGAGAGGATAGTTGGCGCCTAGCTTCATCGCTTTGTCAATCTCCGCTGCGGAGGCGACGCCTTCCATCAGGGCGCTGACTGCCTCATTGATCAGGCAGCAAACGACGCGGGCGCGAACCAGGCCGGGGCCGTCGGCCACCTTAATGGATTCCAGCCCCAGGCCGCGCCAGAACGCGACCGCCCGCGATAGATGGGCCGGCGCGGTCTGCAGCGCGGGCGCGAGCTCGACGAGGTCACCGGTCTTAAGTGGGGGCAAGATGCTGAATCCGACTACCCTGCCGGGATTGGGCAGCCAACTCGCCGCCTGCGTGGCGCTGGTCGCGAGCGCTGATACCAGGACGAGCGCATGTCCAGGGATGGCCGGCCCAAGACCCAGCAACAACTCCTCTTTGGCGGCTGCGGACTCATTGTGCAACTCAATCAGCACATCGATATCGCTCTCTATGGTCATGAATGCGCCGCTTTCGACGGCGCTAAAGAAATCCTCTACCAGGTATAGCTGTACATCATGCGCCGCTTCAGCGCACAACCGGCCCAACTCATCGACAAATGGTGTTTCGCCGGCAATGATGACTTTCATGGTGATGCTCCTCCTATATACGCAAGGGGTGAGGCCGGCCTCAGCCGCACCTCTATCTCCGGCAGCTTTTCTTTCGACCTCCGCAACATCCCGGCAGAGAAATCCAGCCCGTAGACCCGTCAACCGGCCCTTACCAGGAGCTCCGCCAGGTTGCCGGTACCGCCGGCCGATTCGAGGACCGTCGCATCCGGCGTTGCGCCTGCCTGATCAAGCACGGCGTGCAGTAATTCATTGTAGCCGGCATGAGGAAAGTCATCGGGACCGGCTTGAAGCCGGGAATCATACTCCGACGACCAATCGTCGAAAAGCTGGCGACGATTTTCGTCGCGCATCTTCATTTCCCGCACAAAGCCATATCTCCTCCTGGTAGTGTAACACCTGGCTCTTACAATGGGTAGCTCCGCCCGCCGTCCCGTGCTATGCTTACGGGTAGATGGCTTTATGGGGATTCGCGGCCTGGTGAGTCTTTGTAGTATGACAACCTGGATCTGAAGCGGCGTGGAACTGCAAACAGTCGTTGGTGAGCTTTATCTGGTGGACGGCGTCGTCCAGGAGGCAAGACCTGCCCCGGGTCTACTGGTTCAGCAGACTCCAAAGGGAGCAGCGCGTGGCCGAGAGGGTGACTCGCTATTTGTTCATCTGACTCTGACCGGCTTGCCTGGTGAGTATGGGGAACTAGCCAACGCCTTGCTGGGTACTATCAAGAGCCGTTATTATCAGACATCGGGCAGCGTTACAGCCGCGTTGCGCCGGGCGATTATGGACGCCAACGAGTACCTTTTGCGCGCCAATATGAATAGCCGGGGCGGGTCCAGATTGGGCGCTGTTTCCTGCGCCGTGTTGCGCCGGCAAGAGCTATTTGTGGTGCAGGCAGGCGAGGCGTTCGCCCTGATCGCTCGCAACTTCGGGGTGGAGCGCATCCCGGACAAGAAGCCCGACCGGTTGGTCCCACTGGGGTTGACCGCCGGCATCGACTTACGCTACTTCCACAACTGGCTGGAGCCCGGTGATATGCTGTTGCTGGCTGATCCCGGCCTTACCAACATTCCCAATGAAATGGCGCAGTCTGTGCTGGTTGACAGCACCGTTGAAGAGAGCCTGCCTGTCCTGATACAGATTGTGGGGCAGAGAACGGCCCGCATGTTGCTGTTGGAATTCGTGGAAGAGGCTCCCTACGTGGTTGGCGCGTCGGATATTGTCGGCGGAGCAGCCGCAGTGGCCGTAGTCGCCGAGATTGCACCAGAGCCGGAGACAGGCGGTCGGGGACGCGCAGCCGGAGGTGCGGCGGCTGCAGCCACCATTGTGACGGCTAAGACCGCGACAAGCGCCGGGAGCAGCCGCTCGATCAGGCAACGCGATGAGCGGCCCGAGCCGGCTCCGGCGCCGCAACCCAAAGACGCTTCGCGGCAAGTTATTTTGCCGTCTCGTGAGGAAGTGTCGACGAGCGCCCGGAAGGCGTCGTCCCGGGCGGTATTGGGTCTTTCCTTCTTTACGGCCTGGTTGGCGGAGTTGATGGGCCGGCTGCGACCGGCCCGCCATCACGAGGACGACGAAACGGGGGCCGCCGGCTGGGCGGCGCCCATGCTCATCGCTATCCTCATCCCCGTTTTCGTAGGGATAATTGTCACCAGCGTATATGTGCAGCGCGGCCGTGTCCAGCGCATGAGCGAGATCAAACGCGACATGGGACTGGCTATCGGTCTGGCCGAACAAAGTGAAGACGAAGGCGAGCAGCGACGCCTTTTCAATCAGGTGCTGGTCCTGGCTGCCGAAGCGGAGCTGCTGCGACCCGATGACCCGGATATCCAGTTTATGCGGGAGACGGCGCTGATCGAACTGGACCTTGTCGATGAGGTGACGCGCTTACTCGGCCGGAGGTTGTACAGCTATCCGGACGGGACAGGATTGGGGAGCGTGGTCCTGCGAGAGGGCTTCAACGGGGATATTTACACGCTGGATGAAGCCGGCAATCGCGTCTTCCGGCACGAGACCAGTGAAGATTATCTGACCCTGACTACCGAGGAACCTTCTGTCGTGCTGTTTAACGGTCAGGCGATAGGCAACCACGTGACCGGCAAGCTCATTGACATTATGTGGCGGCCAAGCGGCGTGGAAGTGACTCAGTCCGGGTTGGCGATGCTGGATGGGGCCGGCGCGCTGACAACATACTCGCCGGGCTTTGAGGATCTGAGCGCGGTAAGGCTGGGCCTGGCGAGCGAGTGGCAATCACCGACGGCTTTGACCCAGTTCAGCGAACGCATTTATATCCTGGACCCGGCAGCCGGGGTCATCTGGCGCTATTTCGCCGAGGGTGACGGCTTCTACGTCGAGGACGAACAGCGATCGATTTCGCTGCCCGATCTGAATCAGGCGGTGGATATTGCCATCTATAGTGAAGATGGGAGCGTTATTGTTTTGTACGCGGACGGAAGGCTGAGGCGGTATGTGGACGGTAATGTGCTTTGGGACGAGAGTGCGTTGACCGAAACCGGCCTGACAGATGGGCTGGTCGCGCCGACACACGTAAAGGTGGTGGGCCGCGGGCTTAATTCCTCGATTTTTGTGGCCGACCCGGGTAGCAGCCGGATCATCCAGTTGAGTCTCGGCGGCACCTTCCTGGCCCAGTACAAGGCGATCGATCTGGAGACGAACCAGGAGCTGCTTACCGGTATGCGCGACTTTGATGTGGCTGAGGCTCCATTGCGGATATTTGTGGTGACGCAGGATGGGTTGTTTGTGGCAACGCAGAATTGACATATGCTCTCCCCTGAACTGGCCTATCGACTGAAGGTAGCCGGGTTGAATTGGCAGCCCGGCTTGTATGATTTCTTCTGGATACCCGACCGGGCGCTCGATGAGCGGGTGTTCGTCATCTCCGACATGCAAGCCAATCTGGAACTGTATCGCGGCCTACCGGTGGTCACTTTTCATGGTGTGGCTGAGTGGGCGCTGGACTACATCATGGAGCAAGAGGTAGTCTGGATCCCGACTGAGGAACAGCTTCGGGAACGGCTGGGACGACTGGCTGATTCTTTAATGTTGACCCAGCAGGCGAACGGGGAATGCACCTGCACGACTGAGAAGGAAGGGCGTAAGTATTCCTTCAACGGGCCGGACGGCAGCAACGCCTACGGCGAAGCGCTGCTCTTCCTGCTATTACAGCAAGACGTACGCGCAGGCGGCAGCTAAATGAAACGTGATCTTCATTCGCGCACAGATTCCCGGAAATTGATCGGCGCGTAGGCCCCGATTCGACATGGAATTTCCGGGAATCTCGATCAAGATTGAGCTAGGGTATAATCAGCAAATGAAAGCGACCTACGAACGACTGGGGGTTATTCCGTTTCTGGCCCTGGCCGCCGGCCTGATACTACTCAGCCTACTCACCATAGACCATATCGTCAACAATTTCTATCCCTTTGATGCGCAGCGCCTGGACCTGTTGCGGGCAACCGCCCTGGATCAGATCGACGCGCCGGCGATCCTGGAAGCGCCCAATCTGGAGTTTGTGCTGGTGTTTCTGGGGGTGGTGGGGATGGCCGTCACGGGGGTTATGCTGCCGGTGGTCTATTTCTTTAATTGGCGCTTCGGGAGCGCCGGGAAGTCGCCGCGCTTTCTGACGGTATTGCGGCAGTCGATGTGGGTGGGTCTGTGGGTCGCCTTCTGCACCTGGCTGCAAATGAATCGGGTCCTGGGCATCGCGGTGGCAATATTGGTCGGGCTTGTTTTTGTCCTGTTCGAGGTACTCCTGCAACTGCGGTCGCGCGCTGCCGGCGGAGATGGATAGCCGGCATGTCGGCTGAAGCCGTCGGTTCGAATGAGGCCCAGCAGGTGCTGCGCTCTTTGCCGAGTGTGGATCGGCTGCTGGCTGAGCCGACCGCCCGGGAGATCGCGGCCCAATTTGGCCGGTCGCTGCTGATCGGCGCATTACGCGATGTGTTGAGTGAGTCGCGGGGGCGCATACTGGCAGGCGACCTTGTCCCAACTACAGTCACGGCGATCATCGAGCGAGCGCGAGAGATGTTGGACGAGATGTTGGCCCCGACGCTGCGGCCGGTGATCAACGGCGCCGGCGTCATCGTGCACACTAACCTGGGCCGCGCGCCGTTGAGCAAGAGCGCGCTGCAGGCCATACAGGCCGTCGCCGCCGGCTACAGCAACCTGGAATATGATCTCGCTCCAGGAGCCAGGGGATCGCGGACGGTGCACGCATCCCGGTTGTTGCAGCGGATCACCGGCTGCGAGGATGCCCTGGCGGTGAACAACAATGCCGCGGCGGTGTTACTGATGCTGACGGCCCTATGCCGGGATCGCGAGGTGATTATCAGCCGGGGGCAGCTTGTGGAGATCGGTGGGGGCTTCAGGGTGCCGGACGTGATGGCGCAATCCGGCGCGCGCCTGGTGGAAGTGGGCACAACCAATCGAACACACCCGCGCGATTACGAGCAAGCGATCAACGAGCGCACCGGCGCGATCCTGGTGGCGCACCACTCCAATTTCAGGATCGTGGGTTTTACCGCTGAGCCGGAGCTGGCAGAACTGGTTCAACTGGCTCATGAGCACGGCATACCATTGTTGTTTGACCAGGGAAGCGGCGCGCTGATCGATACGGAGCAGTTTGGGCTGGCTCACGAACCGCTGGTCGGCGATGCGCTGGCCGCCGGAGTGGATGTTGTTGCCTTTAGCGGGGACAAGTTGCTGGGCGGCCCGCAGGCTGGCATCCTCTGCGGCAAGGCGGCGCTGTTGGCCCCTATCAAACGCCACCCATTGGCCAGGGCGGTACGGGCCGATAAGAGCTGCCTGGCTGCCCTTAACGCTACGTTATTGCATTATGTTAAGGGAGAGGTGGAACGGGAAATACCAGTCTGGCGCATGATAGGGCGCGCGCCGGCAGACGTTCATGCGGAGGCCCTCCGCTGGGCGGGACAATTGCAGGCGGCCGGTATTGCTGCCGGTGTCATTCCTGGCGAATCGACAGTGGGGGGAGGTAGTTTGCCGGGAGCCGGGCTGCCGACATTCTTGCTGGCGATTGACGCGCCCCGGCCAGATGAGCTGGCTGCGGACATGCGCTCCTGGGATCCGCCGATCATTGGCCGGATAGCGCAGGATCAGTTTCTGCTGGATCCGCGCACTGTCCTCGATGGACAGGGTGAGGTGCTGGTGGATGCACTGACACGCTTGCTGGCGCCGGCCGCACGGTCGTTTGGCGGCGGACCGGAAACGACGTAGGATCGGGCAAAGTCATGTTCGCCGGTCGATTGCCGGAGGGAACGCGAAAAGGGTTGCTGAGTGATAGAAGATGAGTGATATGCATCTCGAGCCGAACACACGTATCCTGGCTATTGAGACTTCCTGCGACGAGACGGCCGCGGCGGTAGTGGAGAATGGGCGGCGCATCCTGAGCAACGTTGTCGCCAGCCAGCTGGATTTGCACGCGCAATATGGCGGCGTCTTTCCGGAGGTCGCTTCGCGCAAGCATGTCGAGGTCATTCATACCGTGGTTGATCAGGCGCTGGGCGAAGCGCATATGGGCTTTGACGACCTTGACTGCATCGCGGTGACACGCGGGCCGGGACTGGTAGGTTCGCTGCTGGTCGGCGTCAACGTGGCAAAGGGACTGGCGTTGGGATGTGGCCGGCCGTTGCTGGGCATCAACCACATTGAGGGACATATCTACTCGCTCTGGCTGGATGAGGGGGCGGCGGAAATCTCCTTCCCGATACTGACCCTGGTAGTGAGCGGCGGCCACACCGAGCTGTACCTGATGACCGGTCACCTGGAATACAAGCATCTGGGAGGCACGATTGATGACGCCGCCGGCGAAGCGTTCGACAAGGTGGGACGCATGTTGGGGCTGGAGTATCCGGGTGGGCCGGCTGTTGACCGCGTCTCAGAAGAAGGCAATCGGAACGCCTTCCGCTTTCCACGGGCGCTGCTGCGCGAGGAGTACGATTTCAGTTTCAGCGGTCTGAAAACGGCGGTGATGCGCGAGGCGCAACGGTTCGAGGGCCAGAACATTCCGGTAGCTGATCTGGCGGCGAGTTTTCAGACGGCGATTGTTGATACGCTGGTGGACAAGACGGCCCACGCCGCCGAGGTGTTTGGGGTGAAGGCGGTGCACCTGGCCGGCGGGGTGGCGGCGAACCGCGCGCTGCGCTGGGCGATGAATACCCGGTTAGAAGTCCCGGTGCGCTTTCCGCCCATGCAGTTGTGCACGGATAATGCCGCGATGATAGCGGCGGCCGCGCACCGGCGTTTCGTAGCCGGCGAGCAGCACCCACTTGACCTCGACGTCGTGCCGAGTTTGCAGCTTGTCTAAGGTATGAGCCCGAAGTTGAGCGACGGAAAGACTGACCGACCGTTGCCGGATGCGTTAAGCGCTTCTCCCGGGCCGGGCCGGATCGCCGCTGCCTTTGCCCGCGCCGGCGAACGACGACTCGCGGCGCTGATGCCCTATTACACACTGGGCTACCCGGACCGGGCTACTTCAATTGAAGTCGTGCGCGCTATCGCCGGCGAGAGTGACTTGCTCGAACTGGGTGTGCCCTTCAGTGACCCCCTGGCTGACGGGCCGACGATCCAGCGCAGCACGCAAATTGCCCTGGAGCAGGGTGTCACCAGCGCTGATTGCCTGGAGATGGTGCGCGCGTTGCGACAACAGGGGGTGCAGACGCCGATTATGCTCATGGGCTATTACAATCCGATCCTGGCCTATGGCGAGGCGCAATACGCGCGGGACGCCGCCGAGGCCGGGGTGGACGGGTTCATTGTTCCTGACCTTCCCCTGGAGGAGGCGGCTGCTTTTGAGAAATGCGTTCGGGATGTCGGGCTGGCGCTGGTTTTCTTTCTGGCCCCGACCAGCAGCCCAGAGCGGATTGCCGTGGTGGCCGCGCGAGCTGCCGGCTTTATCTACCTAGTCAGTCTCACCGGCGTGACCGGTGCGCGAGGCGCACTCTCGGCCGGGCTGGGCGATTTTGTCCAGCGCGTGCGCCGTCAGGCCGGCGTCCCGCTGGCGGTGGGGTTTGGGATCAGCACGCCGGAACAGGCACGGGAGGTGGGTAGCTTAGCTGACGGCGTGATTGTGGGCAGCGCGCTGATCAATGCGGTGGATGGGGCGGAGGACAAGCCGGCTGCCGCGCGGGAGTTTGTGACCAGGCTGGAGCAAGGACTGCGTCGGTAGCGGCCCGGCGCCTAATAGTGCACGTTGACCAGCGTTCCCAGACTGGTGAAGTTGAATAGCCACTCGGCGTCGCTGGGGTGCAGGTTGACACAGCCGTGGCTCATGGGGACCCCGAAGTTGTTATGCCAGTACGCGCCGTGTAGCGCATAGTCATTATAGAAATACATGACGTATGGCACGTTCTCCAGGTAGTAATCATAGCCCAGCAAATAGCCATTCATCGTCTGCGATTCGTAGCGCATCCAGATGCGGAATTGGCCAGTGACCGTCGGGTGAGTATCCATACCGCTGGAAATGAGGGTATTGAAGACGGGAGTGTCGCCCTCATACGCGGTCAGCGACTGAGTTGTCAGATTTACATCCACCCAACGTTCACCCTCACCGACAGTTACAGTATCCAGGGGGTTATCGCCGGGGCTGACGATCACTGTCGGTGCGACCGTGGCTGTCGGGGCCGGCGTGTTGGTCGGCTGCAGGGTCGGGGTCGGCACAACGCGAGTCGGAGCCGGCGTGGGCGTGTGCACTATAGATGGATTCGCTCCCGGCGAGCCGGTCAAACCGTCCGCGGGATCGCCGGCTGTCTCGTCTTCCGGCACCTCAGCGACCAGCACCAGGTCCGGCGGCTGAGGAGTATTGGTCGGAGCAGCGGCTAACGCAAACGCCGGGAAGATACGATTACTGAGCAGCAATGCGGCGGCGCCCACAATGAATGCGATGACCAGCAGCAACAGCGCCGCGGCGAGCCACGAGCGACTCGAGGCAGGCGCAGGCGCTGCCGGTGCGGCGGCCGCGAGCGGCTTCTTGCGTAATGTGGTCCGGCGTTGGGGTGGAGCCGGCGCGACCGGCGGCGTCTGCGCTACGGCGGTAGGCACGGTGACCTCATGCCCGTCAGCGGCCGTGGGAAGGTGTTGTTGCGCCCACATTCGCGCCTTCTGAATCGTCGGGTCGCCGGGACTCAGCTTCTCCGCCTGATCGAGATAGGCCAGGCTTTGCTGTCTGGTCTTCGCCAGCCCTGCCAGCCACAGCCACGGGCGATGGTCGTTTGGATCCTCGCGCAAGCAGCGTTTGAGCAAGCGGGTCGCGTCGACGGTATTGCCGGCCGCGATGGCCTCCTGCGCAGCTTTCAACGTCGGGGACAGGGCGTTTGTCATTCAGTCGCTCCAAGAAAACAAAGGATGCCGTCAGCGATTCCCGCTGCCGGCGTGTTGGCGTAGCTGGTTAGCAGCTCACGGTCCAGATACATGAAACCAGTCTCAATGATTATAGCAGGCACGCCAGGTGAAATCTCGTGAAAAGCGTGGTAATCGGTCATGTCGGGTGTAATGGTATTAGCATGAAAAGGCAGGCCGGTTGCGGCGCTGTATTCCCTTTCCATGCATTGGTAAAGCGCCGTTGACTCAGAGACGGGCGAGGGCGAAATCTTAAAGCCGGTGGCCTGGTCATTTACGTATACACACGAATCTGCGTGCAGCGCAATCAGGGCGTCGCCGGCAAAGCCGCGCAGCCGGGGATCGAATTCGGCGAGGATTGTGACCGGTATGCCCTGTTCCCTGAGCCGATTTGCCGCGCGCAGCGCGATGTCCAGGTTGACCTGCGCTTCGGTCAAGCCGTCATCGCAGACGGCGCCGGAGTCGTTGTTCATATGGCCCGAAATGATGCCGATCCGCACCGGCGGCGTTGTCTGCGCGAATCGTTGCGTTACCAGCCGGGAGGCGAGCGGCTTAAAGATGGGCGCCGATAGGATAGCCGTTCCACGGCTGATCTCGGTAGTGGCGGCATTCTCCGGCGATGCCGGCGAGAAGGCAAAGTAAATGGCCATCATGCCGGCTACTGCCAATACGAGAAACAGGAATAGCGGTATGTGGCGACCGATGAAGCGCAGTAAGAAGGGATCGTTTGTCTGCCACAATGGTTCTTCGTGCCGCATATTCGGTGCAGTGAGCCTTCGCCCGCCCTGAAAAAACTGCGGCCGCGCCCCGCTATCCTCTTCATTGTTACGTCAACTTGTCGCCCCCCATTATGCAACCTGTGTATCACCTTAGTCAAGTAGGACACCGCTTCACTATTGGCGTAGAATAGGCAGATGCTAATACTTGAGGCCGACTGGCTTGGACGAGTGCCCTATGATGACGCCTTGGCGCTGCAACGCCAATCGGCGGCCGAGATTGCGCTTAACGCGGGGCCGGACCGGCTGCTGTTGCTGGAACATGATCCGGTGTATACCATCGGTAGCAGGGGCAAGCCTGAGCACTTGCTGATGAGCGAGCAGGAATGCGCGCAACAAGGCATCGCGGTGCGCCTGGTGGATCGCGGGGGTGATATTACTTATCATGGGCCGGGCCAGCTGGTGGGCTATCCTATCCTGGACCTGAAGCGCTACTATGGATCGCGGGGCTTGCAACGGCCGGACCTGCACCTGTACTTGCGTGAGCTTGAGGAAGTTCTCATCCAGACGCTGGCCATATTTGGTGTGACCGGGCAGCGCTTTACAGGATACACCGGCGTATGGGTGGACACGTCGGTGGGCAAGATGAAGATCGCTGCCATCGGCGTGCGGGTCAACGCGCGAGGAATCAGCAGCCACGGCTTCGCGCTAAACGTTGATCCCAACCTGGCGCACTTCGCCGGCATCGTACCATGCGGCATTGCAGATTACGGAGTGACCAGCCTCTCGCAATTGCTGGGGAAACAAGTTCAGGTAGAAGCGGTGATTGAGCCTTTGCTTCGTTCCTTCCGCAGCGTTTTCATGGTGGAGACGAGGTTTGCCGCGCCCCTGGTTTATGCGTAAAATCGCCCTCATCATCCCAAGGATGCCGGTTGCCGGACCCGTGTGTGACTCGAGAAGAAGTCCGCCGGCACACGCCCGGCAGGCATTTGCCGGCCTTTATCCAGGCATCCAATATAGGTAACTCTATGACCACCCTCATTGACCCGGAGTCAATTGCCGTAGATAAGAGCGACACGCCGGTAAGGACTGCGTCCAGGGAACGACCTGACTGGATCCGCGTGCGGGTTCCCAGCGGCGAGAATTATGATTTCCTTAAGAAGTTAATGCGCAGCAAGCGGCTGCACACCGTCTGCGAGGAAGCGCTGTGCCCGAATATCGGAGAATGCTGGGGCTCCGGCACAGCCACCTTCTTGATCTTGGGTGACATTTGCACGCGCAGTTGCGGCTTCTGCGATATCAAGACCGGCCGACCAATGCCAATTGATTGGGAAGAGCCGGAACGCGTCGCACAGGCCGTGAAGGCGATGAATTTGCGCCACGTGGTGATCACCTCCGTCAACCGTGACGAGCGAAAAGATGGCGGCGCGCCGATATTCGCGCTGTGTATTCAACGCATCCGCGAGATTCACCCCGGCTGCTCCATCGAAGTGCTTATTCCGGATTTCAAGGGGAACGCCGACGCGCTGAAGATCGTTATGGACGCCCGCCCGGAGATCCTTAACCACAATGTGGAGACCGTGCCGCGGCTCTTCAAGCAGGTGCAGCCACAGGACCATTATGAGTGGGCATTAACGACGCTCGCCAATGCCAAGCGCATGCAGCCGGATGTACTCACCAAGAGCGGAATTATGCTGGGGTTGGGAGAGGATGTCACGGAAGTGCAGACGGTCATGCAGGACCTGGCTAATTGCGGGGTGGATATCCTGACCATCGGGCAATACCTGCAGCCGAGTCGCCAGCACTTGCCAATCGAGCGCTACTATCGACTGGAGGAGTTCGAAAGCCTGAAGGAGTGGGGTTACCAGTTGGGCTTCAAGTGGGTGGAAAGCGGTCCCCTGGTGCGCAGCAGCTATCACGCCGACAGGCAGGTTGCCGCGCTCTCGCCCCTCTACCGGAATCGCGGTGACTGAATCAGAGGCGACCGTTCGCATAGTTTCCCGGAAAATCGTGCGTCGATTGGCGGTGGTCCTTAACACAGCGGTTAGGAATTCCCAAGCATTTTCCGGGAAACTGAACGCAACCAATTGGAGTTAATCTTTCTCATATAGTGATCGGGTAAGATTAGCCTTTCCGTCAGCCGCCCGGCTTCGTGGGGACAGGACTGACAAGGTACCAGAAGGTAACAGTACATGGACGAACAACCATCAGGCTCGCGCAGCCCGATTCCTGCCTGGGTGTGGATAATCGCCATACTGGTGATTATCCTTGGCCTGCAGCTTTATTTGAGCCGGCGTTTCAGCGCCCCAGAGCAAGTAGCGCTCTCCGAGATCGTCACTGAAATCACCAACAACAACGTTGAATCCATCGAGGTCTCCGGCGACCGGCTGGAAGTTGTCCTGCGTAATCCCCCGAATGCCGTAGTCAGCTCGACCAAGGAAAGCTCGGTTGGGCTGATGCAGACACTCTCAGATATGGGGCTGACCGAGGAGCAACTGAATAGTTTTGACTTCCGGCCGACTGACCAGTCGGTGTGGAACACCTTCTTCAGCATCGCGCTGTCGCTGGCCCCGGTGTTGTTGCTGCTGTGGATATTCAGCCGAGGCTTCCGGCAGATGCAGGGCGGCGGCAACAACATCTTCGGCTTCGGGCGCAGCCGGGCCAAAAATGTGAATGACGGCGACCGGCCTACGGTGACTTTCGATGATGTCGCCGGCGTGGAGGAGGCCAAGGAAGAGGTGCAAGAGGTTGTACAGTTCCTGCGCGAGCCGGAGAAGTTCGTGCAAGTCGGCGCGCGCATCCCCAAGGGCGTGCTGATGATCGGGCCGCCGGGAACGGGCAAGACGCTATTGGCGCGGGCGATCGCCGGGGAAGCCGGCGTGCCTTTCTTCCATATTTCCGGCTCGGAGTTTGTGGAGATGTTTGTGGGCGTCGGCGCCAGCCGGGTGCGTGACCTGTTCAATAAGGCCAAGGAGCACGCGCCTTCGATTGTCTTCGTTGACGAGATCGACGCGGTAGGCCGGCAGCGCGGAGCCGGGCTTGGCGGTGGACATGACGAGCGTGAGCAAACGCTGAACCAGATTCTGGTGGAGATGGACGGCTTCTCCAACGAGACTAACGTAATCGTCATCGCCGCCACCAACCGGGCGGATGTGTTGGACCCGGCCTTGCTGCGCCCCGGGCGCTTCGACCGCAAGGTGATCGTGGACCTGCCGGACGTGTTGGGCCGGGAGCAGATCCTGAAGATCCATGCACGCGGTAAGCCGGTGGCCTCAGAAGTGAGCTTCCCGGAGATATCGCGGCTGACGGCCGGCTTCTCCGGCGCAGACTTGGAGAATCTGGTTAACGAGGCAGCCATTTTCGCCGCCCGGCGCAACAAGATGAGCATCGGCCTGCGCGAGTTTCAGGAGGCCTTTGATCGCATTGCCATCGGCCCGGAGCGCAAGAGCCGGGTGATCAGCGAAGAGGACAAGGAGCTGACCGCCTACCACGAGGCCGGTCATGCGGTAACCAGCTTCTTCCTGGTCAACACGGATCCCGTGCAGAAGATCACCATCATCCCGCGTGGTCGCGCCGGCGGGTACGTGTTGCCGTTGCGGGAAGATCGGATGACGGTGACTACGGACTACTTCGACGACCAGATTGCCTTTGCACTCGGTGGGCGAGCAGCGGAGGAGATATTCTTCGGCCGCGTAACCACCGGCGCTGCCTCCGACTTGCAGCAGGCGACCCGCATCGCGCGAGCGATGGTGATGCAGTACGGCATGAGTGATTCACTCGGTCTTCGCACTTACGGCGAACAGCAGGGCAACATCTTCCTGGGTCGGGAGATGGGTTACGGTCGCGACTATGGCGAAGAGGCTGCCGGCTTAATCGACGAGGAAGTGCGCGAACTCTTGAACAAGAATTACTTGCGGGCCAAGCAGCTCATCACCGATAACCGCGAGCGGTTGGTGCGACTGGCCGAGCGATTGATTGAGGTGGAGACACTCGATCGCAAGGGCTTTGAAGAGATCATGAACGCAGAACTGGAGCCGGAGATCAGCGAACCCATGCCGGAGCTGGTGCCCGGGGACTGAACACAGGCTGATTCGCTTAGCCCGCTCTCCTGAACAGAAATGAGGGCCTGGGAATGTTTGTATGGCATCCCAGGCCCTCTCTTGTTATCGCGGTGTTGCTTTAGGCAAGGGACGAACTAAGGTAAAATCAGACTCAACAAACTTGGGAGGCGTCTGGCGACCCGCGCCGGCCCAAGTGGTTACGGAAGGAGAAATCGCAGCGGGATGAGGAATGGTGAGATTGAACTGCGCCGGCGGAATGCCGTGCTCACCGTCGCCCTGAACAGGCCGGAAAGCCACAATGCGCTGACCCCCGGCCTGGTGGTGGAACTGACAGCATTGTTCCGGCAACTGGCGGACGATGAGACGGTGCGGCTGATCGTGCTTACCGGCAATGGGCGTTCCTTCTGTGCCGGGGCCGACCTTGGCCATATGCGGGCGGCGGCCGACTACGACATGGCCGAGAATATCGCCGATGGGCAGGCGATATTTGACCTGATGCTGGCGGTGGATTCCATCCCGAAGCCGGTGGTTGGACGGATCAACGGCTCTGCCATCGGCGGCGGAGTTGGGCTGGTCAGTTGTTGCGACAGCGTGACGGCAGTAGCGCGGGCAACCTTCGCCTTCAGCGAGACGCGCCTGGGGATTGTGCCGGCGGTGATTTCCCCATTCGTCGTGGCCCGGATTGGGGCCGGACACGCGCGCGAGCTATTCCTGAGCGGGGAGCGATTCAGCGCAGTCAGGGCGCGTGAGATTGGGCTGGTGCATCATGTGGCGGAGAACGAGGCGGAACTGGATGAGATGATTGCCGAACGGATTGCCCAGTTTCTGCAAGCGGCTCCGGGCGCGCAGGCAGCCGCCAAGCAGCTGATACGCACGGTGGGTCGACAACCTGGTGACGATCTGCGCGACTATACCTCGCGGTTGATCGCGGAAAGGCGAGCCAGCGACGAGGGCCGGGAAGGAATGGGGGCATTCCTGGAAAAGCGCAGGCCGGCCTGGCAGCGGAGTGCGGCGGGTGAAGATGTTTAGGAAATTGCTGGTGGCGAACAGAGGCGAGATCGCACAGCGCATCTTTCGCGCGTGCCGTGAGCTGGGCATCCGTTCGGTCGCCATCTACTCAGAGGTAGACCGGAGCGCTCCCTGGGCGCAATTGGCGGACGAAAGCTATCAGTTGGACGGCAAGACGGCCCGTGAGACGTACCTGAATCAGGAGGCGATCTTTCGCATCGCGCGCGAGGCCGGGGCTGACGCGCTGCACCCCGGCTACGGCTTTTTGAGCGAGAATCCGGAGTTTGCGGAAGCGTGCGCCCGGCATGGTCTGCACTTCATCGGCCCGTCGCCGCAGTCGATGCGCGCGCTGGGCAGTAAGGCGGAAGCGCGCATCCTGGCCCGGCAGGTGAATGTGCCGGTGATCCCGGGGCTGGATGCCGCCGGTCACTCGGACGAGGAGCTTTTCGCCCTGTCGCGAGAGATCGGCTATCCGATCCTGATCAAGGCCAGCGCCGGCGGCGGCGGCAAGGGGATGCGTGTCGTGCGGGAGCCGGGCGAGTTTGAGGATGCGCTGCACGCGGCGCGAAGCGAGGCCGTCTCATCATTCGGCAGCGACCACGTGCTGATCGAGCGCTATTTAACCTCCACGCGCCACGTAGAGATCCAGGTCCTGGGTGACCGCCATCACAATATCGTGCACTTGTTTGAGCGCGAGTGTTCCGTGCAACGCCGCCATCAGAAGATTATTGAGGAGTCACCTTCTCCCATCGTCGCACCGGCGTTGAGAGAGGAAATGAGCCAGGCGGCGCTGGCGCTGGCCCGACGGGTCGGCTATGTCAGCGCGGGAACCGTCGAGTTCATGGTCACCGGGACGGAAGAGTTCTATTTCCTGGAGATGAACACACGGCTGCAAGTGGAGCATCCGGTGACGGAATTGGTGACCGGCGTTGACCTGGCAGCGTGGCAGATCCGGCTGGCAGCCGGCGAACCGCTGGCGTTCACCCAGGAGCAGTTAACGCAGCGCGGCCACGCCATCGAGTGCCGCGTGTACGCGGAGGACCCGGCGCGGGGCTTCCTGCCCTCAATCGGCGAGATCGCTTATTATCGGCGGCCGGCGGGGCCGGGCGTGCGGGTGGATGACGGCATTGATGCCGGGACGCTGGTCAGCCCTTACTATGACCCGATGTTGCTGAAGGTAATCACCTGGGGCGCGGACCGCCGGGAGGCGATCCGGAAGATGGTGCGTGCGCTGGGCGACACGGTGATCCTGGGTGTGACCACTAACATCCCGTATCTGCTGGATGTGTTGCAGCATCCAGGATTCACCGCAGGCGATATCAGCACCAGGTTTCTGGCGGACTATTACGACGGGTGGGCGCCTATGCCGGATACGAGCAACAGCACCTGGCTGGCTATCGCGGCTTATGAAGCGTTGCGCGGGCGAACGAAGAGTGGCCGGCCGGCAGCAAGTGATGGAGCCGACTCAGGGAACGCCGATCCCTGGCAACAGGTGGGGAAGTGGCGAAACGTCTGAAGTGCGCGGGCGGGGCAGCCGGCTTCAGGATTGCGAGGGCATACTGCGCAGCAGCGCAACCCATTCGTCCAGGCTGAGCGTTTCGGCTCGACGATTACCGTCGATGCCGGCTGCCGCCAGCGCGGTGGCGATGCCCTCACGGGGAAACCCCAGCACTCGCAGATTCTTTTGAAGCTGTTTGCGCTTCTGGCCGAAGCCGGCCCGTGCCAGTCGAAAGAAAGCCTGCTCTTCTTCGGGAGCAATTAACGGAGGCCGGCGCAGGCGAATGTGCACGACGGCGGAGTCCACCTCGGGGCGGGGCCAGAAGGCGCCGCCCCGGATGGTCCGGCCTACTTTGACCACCCCAAAGCATTGCACGCTGACCGCCAGCAGGCTCATGTCACCCGGAGCGGCAGCCAGGCGCTGCGCCACTTCCTGCTGCACGGTGAGAGTGACGGACTCCGGCCTGGGCGAGACAGCGAAAAGGTGGCGCAGGATCGCGCCGGTGATGTAGTAGGGGACGTTCGCCACCACCCGGTAAGGGGCAGCGCCAAACCAGTCGGCCGGCGTCTGCTCCAGGATATCGCCGTGCCATAGGCGTACGTTTGGGAGATGACGGAGTTCCTGCTCCAGAATGGGCAGCAGGCGATCGTCCAACTCTACCGCGACAACCTGACCGGCAGCCTCTGCCAGGCGGAGGGTCAACGCGCCCAGGCCGGGGCCGATCTCCAACACATTGTCGTCCGGCTGTAACTGAGCGGTGGCGACGATGGCGGTCAGCACGTTGTCGTCGAAGATGAAGTTCTGACCTAAGCTCTTCTTTGGATGTAAGCCGTGCCGTTCCAGTAATGTCTTTGGGTGCATTGGAGAAGCGCCGCGCCGGCCTAGGGCAGCTCGGTTGGGATACGGAAGTTGATTCTGTCCACTTCTGGAATGGGCGTGAGATAGTACACATCGACGTAGCCGGACCAGGCGACGAACTCTTCTTCGTCAAATCCGAGGTCTATCCAGCGGCCGATCACACCACCGCCGGTATCGCCGGCATAACCGATGCCATAGCCCGGCACGTAGACCCATGAGCGGAAAGGTACAACATTCCTGTCAACGGCGACAATGCCCGTGCCGGCCCACAACCCGCTGGCAGTGATGCCATATTCCGGATGATCGGGCGGCTTGCCGGAGCTGGATGCGGTGTAGGAAGTGACACGCATTCTGACCACCCGCCAGAATTCATACGCGCCTGCGGGTGTGTCCACCACGCGGACGACGATTTTGGTGCCGTAGCCCATGATCTCTGGCTGCGGCGGCTGTGCGACCCATTCACTTTCCAGCGTGTGGGCGACAAGCACCCCGTTCTCGTAGCGGGCGCGCCATTGCCGGCGGTAAATGCCGGGCACGCCGGGTTGCACCAGGCCGGTGGTATCCAGTTCAAACTGATCGCTCGGCTGCCACTCGGTTTCGAAGGGCAAGGGCTCATCTTCCTCGACCAGTTCCTCCTGGACGCGCACCACCTCGATAATGTCGCCGGGCCGCAAGATGACGTCCGAGGCGGGGCGATAGTAATCTTCAGGCCCGAGAATAACCCCGGCTTCTGCCAGCACGTCACCGGCGCTCTGGTACGCGCTGTGCAATTGCAGCAGGCCGCCATCCACGCTGATGGTTAGCGGGATGGCACGCTGCACATAGATTTGCATATCGGCTGACAACGGCGTGTCGGCCGCCGGCAATACCTGATCCATTGGCGCAAGGGCGACGCCGGCTGCCTGGAGCGCGCCGGCAATGGTAGCCGCATTCGTCTGCAATAACTGTCGCTGATTGTCATGGTGGATGGTGACTGTTAAACTGTTCGGCCTGCCTGCCGACGGTACCTCTGGGAAGGTAGGGGCGGCTAAATCGACGGCCTGCGCCGGTTGCGGCCCGTGCTGCAGCAGATAGGCGAACACCAGCACGGTCGTGGAGCCGAGCAGGGCCAGGAACAAGAGGAATAGATATCGCAGGGTAGCGCTGAACTGGTTCATCCGGGCAGTAAGGAAAAAGCCAGGCCCGTCTGGCGCTATGTCAACGCGCCGGATCGCTGCCTGGCCCGACCGCAGTGCGCGAACTTGCTCATGAAACCGACGGTCACCAGGTGATTCCAGTCACCCAAAGGTTACGCCTTAGTGCTGCTTCCTTCCGGACCTGACACGGTTCGACGGCCTCTGCCGCTAGAGACCCAGTGTCCGCCGGTCGCATGAACAAGTTTGCTGATCGTCGCTCCAAGGGCGACTAATTCCACATCCCCAGCACTTCCGGCCCCCGGTCAAGCTCCCAGGGGTAGATGATGTAGGCATCGGTGACGGCGGCATAGTAGGTGGGTGTATAGGCCGGGTACAACGAGGAAGCCGGCTTATAGTGCAACACGCAGCTCTCGGGTTTGCCGCCGGCGGCATCGATGCGCTTGGTCACGGTGACAATGTTCCGCCCGCGCGTCCACACATCGTCAACCACCAGAATGCGCCGGCCCACCAGTAAGTCATCATCCGGAAATTGGATGAATTCCGGGATGGCGTAACGTTGCTCCGGATGGATGCCTTCCATGCCGTACGCGCCGGGAAAGTCTGCTGGAAAGCGGACAGCGGCGATCAAAATGTATGTGATATTGAGCGCTTCAGCCAGCATGCCGCCGGGCACGATCCCGCCCCGGGTGACAATCACCATGGAATCGAAGCGCCCGTGAATCTGGGGCGTCAGGTAATCAATCAGTTTGTCGACGTCAGACCAGGTCAGTATTTCTCGACGCACGGATCCTCCAGGTACTGTGAAGGATTGGTTCCTTCCAGGATTGACTCCCGGCAGGCAACACGCGCGCAATGCTACCCGCCATTACGCGTTGTGTCAAACTCCGCCTGCCGGGGTCAACGGTTATTTATTCTCTGGAAAGCGTGTCAGGACGACGGCGCTATCCGGGGCCGGCAGGCGAGCGCCCAGGCTCAGGCTGGGCGGGAGGCGCAACGGTCGCGAGCCGCCGCCCATCTGATAGATGGCCAGTCCTGTGCCGGGCGCAGCCAAGTCCAGCGGCAACAGCGCCTGCCCCAGCAGATAGCCCTCCTGATCGATCGCGCAACTGGTCACCCAGCCGACGACTCGGCCCCGGCGATCCAGGACCGGATCGCCCTGTTCAGGCCGGCGCACGGCCTTGTCTTCCATTCTGAAGCGGCCAATGACATGCCCGCGCTCCTTCTCCTGGGCGATGAAAGCATCGCGACCGATGAAGAAGGGCTTCCACAATTTGACATAAGAGACGAAACCGGCATCAGCGGGATTCAAATGCAGCGGACCGGCCAGCTCGTGACCATACAGCGGTAAGCCGGCCTCTGTGCGCGTGCTGTCCCGCGAGGCCAGCCCGCAGAGCCGTAAGCCGACCGGATCACCGGCACGCACCAGCGCCTGCCAGAAGGCGACCGCATTGTCCGGATGCACAAACAGCTCGTAGGCGATACGCTCGCCGGTGTAGCCGGTGCGGGAGATGATCACGTCGAAGCCGGCCAGCTTGCCTTCGGTCAGGCCGGCCCACGGCAGCGCCCGAATCCGGCGCGCCAGGGCGGGATCCTCGCAGAGGGCGAGCAGGATGTCGCGGCTGCGCGGCCCCTGCAGCGCCAGGTCGACGCGACAGTCGTCGCCCCACCGGGGATCGCGCAGGTCGCGCAGTACGGCCGGGTGCTGGATGTGCGCGCCGGGACGGTCTGCGCGGACCATGACTTCGCCGTTATTGACGGCGTTTAGCCAGGCCCAATCCTTGTCATTGTTGGCGGCATTGACCACCAGCATGAATTGCTGCGGGCCGCGACGGTAAATGAGCAGGTCATCTACCACGCTGCCGTCGGGCAAGAGCAAATAGGTGTAATGCGAACGCCCGACCTCCAGGCTGCCGATATCGTTGGTGGTGACCAGGTCCAGGAATTGCTCGGCGTAGGGGCCGCTGGCCTCCAGTACGCCCATGTGGCTGACGTCGAACAAGCCGGCGGTCTCGCGCACGGCCTTGTGCTCTTCGCTGACGCTGCTGTACCAGACGGGCATATCCCAGCCGCCGAAGGGGACCATGCGCGCGCCGGCGTCGACATGCACCTGATGCAGATTCGTCCGGCGAAGATCGGCTTCGCCCGGCTCTTGCCAGGTGAAGGCCGGCAGGGCGTCGCTTGTTGCCTCATGGCTGTCCTGGCCGATGAAGAACGGTTTGCTGTCTACCAGCGCTCTGTCGGAAGGAGATGGTGCGGATAAGCCGGCAGGGGCGGCCCCGGTGCGAACGACGACCGGCCCCGGCAGCTTCGCGTAGATGTCGGAGAACTGCACGAAGCCATCGGAGAGGGCCTGCAACCAGCCGGCAGCCTCCCCGGCCGTGTGCGCGTCGGCAAAGCGCAGGCTGAAGGCGTTGCGGGCGCGGCGCAGCAGAGTCGCCCCGGCCGTGAAGCCGTCCGCAAGCAATTGAGTGGGTTGCGTCTCGCCGTCCGCCAGAGCCATGACGTCGCTGGTCAGGGCGTAATCGAGGAAGGCGGCTACCTCCGGCCCATGCAGGTGAATGGTATCGCCGGCGGTCGGGGCCGGTTTCGCGCCCGTCAATTGGCGGACCAGCTCGCGGCCTCGTTGCAGCGCGCGGTAATCAACTTTGGCGCGGCGGGCGATCTTGCCGCCCGGCCGGGCGTATAGGAAGGGCCGGCAGCCGTGCAGAACGGTGGCAATCGCCTCTGCCAACAGGTCGACCTCCTCGTCGCCGTAGCCAAGCTGGCTGATCCATACCGTACCCAGGCGGATGCCGGTGGCGGCGAAGGCGCTTTTGTCGCCGGGAATAGTGTTGCGATTGGTGACGATGCCGGCCAGGTCGAGGATGCGGGCCGCCATGTCGCCGGATAGATGCTCGCCCTCGTAGCTGATGCTCTTGGCGTCAATCAACAGCAGATGATTTTCAGACCCGCCGCCGACGATGCGCAGGCCGCGGGCGGATAGCTGCTCGGCTAAGCGGGCGGCATTGCGCACGATGCGCTCTTGCAGGGCGTGGAACTGCTCGGTGCGGGCCAGCTTGAGGGCGACTGCCAGGGCGGCCAGGGTATTCAGGTGGGGGCCGCCCTGCTCGCCGGGGAAGACGGCGCGATCAATCTTGCGCCCGAGATCGCGCTTATGGGTGAGAATCATGGCACCACGCGGGCCGCAAAGGCTCTTGTGGGTGGTGGTGGTGACCACGTCGGCGATGCCGATCGGGCTGGGGTGGACGCCGGCAGCGACCAGGCCGGAGATGTGCGCGATATCGGCCATGAGGTACGCGCCGCACTTATCGGCGATCTCCCGGAAACGACGCCAGTCCACGATGCGCGGGTAAGCGGAATAGCCGGCGACAATGATTTGCGGTTTGGCCTCCATCGCCCGCGCTTCAATGGCGTCATAGTCCAGTGTCTCGCTAACTGGATCAACATAGTATGGCACGGAATTGTAGACCTGTCCGGAGCGGTTTACCCGGCTGCCGTGGCTGAGGTGCCCGCCATCGTCGAGATTCAGGCCCATGATGGTATCGCCGGGCTGTAGCAGGGCGGTGTAGACCGCGCTATTGGCAGGCGCGCCGCTCAGGGGCTGGACATTGACGTGCAGGGCATCCGCGCCAATTCCGTTGGCAGCGAACAGCTCCGCCGCGCGACGACGGGTTAACGCCTCCAACAGATCGGCGTACTCGACGCCCTTGTAGTAACGCGGGTCGCCGTTGCGCCGGTAATATGCCAGCTCCCAGTCGACATCCATTATCTCTGCTTCGGTCTGTTTCCGGCTTTCCTCCCTGGGATAGCCCTCAGCATAAATGTTGCCGAAGCGACTGCTCATCACCTCGCGCACGACAGCCGGCGACATGCTCTCGCTCGGGATCAGGATGATAGTTTCCTGCTGGCGGCGGTCTTCAAGCTGCAGCAATTCGTGGATCGCCGGGTCAAGCTCCGCGGCGGTTCCATGAAAGACAAAATCCTCGTTCATCAGTGCGCTCTCCAAGTTTCTCAATGGGTGGGATAAGGTGGCTGAATTGTGAAGACGGGCGCCGGACCATAGCGCCATAGAACAAAAAAACGGCTGCAGCTTCACAGGCAGCCGTTGCTGGGCGTAATGGTGGCGCCGGAACTGTCCGCGCAATCAGTGAAACAGATAGTAGCAGAGTGGAGACAATGCCGATTAAAGGTACACGACAAAGCACAACACACTCCTGATTATAGCATGGATCATGAAAGCAGACAGCTTTGTCTGTCCCGCCG
>CAZIKT010000034.1:24841-34367 GCA_964539885.1 uncultured Ardenticatenaceae bacterium | reverse complement strand
GGGCGGGGCGTGTCGTCCGGCGAGCGCGGGCCGAAGGAGCGCTGGTCATACATCTCGTCCATCTCGCTGGTGTAGTTGAGGGCCAGCTCCGGCGCGGTAAAGCGCACGGTGTTGTTGTTATGGCAGTGCACGTCGTTGCTGGTGAAGTTCATCGAGCCGGTCCAGACCACCGCGCCGTCAATGACGATGAACTTGTTGTGCATCAGGGCGGTGCGGTCGTCGGTGACCACGCTGATGCCGTTGCGGCGCAGCCGGCGGATGCTGCTGAGATCTTCGTTGTCCGTGTCCGTCACCACCCGCGGCTCGATGCCGTGACTCTCCAGCGCGATCAGGGCGTTGACGATCGGCTCCGAATCCAAGTCAAAGGCGGCGATATCCAGGCTGCGCTGGGCGCGCAAGATGTCCGCGGCGATGATCTCGTCAATGCCGCCATGCCGCTGCTCACCCCGCGGGCAGCCCGGGTTGGTGAAATAGATCTCGTACCACTGTACATCGCTGGCGGAGATCGGCGGGCCGGCGGAACCGCCCGTCTGGCCCTCGCCCGGCAGATCCGCCAGGTCAAAGCCGGATAGCGGGACGGTGATGCCGCAGACCAGCAGGAGCAGCAACGCAGCCAGGGCCAGCAGGGGATGCGGGGCGCGGCGTTTGTCGGTGGCAGTCATGCCGGCTAGTCTCCTCGCAGGATGTTCATCAGGTGCAGGAATATTGCGTCGCGGTCAAGCCGAGCGCGCGCCCGGCCCAGCATAATCGCTTCCCGGGCGCTCTCCATCTTCTCCTCCGGCGTGGTCTGCAGCCGGCGCAGGCGCTCGCCCAACTGTAGCAGCTCGCTCCAGCTATCGACGTCGCTCATCTCGGGCAGGCTGTCCAGCAGATCGTTGATCTGGCGCATGATGCGGCGCACGATGCCGGCGCTCTCTTCCAGCCGGGGCAGCGCCTGTTCATCGCTAAGCGGCAGGGTGCGCTCTACTTCGCCGGCGATCGCCGCCAGCCCCCACTCCAGCAACTGCCGCGCCTGCTCGTCGTCGAGCGCGTCGCGCAGGCTGCTGTTTTCGAGTAACGGCTCGTGGAATTGCTGTAAGCGCCTGTCCCGACGTTGCGCCGGGAGGTCTGATTCCATATCGTCCGCGCCGGGCTGCTGTTACGCTCACCTTGAAACCCCGAGGGTCTCATTCGGACTGGCGCCTCGTTCAGACAGCCAGCAAGACCTGCGGGGATATTCTGATTGCTTGCTATTGTAGTCATGCAACAGGATTGGCCAAGCTAGCCGGACCACGGGGCATGGTCGCGAAATCCCCCTCGCGTTCTTGTGTGCGCAAAAAAAACGCGACAGGGATGTCGCGGCTACTGGTCCGGGTTAGAGATCGCGGCGGGTGAAGCTCCACATCGCCAGCGCCAGCATCGCGACGATGTAGAACAGCCCGTAGAAAATGACGCTGTCGCTGGGCTGCGAGCCGATGATGAACGGGCCGGAGAAGTTCAGGTCGCTCAGCAGGTTTGTTGACTGGAAGAGGGAGGCGGCGTATTTCCAGAGCACATCCGCCGGCATGAACAGGCTGGATAGGATGCCCAGGTCCACCGCCGTCTCGTTGCGCAGCAGCGAGCCGATCTGCTCCACCCAGCCGCCGATGAAGGCGACGCCATACAGCATGAAGGCCAGCGCGCCGTTGGCCAATGTGGACAATCGCGTGCCGCCCAGGATAGTCAGGCTGAGCATAGTCAGCACGCCCAGGCACATCACGGCCAGCCCACTCCACCAATCTGTGACGCCATAGCCGGAGCGCAGGTAGATGATGGCGACCAGGCCGGTGGAGAAGAGGATTGTGTACACGACAATGATCAGCGCCAGGCCCAGCCACTTGCCCAGGACGATGGACCAGCGCGGGATGGGCTTGGTGACCATGGTCTCGATGGTGTGGGATTCGATCTCGCCGGAGATGGTGTTGGCGGAGATGAGCGCCGCCATGGCAATGGACAGGAAATAGATAGCGTACAGGCCGGCCATGCGCAGGAAACTGACCACCTGGGGCGCGTATTCGAAACTTCCCCCGACAAGGGGGGCGCTTTCTTCAATATCGGCAAGGATGAAATGGAAGCCCAGCCCGAAGACGATCAGAAAGGCCGCGCCCATCAACAGGGCCACCCAGAGGATACGCCGGCGTTGCGTCTCGCGGATGGTCAGCGCCGCCACGGTCAGCACAGGCGTCACCCCATATCCTCCTCGCCGATGATGCGGATGAAATGCTCCTCCAGGGTCATGTGCTGGGGGCTGAGCTCATAGAGATGGTGGCCGGCCCGCACCAGCCAGGAGGCCAGCCCGGGCAAAGCGCTTTCGTCCGAGAGATTCAGGGAGATGTGCCCGCTCTTAGCGTCCAGGCTGACGCCGGAGCCGAATTGCGCCAATTCCTCCAGCAGGGCCGGCGTTGGCTCGCCCACCCGCAGGCGGACGTAGACGCTCTCCCTCTGTAGCTCTTCCAGAGAGGTGACGCGCAGGATGGTCCCCCGGCGGATAAAGGCCACCCGGTCGCAAGTCAGCTCGATCTCGCTGAGGAAGTGCGAATTGAGAAAGACGCTGGTCCCTTCGCTGCGCAGGCCGTTGACGATGTTGCGCACCAGCCGGCGGCCCATGGGGTCCAGGCCGGAGGTCGGCTCATCCAGGAAGACCAGGTCCGGGCTGTTGAGCAATGCCTGGGCGAGGCCGATGCGCTGCAACATCCCTTTCGAGAAGGCGGCTAACTTGCGCCCGGCTTGCTCGGTCAGGCCGACCAGCTCCAGCAGATCGGGGATGACCTGCCGGCGCTCAGCGGCGCTCATGCCGTAGAGCCGGCCGTGCAGGTTAAGGAACTCGGCAGCGGTCAGCCATTCGTGGAAACGGAAGTGCTCCGGCAGGAAGCCGACTTTGGCCCGCGCTTGCCGGTCGCGCAGGGGCGCGCCGAGCACCGTGGCTTGCCCGGCGGTTGGGCTGGTCAGCCCCAACAGCATCTTCACCGAGGTGGTTTTGCCGGCCCCGTTCGGCCCCAGAAAGCCGAATACCTCGCCCCGCCCAACCTGCAGGGTCAGGTCAGCGACGGCGACCGTTTCGCCGAACTCTTTCCGCAATCCCTGGGCGTCGATGGCCAGGTCAGACATAGGGGCTGGCGGAGGTGACTGTCACTTTCGAAAGTGACAGTCACCTGGACCGTGTCTAATTCAGCGAATTGGCGATATCCCGCAGGGCGTTGACGTCCTGCCCTTCAGCGGTCAGCATATAGACAATGCCGTCCTTTTCCCACATCAGGCTGCTGCCGTACCCTTCCAGGCTGGTCAGGGCCAGGCCGTCCACGCCGTCAACGCGCGCTTGGCTGAAGGTGGCCAGTTCCGCCGGCACCGGCAGGACAAGCGTGTTCGTCCAGTCAATGCTTTGCGCCAGCCGTTGCGCCTCGTTGGCCGGCATACCCAGGAATTGCAGCAGGGCGGCCCCCAACGCGGCGGTGTCGACGTCATCCGGATAATCCACCAGCGGACTTTGGGTCTGAACGAGCATCATGCCGTCGGCCCACTGCTGCTCGACAATCGGGTAAATGGTCACGTCTACTTGCGCGCCCTCTAGCGAATCCGGCAGCAGGTTGGGGTCCACATCAGCGGCCCGCAGAATTGAGCGCGCCGCCTCCAAACGGACGGTCAGGCGGCCCTGCCCGCCGGGGGTCAGGCGAACAGTGGTCGGCGCGTCGATCGATGTCGGGGTGCGGACCCGGTAACCGGCGATCAGGGTCGCTTCGGTCAGCGAGCCCAGCTCCTGGGTCGGCCCCTGCTCGCTGATCACCTCCAGCTCGCCGGGGAAAAGTCCATCTTCGCCGATGCGCTGCAAGGTGGCCAGTTGCCGGGGTGAGATGGAGATGGCGGCAAATTTCTGCACGCGGAAGAAGCCCAGGAAGTCGCTGGCGGCGGCGCGCACCGATGGAAATGCCAGCACGACGGCGATCAACAACACCACAAAGAACCCCAGCGCATACTTGCGACTTAACATCTGTTGTAACCTCCAGGAGGGGGCCGGCTGATCGGCCGGCAGCCTCGTCTTGATGCGCGCTAACATCTGGGCCGGCGGGCGCGGCGCTTCGCCATTGCCGGGAGCCAGGGCGCCGAGCCGCTCAAATACGTCCTGCATCTCATCCGAATTGCTCATCTTCGTTCTCCTTCACCTGCCCATAAGCGTTCAGTTTCCCGGAAAGTGATAGTGATCGTCTGACCGCTGCGGTATGAATGACCTCTGGATATCGCCTGATTTTCCGGGAAACTATCTGTTCTGCACTTCCTGGTGATAGGCGTCGCGAAAACTGTCTGCCGCCCGCCGGAGCAAAGTGCCAACCGAGCCCGGAGCCACATCACAATACTCGGCCAGCTCGGCGTAGCTGAGACCCATCTGGCGCATGAGCAGCAACTGCACCTGGCGCTCCGGCAGGCGAAGCAACGCGCTACGCACGGCGCGGCGGGTCTCGCTGCGTGCTATCGCCTCGGCCGGGTCCCCAGAATCATCTGACGGGTCCGGCAAGAGCGCCGTATCGCGTTGCCAGCGGCGTTTGCGGCTGCGAATCTCGTTGTAGCCGGCGTTTGTCGCTACCCGATACAGCCAGCCGCCGACGTTGTGCTCCTGTCCACGCTTGAATCTCTGTTGGTAAAGCTTGAGGAAGACCTCTTGCGCCAACTCCTCAGCTTCGTCGCGATTGCCCACCAGCCGGAACAGCAGCCCGTACACGCGGTCGTAATGGCGATAAAACAGGGCGTCGAACGAGGCGATGTCACCCTGGTGGGCGCGCTCCAACAGGAGGGAGTCGGAAAAAGCGGTCATACTGCTTCCTTCTTCCAGGTCTTCCTGCGCCATTGGAAAGTCATCCTTCTAAACACCACTATGGGCCGGATTGTGACACGATCGGGATCGTGAAGAAGTCGCTCCCGTCTTCAATCGGCAAGCGCGCGCCGGTGGCAGGGTCATAGACGCCGACCCGCAGGGACCACTCTCCCGCTGCGCCATCCGCCGGCAAAATCAAGCCGTGTTCATCTGAGATGAATTCGCCCTGCGCCCAGCCGGTCGTTGGTCGCGTCCAGCCAGCCGGCTGACCGTCTGATTGGGCGAGGATCCGGCCCTGCTCGTCAACGAGGTGCACGAATATGTGGTAGCTGTCTTCCATTCCGCGCAGCGCCTGCCAGAGGAGCAGCAGCCGGCAGGAGCCGGCCGGCGACGGGCAATCAACGGTATAGCCCGCCAGCGCCAACTCGTCGCCAAACGGGACGTCGGCCGGCGTTGCGAAAGCCGGCGGCGTGAACTGCCGCTCCGGCGCATTGATCTGCAGTTCGCCCAACCAAATCCCCTCCAGATTGAGCGTGTAGCGTCCACTGTCCAGGCCGGCCGGTAGCTGCAGCAAGTGTTGGCCCCGAAGGCGCTCGCCAACGGCCCACGATTCAGGTGGATAATCGGCCCGGACCGGCGGGATATGCCATTCATGGGCGATATCGCCGTCCGGAGTTTGGAGGGTGACGGAGAGCGTTTCCTCCGCGCCGGTTGCGTCCGCCTTCTCCCAGAAGAGGGTCAGCAGGAGGGGGTCGCCGGGGGCCGCCTCCGCTCTGTCAAGATTGTAGCCCAGCAGGGTCAGGTCGTTTATCTTGGCGGTGAGTGGGAATTGCGGGGTGAAGGTCGGCGCTTCGTCCGGCCGGCTGACCGTCACCTGCCCGATCACGGCGGTCGGCCCCAGGGCGTTGCCGGCGTCGTCCTGCAGGGTCAGCGGCTGCAACGTGTCCAGCGGGAACAGGGTCAACACCAGGTCGTATACGGCGGGAGGCGCGCCGGTCAGCACCAGCACTTCGCGGCTGTCCCAGGCCCAGGAACCGACGGGCCAAGAGAGGGTGGCGGGGGCATCTTCATAGACGCGCGGGCGATGGGTCTCCTTGTCACTCCAGACCGCGCCGTCCGGCCCGACCAGCCAGACGTTAGATTGGTAGGCGGCAGCCGCTGGGGAGAGCGTCTGCCAGGCGAGATCCACATCCACCGTTTCGCCGGCCGGGATCGCGTCACGACTCAGCCGGTAGCCGGCTAGCCGCAGTTCCGGGCCCGTGAGACCGGCGGCAATATCAGCCGGCGCGCTCACCGGCGGCTCTCCGCTGCGGCGCAAGGGGCTTTCGTGGCGATCAAACCAGACCGGCTTGACCACCAATAGCAGGAGAGCCAGCCCGCCGAGCATTAGCAGGGTCCGGTTGCTCAGGCACGAATCGGGCCGAAGGACGCCAACCTGGTCGTCAAGGGATGACGACAGCCTTGACTGCCGCCGGAGTAGAACGGTCACGACAATGGTCACCACCAGCGCAAGCAGGCTGACGATGAGCAGGGCGGTGCGCAGGGGAGTGCTGCGCCATTGCACCTCGATGATGTGCTCGCCGGCCGGCACAGGAAAGGTGATCAGGCCGTCCGGGTCGCCTGGAATGATGGGTGTGCTCCGTCCATCAATGGACGCCTGCCAGCCGGGAAAGGCGAAGGTCAGGTAGCGGGCCTGGAATGGCGAGCCGGCATCTACCTCGATGCGCGCCCAATTCGGTCCGTAATCGGCGGACCGCACCACGACATCAGGCGGCAGCGACTCGCTGTCCAATCGCTGTGGGGTCCGACCGGCGAGATAGTCGGTCTCCAACGACGAGCCGGTTGGTCGCTCCTGCACCGTGCGGGGGAAGTAGCTGCCTTCCGGGTCCACCCCGACCAGGCCGGTCTCGCGCTCATATTGGTGCACGGTCACGATAGACGGGAAGGGATCTTCCACGCAGACGTTGGGGTAGAGATTGGGCAGCCCTTCCAGAAAGAGCAGGAGGAGGGCCGCCGGCAGAGCAACCATAGTCAGCAAGCGGTCAACTCGTAAGGACAGGAGCGGCGGGCAAGCAAACAGCGCGCCGGCTAACAACGCGACCGGCAGCGCGGCACGGCCGACAAAGCGCCAGGGGAATTGCACGAACTCGATCAGCGGCAATCCTTCCCAGAGCGGTCGGGAGATCGCCAGGGCAAAGAAGAGGTAGATCACTGCCGCCCCGCCCATCAACAGGATGTGGAGCCGCTGCTCGCGCTGCTGGTTGCGGAAGAAGGAGAGCGCCCCGGCGAGCGCCAGCCCGAGCGGCAGCCAACCCAGGCGGAACAAGAGCGGCGGGTTTAGCAGCGCCGGGTCTTCCGGGGTGACCGGGGCCAGCACTTCCGCCAGCGCGGCGAAGTTAAAGCGAAAGTCGTTGTTGCGCGTTGTCGTGGACAAGCTGAGCGTGACCTGATCCATCTCCAGCAGGGCTGAGCCGGTGTAAAAGGCGGTCATGCCCAGCCCCAGGCCGAGAATCAGCCCGATGCGCAAGATCAGTGGACGCCAGCCGAGCCGGTGCGAGCGGCCGACGATCAGCAGGTAGAGCGCCAGCGAAGGGACAAAGATGAGTAGCGAGATGTTGTGGCTGAGCGCCATGCCGGCCAGACCGAACGTGGAAACGAGGAACCAGCGTGCCTGGCCGGAAAGCAGAAATCGCCGGCCGGCCCAGAGGAGCATCGGCATCAGGGCCAGGGCGACCGACTCCACCAGGTTGCCGCGCACCAGCGCATCTACCAGCACGTAGGGAGCGGACAGATAGGCGACAGCGGCGATGAGGGCGGCGCGCGCGCCGAAGATGTCGCGCGCCCACAGAAACATGAACCAGCCGGAGGCCAGGATGCAGGCGGCGTAAAGCAGATTGGAGGCTGCCGGCAAGGGTAAGCCGGCCAGATGCAGGAAATGCGTCAGATATAGCGGCAGCGGCTCGCGATAGATGAAGAAGGGATAGCCGTAGCCGAAGGCCAGGTCCGGTAGCCAGCGGCTGAAGTACAAACCGTTTTCCCAGGCGTGGCGGATGGCGGCGACGCGATGGTAGTGTAAATGCCCGTCATGGGTGCAGGGTACGCTGCTCCATTGCCATAAGGGAGTCAGGAACGGCAGAGCCAATAAGGTGACCAGAAACAGTTGACCGGCGTTCTGCCAGGAGCGGCGTCCCCCCGCTGCCGGCGGCTGTTCAGAGGGCTCGCTCATAAATAGCCGAGAGTACGCAGCCGCTCCTCCACCTGGGCGCTTTCTTCTTCCGTGAAGCCGGGGCGGCCATTTCCTTCCGGCAAGAGGGTTTCTGACTCTTCAAAGGAGATTTGTGGAGGCGAGACAAAGATCTCCTCCAGAACGCGACCATCGAGTACGCGGGGGATGGGCCGGCCCAATAGCTGCAGGATGGTGGGAGCCAGGTCCAGGATGTCCGCCGGCGGCAGTTGCCCCCCGGCCCGTATCTGCGATCCGTGGGCGATGAAGATGCCGAACTGCCGGTGACAGCCGGAGTCGCCACGGATCTGCTTGCTGAAGATGCGCCCTTCCGTGGCGAACAAGGGACAGGCGATCATGTTGTGCTCGTCCAGCACCAGGTGCAGATCCGGCCCATCCTGCTCGAACGCTCCGTGATAGCTTTCCTCATATGGGATAATCCGGCTGACAACGGGCCTGCCGTCCGGCATGCGCAGCTCCTGTAGCGCCGCGATCACTCGTTCGCGCTGGCGATGATAATCGGCGCGGGAGACGATCCCGTGCGGCTCGCGTCCGGCGACATTCAGATGAATCTGCCCTACATGTCCCATGCTGTAGGCGATGGTGCGCGACCAGTCAACGCTGTCGAAACTGAGGAACTTGCCGTATACCGCGTTGCGGGTGCGCTTAGAGACGCGGGCAACCAGGTTTTGCAGGCCCACGCGCTCGATCAGCCGGTAGGCGTTGCTCGGGGTCAGGCCGTAACGGAAGGCAGCCGCCTTCAGTCGGGTCCAGGGATCGCGCTTGAGCTTGAGCAGCCCTTTCTGCATCAGATAGACGTTCAGATTCACCATGGCGATCAGCGGGCCGAAGCCGTGATCGGACATGACGATGACCTGCGTCTCTTCCGGAAGCATGGCCAGCATCCGCCCGATGTAGGCATCCACCATCACGTAGCCGTCGCGGATGGCATTCTCATACGGCCCGCTCTCGTAGCGTGGATGGCCCTTATCCATGAAGCGCCAGAGGGCGTGCATCATGATGTCCAGGGCGATAAAGTGCATCATCAGCACGTCAACCGGTTCGTGCTGCATCAGGTGCAGCGCCCACTCCCCGTGCACGCGGATCAGGTCGAAGATGTCGGAGATATACTCTATTTCGATGCCGGGCTTGTATTGCACATTGGGCGCGACGCGATATGGCCCCAGCCGGCCCTGATATTGCTCGATCAGCCCGACGGGATATGAGATCTGCGCCCCCTTTGGGCTGAGAATATCGGTGATCATGAAGCCGTTCACCGGCTGCGGCGGAAAAGTGACCGGTACGTTCAAGACGCCGACGCGCAGCCCGGCTTCGGATAGTCGCTGCCAGATAGTCGGCTGGCGGATGCGGGTGCTATTGACCAGGTCAAAGCTGTTTCCGTGGGGGTGAATGAAATCAAAGACGCCGTGCTTGCCCGGATTGCAGCCGGTCATGAAGGTGGGCCAGGCCGGGCTGGTCAC
>CAZIKT010000034.1:0-24741 GCA_964539885.1 uncultured Ardenticatenaceae bacterium | reverse complement strand
CTTCGCCCAGCACTTCGCGCACATGATAAACCGGCTTGTTCTGGCTCTCATAATAGGTACGCACGATCAGCTCGGCGAGCAAGCCCATCACCAGGAACTGCGCGCCCAGGATGATCAGTAATACCGCCAGCAGCAACAAGGGCCGGTCGCCGATCTGCGTGGCGTGGAAAGCAGCCCAACCGCCGGTGATGCCGGCCCAGACCTTGCTGCCGGCCAGCAGGAAAGCAATGATCGCGCCCAGGCCGGCGGCGATAATGCCCACGCTGCCCAGCAGGTACATCGGGCGATCGCTATAGCGGCGCAGAAAGAGCACTGTCATCAGGTCCAGGATCACGCGAAAGGTGCGCGAGATGCCATACTTGGACGCGCCGGAGGTACGGGCGCGATGGTTGACCGGCGTTTCCGCCATGCTGAAGCCGGCGAAATTGACCATCTCGGGAATGTAGCGGTGCATTTCACCGTACAGGTGCAGTTCGGACACCACTTCCGCGCGGAAGGCGCGCAGCGAGCAGCCGCGGTCGTGCAGCCTGACGCCGGTAGTGGCGGCGATCAGCTTGTTGGCGAGGTAAGAAGGCAGCCGGCGCAATAGAAAAGGGTCCTGCCGGTTCTGACGCCAGCCGTTTACTACATCATAGCCCTCGGACAGTTTGGCCAGTAAGGCCGGAATGTCGGCGGGATCGTTTTGCCGGTCAGCATCCAAGGTCACGATAGCGCGCCCAGCAATGTCGTCGCCGCCTCTGGTAGCGTAAGCAAAGCCGGCGGCAAAGGCGGCTGTCTGGCCGAAGTTGCGCCGGAAGCGGATGGCGACGAGCCGGGGGTCCGTTGCATGCAGGGCGCGCAAGCAGGCAAAGCTACCGTCGCTGCTGCCGTCGTCCACGAAGATGACCTCGTAATCCAGCGGCAGGCCGGCGAGGGCAGCGTGGATCTCGTCGCACAGTGGGCGCAGGTTTTCTTCCTCATTGTAAACGGGAATGACGAGACTGAGCGCTCGTATTTCGCCCTCGCCCTGCGCCGTTTCTGCCGCCATCATAGCCGGCGATTCTATCACGGCGTACACTGGCTACCAATACGCGAGGGCGGTGCGAGGCCGACGCTTGGGCGACAACCGGATTACCGAGACTCAGTGGTTCAGCCGGTCAATTAGCGAGAGTAAGCATAATGGGGCATAGCTTGCTCAGAGCTGCAGCTCCCGGACTTCTTGCTCGATACGATCGCCGTATTCGATCTGCGCCATCTCAAGGTCATAGCGGGCCTGCAGACGCAGCCAGACATCTGGACTGGTGCCAAAATAACGCGCCAGTCTCATGGCTGTATCGGCAGTAATTGAACGCTTCCCGTTGACAATCTGGCTGATCCGCAAAGCCGGCACACCAATGTCCTTTGCCACCCGATATTGGCTCAGGCCGAGAGGTTTCATGAAGTCTTCTGCCAGCACTTCGCCGGGATGGACGGGAGGTAGTCTTTCTTCCATCGCTATTATTCGCCCTTTTTGTATTTATGTATGGTAATCCACGATTTCCACATCAAACGCGCGATTCTCCGCCCACCGGAAGCAGATGCGCCATTGATCATTGATACGAATACTGTATTGTTCTTCGCGCGCGCCCCGTAGCTTCTCCAGCCTGTTGCCGGGTGGCGCCAGCAAATCACGCAGGTCTTCTGCATCATGTAAATAGACCAGCTTGCGTCGAGCCGTTTTCTGGATATCAAGAGGTAGCTTTCTAGATGTCCGCCCCTTGAAGATCTTCTCCGTTTCCTGCGATGCAAACGACTCTATCACGACGCGATAATATCATATGATGATATTATAGGCAACAAAAAGGGAGAGGCCGTCTTCGGCCTCTCCCTTTTTCCTATTATAGGCTGGCGGATCGCTTAAGCGGTTTCCTTCAGCAGGTCGTCCACTTTCTTGGTCAGGGCGGTCACTTTCTTGTTCAGGTTGGTGATGTCCGCCTTGGTGGGGACGTTCATGCGATGCAGGACGCGCTCTATGCTGGTCTCCAATTCGTCCTGCGCGCCGGCGACTGTGTCTTCGGCCTGTTTCTTGCGATGCTCCATCATCTCGTTGAGCATCTTGCGACCTTCTTTCTCCGCCTCTTCGCCGCGCTCGACAAAGCGCTCAAACAGGTGCTCAATCTCTTCCTGGGTCATGACGATGACGCCCAGGCCGGCCTGGAAAGTCTTGTGCGCGAACTCGACTACCGGGGAAAACTGCTTCTCTTCCACGACCTCAGTCTCTTCCACAACTGTCTCAATCATTGCTGTCTCCTTATGCAAGCTCCAACGGGGAACCGCGTTTATCTGATATCATGTAACGCATTGCGTCATCAGTTGTCAACATTCTAACGCGATGCGTCATGGATGTCAAGCATATGCGTATAAACATCGTATTAGATCGCAGGCCGGCAGTTGAGCCGCGCGGCCATCATGATCCACCGCCAGGACCCGGCATGGCTGGCCAAGCCACAGTGGTAGGCGCTACAATTCGCAGGTCAATGAAGTGCGCCGAAAGCGGCAAAAGGTGGTCATGTGAAAGCAACGTCTGAACAACTCAAGGGGCTTGGCATCTGCCGGCCCACCCTGGTGCTTGCCGAGCAGCGACTGCAACGCAATATCGCCCGCATGGTAGACAGGACGCGACGCGCCGGCGTCACCTTGCGCCCGCATTTCAAGACGCACCAATCGGCGCAAATCGGCGAGATGTTCAGACAGGCCGGCGTCAGCGCCATCACCGTTTCATCTATTACGATGGCGGCCTACTTCATCGCACATGGCTGGCAGGATGTGACGGTGGCTATCCCGCTGAACCCCGGCGAGATCGATCTGGTCAACCGGCTGGCGGCAAAAAGCCGGCTGCAATTGCTCGTTGAGTCACCAACGGCGGTAGCGGCATTAGCCGGGCGGCTGACCGGCGATGTCTCGCTGTGGATCGAGCTGGATGCCGGTTACGGGCGAACGGGGATCCCGACTGAACAGCCGGAGCGCGTCCTGCATCTGGCGCAGCAGATCGTGGATACGCCGCGCTGCCGCTTCGCCGGGCTGCTCACTCACAATGGGGCTACCTATCGGGCGCGCTCCCGGGAAGAGATCATCGCCCTGCACGAACTGAGCCTGGCGCGGGTGCTGGGGGTGCGGGCCTACTTACAGGAGCACGGCTTCGAGGGCTGCGAGATCTCCATTGGCGATACGCCGGCCGCCAGCATTGTGGACGCTTTCCCCGGCGTAAGCGAGCTGCGCCCCGGCAATTTCGCGTTCTACGACTTGATGCAGGTGCAGATCGGCGCCTGCCGCTCAGACGATGTCGCGGTCGCCGTCGCCTGTCCGGTCATCGCCATCTATCCGGAGCGAGGACAGGTTGTTGTGCACGGCGGCGCGGTACACCTGTCCAAAGAGCGGTTGGAGGTCGATGGGGAAGTGATTTTCGGCTATGCCACTTTGCTGCGGGACGGTGGATTTGGCCCGGCGTTGACGGACGCGCCGGTGGTATCTATTTCACAGGAACATGGCGTACTGCAAATGCCCAACCGGTATTTGGAGCAACTGCAGCTCGGCGACTTGCTGCTGGTGCTGCCGGTTCATTCCTGCCTGACAGCCAACCTTTTCGGCAGTTATCTCACATTGGCGGGGGAACAGTTGTCGCTAATGCCGAAGAACTTTCAGGCGACATAGCCCATGTCGCGCAGCTTATCCATGATCGCCGCCTCTTCATCGGGATCATAACTCCCGGCCGCACCCAGATCATCGTAAGCGGCTGTGGGCGCGAGTGGCGGATTGTCCCGGTTGAACGCCGGCGTGAAGGCCTCGGTCAGCACTCGCCCGTCCATATAGCTCGGAGCCGGCAAGCCCAGATAATGCAGAATCGTAGGCGCCAAATCGAGGATACTGGCTTCCGGCAGCTTCACTCCAACCTGCACCCCCGGTCCGGCAAGCCCCATAATGCCCACCATATGATGGTGTCCTGTCTGGCCGATGCTGGGCTCGATGATCCGGCTGGAGCCGAAGTCCGCATGACCGAAGGAGACGTATTTGGCGCGGTCGGTGTGCAGCACCAGGTCGGGCAAGCGCGATGTGCTTGCGCCGTGGAATATCTCTTCGCGGCGGTAGACCTGCTGTACTACCTGCGAGCCGTCCCCAGGATCGCGATATGCCATCGCGGCGGCGGCGATCTCATCCCGCAAGGCATCGTATTCGGCGGGCAGGACGCAGCCGGCCGGTCGCTCGCCGGCGACGTTTAGATAAATCTGGCCGAAGTTGCCTACTGAGAAAGCCTTTGTGCGCGCCCAGTCCACGTCGTTGAAGGAAAGGAACAGCCGGCGCAACATGCCGCCCCCGCGCCCGCGCTTGACGTTCTTGCGCAATCCGCCAAGGCCCAGCCGGTTGACCCATCTCAGCGCGTTGATGGGCGTCACGCCGAGACGAAAGCCTGCGCGCTTGAGCAGACTACCGGGCGAGCGCCGGAAGCGGAGCCAGCCCTGCCCCGCCAACCAGTTATTGATATGGAAGAACTTATGAAAGGGGCCGAAGCCGTGATCCGACAGCACTACTACCAGCGCGTCATCCGGCACGCGAGCCAACATCTCGCCCAGGGCCTGATCAACCGCCTGGTAATAATCGTGAATAGCCGGCATGGTCGCTGCCGCCTCAGCCGGGTCGTGCCGCGGGTGCGTCTCATCGAGGATGTGCCACACCTCGTGTTGCAGATTGTCCGTCGTCTCGATGACATACATGAAGAGGTCCCAGGGTCGGGTCTCCAGCAGGTGACAAACTGCCCGGCTACGGGCGAGCTCCATCTCTTTCACCGACTGCACAAAATGCACCGGATTGGAGCCGCGCCCCTTTTCGGACATATGCAGCGGAAAAGGGCCGCAAGCGGCGGTTAACTCATCCCGCAACTCCGGCGGGTAGGTGTACTGGCTGTCGGCGCTGGGGGTGAGAAAGGAGCAGAGCATGAAGCCGTTGAGCGGGCGGGGAGGATAGGTCATGGGCATACTGACCACGCCTACCTGCATGCCGGCAGCGCCCGCAATCTCCCACAGGGCCGGCACAGCCCGGGTATTGCCATTGGTGATCTGGATGTCGTACGAGTGGGTGGCCGGGTAGGTGAAGTCAATCAGCCCGTGCTGCCCCGGTTGGGAGCCGGTGGCAAATGAGGCCCAGGCGGAGGCGGAAACGGGCGGAATGGTGGAGCGCAAGGGGCCGGACGCGCCTCGCGCTAACAGCCGGGCTAGATTGGGTAGCCGGCCCTCGTCGAGCCAGGGTCGAAACAAATCAAACGTGACGCCGTCCAGGCCGAAGACGGCTACCTTCCGCTGAGTCATCAGATAATCTCGCAGACAGCGCCCCGGCTGGTGCGCTGCTTCTAAGTGCGGGGACTCTCCCGAACCGCGGCGGTGCGGGCGACATTGCTCAGGCTGCGAACGGCGAGCATCGCGCCGCCGAGCAAGCCGGCGATGATCCGCAAGCCATAATACGCCAATGACATGGCGATAGCCTGTTCGCTGGGGATGCCGGCGGGCACGAATAGCAACAGGTATACGCCTTCCCGGGTGCCCAGGCCGTTGAATGAAATCGGCAGCAAATTGACCAGGGCAATAATAGGCACAAACAGAGCGAAGAGAGGCCAGCTTACGTCGACATGTAGCGCGCGGGCGACGGCGTATTGCACAAAGATGAGGCTGATGGTAAACGGAATGCTGATCAGGAGGGCTCGCCACAGCTCGGAAATCGGATAACGCCGAACGGTATCAGCCAGGCGCAACACCTTCTGATTAGCGGTGATCGGTCGGGTGAACGGCATGCTCCGGGCCAGCCAGTCCAACGGTTGCGCCCATCGCAGGATGATGAAGCCGGCCATTATGCCGATGCTCACCATGAAGGTCATCAGCAGTAGGGGAGCCGGCACTTCCAGGTGCGCGGGCGAGACCAGCGCGTTCCAGGTCAGGGCCAACAGAGCGATGAGCGAGGAACCAAGCAGGCCGGTGAGCCGCTCCATGATGACTGAGCTGAGGGCATCGATGCCACGCCCGTAGGTCTGCCGGACGCCCAGTACCTTGACGACGTCGCCGCCGAAGCCGGTGGGGATGAAATTGTTGAAGAAGAAGCCGACGAAATAGAGGTACGTCAGGTAAAGGAAGGAGGGTCGCTCATCTAGTGCGTGCAACAGGAGATACCAACGGTATGCGCGCAATACGATATTGCCCATGAAGAGAAGCAGCGCCAGCGCATACCAGGTGAGACTGATTTCCGCGAACGTACTCAGGATGGCCGCCGGGCCGACCTGGTACACCAGCAGAGCCAGCAATCCCAGGCTGATTACGACTTGAATGATGCCTTGCAGCTTCTTGTTGCCCACGCGCGGGATTATAGCATAATGGTTTTCCGTCACCATGACGGCAGGTCACCGGCAACGACGCATGAAAGTATCCGTAATCGTCACTGTGAAGAACGAGGAAGCCGCGATTCAAACGCTGCTAGATTCGCTGTATCACCAGACATTGCCGGCGGATGAAGTGGTGATCTGTGATGGCGGCTCGACTGACGGCACGCTGACGGCGGCGCGGGCGTTCGAGCGATGGCTGCCGATCAAGATCGTTGAGGCCCCCGGCAGCAATATCAGCGCCGGGCGCAATCAGGCGATAGCTGCCGCCGCCGGCCCGGTGATCGCCTCAACGGACGCCGGCGTTATGCTCAGCCCTGTCTGGCTGGCTTCGATTACCGAACCGATCCGCCAGGGCCGGGCGGCGGTGGTCAGCGGCTGGTTTGAGCCGGACCCATACACCGATCTTGAGGTAGCGATGGGGGCGACTGTGCTGCCGGAGCTAAGCGATATCGAGCCGGAGCAGTTCCTGCCGTCCAGCCGGTCGGTCGCTTTCCTGAAAAGCGCCTGGGAAGCGGTGGGCGGTTATCCGGAATGGCTCGATTATTGCGAGGACCTGGTATTTGACCTGGCGTTGCGCGAGCAGTACGGCGCCTTCGCTTTTGCCCCACGAGCGGTGGCGCACTTCCGGCCTCGCGGCAGCCTGCGCTCTTTCTTCCGCCAGTATTATCTGTATGCCCGCGGCGACGGGAAGGCGAATCTGTGGCTTAGGCGCCACCTGATCCGCTACGGCACTTATCTGGTCGCTCTGCCGCTGATCCTGCGCATGATCTGGCGCGGCAGAAGTTTGGGCTGGTTGGGGCTATTTGGCGGGGGTCTTGCGTATTGTTTGCGCCCGGCCCAACGTCTTTGGCCACAGACAACGGGTTGGCGTCTATGGCCGCGGGTGCGCGTCCTTGCGCTCATTCCTATCATCCGGTTGGTCGGCGACGTGGCTAAGATGATCGGCTACCCGGCGGGCCTCGTCTGGCGACTCCGGCGCGGCCGGTGATAACGGCGCTCGCCTATGCGCACGCGCTCGTACGTTCGCGCTTGCTTACAGAATAATGAGCGTGTTTGCGGGGTGTCCCTGCCGGTGTTAGGATTTAGCTTCCGCGCCCGATGAGGCGCCAGCAGTTGCCGCCGGCAACGATAGGTCCGTTGCGTCGGCCGTGAGTACACCATTTCTCCGGCGATGCCCATAACAGACACTTTCGACGACCGCCAATGATTATTCACCGCAGAAGTCCCACATATCCGCGACGCGGCCCCTCCTGCCTCCTGGTGCTGATTGTGATCGCCGTAGGGGTGTTGGGCGTTTACGTGATCAGCAACGCGGAGGAAGTGCGGGACGCGATCGTCCCCACGCCCACCATGGAGCCGACGCGATCGGCGGCGGAGCACGCCACCAGCGCCGCGCTTTACGAGCGAGACGGCGAGCTGGAGAACGCTATCGCCGCTTATGAACAGGCGATTGTCCTGGACCCCAACAAGATCGCCTACTATCTGCCCCTGATTAACTTATTGACTGTCACCGGCAACCCGGAAAAGGCACTGGAATGGGCGGAAAAGGCCAAAGTGCTGGCCGTTGACAATGATCAGGTGTGGGCGGTGGTGGCGCTGGCGCACATCTCCAACGCTGACCGGCTGGCGGAGACCGGCGATCCGGCTAGCGCCGAGCTACAGTATGCCGAAGCGATCGAGGCCGCCGGCGCTGCGGTGGAGCTGAATCCCAACAACGCCGAAGCTTTCGCGCATATGGCGACGGCGCTCGCCCGCCTGGGACTCGACCGTATCATAGAGGCGCAGGAGAAAGCTGCCCTGGCGGTGGAATTGGCCCCGGAAAGCCCCATCACTCGCCGGGCGATGGCGACGGTGTTTGAGCAGCTCGGCCAATATGACAACGCGATCAACGAGTATCTGGTAGCGCTGGACTTCAACCCGAACTTGGTCGATATGCGGGTGGACCTGGCTTATTTGTACTTCTTCACCGAGCGCCGGCAAGAAGCGATCCTCACTTTACAGGATGTGATCGAGCTAGACCCAACCAGGGCGGATGCCTTTGACGGTCTGGGTTACTTCTATTTTGTCCTCGGTCAGTATCCGCAAGCGGAGGAGAACGCTTACCAGGCGGTGATGCTGGATCCCGACATGACTCGTGCCCATGCTCACCTGGGAGCGGCCCTTTTCAAGCAGTTCAAATATGACAGCGCCATCGAGGAACTCTCAATTGCGATAGAAGCCTACGATGAGATCACGCCAACCAATGCTACCTATTTCACCATGCTGGGGTTGGCTTATTACTATCAGAGCCAATGCGAGGATGCGATCCCGCTGTTCAACGATGTGCTGGCAGCGGTGGAGTCGGAATCTATTCAGGAGGCCAATGCGCTGGAGGGGATGGAGCTGTGCCGGCAGGCGCAATTGGACGCCGGCGCTCCTTAAGCGGGCGCTGGCACTCTGACACAAAGACTGCCAAAATTGGCTTGACACGCCCCGATTCTGTGCTACAATTTTCACGTAGCTAGCACTCTATGCCCTTGAGTGCTAATCAGCCCAAATAGTACGTGACAAAGGAGAAATAGTCTATGGACATGAAGCTCAAGCCGCTTGGCGATCGACTGGTTGTCGAACCAAAAGAGCGCGAAGAGACCACTGCCTCCGGCATTATCCTGCCGGAGACGGCCAAAGAGAAGCCGCAAGAGGGCCTGGTGATCGCAGTTGGACCGGGCCGGCGTGATGATGACGGCGACCGTATCGAGATGGATGTTGAGGTGGGCGATACGGTGCTTTACGCCAAATATGCCGGCACCGAGATCAAGCTGGAAGGCAAGAAGCTGCTCATTCTGAAGGAATCCGACGTACTCGCTATCGTCGAGTCGTAGACCACAATACTGTTTGGACAGGAGAATCATACGTTATGGCTAAACAACTGAGCTTTTCCGATGATGCGCATCGCAAGTTGAAGCACGGGATTGACGTGCTGGCGCATGCTGTTTCGACGACCCTGGGCCCCAAGGGGCGCAATGTGGCGCTGGACAAGAAATTCGGCGCCCCCACCATTACCCACGACGGCGTGACTGTCGCCAAAGAAATCGAACTGGAAGATCCCTATGAGAATATGGGCGCCCAGTTGCTGAAGGAAGCCGCCACCAAAACCAATGACATCGCCGGCGACGGCACCACTACCGCCACCGTGCTGGCCCAGACCATCGTGCACGAGGGCTACAAGAACGTGGCCGCCGGCGCGAACCCGATGTTGCTGAAGCTGGGCATCGAAGCCGGCGTGCAGGCGCTTTCCGAGCGCATCAGCAGCATGTCGGTCTCCATCGATAGCGTTGACGAGATCGCCTCAGTGGCCGCTATCTCTGCCCAGGACCCCAACATCGGTAAGCTGATCGCTTCCGTGATGGACAAGGTCGGCAAGGACGGCGTGGTGACCGTAGAGGAATCCCAGGGTCTGGAATTTGAGACCGAGTATGTCGAGGGTATGCAGTTTGACCGCGGCTACATCAGCGCCTATTTTGTGACCGACCCCGAGGCGATGGAAGCGGTGATCGAGGATCCGTATATCCTGATTCACGACAAGAAGATCAGCTCCGCGCAGGACATCGTGCCCATCCTGGAGAAGTTGATCCAGATCGGCCGGCGCAACCTGGTGGTAATCGCCGAGGACGTGGACGGCGAGGCGTTGGCCACGTTGGTGCTCAACAAGCTACGCGGCACGGTGAGCGCGCTGGCGGTAAAAGCGCCGGGTTTCGGCGATCGCCGCAAGGCCATGTTGCAGGATATCGCCACGCTGACCGGCGGGGAAGTTATTACCGAGGAAATGGGTCGCAAGCTGGAGAGCGTCCAGATCAGCGACCTGGGCCGGGCGGCGAAGGTTGTGGCTTCGAAAGATGACACCACCATCGTAGACGGGGCCGGCGACGATGCCCAGATTCGCGGGCGCGTGGAGCAGATCAAGGTCGAGATCGACCGCAGCACTTCCGACTATGATAAGGAGAAGCTGCAGGAACGTCTGGCCAAATTGGCCGGCGGCGTGGCGATCATCCGCGTCGGTGCGGCGACCGAGGTCGAGCTGAAAGAGAAAAAGCACCGCGTGGAAGACGCCCTAAGCGCGACCCGCGCGGCCGTTGAGGAAGGGATTGTCCCCGGCGGCGGCGTGGCCCTGATCAACGCCATCTCCGCGCTGGACAACGTGGAAGTCGGCGAAGGCGACCCGCGTACCGGCGTGAACATCCTGCGCCGCGCGCTGGAAGCGCCGATGCGCAAGATCGCCGAAAACGCCGGCAAGAACGGCGACGTCATCATTCAGAACGTGCGCATGAAGCAGGACGAGACCGGCGATAAGAATATCGGCTATGATGTCCTGACCGGCGAGTATGTGAACATGCTGAAGGCCGGGATCATTGATCCGGCCAAGGTGACCCGCGGCGCTCTGGAGAATGCGGCCAGCATCGCCTCCATGATCCTGACCACCGACGTGCTGATCACCGATCTGCCGGAGAAGGAAACCCCGATGCCCGGCGGCGGCATGCCCGGCGGCGGCATGGACTTCTAGTCCCTATCAGGCGCGACAAATTAGCTTTCGAAGGCCCCTCACAAAGAGGGGCCTTTTTCTTGTGCCGGCCCGGCTGCCCAGCTGCGCGTTGAGAGGAAGGACATGACCCCCGCCATGACTTCGCTCTCGTTCAGCAGGCTGGTATCCAGATAGAAGTCACAGTGTTCGCGAGCGTGGGCGAGACGCTCGGCTTGTTGCACGAGGCGCTCCGGCCCCCAATCAATGCGCGGACGGCGGGCTTTGGCGGCTGCGTAGTCCACATCCAGGTAGATGAGCACGTCCGGCCCGGTGATCCGTTGCCACATATAGGGCACGTAAGAGTGCTCCTGGGAGATCGCGTGGGCGTCATAGCCGGATGCATTCAGCGCCTGCGCCAGCGTACTCTTGCCGGAGACGCATGGCCCCACGATCCCCACCCGTATGGCCTGGGAAGGCGCTGATTCTGTCATCCGGCCTGCCGGTTAGCTGATCACCATACGCCCGGCAAGCCGGCGCACGTCATCGATCTGCTGGTTCTCGTGGACGCTGACCACAAGGACGCTGATGTCGTCTCGCGGGCGACCGTCATCCATTTCCATTGCCTGGCGGAGCAAGCAATCGGCGATCGTCTGCGGGTCGGAGGTGCCCAGCGCCAGCAGCTCACGTACGGCGGCGACCGGATCGAAATTGTCCTGACCGTGCCAGCTTCCGGCATGGCGCAGGCCGTCTGTAAAGGCAACAATCAGCGGGCCGAGTTCCATCGGTATCTCGGAAATGTCCGGCTTCACGTTGCGGCGGGTGCCGATCGACTCTGAAGGCGCATCGAGCAGGAACAGGCCCCGTTGCGGGGTGTGCACAATGACGGGAGCCTCGTTGTTGCGGGAGATGACCAGGGTCTTGGTGACGGCGTCCGCGGAGATGATGTTCAACGTGGCGGTGACCTTGCCGCCGCGATAGGTGTAAAGATAGTCGTGAGCGGCCCGGGCGGCGGCGCCGTCGCGAACGCCTTCCGCCAGCAATTGGATCGCCTTACGCGCGACCACGTTGCTGATCGACTTCGCCGACTTGCCGGAGCGTTGCCCATCAACCAGCACCATAGAGATGCCGCCGTGCGGCCGCTCAACCATCTCCAGGGTGTCGCCGCTCTCTCGGGAGGCGTACTTGCTGACCTTGGCTACCGCAAAAGTGATCTCCATAGACTCCCTGAACGTTATGCCTCTCGTTTGAGCCGATAGTCCAGCGCGGTGTGGCGTTCGGATACCCTGTTGTTCCTGATCGCGATCTGGATCGCGCGCCGGCTGCCGGCAAGAATAACCAGTTTCCGCGCGCGGGTGATCGCCGTGTATAGCAGATTGCGTTGCAGCATCAGATAATGTTGGGTCACAACCGGAATGACCACTGCATGATACTCGCTACCCTGGCTCTTATGGACGCTGACCGCAAACGCATGGGCCAGTTCGTCCAATTCCAGGAAATCGTAAACCACCGGCATCCCATCGATATTGACTTGGAGTGTCTGCTGTATCGAGTCCATGGCGCTGATGATGCCGATATCCCCATTGTACACATTCTTGTCGTAGTTGTTGACCGTCTGCATCACCTTGTCGCCGGTGCGGAAGACCCGACCGCCCAGGCGACGTTCCATTTTTCGACCGCCGGCGGGATTCAACGCCTCCTGCAACCGCGCGTTTAGATTCGTCACCCCAACCGGCCCGTTATACATCGGGCTTAACACCTGGATGTCTGACATCGGGTCCAGGCCGAACTTCTGCGGGATGCGGACAGCAACCAGATCGACCAGCAGATCGACCAGCTCCTCCGGCTCTTCCTTCACAAAGATGAAGAAGTCGGTCGCTTCCTTGCTGGTGAGCGGGAAGTGCCCCTGGTTGATGCGATGGGCATTCTGCACGATCAGGCTTTCGGCGGCCTGCCGGAAGATGGTCTGCAAGCGCACCACGTGGGCGACGCCGGAGGCGATCAAGTCGCGTAACACGTCCCCCGCTCCCACCGAGGGCAACTGGTCTACATCCCCAACGAGCAACAAATGGGTGTCGGCGGCGACGGCCTTGAGGAGATTGTTGGTCAGGACAAGGTCCAGCATGGATGCTTCGTCAATGATGACGATGTCCGCGTCCAGCGGGTCATTCTCATGCCGGCCGAAGCCTTCGCCCGGCCTGAATTCCAGCAGGCGATGGATCGTCTTGGCCTCGCGGCCGGTTGCCTCGCTCAGCCGCTTGGCGGCCCGGCCGGTCGGCGAGGCCAGGACGAAGCTATGCCGGCGCTGCTCCAACACGTCGAGCAAGACGCGCATGGTGGTGGTCTTGCCGGTGCCGGGACCGCCGGTCAGAATGGTCACCTTGTTCTGAATGGCCGCGCGGACGGCCTCGACCTGCTGTTGCGTCAGCGAGAAGCCGGGCTGCAGCGCCTGTTGAGCGAGCAATGCATCGAGGACATCGGAGCGGCGTATGCTCTGCAGCCGGCTGGTCGGATGGGCGACCATGCGCCGCAAGCGATTGGTGACGCCGATCTCCGAGTAATAGAGCGGGGTCAGGTAGACGGCTCGCTCCTCATGTACTTCCATTGGCGCGCCGGCGGCCCCGTCCGGCTGCGGGATCTCATAGCGAATGGTGTCGCGCGTGATCAGCGCTTCCGTTTCCAGCGATTCAATGACGTTGACGATTTTCTCCGGCGCGACGGCGAGGATCTCGGCGGCTTCCGGCTCCAACTCGTCTTGCGGCATGTATACATGCCCTTCCTCAGCCATGCGATTGAGGGTGTAGGCGATGCCGGCTTCGATGCGCGCCGGGTCGTCGTGCGCCAGCCCCAACGCCTGCGCGATCTTGTCCGCCGTCTTGAAGCCGACGCCGTGGATATCCTGCACCAGCCGGTAAGGCGTATTGCGCACGACGTTCAACGAGTCGTCGCCGTATTTCTTGTAGATCTTGGTGGCCAGGCTGGTCGAGACTCCGTGGCCCTGCAGGAAGATCATCACGTCTTTGATCGCCTTCTGCTCCGCCCAGGCCCGGACAATGCCGTCCACGCGCTTCGGGCCGATCCCCAGCACCGAGCGCAGTTGCTGGGGCTCAAACTCGATCACGTCCAGCGTCTGCTCGCCGAAGCGATCAACGATACGCTCAGCCATCACCTTGCCCACTCCTCGAACCATGCCGGAACCGAGGTAACGCTTAATGCCGGCTGTGGTAGCCGGCAGCGTTTGCTCGCAACTCTCCACCTGGAACTGGCGACCGTGCCGGGGGTGATTGAGCCAGCGCCCGCTCAGGCGGAGATGTTCGCCGGGATTGACCTCCGGCATATTGCCCACCAGCGTGATCAGGCTGTCTCTGCCGGAAGCGTACGGGAAGGGAAGCATGCCGCGGCTGTCCGGCTGCAGCCGGATGACGGAGTAGCCGTTCTCCTCATTGTAATAAGTCACTCGTTCGACCGAGCCGCTGAGGCTCTCGATTACGCCGCCTTGCATGAGCCGATTGTGCCACCGGCGGGCATTTGATTCAACATTGTTGTGCGCGCCCTCAGGATGCTGTATAGGGAGATTTGCCGGCGTGATCGTCAGGGGTACACTGGAATGGATGAAGCGCCCACTTGTGGTAGGCATCGACGCGACTTCCTGGCCCAATCCCCGTGGCTATGGGCGCTTCACGCGCGGCCTGCTGACTGCGTTGTTGAGCCGGCCCCGCGAAGGGTACACATTCACCCTGTTTGTGGACCAGGAGACCGATGAACGATATGAGCTACCGGGCAGCGGCCGGCGGGCTGTGGTCAGAAGCCACACCGCCCCGGCAACAGCGGCGGCGGCCGGGCGCCATCGGGGTGTACGCGATCTGTGGGCCATGTCGCAGGCCATCGGCCGGACTCCCCTGGATGTGCTCTATTTCCCCACCGTCTTCACCTACGTTCCGGCGCGCACGGCGGCCAAGGTGCTCCTGGGGGTGCATGATATCATTGCCGAGACGTTCAGCGACCTCGTCTTCCCGACAGTCTTGCATCGCCGGCTGTGGCAGTGGAAAGGCCGGCTGGGCCGGAGGCAAGCGCACACGATTGTGACTGTATCAGATTACGCGGCCGCGGGGATCGCTCAGCGGTTCAACTGGCCGGCTGACCGGCTGTGGGTGGTAGGCGAAGCGCCGGATCCGCTGTTCAAAACTTTGCCCGATCCTTCACTCACGCGGGAGACATTGCGGCGCTACGGACTTGCACCGCCGGCGCGGTACCTGATCTGCCTGGGTGGGCTGAACCCGCATAAGAACATCGGCATGCTGCTGTATGTGCTGGCAGAGTTGCGCCGCGACCCCGCTTTCGCCGATCTGCGCCTGGCGCTGGTCGGCCCGGCTGAGGAGGACACATTCACGCCCGGCGTGGCGGATGTGCGCCGGCGGGCGCTTCAATTGGGGTTGGAGAACTGCGTCGTGCTGACCGGTTACCTGCCGGATGAGGAAGTACGCTGCCTGCTCGCCTATGCCCAACTGCTGGCCCTGCCCTCGTTGATGGAGGGATACGGCCTGGCGGCGGTGGAAGCAGCGGCCTGTGGGATCCCGGTGGCAGCGACGCGAAACAGCCCGTTGCCGGAGCTGCTGGAGGGGGGCGGAGTATTTCTCGACCCGCAGCAGCCGGAAGCATGGCGAGATGCGATTGCGGCCCTGCTGCGCGATGAAGAACGCCGGAGACAGATGGGCGCAGCGGCGCGCCGCCGCGCGGCCGCGCTCAGTTGGGAACAGGCCGCTGATTGCTTCCTGATGTTACTCGACCGGCTGAGGGATGAAGACGCTTGGGCCAAGTAAGCGACGAAGCGCCGCTCAGTCGGCCGCGGCGCTTCTGCCTGGCGACCACCTTCTTCCCCCCGTATAACTTCGGTGGGGACGGCATCTTTGTCTATCGGCTGGCAAACGCGCTGGCCCGGCGCGGTCACAGCGTGCATGTGGTGCATGACGTGGATGCTTACTATCTGTTTGCCAGAGAGCCGGCAGCGGGCGATTACCCGCTGCATCCGAACGTCGCCGTTCATCCGCTCCACAAGGGAAGAGGCGGCGCGGCGGACCTGCTGCTCAGCCATCAGCTCGGCCGGCCGGTGGGCAAACGGGCGCATCTTGCCACGCTCCTGAATGACGGCAGATTTGACGTGATTCACTTCCACAATATCTCCTTGCTGGGCGGGGCGGGGGTGTTGCGCTATGGGTCGGGCGTAAAGCTGTGCACGACGCACGATCACTGGTTTGTCTGTCCGATGCATGTATTGTGGCGCTTCAATCGCGAGCCATGCGCCCGGCGCACCTGCCTGGCCTGCACGCTGCATGGTTGCCGACCGCCCCAGCTTTGGCGATATCAGGACGGGCTGCGCCGGCTGCTGGCGCAGGTTGACGCCTTCATTGCGCCGAGCCGCTTCGCGCGGGACAGCCACTACCGCAATGGGTTTCCCGTTGAGATGCAGGTCATCCCTTACTTCATGCCGGAAGCTGAGCCGGCGGCGGGTCCGGCAGCGGGGGCTGATCTCCATGACCGGCCCTACTTTCTGTTTGTAGGCCGGCTGGAGAAGATGAAGGGGTTGCAGGAAGTCATCACCGCGTTCGCGGGCTATGATAAGGCAGACCTGCTTATCGCCGGCAAGGGTAGCCACGAAGCCAGCTTGCGCGCCCAGGCTGCCGGGCTACCGCACGTGCGCTTCCTGGGTCACCAGGAGCAGGATCGCCTGCGCCGGTTGTATCAACAGGCCGTCGCCGTGATCGTTCCCTCGCTCTGCTATGAGACGTTTGGCTGGCCGGTGTTGGAGGCGTTTGTGTCGCGGACGCCGGCCATTGTGCATGATCTGGGCGCGCTGCCGGAAGTCGCCTCGACCGGCGGCGTCAGCTATCGTTCTGCCGCCGGACTGCTGGAGGCCATGGAACGGCTACGTACTCAGCAAGGGCTGAGAAACGAGCTAGGCGAAGCAGGATTTCGCCTCTATCAGCAGCATTACACCGAATCTCGTCACCTGGAACAATACTTCGGGCTGATTGCCCGGATCGAGGCGGAACGTGAGGCGGCGCAGGGACCGGGGAGGTCCGGCTGATGCGCGTCCCTATCCTGACCTATCACGCGATCGAGGATGGGCCGGGGCCGCTATTTATCTCGCCGGCGAAGTTCGCGGCGCAAGTGGCTTCCCTGGCTGACTCCGGCTTTGCCACCGTGTCGCCGGCTGCGCTGGTGGACTGCATGCGGGGCCGGGCCTCGCTGCCGGAGAAGCCGGTGGTCATCTGCTTTGACGACGGCTATGCCTCGGTCATGGACGCGGCTTTCCCGATCCTGCGCGACGCCGGCTTCACGGCGACCGTCTTCCTGGTGACCGATTACTGTGGGCGAGATAACCGCTGGCCCAGCCAGCCGGGTTGGGTGTCGCCGCGCCAACTCCTCTCCTGGGAGCGGGCAGCCATACTTCAGGCAGCCGGCTGGGAGATTGGCGCGCACACACGTACGCATCCACCGCTTACCCAACTGCATCCGACTGAGGCTAAGGAAGAGATCGTACAGTCGCAGACGCTCATCGTTGAGCATTTGGGGCAGCCATGCCGGATGTTCGCCTATCCATACGGGCTGTGGAATCGCGGCGTAGTGGAGTGCGTGCGGGAGCGTTTTGCCGGGGCAGTGTCAACAAGGTTGGGGGTGGTCAGCGCCGGCAGCGATCCCTTTCTTCTAGAGCGAATCGACGCTTTCTACCTCTTCCCTGGCTGGTTGCGCCGGATGGAGTCGCCGCTCTTTCGCCTGTACCTGCGACTGGCACGGGCACTGCGCGTCGCGCGCCGGATGGTAACTACGGCTATGGATCGGTAGTTGCCGGATGGGAGGCGGCTTGGACGCTCTTGAGATAGGCAGCGACGGCCGCAGCCGTGTCCAGTTGCAGCGCTCGCTGCGCGATGGCTTCCGCCTGCGCCCTGGTTAGAGCGCCAAGGGCGGCCTTGACCCGGGGGATAGCCGGCGCGCTCATGCTCAGCTCGTCAAGGCCGAGGCCGACCAGCAACGGGGCAGCCAGGGGATTGCCGGCCAACTCCCCGCACATGCCCACCGGGATGCGCGCTGTGTGCGCGGCGGCTGCCGTCTGCGCGATCATGCGCAGGACTGCCGGTTGCAGGGCGTCAGCCAGTTGCGCCACCCCGGCGTTGCCCCGGTCCGCCGCCATCACATACTGGGTCAGGTCGTTGGTGCCGATGCTGAAGAAGGCCGATTCGCGAGCCAGCCGGTCAGCGACTGCTACGGCGGAAGGCACTTCGATCATGATGCCAACCGGCACATCAGCGTTGGTGGGTTCGCCGGCGGCCTGTAAATCGCGCTGAACGTCTTGCAGGATGGCCCGGGCGGCCTGCAATTCCGCCGGCGTGCCGATCATGGGGAACATGAGCCGGATATCATGATCGGCGCCGGCTCGCAGAATGGCGCGCAGTTGGGTCTTGAACAACGCCGGATAGTGCAGGCAGTAACGGATGCCGCGCAGACCCAAAAATGGGTTCTCTTCGTGTGGTTGCTCCAGGTAACGGATTGGCTTGTCGCCGCCGATGTCCAGAGTGCGGATGATCAGCGGGCGATTGCCCAGCGACCGCGCCGCCTCGCGATAGGCGGCGAACTGCTCATCCTCATCCGGCGCGGTCGAGCGGTCGAGAAAAAGGAACTCGGTGCGGAACAGGCCCACGCCTTCCGCGCCATACTCCAGGGCCGGTCCGACCTCGGCGGGCCGGCCGATGTTGGCCCAGACCGCCACATGATGACCGTCCAGTGTCTGGGCCGGACGCGCGCCGGCCTGGCGCAGGCGTTCCTGTTCGGCGCGCCATTCCCGGCGACGCTTCTCCAACAGCGCGATCTCTTCCTCTGTCGGATGTGGCCAGAGCATTCCCTGAGCGCCGTCCAGGGCGACCAGCCGGCCTTCCGCCAGGTCCAGCAGCGCCACGCCGAGGCCGGCCACAGCCGGTATGCCCAGCGCCCGGGCCAGAATGGCGCTGTGCGAGGTAGCGCCGCCGGCCGCGGTGCAGATGCCCAGCACCTTGCTCACGTCCAGCGAGGCGGTATCTGAGGGCAGCAAATCACTGGCTATTAAGACAACCGGCTCATCAAAGCTTAGCGTTGGAGCCTCTCCCGCCAGCAATTGCCGCAGGACGCGCCGGGAGACATCCTGAATATCCGCCGCGCGGGCCCGCATATACGGGTCGTCCAGCGCCCGGTAGGAGTCCGCCAGCCGATCCGTCTCCAGTTGCCAGGCCGCGGCGGCATTCAAGCGCTCCTCGTCGATGTGCTGTTCTACGGCCTCGACCAACACCGGGTCTTGCAGAATGACAATGTGCGCCTCCAATATGGTCGCCTGCTCCTCCCCCAATCGCGCTGAGGCAGTTGCCAGCACCCTCTCCAATTCGCCGATGGCCGTACGGACAGCGCCGCGGAGCCGGTTGCGCTCGGCCTGTGGGTCGGCCACCGTGTCATAGGTGACCGCCGGCAGTTGCGACCGGAAGTGGGCCACCCGGCCCAGGGCGATCCCCGGCGACACAGATATTCCCTGCCAGTGATCCGCGTCGCCGGCGCTGACGACAGGCGTCGGCGCTGCGGGCTGCGGTATATCCGTTGCCGCGTCATCCTTTTCGCCAAAATTCGCTTCAACCAGCGCCTTAAGCGCAGCCAGGGCAGCGTCCGCTTCCGGCCCGCCGGCGCTGATGGTGACTGCGTCACCCTGGCGGACGCCCAGCGTGGCAATCTGGTTGATGCTACGGGCGTTGGCCTGTCGCTCACCCTTGCGCACCGTAACGTCCGCGTCAAAGCCACCGGCCGTGCGCACGAATTGGGCGGCCGGGCGAGCGTGTAATCCCTGCCGGTTCGTAATCGTAAGCGTAATTGTCCGGGTCTGCTCAGCCGGCGCAACGGTGATGGTGTCAGCAGGCGGCGGGCCGGCCTCAATGCCGAGTTGCGCCTCTTTTACACTCAGCGCGCTGCGCGCTTCGCGCATCACCTCAGCGACCGGGCTGCCTAACGAGGCCTGCACAGCGGCGGCCATCGCCCCCTCGACCAGGGGAGCGGGACAGAGGTGGACGTTGGCCTGCTGTTCCGGCGGGAGAAACTCCAGCGCCATCTCAGCGCTCAACAAAGCGCTGCCCAGGTCCATCAGGACGACGACTCCATCGTCGCTGTAGGCCGTTTCGATGGCTTCCAACACCCGCATAGGATCGGTGCCGATGGGATTCTCCGGATCGTCCAAACCGCCGGCGACAGCGATCGGGACGCGGTCCTGCACCATTTGGGCGACCAACTCGTGGACGCCGGCGGCAAGTTGAGCGCTATGGGAGACAATGACGATGCCGACCATCGGAGGTTCGCTATGGGTAGTGTGCTGGATTCGGGTTGTCGGGCCGGTTACTCGATGCCCACCCCGGCCAGTACGCCGGCAAGGGGCGGCTCAGCCGGGTAGCCATACGAGGCAGCCAGGAGTTCTATCGGATGGATGGACGGGATACCGGTGGCGCGCGCGATCTGCCAGCGACAGGTCTCGCTGTCGCAGACAGAGACCGGCCCGCTGATCTCCAACACGAAGTCAAAGAGCGGTTTGCCGACCGCCATGGCGATGTCGTACTTCTCGTTCTTGAAGCCGTAAGTGCCGGCGATGCCGCAGCAGGCCGCCTCACTTTCGATGATCTCGAGCTCCGGAATCAGTTCCAGTATTTCGGCGGCCGGCCGGCCGATGCGATGCGCGCGGTACTGGCAGGGCATATGATAGGCCAGCCGGAGCGGAATTGGCCGCAAGCTGTCAACGGCCATTTCGCCGCTTTCATACAGGTGCAGCAGGAATTCGTTGATGTCGAAAGTGTTATGGCTTAGAAGGCGGGCGTCGGGTGTGTAGTTGTCCAGCATCTCCGGCGCTTCTTCCTTCAGAGTCAGGATGCAACTGGTGGAAGCGCCGACGATCACATAGCCATCCTTGACGTAGCCCACCATTTTCTCCACGTTGCTGTTGTGATAGGCAGCGGCGGCGCCGAACTCGCCGTTGGATAGAAGCGGTAGGCCGCAGCAATTCTGCTCCGGCACCAGCACCTCGAAGCCGTTGGCCTCTAATACCCGCACAGCGGCCCTGGCCACCCGCGGTTCGTAATACTCGGCGGCGCAGCCGTGAAAGAAGACCACCTTGCGGGTTAACCCTTCCGGACGGGGGTGTTCGCGGAACCAGCCGGTGAAGGTCGCTCGGCTGAAGGAAGGCAGGGGCGCTTTGGGGGCGATGCCGATGCTTTTGCTCATCACCCAGCGGACCGCCCGCTGACCCAGGACGCCGTTGGCCAGCGGCGCGACCGGCCGGCTGGCCTTTCCCATCAGCTCCGAACGGGCCAACAGATTATTGCGCAGCCGCTGGAAAGGTGGTACGCCGTTCTGCTCGACGATGCGCGCCCGGGCACGGGCATTGATCTCGGCGATACGCACGCCGGTCGGGCAGACCATGTTACAGACGCGGCAGCCGCTGCAATAGTCAACGGAGTGATCCGGCGTATGCTGTTGCGGCTTGCGAAAGCGACCGGCCTGCGGGGCTTCATACTTGGGGCCGGGAAAGAGATCGGTGACGGCGGCTACCGGGCAGGCAGTCACGCAGATGTTGCACTTGATGCAGTTGTCCAGCGTCAGCTCGACCGGCGCGTGCGGTGCAAAGTCTATGTCGGTTTCCGCTTCCCAAATGTTGCGATCGGGCATCATCGTATTCCTCAAGCTGTGACTCTTCCCGGAAACTTAGCAGCCACTATCCGGCAAACAACATGGTCAAGTTTCCGGGAAAATCGCGCACTAATCGTGTTCGTATCCGGCGGCTGCATAGCCTGTGGCCACGGCGACGCCCTCAAAGGAGCGCTCGCGAATGACCTCGCAATGGGCCAGGGTTGTTCCGGCTGCGTATAGATTGTCATAGATGGGCCGGCGATCTCCGTTGAGAGGCTGGAACCGCTGATCTACATTCACGCCGGCCTGGTAGATGGGATGCCCCTCTTTGGCCAGGAATTCTTGCCGGAACCATTGCAGCCGGCCATCCGGTTTCGTCACCGGCAAATCAAAGACGACCTCGCGCACCTCGCCCAGTCGATCCGTGTCGATACCGCCGCCGAGAATGCCGCCGGTGGCCAGCAGGTAACGCTGGAAGCGGTGGGAGCGCGGGCGGGTGGATGACTCGGTCTGGACCGATTTGACGCGCCCGGCTTCCGTCTCACTGGTCAGCGCTTCCATGCCGTCGAGCACGCTCCCGCCGCCGGCGCGGATGGCGCTCACCAGTATGTGGTGCAGGCGAATGCCGGGCACGGAAGGGGTCAGGCCGGGGATCTCGAAGACGGGCCGGCGCAGCCTGTTCTGCAACGCTTCGACAACGGTCGCGGCCTGGCGCATGCCGAGCACGGCCGGGAAAGCGACGCGGGCCGCGCCTTCCAGGTGGGGTCCCAATTTCGCCACCAGCTCCGAACGAAAGACAGTATCCTCCAGCATGGGGGCCAGAATGGTAGGATTGGTGAACCGCCGGCTGCCCAGCGAGGCCAGGTCCAGGACGACTGAACGGGCGGGTATGCCCTGCAATTGCAGGTTATCGGCGATGACGCGCGGATAAAAGTCGCGCAATTGCTCAAAGCCCACGACCAGTATGGGCGACTTGTCCGACAGATCGCCGGCAGTCATCGTCGCCGGGGCCAGGCAGGTCGGGCGCTGCGTGCCGACGGCGGTGGGCAGCAACCAATTCTTCTGTAGAGTGCCGACCAACGGGTAATTGGCGGCGGCGCACAATTCCTGCAAAGCGGTCAGCGCTTCCTGCAGGCGCTCCATGCCCAGCAGGGCATAGGGATGCTGTGGCTGGGCGCGAATGAGCTGGGGAACGGCCTGGGCCGGCGATTTGACCGGCGTCTGGCTGTCCAGCGGGTAGTAACCCAGCACGTCAATACAGCCGGGAAGCCAGTGCGTTGCCCCCCAGCCCTTGGCGATAACGCGCACCTTTTCGCCGCGCGCTGCTGCCCGCCAGCCGGCAACCAGGCCGGCAAGGCCGGCGCCGATGACTAGCAAATCACCTTGAACCTTCACCGCTTACTCCTTCATTGGCGGACCTGGAAGCCGGGAAGATTACCGCTTGGCGGTCTCAGGAATCTTCTCGACCGTGCCCGGCTCGTACATCGCCGGACCCAGACGGGAGCCTCTTTCGCCCGGTAAATGATCCGCGTTCAAATTGTACAGGTAGATCAACTCATCCAGTCGCTCCTGTTTGAGTTGCCGTCCCCACAGGACGGGCATCAGCCCTTTCCAGCGCTCCTGCAGAAAGTCGCGTAGGGCCACGTTGACCTCTTTGACATCCGCCCGGCGCATGTCGTGCCAGACGCCGGCGACGCGATAGGTGCAGAAGCCGCCCTGGCAGGGGCCCATGCCGACGCGGATGTCGCGCCGGATGTCGTCTATGGTCTTGGCCTCACCTTCGGTGATGGAGTGCTTGACATCGTCCAGGGTGACGAGCTCACATTCGCAAATGAGGTTACCGTAGGCCTTCTCGGACTCCACGCTATGCAACCGCGCCCCCAGATAGTGATAGCCGTTGGCGGTATGATTGTCGGAGCCGAAGAGGGCAGGCACGCTTTCCAGGTGTGTGCGGCAGGGGCGCTCGGTGTTGAGCTTCTCGCATACGCGGTTGACGGTCACTTCGGCCATCTGGCGGAAGGTGGTCCATTTGCCGCCGGTCATGGTAATGAAGCCGGCCACACCGTCGCGCGTCTCGTGGTCGAGCAGAGTGTAGGCGCGGGTAACGTCGCGCGTATCAACCACCTTGGTCTCCTGGTAAAGCGGGCGCACGCCGCCCCAGGCGCGGAGCATGCGCATGTCCTTGAAGCCGGGTACCAGCTTGTCGCCTTCCTCCAGCATAAGTTGTACTTCCCAGGGTTCGATGGCGAAATGCTCCGGATCGGGCACACGCACGTCGGTCGTGCCGATGATCGAAACGGTATGCACGGGCACGATGATGTCGCCGTCCGCCGGCATCTTGCAGCGATTGACGACAGTATTCACAATGCGGTGATTGGCCGCGACCATCACCCCTTTGCCGGGCATGATAGTCACTTCGATGGAGGCCATGCCGGCGATCTTTCCCACCCAGGCGCCGGCGGCGTTGATCACGATATCGGCGCTGATCTGCACGTCCTCATCTTTCACCAGGTCGTGGCAAACGATGCCGGTGATGCGGTTCTTGACGCGCAGCAAGCGCTTGACCTCGTAGTAGTTCAGGATCTGCGCCCCATGTTCGCGGGCGGAGGCGGCCACACATTGAGTGGCCAAAAACGAGTCGGCGGCGCCATCGGGCACGCGGAAGCAGCGGCTGATCTGCGGGTTGAGCAGCGGCTCTTCGCGCAGCATCTGGGTTATGGTAATCTCTTCGCAAGGCACGTGCGTGTCCTGGCAGCCCTGCAGGAAACGATCGCCGAACTCGGGATCATCCCAGGGGGTGGAAACGAAGAAGCCGCCGGTATCTTCTATGCAGTGCGGCATGATTTTCCGCAGGATGATGTTCTCTTCGATACATTCGGTGGCGGCCTTGGGATCTTTCACGGCATAGCGCCCGCCGCTGTGCAGCAGGCCATGATAACGACCGGTCGTGCCGTGGGACAGGTCTCGCTTTTCGACCAGGATGCAACGAAAGCCGCGCATCGCCAGATCGCGAATGACTCCCGTGCCGGTGGCCCCCCCGCCGATGACCAGGACTTCTGTCTCTATCTTACGCATGATTCCTCCGTCACTCGCCCCGGGGAAAAGCCGAGGCTGACGCCGATGCCCGCCATTCAGATTGCCCGTTGCGGAACGCAGATCAGGCCACCCGCATGCCGGGCATCGGTTA
>CAZIKT010000033.1:35043-36871 GCA_964539885.1 uncultured Ardenticatenaceae bacterium | reverse complement strand
GCCGACGGCAGCGGCCTGACCTTCTTAACCGACAACGAACGCAGCAATTATCTGCCGGCCTGGTCGCCGGACGGCCGCCGGCTGGTGTACATCTCGCAGGAGGGAGGCGACGCGGCTACGGGTGAGCTTTATCGCATAGACGTGGACGGGGGCAATGAGGTCCGGCTGACCGACAACGACGCCTGGGAATATGGGGCGAGCTACTCGCCGGACGGATCGCGCATCGTCTTCGGTAGCGAGCGGGGTGGGGCGTGGCAGCTCTACACGATGAACGCCGATGGCAGCGACCAGCAGCCGCTCCCGACCGCGGCCCACGGCAACGCTCCCTCCTGGTCGCCGGACGGCTCGCAAATCGCCTTCACCTCGGACCGCGACGGCGACGACGACATCTGGATCATGAACGTAGACGGCAGCGGACAGCGCAATCTGACCCGGGGTCTGGGCAACGCGGACGGCTGGGATGACAATCCGCGCTGGTCGCCGGACGGCCGGCGCATCGCGTTCAATTCCTGGCAGGACGGCTATGCGACGCTGATGGTGCTGGACGTGGTGGAGGGCAGGGCGTTTGAGCTGCACGAGCGCGGTGCGCTGGACGCGGTCATTCCCTCCTGGTCGCCGGATGGCGCGAGTCTGCTGTTCACTGCGGCAAGAGTTCAGGAGTGACTACTGCCAGCTCAATCTGAATGAAATCGCCGGCGCTGACCTGCAGGCTGCGCATCGGCTCCAGGTAGCGCTCAGTGGTGGTGATGCTGGCATGGCCCAACATCTGCTGGATTTGGCGCAAATCCGCGCCCCCTTTCAGCGCCAAAGCGGCCGCGGTGCGGCGGAGGTCATGCGCGGCAATGGCCGGCTCGCCCTTCCTATTAGTGTAGCCCGCCGCCCGCACGTGTTCCTCGACGATGTTGTAGATGGCCTGCGGGGTGAGGTTGCCGTCGGTCTGGTAACCGCCCTTGGTGCGCACCCGGCCGGCGAGCTGCCCGTCCTTGTTGAGCGCGCGGAACAGCCGGCCTTCGTTCACGCCGGATGCGCGCGCCCATCTGTCCAACGCCGCCTTTACCCAGGGGGGGATGCCGATTGAACGCAGCCGGCCGCGCTTGCCCTGCAGGTCAATGATCGCCCAGCGACCGTCCCGCTGCTGCACTTGCTCCCAGGTCAGATTGGCCACTTCGGAGCGCCGCAGGCCGGCCCCCACCATCACCGCCAGGATGGCCTGGTCGCGAATGGCTTTCAGGGCCGGTATCTCCTGCCGCTGCCGGCGATGGATGGGCGTGTCAATCAGCTTGCGGGCTTCTTCGATGGTCAGCCAGTTGCCGGCGCGCACCCCTTCCTGCTTCACCCCTTTGACCCGTTCCACGCCGTAAGCCGTGGTGGGTGGCGTCAGGCCGTTATCCGCCGCCTCGGCGGCCAGCTTGCGGATGGCGGAGAGGGCCTGGTTGATGCTGCTGCGACTCTTGCCGGAGCGCAGCATGCTTTCCCGGTAAGCGTGGACGGTGGCGCGGGTGAAGCCGGGGCGACCTTGCTCATCGTACCAATCCAGGAAGTCGATCAGCGCCCGGCTGTATGCGCGCTTGGAATGTGGGCTGTCCACGCTCTGGGTGACCAGGTCAATGATTGCGTACCAGTCATGTTGGGGGATGAGCGCGGCGCTCGGCTGATTCATACCGTAATCTTATGTCAATTTCGCTCCAATGTCAATAGGTTGTGTTAATTGTTATTATCATAAGGTATATTGTCTTTGCCGGCTACTTCACTCATCCATGCAATCTGCTGCGGTCCGGTCAGATCTTTGCTGAGGTTTCAAGGGTTCAAACTCGCCAACTGCCGGCAG
>CAZIKT010000033.1:27582-34943 GCA_964539885.1 uncultured Ardenticatenaceae bacterium | reverse complement strand
GGTGGCGCAGGCCATGCTTGTCTTGCCCACGCCACCTTTGCCGGAGAAGAAAATAAACCCGCTCTTCATGTCAGTTCCTATACAGCGGCGCCCGATAATTCGGCCGCGCCGTGCGCTCCAATGTTTGGTGGGGCTATGCGCCGTTCAGCGCCAGCCGAATCTCGTCCAGGGTCGGGTATGTTCCCACTTTAACCACGCGCCTGTGCACCAGAGTGATGGGCAGGGCCGCCAGTTGTTGTTTACGAACCAGGCGCATCACATCGCCGTGGTTGATGAACTTCTGCGGATGGCTGGTCATCTGGTAGCGCTCGACGCGTGTGCCCGCCGCCTGCAACGCCAAGATCATCTCGTTCACGTCCAGCAGCGTTTGGTCCAGCGCCGGCCCGCACAGGCCGGTCGGGCAGCACATCGGTGGGTCAAACAGCGCTACGTCGGCCTCCGCGGTTGCGGCAGGCATGTTGGTGAAAGGGATACTTTCATTCATAGAAGTTCAAACTCCTTCGAACTATTTGGTGAAAAAAATCTCAGGTCCCTGCCAGGGCAATATTAGTGAGCGATACAATGCTGCCCTGAGGCCCACAGGTTGGGCGTCTCGGCTTGATTCGCTGCGGGTCAAAAAACACGCCGTAAGCCGCGTTCAGGTCAGCGAGCGCCTCCTCGTTTAGGGAGTAATACAGCCAGCGCGCATCAACGGCATCCCGTTCAACATCCACTAACATCCACTAACCCGGCATCGCGCAGCAGCCCCAGGTGGTGCGATATCAGGTTAGGCGCCATTTCCAGCGCGTCGCCCAACTCGCAATTACACTGCACCCCCTCCATCAACAGATGGATTAGTTGCAGCCGCTTCGGGGCAGTGGCCCGATTTCACCCGCTCAAGCCGGCCAGGAGAGCGGCCAACAGAAGCAGCAACCACAGCCGCAAACGCCGGCAGTGGGCGGTGTGTTCCGTACGCGGCATCATGGCTTTGCTCCGGCAAGCCCCTCGCCGGCGACGGCGATATGGTCCAAGCTGATCACCTGCCCCTCCGGCCCGCAGACCACCCGCTCGCGGATTTGGGCGGGGTCGAGGAAGGCGGCGAACCAGTCGCGCCAGCGAGTGGCCGCCCGGCGGTTCACAGAGTAGTAAATCCACCGCCCGTCAATGCGGTCGCGGCGAGAGGTAATGAGGCCGGCGTCGCTGAGCACCCGCAGGTGATGAGAGAGCAGATTGGGGGCCAGACCCAAGGCTTCGTTCAACTCGGCGTTACAGGTATCGCCTTTCATCAGTTCCGCGAAGATGCGCAACCGATTAGGCTCACCCAGCGCCTTCAGTAAGGCGGCAACCTCCGCCAACGCCGTCTCGTCCTGCTGAACGTTTTCGTCCATCATTTTCCTTTGCTCAACCCGGCTAATAGTTCAACATGGATTGCATTATGAGGGGCCTCGGCCACGGCGTCAATCGGCGACGACCGGCAGCCTGCTCCGCGCCGGGGCAACGACGCTGCTCAGCAACGGTACCTGTCCCTGGGCGACGCAGTGGTAGGCGAAGACGTACATGCCGGCTGACCAGGCCTGGTGTGGATAGCCCATCGGCCGGCCGGTGCGGCCGTGACACCACTCATTGAACTCCCATTCGCCGTCCAGTCCAAGCCGGTTCACGTGGGCCAGTCGTTCCAACTGCCGGCGCGCCTCGTCCAGCCGGCCGGCCTTCACCAGGGCAGCCACATAAAAGCCACCCACAAAGGGCCAGATGCCGCCGTTGTGGTACTGCTCCGGCAGATTCAGGTTGTTGTTGCGGTAATACTCGCGCCAATCCTTGTTGCCGGGGTGAATGACCGGATGGAGCACACGCACCGGATAAGGATCGGCAATGCCTACCTGGTCCAGGTAATCCAATATACGCTTCTCTTGGGCCGGCGTTGCCACTTCCAGCAAGACGGCCAGCAGGTTGCCAAAGACATCGCAGTAGTCGCCGTAATCGCGGAAGGCCACATAGGGCAGAAAGTAGGGGCGTTTGACGAGCACCGGCCCGACCTGGCTCAGGGTGTGCTCCCACTCTGTGTGGCCGGGGCAATTCGGCCCCCACTCGTCCGCCGACTCAGGCCCCACCCAGAGCACGATGCGAATCTTGTGGCGCACGTCCGCGGCCATATCGGCGTAGCGGCCGCCGTCCAGCGACAACGTCCGGGCCATCTCGGCCATGGCCCTTAAGGCCGCGTACCAGAGCACATTGTCATAGAGCACATTAAAGCGGTTGGCGAGCAAGTCGGCCCAGTCAGCGGCCTCGTGTACCTCCAACAGCCCGCAGCCGTTAGAATCCTGGTAGCGCAGCCACAGCATGGCCTTTTCCAGCGCGGGCCATTGCCGGCGCAGAAACGCCCGGTCTCCCAACACCCGGTATTGGAAGGCGTGTCCGAGGATGAACCACAGATTGGAATCCACCGAACCGGCGTTGGTATGGTCTAGCCGGCCGGTGGCCACGCTGACATTGTTCGGGACGGCGCCCAACTCAGATTGCTGCCCGGCCAAGGTCAACAGTGACATCTTCAGGCATTCTTCGTGGCCGGGCGAGAGCAGCGCCCCGAGCGAGGTGATCACGCTGTCGCGCGCCCACACGTGCGGGTAACCCTCGGGCGAGGCCATCAGACCAATCGGGCTACATTCACTTCCCAGAATTTCAAGCGCCTTTTGCAGCGCGGTCTCAATCAGTGAGGTCATCATCCAACTCCGTTGGCTGGTCAGCACAGCGCCGCCAGGGCGGCGCGCTGCTCAGCAAAGGCCGTCTCTTCGTGCAGCAAAGGGCAGTCGGTTAGTACCCGCTGCTGTTGCAGCAGCGCGAAGGCGAAGGCCATGCAGGTCGCTTCGCCGCAGCGTCCGCAGTTGGTCCGCGGCAGCAATGCGTAGATGTCCAGCGGGCGGGCCGGACGTCGTCGCTCTCGCACAGCCGCCAGCTCGGCGCGATGCGCCCAGGTAACGTTGACCGCCTCGACCAGCGCCGCCAGCAACTCCAGGGCCTGCTCGACGCCCCGCACCTGGGTGAAGGTGACCCGGTCGCCGTAGAGGGTGAGGAATCCCGGCTGCCGGCGAATGGTCAGGGCCGGCAAGTCTGGATTATAGGCGATAACGCCCGGCAGCGTGGCCAGGTAGGGTAACACCTCGTCCAGCGCGCGGGTGGGCCGGCCCACGACCACGATCTTGCCCCGCTCAGCCAGGCACGGGTAGGTGCGCGTCAGGGCGACCCCTTCCAAGTAGACATCATTCTTTACCATAACATCTGCCACGTATGGTGTCACCCTGCACCTGCCGAATTCCCGCCCCGGGAAGCTCGATCATCACCTTTCAACCTCCTTCTAAAAGGTCGCGGGCTTTGCCCTTGAAGTGCTGTATCAGGAAGCGGAGCGTGCCCGGCGCATCGCCATCAATGCTGAGGAGCATCAGCTCAACGATGTGCTCATCCTCCAGGGCAAGGTTGACGGCCTTTTTCATGGGCGGTTCCTCGGCTCGCTTGTCAGCCGGCTGTCACCGGCATTGCCTCTTCAAGCGCTACCGTGACCCGCCGCTCAACGCGCAGCATGATCTTCTGGCCCATTGCGTCTACTTCGGCAATTGAACCGATAAATCGCTCCATCTCCGTCTCCAGGCTATAGACGGCAACCTTCGGCCCTTCCTGGCGCACGAAGATTACGTCGTTGATCACCCGTTCCTTCTGCCCGTCGTCATAAAAGGCCCACACAGATAAGGCTGAAGGACACATGGCGTCTTTCTCATTTGGGGTTAACCATTCGCCCGCGCTTCCGGCAGCAACGACTCGAGCATCGCCAACTGTTCGGCGTGCTCGGGTTCATGCAGCGGTGGGCAATCAGCCGGCGTTTTCTGCGCCGCCGCCAGCTTCAATGCAAAGGAAAAACAGGTGGGTTCGCCACAAGCGCGGCAATTGGTCTGGGGCAGCAGCCGGAAGAGAACCATCGGGGCCGGTCGTTGCCGCGTCTCGTGGCTTGGTTCAATCTCATCTCGGCGCTCCCAGGTGCGGTTTACCAGCGCGACCAGCCCGTCCAGTTCCCTGACAGCGACGTCACGGTCCTCAACGTTGCTGATGGCAATTTCATGAGCGTGGAAGGCAATGTTATGCCCGCCCTTTTTCCAGGTAAGCGCCCGCGCTGCGCCGTGGTATATCGCGCCGCGCAGCGTGGCATTGAGATAGAGCAGCGCCTCGGAGATGTCCACGGATAGCAGCGCCCTCGCCGCATAGCGCTCTGCCCCCGGCGCGCACGGCGGCGTGAAAACATCCAGCTCATACTCCTCGATCAGCACCTGTCGCCTCCAGGTCTCCACGACCCACCGAGCCGCGCAGCTGGCCTATGATGGGACAGCAACTCGGCCCGGTCGGCCCCGGCGGCCACGGCATCATGCACGTGGTAGGCGATACAGCCGTCACAGCCCACGGCAATGCTCACCGCCAGGGCCATGAGTTCCTTTACTTTGGCGCTCAGCGCGCCATCGGCCAACGCCTTGCGGTGCAGGCGGGCGAAGCCGCCCATCGGCAGCGGGATCTCGCGTCCCAGCTCGGCCAGCCGCTCCTCCAGATGGTCATACGTGGCGACGTAGTCGGTAGTCATCGTTTCCTTCAGGCTGTCTCCAGCGCGTCAGCTATCCAGGTCATCACTTCCGCGTCGCTCGGGATCCGGCCCGCCGAAACCAGCTTTTCGTTGACCACCAGGCCGGGCGTCGCCAGCACCTGATAGCGCCTAATCTCGCTGTAGTCAGTGATCTTCTCGATTGTGGCTGGCAGACCGAAGTTGGCGACTGCCTTCTTTGCGACCGATGCCAGCTTCTCACAATTTGAGCAGCCGGGTCCTAGGACTTTAATGTGTAACATTGTCATTTCCTCTATTGAATAGTTTTTGGGACTGTCACTAAATTGCCGGCTCCGGCTGCACAACCTCAATCACCGGCTCAACGCTGAACTCCGATTTGACGGAGTTCGCCACCAGGCTGTACTTCTGCGCCGATTGCAGCGCCCGCCGCACCCGCGCTTCCACCACCGCCGGCGGCTGCCCGCCTGCCCCCACCCGAATGTGCGGCCGCAGGTGAATATGGATGAACTGCTCCGTCCGGTCCAGCTCGATTAGCTTAACGCCCTCACCCCGGCACTCGTAGCTGAGCAGGTCCAGCTTGAAGCGCTCCGTGGCCCAGATGAACATGAGCATCACGCAGCTGTTGGCCGCCGCCACGAAGGCGTCCTCCGGAGTCAGCACCCCCGCGTGCCCCTCCGCGTCGGGGGGAGCGGAAAACATCATCTGCGGGCCGTTGCCCAGCCGCACTTGACCCCAATGTTCGCCTTTCCAGCTGACGTCCGCTGTGTACGTAGCCGTTCTGCTCATTGTCCGTTCTCCTTTCCATAGTAGGCCCGGTATTCGCGAAGCAGCGCATCCTGGTAGGCGACCTCCGCTCCGGCAGGCACTGGGTTGTAAATCTGCACCTGACCCAATAACTCCTGCGCCACTGCCGGCGACGGCTCCTTGCCCTCATTCCGGAACAGCTCGAAGATGGCCGGTAGGGCAATCAAGGTCACTGTTGTCCCCTTCACGGCCACTTCCTGCACCGGGATGCCCGAGCCGCAGCTGCAGGAAGCGACTTTCGGCTGCTGCACTGCCAGTTCAATGGCGGGCTTATCGGTAAACTCGCCCCTCCGCCGGCTCCAGCGCCGTTCTAACAGATTGTCCACCGTCTCCGCCATGCGTTGTGCGGTCAGCTCCACCGCCTGCCGGCCGGCCTCGTTCAATCGCCGTCGTCCGGCGGGCCGTTCCAGCCCGTGCTCCGCCACCAGGTCACTGACCACGATGCCGGCCGCCGGTTTACCGGAGTATTGTTCGGTTGCCCGGGCGGCGCAGCGCAACTCGCAACCGTCAACGGCGATGGTCGGGTAGAAGCGGGCAAAGGCGCGATCGCCCTCGCCGCCGGCCAGGAATAACGGCAGGCAGATGGTCACCGTGTCCTGTGGGCGCAGCTCCTCCAGTACCTTCAGCGCCGCCAGCCGGGTCACCGTCCCTTCGGCGATCTCCTCGCCACTACAGGCCACAATGCCGACTTTCTTCTGAGGTAGCTCAGGCATTTTCATCCTCCTGCGGCTCGCGCTCGAGCGCCTCAATCGCCGCCGCCACTTCTTCGGCCAGCACGTGCGCCAATTGCAGTCCGCCTTCGTTGAGCGCGGCGATGCCTTGCGGCTTCAAGGTGCGGTTCCGCCGGTAGACGTCGAGCACGGCAAAATCGCGCGCCACCAGGCCGCCGCTCTCCTGCACCATCTTAGTGGCGCAGGCCAGCTTGCAGCCGTCAATGGTGATCGCCCGGTTGCCGGCCACCGCCTCCCGCGCCCCCTGCTCACCCAGTACGAGCATGGACAGAGCCACCAGTTGGGACGCCTGCGGGCAGATGTCCTCCACCACCTCATAGGCGGCCTCACGGCTGACCGTGCCGTAGCTCTTGCCGATGCCGCTGCAGGGCACGACGGCCACCCTGCGCTTTTCGTTCTGCTGGTCGTTCATCCCTTGCGCAACTCCTCTTCCGCTTCCACCTGCACCCGCGCGAAGTAGGCTGCCGGCGTGAGCAAGCCGGCGCGCGCTGCCGGCCAATTGTCCGGCGCGACGACAGCCAGCCAGCCCTCGCCATAGGGATCGAAGTTGATCTGCTCCGGCTCCAGTTCCATGCGCTCGTTGACGGCGACAACCGTGCCGGAAATGGGCGTGGGCAGGCCGAGAGCCACCTTGATGGTCTCGATGACCGCGATCTCGTCGTCGGCCCCCAGCGCGCTCCCTGCTGCGGTCACTTCCGCAAAGGCCACATCGCCGTTGCGCTGCTGGAAGAAGTCCGACAAGCCGACGCGCACGTTGCCGTTCTCTTCCTTAATCCACATCCCTTCACGGCTGTAGAGCCGGTCGCCAGCGATCTTGAAGGTGAATTTGTCTACTGTCAGTTCCAGAAATTCGGGCATCAGCGTTCGCCTCCCAAAGACGATATATAATTCGATACATGTTGAAGCATACTCCGGCCCGCCCGGGGCGATCAGTGATAACTGTCACCTCATATCACGCGCAATGTCATAATTCAACGGGCGTTGAAATCATTTCCGCAGGCAGCTCCCCGGCTAAGGGCGCCTATCCAGACCTGCCATACAGAGTCTACAACGTATTTCTCGGGCTTCATTCGGCCGATGATCAGGCCGCCGAGAACCGCAATCGTCAACCCGCTGATGAGCTATAGGCCGGCGACTTGATAACCGAACAGGCCGAGGACGCTGTAGGTCGCGAACAGGTCAGCGACAGGACCATTACCTTGTGACGGCCGCCGGGCCGGGCAAGCCGGAACCGTTCATGACAGGCCAAC
>CAZIKT010000033.1:1439-27482 GCA_964539885.1 uncultured Ardenticatenaceae bacterium | reverse complement strand
TACCTTGTGACGGCCGCCGGGCCGGGCAAGCCGGAACCGTTCATGACAGGCCAACCGCCGGGCCGCTTTCTCAACATCTTAACTGTGGTTGAAGGTTTACAACTGCCATTTTCGCAATTAGGAAATGCCGTATTCTGAGAACCTGAAAAGGCGACAGATGACCTCATTTCCAGCCGGCTCCCGGGAACATCTGCCTACAACCGGCGCAGCCGAGGATCAGGACCCGGCCGCCGTCTACCCGGCTAACTGGCGAAGGGCAGCCGGCACACTCGCCTTTCACCAGTCAATCTGCGATACCGCAAGTAACGTCGCCGGTGAAATGATCCTGATCCCCTCGTATCCGCCGATCGGCAGCAGGTGAAGCTAAGAGACCGCTTCAAGCAGTCTGAGCTTGATGACGCCTGCCGGCATGCACATCGGTCCGGCAGGCGCTGTCAACGCTCAACGCCAGGTTACGTTGCGTATCGTTTATGAAGGATAACCCAAGCGCCTTCTTACCGGAAGTTGCACCCTCCTGTAGTGGTCGGCGCAATAGCTCAGAAGCGCCCATATGAACACGATCAAGCCCGCCATTTCGAGACTCTCCTCAATTGTGGCAATCATGCTGTACGCCCAATTCTCGTAGCCGTGCAATTCAGCATGGCGACTCCCGATCAGCTCGACGCCAATGGCTCCACCAAGGTAGAGGGTCGCAGCCAGTAAAAAGCTGATCCTTGTCGCCGCGGGGAGATGCAGCAAGAACCTCGAAAAGTACAGCCCAAGAACGATGACCATTACGATGCCGGGAATGACCCATGGGAAAAAGAAGAACCCCATACTACTACCATCACCAAATAGCTTACCAATCGGTATATTCAGCCGCTCATGAAATTGAAACGCCTCGTCCATGGCCATCAGTACGAACCCGAATGATAGGAGCGCCCACTGTGGCGCATGGGGAGATCTCAGCTTGCCTTCTTGTCTGACGATGACCGCTAGCAGGAAGGCGGCCAGGAGGATGAGCAGCACAGTGAAAACGGTAGGGATGTTCATTTCTGTGTCAACGTAGAAGAGGGGCGCAAGTCCCTTCAGGAAAGCAGGCCCCAGCCCGTACTTCGAGATCTGTCCTCCAACGCTGAGTAGAACCAGAAACAGCGCCGCGGTTCCCAGCATGTAGCCATAGGCCTGGCTGTTTACCAGCACGTTGCGCCATACACCTTGAACACGAGAATGAAGCCTGTCTTGGTCGAGGACAAAGCACACCTTACCGGCATGGTCGCCATAGAAGAAGGCAAGATAGATGACGCAGCATGCCACCAGAGCGGCGGAAAGTGCGCCCCAGACGTTGCCGGCAATGAGAAAGAGCAGCGCCCAGGTGAGCTGGAAAGCGATGAAAAACAACTCGCCCAAAACATACGGCCAATGGATTCTGACCTGATTGGCTTTCTTGGGAGCCGGCGCACGAACCACAGCAGGTGAGCCCGGATGCGTTTCCCGGCGAGTGACCGAGGCGGCTTTAGGAGTGCGTTCGAACTCGCTGTGCATCGAGCCGAACAGCCCTTCGGCAAAGGCGTTTACCTGATGCGGCAGCATGCCGGTGCCGAGGGCAGCCAGCGGAAGCACCCGCCCGAAGCGACCCGCGAAACTTCTCAGAGTGAGCGGCTCGGCGTAGGTGTATCGGGTCCCTAGCGCAGTAACGGCCGCGGACAGCGTCAGCCAGACCGCGCTTGGCAGAAGATAGGTTGCTACGCCCAACCAGGGGCTAATGGCGCCGAGCCAGAGGCCGGTAAGAATGGCAAACGGCATCAACAGCATCCAGACTGCCCACAGAGGCCACTGCCATGAGATGCACATCAAGTAGAACAACTGCAGCCGCCGCAGCACCGATGTGGAGTGCCCGAAAAGCAAAGTGCGCAGATGCAGACGCTGGACCTGTACCCAGCCTTGCGTCCAGCGTTTCTGCTGGGCTTTATAGGCGGTGTAAGTAGCCGGCAACTCTGCGGGCACCACAATCTCCTTTACGAACTTGCTGCGATACCCGGCGAAGAGCACCCGGAAACTTAGTTCACCATCCTCCACCAGGCTGGCCGCGCGCCAACCGCCGGCAGCCTCAATAGCCGCAGCCCGCCACACCCCGGCCGTGCCGGTGAAGTTGACGAATTTCAACGCGGCTGACCGCCAGGCCATTTGCAGGGTGTGGTGATCGTCGACCCATAGCGACTGGGCGAGTGTCAGCCCGGACTCGTCGTGGTTAAGATGTCCCCACTGCGCCTGGACCAGCGCAAGATCACTGTCGGGCTCACCGTTCGGTTGATAGAAGTGCGGAATGGTTCGCAGTAGGAAGTCCGCCGGCGGCACAAAGTCGGCGTCGAAAATGACCAGGAATTCAGCCGCCGTTTGCCGGCGTCCTGCCTCGAGGGCGCCTGCCTTGTACCCGCGGCGCTCTGTCCGGTGCAGGACCCGACAATCGATCCCCCGCACCCGAACCTCGGCGGCGACCTGCTCAACCAGCCGTCTGGTTTCCTCGTCGGTGGAGTCATCCAGCACCTGAATGCTGAATCGGTCAGCGGGCCAAGTCATGTTGGCCGTGGCCTCGATCACGCGGCGCGCCACAGCATGCTCGTTGAACATCGGCAGCTGTACGCACACCGTAGGGACCAGGTCCGGCATCCTGCCGGGCGACTCCGGAGCGCGGCCCTTCCAGAGGAAGCCCACGCGTTCGCCAATGCCGAGGACAAGAAAGAAAAGGATCCCGACAAACGGCGCGTGCAACACGGCAGTCAACAGCCACCATTCAGGGCTACCCACCGCGAACCAGCCGGAGCCCGCGACAACCCGAGTGGTAACGAGAAATAGCCCGCCGGCAATGATCATCGTAATCACCAGGATGCCGGGCATCCACCAGCGGAATTGAATGGGCAATGTGGGCAGTAGTTGTCTTTCAATAATACGGTACATCTTGTCCTGATCTCCTTCACTAGATTGGCTTCGTGGTGACGCGGCGTTGCGGCGGATTTCTCTGCCTGCCGAAATCATCTCGTTGCGAAGTGTCAGGTATAAGACGGAAAGAGGGGGAAAAATACAGCAATAATCAAAAGCCCGTCAGACAAAGACGGGCGCAAAAGAGAAATATCTCTCTTGCGCCCGTCAGGGTTGGGCTGCCGCTCCGGCAATGAGGAGTGAGCGTCTTCAGAAGCCCACTGGCTCACTTCTGAAGATACAGACGCCGTGGCGACCTATCGATCGGGCACTAATTCTGGCAACCGGGGGCGAACGGACCGAGAATGGAATTGCTGCCGGCCGCCTTCAGGGACCCTTGCCCGATCATCTGGATGCACAGGAGCGAGCTGTTAGACCCAGACACGTCTTGCCCGCTGCGCGTGGAGAAGAGGATGGCCCGCTCCACAATATTGACGTTACTCCCGGCAATCTTGACGCTGGTCGCCTCATCGCCGAACCGCTGGTCGGTCCAGGCCAGCACGCCATAGACCGCCGGGGCAAGATAGTGATTTGAGCCGCTGATCTCAATCAGGCCGTGAGATACCATCGTGATTCGGAAGGGGTTGCCGGGCGCGCCCAGGCCGGAGTCACTGATCTTGATCGGGTCGTCGCCATTACAGACAACCTTGCCATTGTCGGCAGCCGTAATTTCAATGACGCCGGAATGGGTCAGCGAACCGCGGTCGCAGGTCACGCCCGGCAGGACCTGGTTGATATCGTTGCCGAAGGTCATGCCGTTGGCGTCCAGATAGTTGCCCAGGTTGCCCGGCCAGCCATTTGGCCCGATCTGATAGGGCCCCTGGATGCCGGCAGGGTCGCCGTCGCCGCTGATGTTGAGCGGCCAGCCGCCATCGTAGATGTTGTCCTCTTCTGCCTGAAGCTGACAGGCTGAGGATGGCCCATCATTGACCCCGTAAGTCAGTTCCGAGTTGGGCGAGATGGTGTCGCGGAACCAGTTGTCCGTTCCGGAGATGGCCAGGTCCGCGTTGCTGTGGATACGGCCGTAAAAGCTGCTGTTGCTGCCGCTAACGTCGGCTTGCTTGTCGTTGGCGTCGTCACAGACCGGCTCATACGCCTTCGGGTCGTCCGTCTGGCCGTCCCCGGCTGCCTTGGCGAAGATAAGGTAATCGCCGGCGTTGTGGGCGTCGTCGGCGCACGCCGCGCCCAGCAGGCCCAGGTTGGGGATATTGCCGGATTGCAGGGAGGTGAGGCTGTCAGCGACATGGATAAGGCCGGCGCCAAGCTGGTTTACGTAGCCGGGGTTGAAGGGGTTGATATCAACGGCCGTCCCGCCTATCAGATCCGCTACCTGCAGCACAGTCAATTGAGCGTTCAGGCTGAGCAGCAGCGCCGCCTGCCCGGCCGTAAAGGGGGCGGCCATCGACGTGCCGTTCCAACTGCCGTACCCATCCACCGGCAGCGTGCTGTAGATGCCTACCCCCGGCGCGGAGAGCCGCACCCAGGTTCCGTAACTGGCAAAATCCGCCTTGACCCGGTCGGCGTCAACAGCGGTGACGCCCAGCACACATTCCGATGCCGCCGGATACTGCTGCTCTGTGCTGTTCAGATTGCCGGCGGCTGCCACCACGACGATGCCTTCCTCCGTCACATCCTCAACGACATCTTCCAGAAAATCAGATTCGTAAGGCATGCCCAGACTGAGATTGATGACGTGCGCCCCATGCTCCGCGGCGAAGAGAATGGCCTCAGCGACAGTGAACGAGTAACCCCGGCCATCGGTATCCAACACGCGAATCGGCATAATCTGCGCCTGGGGTGCGACCAGGTGGATAATCCCGGCAACGTGCGTGCCGTGCCCCGCGCCATAATCAGTGCCGCCGCTGAATGCATCCTCCGGCACGTCGTCGCCATCCACGAAGTCAATGCGGGCAGTCGTCAGCAGGGGAGCCAGTACAGGATGGTTCAACTGCACGCCGGTGTCAATTACAGCTACGACGGCGCCCGCTCCCTGGCTGATGGCGTGAGCGGCAGGTAGCCCCAACATGTCCGGCGCGTACTGTCCGGTGTACGGACCATCATCCGGTCCGCCCCAGGAGAATGCCTCGCGGCCGATTGCTTCCGGCGCATCGGTGATGCGGTTCGGTTCGGCGTAGAGGATGCGACTGTCGGCGTTCATGGCGTCAGCTACCGCTTCCGGATCGCCGCCGGCCGCGACCTGGAGCAGGTAGATCGCCCGGGTGGGCGACAAGGCCCGTAGAGTCGTCGTGCCGTAGGTCTGGTTGATAGCGGCGATAGTGACGCCCGGCTGCAGCTTGGCGATCACTTCATCCGGCGTGCCGATAGGTAACGGACTGGTCCGAATGTTGGGCAGAAGGGCCCTATACGCGTCCCCGTTAAGTCCTGGATCAGCGGATGATGTGTGGGGGGCAGCGATCACCAACAGCAAAAGCGCCAGTCCGATAATCCGGATTGTGATTAACAAGGTTGATTTCATTACTTGCTCCTCATGGTATGCCGGGCGCTTTGCAAAGTATTCTCGCCCCGACTCAATCCCTTTGAGTCTCTCTAACAGATGTAATGCGGATCGAGGCTGGAAAAATACACTAACATCGTCACTTAGGGTAAGGCCCTTGCGCTTTCTCTGGTACCTCTCAGCTTCCCCGGTTCACGAGCCAATGAAGATAAACGGCGCCCAGTAGTATGGATGGGGGTAATTGGCTTTGAGCGCTAACTGCGCCTGACGCAGCGCCGCCGCGTGGCCGACGCCTTGCCTCAAACGTTGGTAAAAGTCGGTCATCAGGGCGGCGGTCGTTTCATCCTCCACTAACCAGAGGCTGACCAGCAGCCCGGATGCGCCGGCGCCCAGAAACGCATGCGTCAGTCCCAACAGTTCGTCGCCTCCGATCACCTCGCTACGGCCCGATTCGCAGGCGCTGAGCGAAACAAACGCACCAGGCAGCCTGAGCCGCAGCGCGTTTCCGGCGGTCAGCCAGCCATCGTGCAGTTTGAGAGCGGAGAAGAAGGGATTGTCGCGCCGGAAGAGGCCGTGACAGGCCAGGTGCAGTACAGCGCAATCGGCAGTCTCCCGCTGCAAATTGGCCAGGGTGGCCTGCTCGCCCAGGTACAGGCGGGCGTCGGGCAGGTGCCGGCTGACGGCCATTGCCTCCTGCCGGGCATAGGGGATAAGCTGATCATCTGCGCCGAAGATCGCCGCTGTCCCATGCCGGCGTTGCGGCCGTTGCCGGCTGAGGTTGAATATGGCGGCGCTGGGAGCGATGCGCAACTCAACCGACTCCGCCAGGTAACGCTCGCCGTCAAACAGGGCGGCAAAGGGCAATTGGTGGAGCAGGCCGTGGGGAATCACCACCAGCCGGGGATGGTCTGCCAGCCAATCGGCCAGCGGGGCGATGAGTTCCTGGTAGAGCGCGCCCAGAATACGCTGCAGCGATCGCGTCAGCCGGGGCAGGTGGCGCTGGATGAAGGCTCGGTCAGCCTGGAATCGCTGCAACTCAATCTCCATCGCAGCCAGCTGTCGAGCCACGACCGATACCCGGCCGAGGCGACGCGATACCTGTAGCCGACCATCCTGGTAGATAAAGGCGAGCAGTTCATCGTCGAGGGCGTAATAGGCCAGCAGAGGCGCATCCGGCGAAAGCGTCTCCTGCAGGGCGGCAAAGGGCATTACCTGGGCCAACGGGTAGGCCGGTGCGGCCATGTCGGCCTGCAAGCGCAAGCGGCTGATCTCTTCTTCCAGCCGGATAGCGTGTTCGTTTAACTCGACCAGGCGGGCGGCTCGGTCACCTTCCGGGTTGCCGCGCAGCGTCTCGTTATAGATGGCGTGCAAATCGGCTTGCAGGAGTTGCAGCCTTTGGGCCAGGTTGGGGTCCAGATCTTGCTGCAATAGGGCGGCGATGTCGTGACTGAGCAAGTCCAGCAAGGCGCGTGATTTGGCCTGTTCGGTGACGCTGAATGCTAGTTGCAGGCTTTCCTGGTCGCCGCGCGCCAGATAGAGGCGGACCAGGTCGGCGTATACGGCCGTCTTGTCCTGCAAGAATGAGGTGCGCAGACTCTGCCGGGCCAACGTGCCGCGCAGCCGTTCGATTTCGGCGACGGCCGTTGTGAGCAGCGTCTCCGCCTCCGCCTCGCGCCCTTGCAGCATAAATAGGCGTCCCAATCGCTGCTGCACGCCCACGCGCAGTTGCGGCAGCGGCAGTCCGGCGGCGATTTGCTGCGCCTCCAGCAGCAGTGGTTCGGCGGCGGCGTCCGGCAGCAGCAAATCGGCCAGCCGCAGATGGGCGTAGACCCGCTGCACCGGCCAATCCTGGTCAGCGATGAGGGCAAGGGCTTGCTGCGTCTGTAGAATGGCCGTTTCCCGTTCTCCCCGCGCCTCGGCCAGCGCCGCCTGTTCGAGCAATACCGCCGAACGTAGATGCGCGTTGCCGGCTTCGGCAAAAATCGCGGCCGCACGGCTGAGCAGTTCGGCCGCTTCGGCCAGCCGGTTGCGACGTAATAGCGTCGCGCCCAGGCCCCACAGCGCGCCGGCCAAATAATGCGGCGATTCCGGCGACGTTTCGCCCGCTTCCAGTCCGGCGATGGCCTGACGGTAAGCGGCGGTCGCTTCCGGCAGCAAGTTGAGCGCCAGATAGGCGTCAGCGGTCAGGCGCTCCAGGATATGCTGCTCCAGGGGAGCGTTCAGCGTGGCAAACAAGTCGCGTGCAGCGGCAAATGCCTCCAGGCTTTGGTCGTAGTTCCCCAGCCAGAGATGGACTTCGCCCCTGTTTTCCAGGTTTTGCGCCTGACGCCATTGGTTGCCGGTCTGGGCGTAAATGGCGGCGGCCGCTTCGTACGCGGACAGCGCCTCGGACCCATGCCCTAGTTCCGCCAACATGACACCCAGGTTCATCTGGACGTTGGCAGCATCTTCTTCCAGGCCGATTTCGCGGAAGCGGGTTTCGGCGCCCGCGTATGCCTGCCGGGCCTCGCTGTAGCGTCCCATGAACTTGTAGCAAATGGCCCGGTTGTTTTGCAGATGGGCGGTGAGAGTAACAGCCGTTTCCGGCGGCAGATCGGTCGTCTGGGCGATGGCCGCCAGGGCGGCTTCGGCCGTCTCCAGCGCCTGTGGATAGCGCCCCAGGTGGATGAGGACGTTGATCAGGCCGACATTAGTCCGCAGGGCGGCGGCCGGCTGCCCCGTGTCCTGAAAGCCGGCTTGCGCCTGGGCAATTTCGGCCAACGCTTGCTCAAAGTGGCCGTTGAGAGCAAGAGTCTGGGCGCGCAGGTAAAGCGCCTGCGGCTGTAGGCCGGGGGCCAGTTCCGGGGCAAAGGCCAGGCAGATGTCCAATAACTGCCGCGCCTGGGTCAAATCGCGATTGATGAGGTGGCCGCCGGCCTGGATCAATTGGGCCAACCCGGTTTCGTTCCACAGGTTCGCTTCCCGCAGCATCTGGGTCTGGGCCACGGCCGTTGGCTGGGCCAGCAACCCGGCGATCCACTGTGATGAGAACGGGACAAGCGGTGTGGACATGAGCTAGAACAGATCCAGTGGATCGATCTCAATATCCTGCCCGGGGCGGCTGAGGAGAAGGGTGTATTGACCAGGCGATAGCTCCGTCAGGCTGAATTTGCCGAACGCGTCAGCCAGGACCAGGCGGCGGTCGACGCCGTTTTGCAGCAGCTGGATGATGAAATCGGTCGGATCGCTATCGTCCAGAAGGAAGATTTGGCCGTCCAGCTCAATCTGCAGGCTTCCGCTTTCCATGTGGGCGTTCAGGGCGATGTCGGCCACGGGGCTGCTGTAGATAAGTTGGCGCGGCTCGCTGCGCAGGCTGACGTTGCGCGCGCCGGCCAGGGCGGGGCGCCGCCAGTTGTCAGAGGTGAGGGTGGCGAGAATGGTTTGCAGCAGGCCGGGCGGCTGATTCGCCTTGGCGTAAGCGGCATAGGCGGCGGTAGCGGCCTGACGCACGCTGTCCGGCGGGCTGGCCAGTGTCGTGGCCTGGCTGATTTGCAGGAATCCTTGTAGCCAGGCGACCAGTTTCTGGAGGTCGGAATTGCCGGCGACGAGTCGGCCGACCTCGGCCGTTTCTTCCGGCGACAACTTGCCTTCTAGCCAATCGGCTAATCGGGCTGTATCGGGAATCTGCGAGTATTCCGTCATATTCCATCCTATCTGCGCTGCTTGCTTTTCACTGTTGCTAAAATAAGGCGGAAAGCAGGGTGAAAAATACAGCAATTCCGGCATTTGTTCGTTCGTTGCCTGTTAGACAAATGTCTTCTTATCGTTCCTCCAGAATAGCGCGCAGCCGGTCCAGACAGCGGCCACGAATGGGGCCGATGCTGCCCACGCGCAGACCAAGCTGGTCGCCCACCTCTTCATAAGTGGGCGTCTCTTCGGAAAAGTAGAGCAGGAGCAGCAGCGAACGGCAGCGCTGGTCCAGCAGGTCCAACCCCTGATTGAGCCAATCTACTTGCTCCCAATAGGCAGAAGCGTCGCCGCCGGACGTGTTGAGCAGGAAGTGGCTGCTGGCCACGTCTTCATCGTTGCCCAGGAATTCCCGTTTGTGCTTGCGCAGATGGTGGAGGGCGTGACGCCGGGCGACGGTGGCCAGCCAGCCGCCCAGATTGCTGTCCGGTCGTAGGCGATCCAGATGTTCTACCAGGGTGGTGAAGGTCAGTTGGGCGATGTCGGCGGCGTCGGCACGGGTCAGGCCGTAGTTTAGTGGAATGGAGAAAACGAGCCGCTCATACCGGGTGAGAATTAGCTGCCAGGCATCTTGCCGTCCCTGGCGGCAATTTTCAATAAGCTGTTGATCGGTGGGGACTTGGGACATGTTTACAGCTAACCTTGCGTGGAAAGGGCCTAAGATCAATCGGGAATCCGCGAACCTGCCCGTTTCCGGCTTGATTTTACACCGGTTCCGGAAACCATTTCAAACTGGGGACGGCAACCTGACACCGGCCCAGGGCTGTACAGCTTTGCCCCTGCTGAGTCAGTTCTCCTCCATCCAACGGGCCAACTCAGAAGCGCTCTTGCGATACTTCTGCACGGCGCAGGCGAGCAACTCATCTGCCTCCTGCCGGTGGCGAGCATTGAAAACGGCGCGGATATCGGCGGCCACTTCGGACTTGGGCGAAGTCTTTCCGGCAGCGCTGGTTCTGGGGTGTGGCCGCGGCTCAACCGGCTGAAGGGCGGCTTTCCGCTCAAGCGCGCCGACACCACCGTGCTGCTGCGTGAGGCGGCACACAACCTGGTGGCGCTGGACATCATGCGCGGCAGCCCGGTCATCTACACCACCTTTGCCGGCTACGACAAGGTGGCCCATCACTGCGGCCCGTGGACACGCGACGCCTTCCGGGTGCTCAAGCGCTGTGACCGTGAGGTTGCGCTGTTGGGGGATATTGCCCGGCGCAAGGGGCCGCGGCCCTACGAGGTGATCTTACTCTCCGATCACGGCCAATCCTTCGGCGCCACCTTCCGGCAACGCTACGGCGCCGACCTGAAGGGCTTCATCCAGCAGCACATGCCGCAAGGCACGACGGTGTCGCAGAGCTGGGGTGGCGACGACGGCCTGCCCAACGTGGGCGCGATGGGCGTCGAGCTGCAGAACGCGCAGGCGATGGGCATGGGCGGCCGGGCCGGCAGAGCCGCAGCCAGTGAGCTGGCCGAGTTGGCGGAGCAGGACGCGAAGGGTGAGCGGCAGGAGGTAAGAGCCGAGCAGGCCCCGGCCGAGGCGGACGTGATCGTCGGCGCCACCGGCAATCTGGCCCACGTTTACGCGGTGAGCAGACCGACGCCTTCCTGCTTCACCCGCCTGATTTGCCGGCCCCGGAGACGCGCAATTCCGAGGAGTTCTAGCATCTGCTGAACGCGCGGCGCGAGCCGGCGCCGTCGGTTTTGCCGATTCCCTGAAGGCAGGGCAGAATAGCTCGCAAAGTGAAACCGGAGGACAATGAGATGATTGACCACGCATCCGTTGCCGCATGGCTTAATGCCTATGTGGCGGCCTGGAAGAGTCATGACCCGCAGGCTATCGGCGATCTATTCGCGGCGGAGGCCACCTATCGTTTCAATCCCTTCATGGACGACGCGATTCGCGGCCGGGAAGCCATCGTTGCCAATTGGCTTAACTATGCGGACGCGCCGGGCACCTATGACGCGCACTATGAGCCGATTGCCGTTGACGGCGAGATCGCCGTGGCGAATGGGCGCACTTACTACTTCGGGGCCGGCGGCAAGACGTTGGAGAGGGTCTTTGACAATATCTTCGTGCTGCGCTTTGATGAGCAGGGTCAGTGTGTCGACTTCCGCGACTGGTATGTGCAGGGGCCTGAGCAATAGGCAGCCGGACAGGCGGACCTAGTATCTTTGCCGGGGGCAAGCTACATGGACCGGCCTGAACCGCGCCCCCGGCCATCATCCCGGCCGAGAGCGCGGGCTGCCTACACTGCCATGGCCAGCACGCTGTATACGACGATGTCGCCGAGCATGTGCATGAAGATGGGCAGCGTGATGCCCTTCGTGGCCAGCATCGCCCGGCCAAAGATGAGCGAGATCGCGGTGAGGAAGATCACGCCCACCGGACCGGAGGGGATGCCGCCGTAGTAGTGACCGAGCGCGAACCAGACAGCCGGCAGCCAGAGCGCGTGTCGCTCGCCGACCGGCGCTACCAGTTGCGACATCGGGCCGGCGCGAAAGGCCACCTCCTCGCCGAAGGCGTTCATCAGCGCGAACAGCAGGATCAGCGGAGACAGGTCGAGCAATTGCCGCCAGTTGAGAGAGTCCGGCCCGGCAAAGGCAAATACCGCCGCCCCGATGAGCAGGGTGAGCAACACCGCCAGGATCGGCCCCAGGACCAGCCAGGTGAGCGGCTTATCCCGGCCCGGCAGGCGCAGGCTGGTGGGGGCGCGCCAGTTGCCGTTCGCCAGGTACAGGTCGCGGCGTGAGTTGCCGGTCAACAGCAAGACCGCGATGACGCCCAGAGCCAGCAACACCACCACCAGGCGCTCAGCGAAGAAGCTCCACGCCCAGGGCGTATCCTCCCCGGCAAACCAGCCCTGCCAGACGGTCGTCGCCGTCAGCGCGTTCAACAGCAGCGTGAGGGCGTAGATGGTGGTGAGCACCAGAAAGAAGCCGCGCAACGGCCGGACGGCCGGCCAGAGGAAGGTGAGCCCGATCAGGGCGACGCCGGTGACCAACCAAAACCACAGCCAGGCATCGCCAAAATCCAGGTTCAGGAGCTCCTGGGCGATGACCTGCGGCAGCCGGCTCAAGAGCAGCATGCCCAGCCAGGCCAGGAGCGCCACTCGCGTACGGTGGACTTCTGCCTTGCTTTCCTCGGCGACAACCGTTGCGCTCTGCATAATCATCCTCCTGTTCGGGCCGAGAATCCCGGAAACGCGGAAGTTTCCGGGATTCTTGGCGGCGGGGTTCTATTCCGCCACAGTTAACTCAATGGCCCCCACCCCGGCCTCAACGTCCAGAGTAAGGGTGTACGGGGCGGAGCCGTAAGCCTCGTTGACATAATCATCGCCATCTCGGGTCAGGCCGGAGGTGGTTACGTCGCCGAGGCCGGTACTGACGGAAATGCGCACACCCATATCAGCCGGCAGCAGAACCTTGAGCGCGCCGATCCCACCGGTGATGGTTGCCCGAACATCATTGTCATAGCCGCTGCTCAGGTCTACGGTGGTGTCGCCGGCCCCGACGTCATAGCGCAGGCTTTGCAGGGCCATGTCCCGCAAGTTCAGCTCCGCCTGGCTCGCGCCGGCCTCCGCCTCCAGCTCAATAGGCATGTCGCTGTTCAGAGCGATGGTCCATTCGTTGACAAACGTGGTACCGATAGGGTTCGGCGCATCGTCATGTGTGACGACGAGCGTGCCCCGGCTGCCATCTACGCTGTAATCAACCTGCGGCTTCCACTCGCTGACGTTGTATCGGAAAGTGGCGTCCATCAGCGCGTCCGCGCCGCCGCTCAGGGTCAGGATGCCCGCGCCCAAGGTAACTTGGACCAGGGCCTCCTCGGCGGCGCCGGCTTCGACGGTCTGCGACTCAGTTACCGTGTCGCCGGTCCTGACCAGATCGGTGCAGCCGGCGACCAACAGCGCAAGGGCCAAAATGGATACTACGACTCGACTGACGGGAAAGCGCCTTCTCATTGTGAGCTCCTGTTGAACTGATTGCGGAGAAGACCCCGCAGCGCTATTCGGCTCGTTCACCGCACGAGCACCCCGAGGTTTCCCCAAAGCGTCTCAATAAACTGCTCACAGTGTAAAACAAAGTTCTTCCGCTTAGGTATCCCCCGGCTGTCACAAAAAGGGACACAATCCGGGGCGCGATCAGGTAACAGCCGGCCGGCGAATGGTGGAATGGAATCCTAGAACTCTTCACGGGAGAAGCGCCAGAGGGCCAGGGCGGCAAAGAGCACGGTCCAGCCGGCGGTGGCCACGATGGGCACGTACCAGTTGCCCGGCAATGGCTGGCCCATGGTGATCGCCGCGCCGATGTCGGGCAACCACCAGGGCGTAAGCATGACCAAGGCCGCCGGCAAAAACCCTCTCATGGTCAGACCGACCAGGATGAAGCCGACCCCAATGCCGGCGACGGGCGCGCGCGAGCTGAAAAACGCTCCCAGCATCAGCGTCAAGGTCAGGTAGAAAAGCTGTCCCAAGGCCAGCAAGGCCAGGGCGGCCGGGAAGCGGGATAGGTCCGGGGGCATCGCCAGCGTCAGCCGGCTGATAAAAGCGAAAACGAGGGCCGGCGCGATGATCGAGGTTACCCAGAAGCCCAGCGCATAGCCAATCAGTTTGCTCACGACAAAAGCGGAGCGGGATGCCGGCTTGGACATCACCCAGGCGGCCGTCCCCGACTGTTTCTCACCGATGATCGCGTCCTGGGCGATGATCACAATCGCCAGGCCGGTCACGCCGGCGATCAGCCCCAGGAAAGTACCGAGCACCTCCTGTAACAGCGCTTCCCCAACCATTTCCTCGGTCAGGGCGATGACGGTGGTGATGAAGTTCGTGAGCAAGACCCAGATGAGGAGTTGCACCCACCACATGCGGGTGCCCCACCACTGGCCCAATTCCTTGCGCAGCAGGTTGGAGAGATTACCCAGCCGGCCCGCAGTGACTTCCAGTTTCGGCGCCGGCCGCCCACTCTGTTCAGCACTTGTGAGAGTTGTCATTTTTGGTCTCCATCGTTGACCATCTGCATGAAGATCTCTTCCAGGTCGTATCGCTTGCGCCCGAAAGCGGCCACCTTCGTCTGCCTGTCATCCAGGACCAGGCGCAGGAGTTGTTCTTCGGCGGCGGCCTCGTCGCTGACGTTGATCTGCAGGGTGGCGTCGGAAGCGTTCGGGTGAACGGTCAGCGCGTTAATCCACGGCTGGCCCTGAAGCGCCCGCATCGCGCCCTCGCCGTTGCCGCGAACGGTCAGCGAATAGACGGTTCCGCCGCCGCCGGCCAACAGCTCCTCGATGGGCGCCTGGGCCACCAGCCGGCCGTGATTCAATATGGCCACGCTGTCGCTGACCCGCTGGACATCATCCAGGATGTGCGTGGAGTAGAAGATGGTGGTGTGCTTGCGCAGCCGGCCCATCACCTCCAACACGTCGTGCCGCCCCATCGGATCCAGCGCCGCCGCCGGCTCATCCAGGATGAGCAGGTCGGGATAGTTGACCTGCGCCTGGGCGATACCCAGGCGCTGCCGCTCGCCGCCGGAGAAACCCTTAATCGGCCGGTCGGCTTTGCCCTCCAGCCCCACCAATTGCAGCGTTTCCTCAATGCGCTGTTCCAGGGCATCTTTGGGCCCGCTGAAGAAGAAGCGGGCCGAGAAGCGCACCGTTTCCCTGGCGGTCATGTGCGCGTAATAGCGCGGATCCTGGGCGAGATAGCCCACGCGCCGGCGAATGGCCACGCTGTCCCGCACGCTGTCCTTGCCGAAGATGGCCGCCTGCCCGCCGGTCGGCCGGATCAGGCCCAGCAGCAGCTTGATGGCCGTGCTCTTGCCGGCTCCGTTCGGGCCCAGAAAGCCGAAAATCGAGTGTTGCTCGACCTGCAGGTTCAGCCCTTGCAGGGCGCTGACGGACTTATACTGCTTGCTCAATCCCGTGGTCTGAATGACCGACTGTCCATTCATCATTGCTCAGTCTCCCAGGCCGGAGCGACGGACAATGTCGCCGGCGGCGAATAGCGTAAGAGCGCCGGGCCAATCAGCGCCAGGGGCGCCATCAGCAAGGACAGCAGCAGCCAGCCCTGCCACGTCCCCTCCGCGCCATTGGCGGTCAGATTCAAGTAGCCGGCCAGGTTCAGCGCGGCGTGAAAGAAGGTGGCCGGGTAGATGCTCATGCCGTGAAGCACCAGCGCGCCGAGAAAGATGCCCAGGAACAGGGCCACCACACACTGCAGAAGCGTTTCAGACACCGGCGCGCCGCCCAGTAGATTCACCAGGTGCATCAGGGAAAAGAAAAGGGAAGCGAGCAGGACGCTGGTCAGTAGGCCGGCACCGTTGTCGCCGCGGCCGCGCACGAAGGCGTGCTGGATCAGCCCTCGAAAGGCGATCTCCTCCATGAAGGCGGCGGCGGCAATGAATAGCGCTGCCGCCAGGGTCAGGAGCGCGTCGCCGGTGCGGAAGTCCAGGTTGCCGGTCATGGCGTAGGCGGAAACCAGAACCGCGTAGAAGAGCGGCAGAAGCAGGAACAACCAGGTGACGCCGCGTCCGGGTCGAGTAAAGCCGGCCGACCGTAGCCAGCCGAGGCGGGCGACCAGGGCCAGGAGGACGGCGATGGAGACGGCCCGCCCCACAGTGGCGGCGATGTACCAGCCCTGCGATTCAGCCGGCCGGCGGTTGGCAAAAACGGCCGAAAGGACCACCAGGGCGATGAAGACCAGGGTAATCACGAAGGAGAATACTATGGGTGACCTGGTGGCGAGTGCTTTCATGCCCGACTCTCTTGAAGAATGCCGGCTTCTCTGGAGAGCCGGCAGCCGATCCCGGCTATTCGATGGTCAGCTTGCCCATGCCGCCGGAAACAGTAATGTCCAACGCCGGCCCGCCCCGGCCAAAGAGGGCGTTGGTGTACGCCCCGCCGTCCCAGGTCAGGCTCTGCGGGTGGGTGCTGCCCAACGAGACCGCGGTTTGAACCCGGACGCCGATATGCTGGGGGACGCGCAGGCGCGTATCGCCGATGCCCAGCTTGATGTGGGCCTGCAGGTTTTGTCGCCGGTCGCCGCTCAGGTCCACGCTCAGCTCGCCGAGCCCGCTTTCGATATGCAGGCCGGTCAGGTTCAGGGCGGAGAGATTGAGGTGCGCTTCGCCGGCCCCAAATTGCAGTCTCAGGTCAGTGGGTAGCTGCTCGTTCAGCCGGATCTGCCACTCGTTCAGCCCCTGGCGCATGGCCGGCCGGCCTGTGCCGCGTTGTTTGAGCAGCAGATCGCCCACGCCGGAGCCGTCCACGCTGTATTCGACCGCCGGCTGCTGCCAATCGGCGTCGTCGTAGGCGAAGCCGGCGTCCAGCACACCCACCGCGCCGCCGTGGAGTTGCAGCACGCCCTCGGTCATCTTGATTTCCGCGCGCAGGGAATCGGCCCCGGCGGCTTCTACCTGCTTGTTATCGCGCCGGAGCTGGCCGGTGACCTTCGTGGACGGGCTGTAAGCCAACACGCCCTCCGCCTTGCCCATGTTCCGATAGACCATGTATAGGACCGCCAGCCCCACGCCGACGGCCAGGATCACCACGATTCCCAGCCAGGCCCACAGGGGCAGCGGATCGCCGTTGACGACGGCCCGATACAAGGCGGCGGCCAGGAAGACAAGAAAGACGAAGGTGATCGCCCAGGAGACATACTGGATAAGCTTGAGGGTGGTCGAATTTCGGCTGACCATCTTGATTTCCTTTGTGCGGGATACCGCCAGACGAGACTTGTGCAGGCAGGGCGTTTCCAGAGTCCGGAACCGGGTCGAGCGCCGGGAAGCGCGCGGAAGGGATTCCGCGGCTACCTGGGAAAGTCCCTGTTACCGAAGCATAGCAGGGAAGCGGGTGTACGCCGGGTATACTTAAGGAGTATTAGGGGGATGTAATCGGGCCGGCGCTACGGCTATCGTCAGGAGTTAGCCCGGCTCACGTAGACTCGAGGAGCAGCGGATCGGAGCTAATCTGGAATTGTTGTCCCGGCCCGTCAAGCAGTACGTAGTAGTCTCGCAGCCAGTCGCGGCCCAGTATCACAAATCGAAACGGGGTGAGGATCACTTCCAGCCTTTTGGCGGGTTCACCGGCCAGGGTCAAGAAGGCATCATAGGTGTAGACAAGCCTTCTTATCCCGCTGGCGCCTTCCAGGTTCAGTCGCCCAATCGGGTACAATCTGAGCCGCTCCGCAAAGGCTTCCGGAACGGCAGTGACATCGGCTCCCGAGTCTATCAAAGCGGACAGTTCCAGCCGAGGGCGCTGGCGAACACCTCCGGTTACGATAATCGGCAAGACTAGGGCCGGGGGATCAAAATCCGCGTCGTAGGCAATCATAGGCGCGCTGCATGTGCGGAGGGCATGCGCACCGTTCGCGGTGAATCGGGGGCGACCCTTTCAATGTAACAGACAACAGGCCCGAAACGCTCGCGCACGCTGTCGAGCACGGTTAGCTTTTCTTCGCCGCTAGCCACCACCTCCCCTTGATAGATGGCCACATATTGTTCAGGATAATACCGCAATAAAGTTGGCCGCAGCCGCTCAAAGGCAGCCACCTCCTGTGCAAATGCCCTGGTTATTTCGTTCATCGGCGGTTCATCCAAGCGCTCAGCAACCCACTCAATGACCAGGTCCTCCGTGGTCTTCTGTTGGGCCATGGCTTGCATGTGTAGAGCCTCATATAGCTCTTGCGGCAATTGAATCTGAATCGTGCTCGGCATTTCCTGCCTCCGTTCGCGCCACTATTATACACTGGACGCCTGCCAAAAACCTGAACCATCCGGCTCTACTCATCACAGAATTCGACCATTGCCGGGCGGCTTTCGTGCCGGAGCGCCGGCCGGCGAGATCGCTTACAGCATCTCCAACGCCCGCGCTTCCGCCACTGCCTGGGTGCGATTGGAAACGTTGAGCTTGCCCAGGATGTTGCTGACATGCTTCTTGACCGTCGGCACGGCGAGATACAGCCGGTCGGCAATCTCGCGGTTCGAGGCTCCGGCTGCCATCAGGCGCAGCACTTCCAACTCGCGTTCACTCAACGGCTCCAGGTAGTCCCCCGGTTGGCCGGCCGCCTCACGACCGGCCGGAGCGAAGACGGACAGCAGCCGGTCGGTGTAGGCCAGCAGCCGGCGCGATTCACTGTCCGACGTGATGCTCAGGCGCGGTTGGAGCAGCGCCCGGAAATCACTCAGCAGGGCGCGCATCGGCTCGCCTTCGTCCACAAAGAGGCGGACGTACCCTTCCGGCTCGGCCAGGCGCAGGGCGCTGCGCAGGGAGGCGAGCGCGCGCGAGGCGTCGCCCTGGGCCTGCCGGGTCAGAGCCTGCAACACTGCGATTGCCGTGGCGCTGCCCATTCTCCCTTCGCGCTCCGCCGCCCGCATCAATCTTTCCAGCAAGGAGAGCGCCGGGGCATAATCCCCCTGAGCGTTCAGCAGGCGGGCGAGCGACAGGTACTCCTCTTCGTGCAAGCCGGGATGGTCCGCCTGCGAGTCGTCCGGGCCAAGCTTATTGTCCGCCGCCCAACGCTGCGCCGCCGGCAGGTCGCCCCGCAATAGATGTAGCCGGGCCGTCAGGGCGGCTGCCTGAGCAGCCACGATGTTGACGCGGGTAGTCCGGCCGAGCTGCCGGGCGTGCTCCAGTGCGGTCAGGGCATCCGCCGGATTCCCCTGCGCCAGCTCTATCCGCGCCAGCTCTCGATTAAGCACCAGCGCCGCCCAGGCGCCCCCCACCTTCTCGAGCTGCTCAAGGCCGGAGTGAACATGGCTGAGCGAGTCTTCGAGCTGATTGCGCTCAGCCAGGATATGGGCGAGGCCGGCATGCGCCATTAAGGCGCCCTTCTGCGGGACGCCGGGATCCGCCCAGCTCAGCGTTTGCCGGTAGATTTCCGCGGCGCGCCCAAGCCGGCCCTGAAAGACCTGGATGTCGCCCAAAAAGCCGGCGGCGTTAAGCTGAATGTAGTGGTCACCGTCTTCGCGACTGAGGCGCAAAGCTTCCTCCAGGATGTGTTTCGCGGCAATGACGTCGCCGTCGAGGAAGAGGGTCGAGCCGAGGCAAAAGGTCATCAGCCCGCGCCAGGGGCTATGGGCGGGCAGCGCGGCCAATGCCCGGCGCGACAGCTCGATGCTGCTTGCCGCCTCGCTCCAAATGGAGGCGATCATCGCCTGCAGGGCGGCTACCTCGCCGGCGAACTGCGCGTCGGCCGGCTGGTCAGCGGGCGTGGCGCGCAAGGCGACCTGCACCCACTCCTCCGCCCGTTCAGGGTTGAGGGCCGGACCCATCACGTTCAGCCAGCCGTTGATCAGGCACATCTGCGGGTGCGCCCGCACCACCTCCGGCGGCATGGCCTCCAGCCAGCGGGCCACGGACGCGCCGGCTCCCTTACGCAGCAGTGTTCCGGCCAGCCGCTCAATCAGGCGGGCCGCCTGCTCATAGGCGCCGCCGGCGATGGCGTGGTTGATGGCCTCTTCGCTCAGGCCATTCTGCTCAAACCAGAGCGCCGCCCGGCGATGCAGCTCGGGCAGGTGATGAGCTTGCTCCTGCGCCAACCGCTGGCGGAGCACTTCCGCGAAGAGGTGGTGATAGCGGTACCAGCGCCGCTCGTCGTCCAGCGGGATGAGAAAGAGATTGGCCTGCTCTAGCTGGGCCAATACCTGCCGGCTGTCGTCGCGGCCGGTAACAGCGTCGCACAGCGGGCCGCAGAGCCGGTCAAGTATGGAGGTCTGCAGCAGGAAAAGTCTACTGCCCGCGGGCCGGCGCTCCAGCACTTCGTCGGTCAGGTAATCCAGGATGTAGCGATGGCTGCCGGTGAAGGCTGAGATGAAGGCGCGGGGATCGGCGCGCCCCTGCAGGGAGAGGGCGGCCATTTGCAGGCCGGTCACCCAGCCCTCGGTGCGCTGCTCCAACTGGGCCGTTTCGGTGGGCGACAGCGACAGGCCCATCGCCTGGCTGAAGAAGCGGCCGGTCTCATCCAGATTGAAGCGCAAGTCCCCGGCGCGCACCTCGACCAGCTGGCTTTGCGAGCGCAGCCGGGATAGGCGCAGCGGGGGATCGCTGCGGGTGGCGATCAGCAGGTGCATGCCCGGCGGGAGATGCTTGAGCAGGTAGGCCAGCGCCTGGTGCACAGCCGGCGCGGCGATGACGTGATAATCATCCAACACCAGCACTACCGGCCGCGCTCGCTCGCTGAGGTCATTAATCAGCACGGTGAGGGTGGCTTCCGCGGCAGCGGGTTGCGGGGAGTGGAGCTGCAATTCGGCCGCCTGCCCCACTTCCGGGATGGCGGTTTGCAGAGCGGCGATGAGGTAGGCCAGGAAGCGGGCCGGGTCATTGTCCCCTTCATCCAGGGACAACCAGGCGACCTGTTCGCCGGCCATGAGCGGGTCAAAATCGGGCAGTTGGGCGAGCCAGGCGGCAACCAGGGTAGTCTTGCCGAAACCGGCCGGGGCGCAGACAAGCGTGAGCCGGGCCGCGAAGCCGGAATCCCCTCTAAGCAGCCCGGTATTCAGCCTGTCAATCAGGTGGCGTCTTGCGATGAGCGATGGTCGTAGAACAGGCCGGAAGAGCTTGGTGCGCACCAACTCTAGCACAGGCCTATTATAATGGAAGAGCGCGCGGAATGGTATGGGGTGAGGAGCCGGAGTCGCAGATGACGCAGATTAGCACTGATCTTACTGCTCGTCTGCCGCGTCGGCCGGCTCGACGGATACGGAGAGCATGGAGAGGCCCAGGTCACGCGCCCGGCTCAGCAATCCGTAGAGGGCGGCCTGGTCCGGGACAAAGCCGGATAACTGGGTGCTACCGTCCGGCAGATAGTGCAGCTCCAGGCCGTTGAACCAGTCGGCCCAGGCCGGATCTAACTGCCCGTCTATGCGCAACTTCAGATACATCGGCGGATCGCATGTGACATCTATCGCAGCGCGCGGACGAATCTGCCCATGCCGCGTCGAGTGGTCCGGCTAATCGGCGGCAAATCCCGGATCGGCCTCCGTCCGCCCGATTTCGGCTGCCGGCCGGCGATTGAAATCAGCCCAATTCCTGGCGACGAGGAACAAGACAACCGCGGAATAGACGGCCAACATCAGGATCAGCTGTCGCTCCTGCCCTGCCTCGTCCAGCAGGCCGCCGAAGTATTGCCGGCAGGTGTTGACCATCGAGTGAAAGATCATCACCATGAGCACGCTGGCGCCGCTGCCGCGATAAATCCAGGTGAAGACGAATGAGCCGGCGAGGATTATGGGAACCAGGATCAGCGTCTCGGAGCCGTTCAGGAACAGCGGCAAATGCCAGATGGTGTGCAGCACCCAGATGATCAGGGTGGCGACCAGAGGGGAATACGCCTTGAGCAGGCGATCCAGCGCAAAGCCGCGAAAGCCGGGCTCCTCCGCCAGGCCGATGAACAGGAAGATGAAGACAAACTCCATCAGGTAATCGGGCCAGCTACCGAATTGGGCGGCGGTTGGGACCGGCGCGCCCATCAGGATATTCAGCCCCAGGGCGACGAGCTGTATGGCGATAGGCAGCAGGAAGGCCACCGCGTACCATTTGAGGTTAACCCTCCAGCGCACAATCCGGCCCAGCCACGCTTTCAAGCCGCTGCGGCCGTCGGCGACGGCGGTGACGATGAACGCGCCGATGAGCGGCCCGTAGACAAACAAAGCCCACCAATCTGAGGGATAGGCCTCAGCCAGATAGCCGCCGATGAAGGAGGTGGCGTAAGCGATGGCGAAGAAGATGTGTAGCGGGTAGCGTCGGAAAAATGCGGTGACCGGGTTCATCCTTTTCTCCTGGGGAAAGGTCGGGCCGGCATAGGAAGCCGGTCCACTTTGTCGCGGCAATTGTTGAGCATAGGATAACCGGACGAGGGTATGGCGGGGGTATACTTAAGGAGTATCGGGGGATGTATTTTGATGGGCCGGCCGCGCTGCCTGATTATGCTTCGCCCACAGTTCGTGGTATCCTATGGCCCTCGATTGTCAGGAGGAGTGTTCATGGACGTCGAAACCCTTTCCCGCTTTCAGTTCGCGCTGACCGCGAGCTTTCACTTCATCTTCCCCCCGATTTCAATGGGCCTGGGCCTGGTGCTGGTCATCTTTGGCTTTCTCTACCTGCGCACGCGGGACCCGGTGTGGCGCCGGCTTTCCTTCTTCTGGGTGAAAATCTACGCGTTGGTCTTCGCCCTCGGCATCGCCACCGGCCTGGTGCAGGAATTCGAGTTCGGCATGAACTGGGCCAACTACTCCCGCTTCGTGGGCAACATCTTCGGCAGTCTGCTCGCCGCCGAGGGCATCTTCGCCTTCTTCCTGGAGGGCGGCTTCCTGGGCCTGATGCTGTTTGGGGGCAACCGGCTCGGCCCGCGCATGTGGCTGCTGTCCAGCTTCCTGGTGGTCTTCGGCGCGCACTTCAGCGCCCTCTGGATCCTGATGGCCAACTCCTGGATGCAGACGCCGGCCGGCTACGCACTGCAGGCCGGCGCGACCGGCGATATCGCGGTCATGACCAGCTTCATGCAGGTCGTCTTCACCCCCTCCTTCATCCCGCGCCTGCTGCACGTCTGGGTGGCCTCCTGGATGGTCGGCGCGTCGCTGGTGCTCAGCGTCAGCGCCTGGTATCTGCTGAAGAAGCGGCACATCGAGCCGGCAACCGCGGCCATCAAGGTGGCTCTGCCGGTGTTTGTGATCTTCAGCCTGTTGCAGCCCTTTGTATTTGGGGCTGAGCAGGCCGTCGCCGTTACCGATGGTCAGCCGGCGAAACTGGCAGCCATGGAAGGGGTCTGGGAGAGCCAATCGTGCGCCCCCATGTATCTGGTCGGCTGGGTGAACGAAGAGGCCATGACCACCACCGGCCTCTCCATCCCCTGCCTGCTCAGCTTCCTCGCCTACCGGGATTTCGATGCCGTCGTTGCCGGCCTGGAGTCATTTCCCCCCGAGTTCTGGGCGCCGGTCAACCTCACCTTTCAGGCCTATCACTTGATGGTCAATCTGGGCGGGCTGTTCGTGCTCATCGGCCTGCTCTGCGCCTTCTATTACTTCCGCCGCCGGCAGCTCTTTCACACGCGCTGGCTGCTGTGGGTACTGGTCATCTCCATCGTGCTCACTGAGCTGGCCACGCTCTCCGGCTGGTGGACGGCTGAGTTCGGTCGCCAGCCCTGGATCGTGTGGGAGGTATTGCTCACCGCCGACGCCGTCTCCACCAACCTCACCACCGGCCAGCTAATCTTCTCCGTCGTCTCCTTCGTCCTCCTCTACGCGTTGCTCTTTGTGCTGTTCCTCTTCCTGCTCAACCACAAGATACAGCACGGGCCGGACCCGCTGTCGGAGATGGAGGACACGCCGGTAAGCAGTCTGCCCGATTCATTCCGCGAGATATTCGGCCGCCGGCCGCGCGCGTCATCATAAGGGAGGTGCACTATGTGGCTGAACGATGTCTGGTTCATCTTGTTTGTGGTCATCATCGCCGGCTATCTGATTCTGGACGGCTTCGACCTCGGCGTCGGCATGTTGCACCCCTTCGTGGCCCGCACCGACGAGGAGCGCCGGATCTCCCTGAACAGCATCGGCCCCATCTGGGACGGCAATGAGGTCTGGCTGGTGCTGGGCGGCGGCGCGCTCTTTGCCGCCTTTCCGCCGGTCTACGCCTCCCTCTTCTCCGGCCTGTACGTGGCCATGATGTTGGTGCTGATCGTGCTCATCCTGCGCACCGTGGCTATCGAGTTTCGCAGCAAGCGCCCCGGCTCCACCTGGCGCTCCTTCTGGGACATCGTCTTCTTCCTCTCCTCGTTCGGCATCGCTCTCCTGTTGGGCGTCGCCTTCGGCAACATCGTCCGCGGTTTGCCGCTGGACCAGGAGCAGAACATCGTTGTCTCGCTGTTCAATCTGCTCTCGCCCTTCGCGTTGCTGGTGGGGCTGACCACGGTGTTCATGTTCGCCCTGCACGGGGCCATTTATCTGACCATGAAGACCGAGGGCGCTCTATATAGCCGGGTGCGTCGCTGGCTGCCGCCCTTGATGGTCGTTTTCTTCCTGTTGAATACCGTGCTCGTCTTCGCCACCTTCCGCTTGCAACCGGCCATCGCCACGCGCTACCGGGAGAACCTCGTGCTGGTCATCTTCCCGTTGCTGGCCCTGATGGCTTTCGCGGCGCTTGTCTACTTTCTGCGGCGCAAGCAGGACCTGGCCGCCTTCCTCTGCTCCGGCGCGATGATCGGGATGTTGCTCTTCGCCGCCGCCGCCGGCCTCTATCCCAACCTGCTTATCTCCACCATCGACCCGGCCTACAACCTGACCATCTTCAACGCCGCCTCAGAGGCCAACACGCTCACGGTCATGCTCATCTTCGCGCTGATCGGCATGCCCTTTGTGCTGCTCTACACGTCGGGCGTTTATTACTTCTTCCGCGGGCGGGTGAGGATGACGCCGGAAAGCTATTAGGTGTGATAAAACCCCGCAGGTCTATGCGATTGTCCTGGTCTGAAGGGGGATTCCTTCTCAGACCTGCGGGGTTTTTTGATGACTGCCCATGAGCGTTGACCGGCGTCTCGGCCGGCTGAACGACCGCAGTCGCCTGCTGGTCCGGCTGGCCGCGTTCTATGGCGTGCTGGCCGGCCTGCTGCTGGCGGGCCAGGCGCTGGCCCTCAGCGAAGTTGTCAACCGCGTCTTCCTGGGCGGCCAGAGCCGAGACGCCCTGCTGCCCCTCTTCCTGCTCATGCTCGGGCTGATCGTCGGCCGCGCCGGCTTGCTCTGGCTGCTCGAAACGACCGCCCAACAAGCCGCCGGCCGGCTGAAATCCGACATGCGCGGCCGGCTGACCCGCCATCTGCTGCAGCTCGGCCCGGCCTACACCCAGGGCCAACGCAGCGGAGAGCTGGTCCACGCCGCCGTGGCCGGCGTGGAAGCGCTCGACGGTTACATCGCCCAGTTCCTGCCCGCCCGCTACATGGCGGCTGTCACCCCCGTCCTGGTTTTCCTGCTGGTGCTGGTCATTGACCCCTGGACCACGCTGGTGCTCTTGTTCGCCGGGCCCATGCTGTTGCTGCTGCTGGCCCTCATCGGCGGCCGCACGCGCGCGCTGACCACCCGCCGCTTTGCCGAGATGAGTTGGATGAGCGCCTTCTTCCTGGACATGCTGCAGGGATTGACCACGCTGAAGCTCTTCGGCCGCAGCCGGGAGCAGGTGGACAATATCCGCGACATCAGCCGGCAATTCGGCAACACCACCATGGAAGTGTTGGCCACCGCCTTCCAGACCTCGCTGGTGATGGAGTGGGCCGCTACCGCCGCCACCGCCCTGGTGGCGCTTGAGGTCAGCTTGCGGCTGATGAACGACCTGCTGCCCTTCAATCAGGCGCTGGCGGTGCTGCTGCTCACCCCTGAGTTCTTCATGCCCCTCCGGCAACTGGCGCTCCAATACCACGCCGGCTCACAGGGGCGAGAAGCGGCGGGCCGGTTGTTCGCCATCCTTGACGAACCTTTGCCCACCCGCCCTACCCCACTCACCACTCCGGCCCCGCTGCATGAGCCGCGCTCGCTGCCGGGCGACATCCACTTTCAGGATGTGCACGTGCGCTATGAGCAGGGCGAGCGGCCGGCGCTAGCCGGGGTCACGCTGACCATCCGCCGGGGCAGCACCGTCGCCCTGGCCGGGGCCACCGGCGCAGGCAAGAGCACCATCGCCCACCTGCTGTTGCGCTTCCTCGACCCGACGGCGGGGACGATTACCATGGGCGACGCCCGCCTGAGCGACCTGGACCCGGAGAGCTGGCGGCGGCAGATAGGCTGGGTAAGCCAAAACCCACACTTCTTTCACGGCAGTGTGGCGGACAATCTGCGGCTGGCCCGGCCGGGCGCGACGCAAGCGGAACTGGTCGCTGCCGCCCGCGCCGCCCACGCCGATGCCTTCATCCGTCGCTTGCCGGCCGGCTATGACACCCCAA
>CAZIKT010000033.1:0-1339 GCA_964539885.1 uncultured Ardenticatenaceae bacterium | reverse complement strand
TTCATCCGTCGCTTGCCGGCCGGCTATGACACCCCAATCGGCGAGCAAGGGCTGCGGTTGAGCGGCGGCCAACGACAGCGGCTGGCCATCGCCCGCGCCTTCCTGAGGGACGCCCCCTTGCTCATCCTGGACGAAGCCACCGCTAACCTGGACGCCGCCGGCGAGTCCGAGGTGAGCGCCGCGCTGGCCGAACTCATGCGGGGGCGCACGGCCCTGATCATCGCTCACCGGCTGCACATGGCCTTTGAGGCCGATGAGGTCATTGTGCTGGAGGGGGGGCGCGTCATCGCGCGCGGTCGCCATGAGGAGCTGCTCGCCGGGGACGACCACTATCGCCGGCTGGTCGCCGCTTATGAGGAGTTCGAGCGATGAGCGCCTGGCCGCGGCTGCTGCGCATCATCGCCCCCTTCCGCTGGTGGATCGCCCTGGCCGTTTTGCTCAGCTTCGCCACCGTCGGCTCCAGCGTCGGCCTGGCGGCGATGTCCGCCTACCTCATCTCCCGCGCCGCCCTGGTCAACGCCGTCGCCGACCTGTCGCTGGCGATCACCTTTGTGCGTCTCTTCGCCATCACCCGCGCCGTTTTCCGCTACCTCGAACGCTACATTACCCACCGGACCACCTTCCGCATCCTGGCCCATCTGCGCGTCTGGTTCTTCGCGGCCGTCGAGCCGCTGGCCCCGGCCCGCCTATCCGCTGATCGCAGCGGCGACCTGCTGGCCCGCATCATGGCCGACATCGAGACGCTGGAGAATTTCTACGTGCGCGCCGTCGTGCCGCCAATGGCCGCCCTGCTGGTCACGGGGCTGGCCTGCGTCATCTTGGGCCTTTTCGACATCCAGCTGGCCCTGGCGCTGCTGCTCTTTCTGCTGCTCACCGGCGTGGCTTTGCCCCTGACCGTGCGCCGGCTGAGTCGCGAGCCGGGCGAGGCGCTGATTGCCGGTCGCGCCGCGCTCAACGCCGCCCTGGTGGACGAAATCCAGGGCATCGGCGACGCGTTGTTATTGGGGCAGGCGGAGGCGATTCATCAGCGGACGATGCGGCTGACGGAGGAGTTGAATCGCGTCCAGGGACAGGCAGCCCGGCTGCGCGGCCTGGGCAACGGGCTGGCGGCCCTATTCACCGGCCTGGCCGGGTTGACCGTGCTCTGGCTGGCCGTCCCGCTGGTCAGCGGCGGCCAAATCGAGGGCGTCTACCTGGCCCTGCTGCCCCTGACCGCCATTGCCGCCTTTGAGGCCGTGCAACCGCTTTCGCAGGCCTGGCAGGTGCTTGAGGAGAGCCGGGCCGCGGCCCGGCGCCTGTTCGAATTGATTGACCGGCCGGCGGAGGTGCTCGACCCACC
>CAZIKT010000032.1:11448-42310 GCA_964539885.1 uncultured Ardenticatenaceae bacterium | reverse complement strand
TCCTGGCGATCACGGTTCCCCGGCTGAACACCGGCGACATTTACCCCGGCGCAATCCCGCTGTTGGACATCGCGCGGGTGTTACGTTACGACATCATGGCTCCAGTGTGGGTATTGAGCGCCTGCCTGGCCTTCTGGCAGGCTTATCGGCAGGAACGCCACTGGATGTTTGGATTGGCCGGCCTCTTCGTCGGCCTGGCCACGCTCAGCCACATCTACGGCAGCTTCATCCTGGCAGTGTTGATCCCCTTCCTGGCCTGGCAGTGCGGCAGGCGAATCCTGCGCCAGCCGGCGGTATACTGGCTGCTCGGCGGCTGGCTGCTGGCGCTCATTCCCTGGTTCATCTACATCGCGCAGGACCCCGTCGCCTTTCAGGGCCAACAATTGCGGCATGAGACGCGCTTTAACCTCTTATCGCCCGCCTTCTATTTGAGCAATCTGCGTTGGGAGCCGTGGCGCTATGTTGAGTTTCTTGGCGGCTTTCGCCGGCCGACGCTGTTCCCGCGCGCCGGAATCTGGCTGGCGGGGCTGACGTTGGTGGGCGCGAACTTTTACCTCTGGAGACAGATTCGGGATCATGACAACGCCGCCGCGCGCTTCCTTTTCCTGACACTGCCGGTGCTGGCGCTGATGTTGGGCTTGCTGATCAGCTACAAACGCTTCACATACATCGCGCTTTGGTTGCCCTTCTTTGCTTTACAGGTCGGCCTGGGTATTGAAGTTCTTTGGAGCGCTGCTCGAAAGCGAGGGCGCATATGGATGCTTGGCCTTATCCTTCTGATCGCAGCGGCTGCCTTCGAGGGCGTCTGGGAGACAGCCGCCAACCTGCAAGCCGCCGCCAGGACGCCGCGTTACCAGGATGTCATGGCCCCGGCGCGGGAGGTCATGCCGCCGGACACCGAGGTGCTGGCCCACCATGATTACTGGCTGGCCCTGACCGAATACGATGTCAGGGCGCTGGACCTGGCTTTCTCTTTGTCCGACCCAATGTTTGGGCTGACGGCAACCTCCAATCTGCCGGAGACGCTGTTGGCGCTGAATGCCGCGTACGTTATTGTGCCGGAACAGCTGCTGCACTCCTACCGCGAGAGCCCGGAGTCTTTGCCCGGCCCCAAGCAGATTGGTCAGTGGCGAGACCTGGACCACCATCTGCAGGAGCATTGCACGCTGGCCGCCGGCGGGGAGCCGAGCAGCGACTATGGGCAGGTGCTGGTCTTTGACTGCCGGGAACAGGTAAGCCGCTGAAGCTCACGTGGGTCAAGCGCATCGCGCTGATTTTGCTCCTCGCCGCAGCGCTGATCAGACTGTCGCTATACGCGCGGCAGTTCAGCCGGGAGTCGCTGCAGATGGATTTTGCCGCCTTCTACACGGCCGGCGAGTCGGTCGCGGCGGGATTGTCCCCATACAACAACTATGTGACCAATGAGCCGCCGCTGTGGGATGGGGTGACGCGGGACGTACACAGCCGGTTCTACTATCCGCCTTTGACCGCTACTTTCTTTGTGCCACTTACTGCTATCCCATATGCGCAGGCCAAGGTCATCTGGATGGCGCTGAGTATGGGCTGCGTCGTCCTGGCGTTGGGCATGACCTGGAGGCATCTACGGCTGCCGGCGCGTCCAGAGCATTTGCTTTTTGCGAGCCTGCTGGTGCTGCTGTTCTTCCCGCTGATCACGCTGTTCGAGCGCGGGCAGATTGATGCTTTCACTCTGTTGCTACTGGCGGCGGCGATTCCTCTGTTGGATACCGGCAACAGCAGGCAGATCTTCGCCGGCTTCTTGCTGGCTACGGCAACGCTCTTGAAGCCCTACTGCGTGGTCTTCGTGCCCTTCCTGTTGCTGCGCCGCCGGTGGGCTGCGCTGGCGGGTTATGCGGCGGGCGGCTTGCTGTTTCTGTCCCTGTCGCTGTTCGCCAACGGGCCGCGGGTCGTGCTTGATTACGCCCTCATTCACCTGCCCCGCATCTCCAGCTTCGGCAGCCCCGGCATGGTGCTCGAGCCGGCCCCGGTTGAGCGCTTCGAACAACTACTCGCCGGGTTGCCTGCCGGTCATACCTTCAAACAGGAGATTATCTACCGGCTCTCTACGCTTGACTTCTATGAAAACGCCGCGCCGGCCCGCGCACTTCAAGATCTGCTGGCCCGCGGCGAGGTTCAGGTCGCGCTCTCAGCGCTTTCCCTGGGGCTGCTGATCTTCCTGATCCTGCTGATCTGGTATGTGCAGCGCCGCTACGGGCCGATTCAGCCGTTCGTCTACTGGCAGATCGTGATGGTGACTATTCTCCTCAGCGCGCCGCTCACCTGGACCATGAACCTGGTCTGGCTGTTGCCCCTGCTTCTGCTTTACTGGAGCTGGTATCGCCGGCTACGCGATCCCTCGAATACATCCGACCGGCGCGCGCAATTCTTCTTTCTGCTTGGACTGGCAGGCCTATTGCTGGCCTTCCTGCCTGACTTGTTGGCCGGGCGTGCGATCTGGTCGCCCCTGGCCTGGCTGCTCAGCCAGAAGTATGTGGTAGCTGAATGGCTGATCTTCGTCTCGCTGCTCTTTCTTGGTCTGAGACTATCCTTCGGGGACAGTGCTCAAGGCCCATGATTTCCGCCCGGTCGGTGGCGGGGTCAACGGCCGGCAGCCGCTTGATAGGCCTGGCGGGCGCGGCGGCCGACGAGATATGCCAGGGGATCGCTGAATGGCCGCGCCCGAATTCCCCTGAAGTTGTCTCGCCATCCTTCCGGCGGCTCGCCATGCAAGCGCATGTAAGACTCGGCCGGCAGCTCCCAAAACGCTTCGCCGGTCGCCTGGAAACCATACTGCCGGGCCAGGTAATGATTGCTACGTTGGCTGCGCTCAAGGCTCATGAGCTGAGTCGTGTAGGCGTTGAACGCCGCCTGCAACGCAGACAGGACCGGCGATGTGTCGGCCACTAGGTTCGTCAGGATGCCGGTCAACGGAACCTGGATCGGGTATATGCGAATCGCGGGCCGTGGATCCATTGTGGCCAGGGCCATCGCCGTTGCATGGGCGACACGCTGGTGTTCCGGGTGGAAATCAATTCGGGATGGGGCGTAGATAACGTGCGGCTGAATCCGCAACAGCGCCTCTGAAAGCATATTACAGGCATCCGCCGGCTGCCACTCTCCTTCCGGCAGCCCCAACCAAATCAGCTCAGCAGCGCCGAGGATGCCGGCCGCCGCGTTCGCTTCTGCTCGCCGTCGCGCGGCCATCTCTGCGGCCGCCAGTCCATGCGCCTGGGAGCGGCGACCATCCGTGACGGCCACATAATACACCTGGTCCCCGGCCTGCCGGTGACGAATCATGACCCCGCCGCAGCCGACTGTCTCATCGTCCGGATGGGGCGCTATCACCATCACCCGTTGGCCTCCGGGAGACATCCATTGGCGGACGTCTCGTTTGCGCAGTCGCCCATCCAGCCAAAAGGAGGCTGCCCACACAGACTCGACGGCCTGATAGAGTGTGTCGCGTAGATGTTCTCGGTTCGAGGTCATTCGCTTTGACCGGCGCTTAGATGATGTCATAGTCGCCGGCCATTGTGAACCAGCGATTGGGGTCATGAAACAGATCGGGTGGGGCCGGCCAGGCCAGCGGCACGATGTGACAGCCGAAGTCCCCGGCGGCTGGCGAAAAACCGGCCCGGCGTAGCTGTCGATATAGCGCCGTGCCTGGCGGCAACAACACGCGTACGCTGCCGGCTCCACGTTCTCGCAGCGCCATCAGGGTCGCCAGCAAGAGCGCGGCCCGGAGGGCTTCATCGGCCCGGGCGGCAAAGAGGTCCATGATCCAGCCGGTGACTCCGTTCGCACCTTCCGTCAGCCGATAGGCGATGTAACCGGCCGGTCGGTCCGCCCGCCGGGCCAGGAGCAGGTAGTAATCGCAGCGTGGAACATCGACATAGCGATAGTTCAGCCAGTCGCGATCGCGCACCACCAGGGCTGTATATTCCGCGCGCAACAGAGCCCACAATTCATCGAATTCTGGGCCGGGGGATGCGACGCTCTCTACCTGCACGCCGGCAGCGATCTGTCTCAACGGTCGATCCCACAGCCGCCCGGCTGCCCGGCCAACAGTTCCGAAAGGCCGGAGAAGCGGAGCAGGAAGCCGCGCTCGCTCTGCGATCAGCCGTTCAGGCAGCAGCGGTCGCCGCAACCAGATCGCCGGAAACATGCGCCGATAGTTGAGATAGGCCACCCGCGAGCCCCATTTGTCGTTCGGCAGCCCGAACAGGAAAGGCTCCCCGGCATCGGCCCAGGCCGCATGGGCGGCATCCCCGACGGCGCTGTACACTCCCTGATGGCGAAACCGGGAGGCGGTCATCGCGTCGCTGGTATGCCGGGCGGGAACCACGCGACCCTGCAACCAGAATCGGCGCGGCGTCCCTCCATAGTGGCCGACCAGGCGATCGTTGTGCTCGGCGACCCAGACATTCGGCACACCGGAGCCGGCCTGCCGGCTGTGCAGCTTCCAATTGTAGAAATCCACGTCAAGGGGACGATGGTAGACTTCCTCGTACAGGTCGGCCACTCGTTGTCCATCCTCGGGTCGGTACGGACGCACAAACCAGTCCCGATCCGGCCGCTCCAGGCCGTTCGCCATAGTTACGAGAGGGCCTCTTGCGGGCGCAACCATTCCACGAGCTTGCGTTCGATCGGTAGGCGCATGTTACGTTTTGCCAGCCGCCAGCGGGAGATACGTTTCAGAGGCCAACCCAACGGGTTGCGATTGCCGCTGTAGGCGTAGCGCTGGTAGAATTTGAAGTGCTCGATCTCGCGCTTCTGGGATTCGCTCAGCCATTCGTTGCTGCTGCCGATATAGTCGAACTTCGCCCATGCTTCCAACGTAGTAGGGAAGACATAGCCTTGCGCACGTAGCCGGTCCGCGATCGGGTTGCCGGGGTAAGGCTTGAAATAGAAGATCGCCAGCTCGAAGTCGCTGCTCATCGCCCGCAACTCCTGGGCGACGCGGAGGGTTTCGCGCACACTCTCCGGCGGCTCATCGGGGAAGCCGACAATCACGTTGATCATGGCGCCGATTTTGTGGCGCACCAGCTTCTCGGCGGTGATCCACATATCCTCGACCGTGATGTCTTTCTGAATCAGGTCGATGGTCTCCTGCGCGCCGGCTTCCAGGCCGATCATCACCCGCCGCAGGCCGGAACGCTTGCACAGGGCATAGATCGCCTCGTCCAGCCGGCGGCCTTGATCCGCGCGCATCGTGCCGAACCAGGAGAAATTCAGCTCGGCCTGCAAGAAGCCCTCGGCGACTTCCGCCACGCGCCGGGCGTGCGTGAAATAGGTCTCATCCTGAAAAGACAGGTCGGTGAAGTGATAGCGCTGCCATAGTTCGCCGATCTCTGCCACCATGCGCGCCGGCTCCAGCCCATACCAGCCGCGTTTGAAGACCGTCGGATCGGCGCAGAAGTTGCAGCGAAAGCGGCAGCCCTGCGACGAGATGTAGTCGAGCTGGCGCTGGCCCTTGAGCTGGAAATAGCGCTCCACATCGATTAGCCCGTAGTCGTGGCGCGGCAGGCGGTTGATGTCGGACATTAGGCGTGGGAAGTTGATCACCGGCGCGCCGGCGGCATTGCGCACGGTCGTTCCAGCTACATCAGCCACAGATTGCCCGGCAGCCAGCCGATCCACTACCTCAGCAAAGCTCTCCTCCCCCTGCCCGCTGACGACCACCGACACGCTCGGCTCGGCGGCGCACATCTCCGGAAAGAGCGACGGATGCCATCCGCCCCAGATGATGGGCAACTCCGGATAACGAGCCCGAACCTCCCTGGAGACGTTCAGTGCATCCTGCAGAGGAGCCCCGGTCAGCACGGTGATCCCCAGACAAAGCGCGCCGTCCAATTGCCGGAATAGCTCCTCCTGGGAATCAATGCGACCGTCAACGATGATCACGTCATATTGGCGACGATCCAGTGCCGAGCCGACAGCAATCAGCGCCATCGGCATCGTGAAGAAGACGGCCCGCGGATTGTAGAGGACGACCTTATGCATAGCTCGGCTCTTTCTCCACAGTCGCAAAGAGCTGATATAGCGTCAATGTCTCCAGCGGCATCTCGCGCCGAGCAACCGGTGTCGCCTGCAACTGATGCCGGCGAAAGGTGGAGAGGAACGATGCTTCATCGCCGGTGGAGGATAGCAGTACCAGCGCATGCCCACCCGGCTTGAGATGTGTTTCAAGATCCGCCGCGAAGCGCTCCACAACGTCCGTCGCGTGAAAGGCGTGGTCCAGAGTGCTGCTGGGTTCGCCGCGATAATAGGGCGGGTTGAACAGGATCACGTCAAAGGTCTCGCCCGCTACCGGCGCAAAGAGGTCTCCCTGCAACACGGTGACGATATCCTCCACGCCGTTTAGCAGGGCATTGATACGCGCACAGCGCACCGCGTTGGGATTGATGTCCACGGCCGCAACACGCTTGGCCCAACGGGAGGCGAAGACGGCGCCGATGCCGCTGCCGGTACCCATGTCCAGCACGACGCTGCCGACCGGTGCCAGCTTCTCGTTCAAAGAATTGACCAACAGCTCACTGCTGTAGAAGAGCGTCGGGTTAAACACCTGCGGCAGGATTAGGAAAGGTTTGCCGGAGACATATTCCAGGACCAGACGGTTGAAACGCCGCTTCTGCCATAGGTGAAACTTGAGCCGGAGCCAAAGGCTCCACAGTTGCTTGCTCATGGATTGCGGGCGGCCCAGATGTACAAGAGCTGAACGTTCAGCGTCTGCCGTAAGGGAGGTCTCGCCGGCAGGTAGCACGAGTAGCAGGACATTACCAACTAAAAGCCGGTGGTCTCCGGACGCTGATAGCGTAATAGCTTATGCATGGCCTTCAGCTCAACCGGATTGTCGTAGAAGCGCAGGTAATAACGCCAGGCGCTGACCGTCTTTAACAACGCCCTTGTTGCGGTTCCCAGATGGTAGTTGGTCGAAGTCGGGTAATAGGCGTTGAGCACCCGCTCGAAATTGCGCACGCGCTTGCGCAGAGGGTCCTCTATCCAGGGCATAGTCTGGCTGCGGCGCTGGGAAAATTCCTGCCATTCATCGCTGATCCAGCCCTCCAGCGTCTCCGGAAAGGCGAAGCCGCTGGCGCGCGCCTGCTCGAATAATTCGCCGGAAAGCGGCACCGGCGTGTACATGTAGATGATCACTTCCGTCGCCGGGTTAACTCGCTTCACCCGGCGGATGAATTCGAGCGTCTGCTGCGTGTCCGCCTCCGGCTCCGGCGGGTTGCCCAACACGAACGACATCTCGGGCACGATGCCGTAGTTCGCCATCTTGCCTGCGATAGTCAATGTTTTGTCAGTCGAGGCCTGACCGCCTTTATTCATGCGCCGCAATGTTTCATCCGAGCCGGACTCGGCGCCCAGGAACACCATCCGCAAGCCGCTATCCCGCAGCAGCGCCCAGGTATGGTCCGAGTATTTGAGCATGGTGTCGATGCGCGCCTCTCCCCACCAGCCGATGCCGAGCGGCAAAATGCGCTCCGCAAACTCCGCCACCCGAGCTTCGTGGGTGAAGAAGTTATTGTCATAGAACTCCACGGCGTTGACGCCCCAGGTCTCCACCAGCCGGCGGGTGGTCGCCGCCGTGCGCTCGGCCGACTGTGCCAGCCAACGCCCATTGACCAGGTTGACTACCGCGCAGAAATTACAGAAGAAGGGGCAGCCGTAGCTGGAATGGTGCGGCAGCGTGCGATCGCCCATGAAGGTGCGCCGGATGTAGCGGGGCACATCAACCCGTTCGTAGGGAAAATCAGGCAGCCTGTCCGGATGGGGGATGGGCGCTTGCGGGTTGGCAACGATCTCGCCGCTCACCTTATCGCGGTAGGCCAGTCCCGGCAGGGCCGCAGGATCTGCCCCGAGACGCAGGGCATCGAGCAATCCTTTGAACACATATTCGCCGTGACTGAGCACCACATAGTCGACGAAATCGGCGCGCAAGCAGACGTCGTAATGCTGGCTGGGGAAGTAACCGCCCCAGACGATGGTCAGTTGCGGATGCCGGGCCTTCAATTCGCGACAGACCGGCACGGCATTGTGCAGTTGCGGTCCCGGCATCACCGTCACGCCCAGCACGTCCGCGCCGGATTCCCGGATGACGCTGTCCAGCTTCTCCAGCGGGTCCGGCTCCAGGTTGCCGTCTACGATGCAGTACCCGGCGTGCTCAGTCCCTTCCAGGACAGCGCCTAACGCCAGTAACGACATCGGTAATATGGGTTTGCGTTGGGCCGAGCTCGGCGGGTTGTAGAGTATCAGCATCCGGCTACTTTCCAGGTCGAGTATGCTGCGGCAAGTGTATCATACTTCCCTGGTTGTGTAGAATCGTAGGAGCCGACCGACTACAGTGAGATGCCGGCACAATGTCGCTCGCCGATCCAGGACATTCTGTATGCGTATCGCCTTGATCACACCCGGCTTCAGCGCGCACCAGTCCGACTGGGCCATACCGGTCTTACAGACGCTGGCCCTGGAGATGGCCGGCAGCCACGACCTGCATATCTTCAGCCTGCGTTACCCAACGCGCGAGCCTGAGCAATTCGGCGGATTCGTGCACCATGCGCTGAAGGGCGGCACGCGCTTCCGGCTGGGTTCGCTGATTGTCTGGGGGCAGGCGCTGCGGGCCATTAGGGCGGAGCATCGTCGGCGGCCGTTCGACCTGCTGCATGCCTTCTGGGCGGACGAGCCGGGCATGGTCGCTGTGCTGGCAAGCCGCTGGCTGCGCCGGCCCGCCATCGTCAGCAGCGCCGGAGGCGAGTTTGTATACCTGGCGGACATTGAGTACGGCACCGGCGGATCCCCGTTGCGGCGGCTGTTGGTCAGGCGGACCCTGCAAGGAGCGACAATAGTCACCGCCGGTTCGCCTTACCAGCTTGAATCGGCCCGGCAACAAGGCGCTCAGCCAGACCGATTGCGCCTGTCCCCATTTGGGGTAGATACGGGCCGCTTCACTTACGCATCACCGGCGGCGAGCCGGTCGCTGACCTTGATGCAGGCGGCCTCGCTCACGCCGGTGAAAAACCAGGCTCTGTTGCTGGGGATCTTCCGGCTTGTGCGGCGGGACTGTCCGGATGCTCGCCTGGCCCTGGTCGGCGACGGCCCGCTGCTGCCGGCGTTGCGGTCGCAGGCCGAACAGATGGGAATTGCCGATGCGGTTGAGTGGATAGGCCGGGTCGCCCATTTGGACATGCCGGCCTTGTACGCCGGGGCGCATATCTACATACAGACATCCCGCCACGAGTCGCAGGGAATGGCGGTGCTGGAGGCGATGGCGTGCGGCCTGCCGGCGATCGGCACGCCGGTGGGGGTGCTCCCGGAGGTGGCAGCGGCGCCGCCCGCCTGGGAGGCGGAGACGATTGCCGGGCAGGTACTCGAGCTTTGGCGGGATTCAGCCTGCTTCGAGCGAGCCGCCGGTGAGGCCGCTAGCACAGTGGCGGAGCGCTACGGCCTGGCCGCTTCCCTGCAACGCTTTGAGGGCCTATACGCTCAGCTGTTGGCTTGACAATCAGCATCGTCGTCTGATAATTACCTTGCTGGTCTGCCAGTTAGTAGTTGAGGTTGGCTTATGCAGGGAATGGGACGCGGCCCGGCCGCGCTGGTGCTGTTGTTAGTATTACTGGGGCTGACCGGGGGAGTGCTACAGGCTTATCAAGTAACTAGGACTGCCGGCAGTTGGTTAGTCAGCCTGCCCACAATCACGAACGGGTTGCCGCCGGACATTCTCCTGGAGCCGTTTGCCGAGGGGCTGGATGACGTGACAAACATCACCAATGCCGGCGATGAACGGCTCTTTGTTTCGACCAAAGAGGGCGTCATCTACATCGTGCATACCGACGGCACGGTCGCCCAGGAACCCTTCCTGGACATTCGCGATCGGGTAGCAAGCGATGAATTCGAGCAAGGTTTTCTCGGCCTCGCATTTCATCCGAATTATGCCGGCAATGGCTATTTCTTCGTGGTTTACACGAACCTGGATCGGGACAGCGCTATTTCGCGCTTCTCGGTCGATCCAGCCAACCCCGATCGCGCCGACCCGGCCAGTGAAGAACTGCTGCTCGAGATCTATCAGCCGGGTATCAGACATCGAGCTGGCGCGCTGGCCTTCGGCCCAAATGACGGCTATCTCTACATCGCCTCCGGCGATGGCGGCGCGCGCAACCAGGCGCAAGACCGACAGCAATTGCGAGGCAAGATTCTTCGTATTGATGTGGACAATGGCGATCCGTACGGCATCCCACCCGACAATCCGTTTGTGAACGACCTGTTCGCATTGGACGAGATCTGGGCATACGGGTTGCGCAATCCCTGGCGGATTACCTTTGACCGAGAGACAGGCGACCTCTATATCACCGACGTGGGCGAGATGAGTTGGGAAGAGATTAATGTGCAGCCGGCATCAAGCGAAGGGGGAGAGAATTACGGCTGGCCCTGCTTTGAAGGGCTTGTCGATTACGAACCGTGCCAGCCGCCGGCAACATACACTTTTCCACAGCATGTGTATTCCCACGAGAATGGCGATTGCGCCATTACCGGCGGATATGTCTATCGGGGCGCGGCCCAGCCCGATGCGGTGGGCCGCTATTTCTTCGCGGATTTCTGCGCCTCCCGCTTCTGGACGATGACGGCTGATGCGGGCGGATGGACAGTGAGCCAGGCAGATCAATACGTCGGGTTCCATCCGACCACATTTGGAGAGGATGCGACCGGCGAGCTCTACGTAGGTGGGTCATTCGGCGCCGGTACGGTCTTTCACGTGGTATGGAACCATTGAGTTGGGGCCGGGCAGAAATGAAACGACGCTTTCTGGGTATCTTCTTTCTCTTTTTTCTGCTGCTTGGTGTGACGGTCAGCGCCTACCAATCCCGCCCGGCTGCCGGCCCCTGGTCACAACTCCTGCCGCTGATCAGTCGCGTTGATAGCGATACGCTCAAAGTCCAACTAGAGCCTTTCACCAGTGGCGTTCAGGACCCGACGGTGATCACGCATGCCGGGGACGAACGCATCTTCATTACGACCAAGCTTGGGCTGATCGTCATTGTCGATCAACAAGGAAATCTGTCCCAGGCGCCATTCCTCGACATTACAGATCGCGTGAATGCTATAGAAGCGGAGATGGGATTGCTGGGGTTGGCCTTCCATCCGGAGTATGCGGACAATGGTCGCTTCTTTGTCTACTATTCCAATCTGGATGGCGACAGCGTCATCTCCACCTTCCTGGTTGATCCCCTCGACGCCGATCAGGCCCTGATTGAGAGCGAAGAAGTCATTCTGACGGTCGAGCAACCCACCATTTACCACAAGGCGGGAGCTCTAGCGTTCGGCCCCGATGACGGCTATCTCTATGTCGCTCTGGGCGAAGGGGGAAGGTCGAATAACGGTCAATTGCGCAGCACGCTGCTGGGCAAAATCCTGCGCCTGGACGTCGACGGCTCCGGCCCCTACACCATTCCACCAGATAATCCGTTCGTTGGCGACCCGGAGACGCTGGACGAGATTTGGGCGCTGGGCCTGCGCAATCCCTGGCGGATTTCGTTTGATCGAGAGACCGGCGATCTCTTCATCGCTGATGTCGGCGAGAAGCAACGCGAGGAGATCAACGTCCAATCGGGAACCGGGGGCGGAGGCCGGAACTACGGCTGGGCTTGTTACGAAGGCTCGGCCCTTTATGCTATCGGGGAGTGCAGCTCTGAAGAGGACTACATTTTCCCGATTCACGAATACGCGCACGACACCGGCGGCTGCTCAGTAATCGGCGGCTATGTGTACCGCGGCGCGCGCTATCCCAGCATGGTCGGGTACTACTTCTTCAGCGACTTCTGTTCGTCGATCTTCTGGACGCTGAGCGAGGACGCGCAAGGGAATTGGCATGCAGCGCCGGTAGGGGAGCGGCCGGGCACGTGGCCGACGACGTTTGGCGAGGATGTAAATGGGGAGCTCTATGTCGGGGGGTATTTCGTCTCTGATATTATCTACCACATCAAGCCGGTAGAGGCTCCCTGACCTGGAGACTATCCAGCACGTCGGCGGCTAGATTATAGCGGCCGAATTGTGGAATGATATAGACTCCCTGCACTTCCGGCTTCAGGGCGGCCAACAACTCCCGAGCGATCAGCACGCCTTCGTGCTGCGGCTCTTCCGCTTCGCGCATGCGTTGCCGGAAGCTGTCCGGGATGACGATGCCCGGCACTTCGTTGTGCAGGAACTCCGTATTCTTGCTGTTGTATAGCGGCTGGATTCCCACAATCACCGGCGGCATCTCCTCCCCCAGTTCCTGCCGGCAGCGGGCCAGAAAATCTTGCGCGCGCTCCAGTTGAAAGACCGGCTGCGTGAGTGCGAAATCGGACCCACTGTGTACCTTCTTCTTCAGCAGGCGCAATTCGTGCTCGGCATCCTTCGGTTGCAGGTTTAGCGCGCAGCCGACTGTGAAATTCGTCGGATAGTCAATCGAGCGCCCGGATTGCTCCATGCCGCTGTTAAGCCGCTGCTTGATCATCTGGATTAGGCCGGTGGGTACAATGTCGTAGTTGTCCATCGCCTCGGGATAATCGCCGACGTGCGTGGGGTCGCCCATGACCACGAAGAGGTTGCGGACACCCATGGCGTAAGCGGCCAACAGGTCGCCCTGAATACGCAAAAGATTTCGGCCGCGCGTTGGAAAGTGCAGGATGGTCTCCTGGCCCACATCGCGCTGCACAAGCTGGGCCGCAGCCCAGGCGCTCATCCGCATGCGGGCAAGGGGGATGTCGGCGATGTTCAGGAAACGAGCGCCGGCATCCTTCAACATGCGCGCGCCGGCTAACAACCGTTGCGCCGAGATGCCCCGGGGCGGTCGCATCTCCACAGTGGAGATGAACTCACCGGCAGCCAGCGCCTGGCTCAATTTCGTGGGCGGGTCCACGCTCACTACCTGACCTGCCGTATGGGTGACAAAGGATATCTTGGGTAAAGGCAACGTGGCCCGACCAGGGGTGTCCAGCGCCTCGCGCATGGCGGCGACGTGAGCGGCGTGCGTCCCGCAGCAACCACCAACGAGACTGGCCCCGGCTGCGACAAAAGTGGCCGCATAGTCAGCAAAATAAGCTGGTGTGGCCGGATAGAGCACCCGCCCGCCCTCCATCTGCTCGGGCCAGCCGGCGTTGGGCACCGCTGACAACAGCATCTCCGGCGCGATCTGCCGCATGGTGGTGATCAGGCGCAGCACCTGGGCCGGACCGCTGCTGCAATTGACCCCCATGACATCGACGTCCAGCTCCGATAGTTGCTGCGCGACCTGGGTGGGGCTATCTCCCAGCGGCGTGCGATCGTCGCGGGTGAAACTCATCTGCACGACCACCGGCAATCGTGGCGCGACCTGACGGGCGGCCCTGACGGCTGCCGCTGCCTCCCGCAGATCTGTGTGGGTTTCAATGACCAGCAGGTCAACGCCGGGCAACTCACCCGCCGGATGCACCAGCGCCTCGATCTGTTCGGCAAAAGCCGCCTGCGCCTGCTCAGCGGAGACTCGCCCAAGGGGGGCCACTCGCACCCCGAGAGGACCGACAGAGCCGGCCAGCAAGACAGACTTGAACGAGCCGGCAATGACCCGCCGGGCAACCAACACGGCCGCGCTGTTGATCGGGTGGACCTGGTGCTCCAGCCCGTGTTCAGCCAGCTTGTAACGATTCGCGCCGAAGCTATTGGTCTCGATGATGTCCGCCCCGGCATCGATATACTCGCGGTGGATTTCCGCCACCTTGGCCGGGTCGGTGATGTTGAGCGCGTCAAACGATTCGCCAAGGGCTGCCCCGCGACTGTGCAGTACGGTACCCATGGCGCCGTCCAGCAAGAGCGCTCCTTGTCTCAGCCGCTCCCGAAACTGCGTCCGATCTATCATTAATTCGCCTAGTTTTGCCGGCTGACTGGCCACAGACCGGCATCAAAGGAAAGCGGGTTACAGGCTAATCAGCGAGGAACATTTCCTCGATCAGCGGCGCAGCCAACTCGTTGATCAGCACCAGCACACTCGCGCCGGCCTCTGTAGTGTAGCTGGTTACGTAATCGTAATCCAGCACCTCATTGCGCAGATCTTCGTCCGTAACATCCTTCAACACGTTTGCCAGTTGGAGCATCTCCTCCAGGCTCATGTCCGTGCGGGTACCTTCTGTGACTCGAGCATAGAGCGCCGGCCCCTGGCGGATCATCTCGGCTACACCCAGGCCCAATATCTTAGAACGCACGGCGAGAATGATCTGCTGCTGGCGTTGCGCACGATAGAAATCGTTGTCCTGATGCCGGGTCCTGGCGTACTTCAACGCGGTCGCGCCGTCGAAGTGCTGGTAACCAGCAGGAATATAGAGTGGATCGAAGCCGTAATCCATACTCGGGTAAGTAGGGTCGTTTATGTCATAGGGCACAACCACATCGATCCCGCCCAGAGCGTCTATCGTCTTGGTGAAGGCGTTGAAGTCCACCATGAAGTAATGATCGACCGGCACGCCGAGATTATACTCTACCGTTTGCATCGCCAGGGTAGCGCCGCCGGCCGGGTTGTTGCCCCCCGAGCCGTAGACGAAAGCGGTGTTGATGCGGTCGCGCCCGTGGCCGGGGATGACCACGTAGAGGTCGCGCGGGATCGATAAGAGGGAGACGGAGTTGTCCTGGGTATTCACTGACGCCAGCATCATCGTGTCGGTGCGCGAAATAAAGGCCTGGCCCGGCCGGCGATCAATGCCCATCAGCAGGATAGTCACCCGATCGTCCTCCACGGGGATCGACGTAGGGGGCGGCGTGACCGTCGCCACGCTGGGCGGCAGTTCCACCAGAGCGATCTCGCCGTCCTGCATTAACGGCGGCAAGGCGGTGCCGGCGACCTCCACAGCCGCTGATTCCAGAGGATTGAAGGGCTGCTGCATCATTCCCCAAACGGCATCCGCCGTGAAGAAGATGAAGACGGAGACGGCGCAACTGGTCAGGAGGATGGTCAAGCCGAGCAATAGCCCAAGCCAGTTCGGTAACGCAAATCGATTTCGGCGCAACATGAACTCCTGTAGCTGTTCTCAATGCCGGGAATATTGACTCCGGCATATGAAGCACCCCTCATTATAACGATTCCGCTCAAGCGCCATTAGCCGCCAATCCACCGCTTACTCTACTTTCATCTGGTGATCAGGGTGGAGACCCTCTTTACTGTCAACCCTATATAAAATAGAAAAAGTTGATAAAAACCTTTGACTTAAGAGAGAAAATGCGTAACATTAGTACATATGGTCGGCGCAGGTTGACCGATGTAATCTGACGGATGCATTCCCAGGAACACAATGGCTTTCGATCGCTTTGGACGTGACATCAACTACATGCGCATCTCGCTAACAGACAGGTGCAACTTGCGCTGCGTCTACTGCATGCCGGAGGAAATGACCTTCCGGCCCCGCGCCGAGCTGCTGCAGGACGACGAGATCCTGCGCCTGGTGCGAGTGTTCGCCGGCATGGGTTTTCACAAGTTCCGGTTGACAGGTGGGGAACCGACGGTGCGCGCCAATGTGGTTGATATTGTGCGCGGCATCGCCCAAACGCCCGGCGTGCGCACGGTCGCCATGACTACCAACGGCCTGCTGTTGGATAAGCTGGCCGCTCCGCTGGCCGACGCCGGCTTGCAACGGGTTAACATCAGCATCGACACCATCTCCCCCGAGAAGTTCAAGAAGCTCACCCGCTGGGGAGACGTGCAGGACGTTTGGCAGGGCATCGATGCCGCCCGTCGAGCCGGCTTGCGCATCAAATTGAACAGCGTGGTGGTCCGCGGCTACAACGACCGCGAGGATGTAGTGGACCTGGCCCGGCTGACACTCTTCCAGCCCTGGCAGGTGCGTTTCATCGAGATGATGCCCTTTGGCGAGGTGGCCGACTTCCAGCAGGCCGGCGTGGTGCCGGAAAGCGAACTACGGGCCACTATTGAGGCCGCGCTGGGGCCGCTATCCATTCTGGATGATGGTCGCCTGGATGGCGAGGCGCGCATTTATCAGTTGGCGGACGCTCCCGGCACGTTGGGTTTCATCAGCTCCGTCAGCCAGCCGTTTTGCGCAAGCTGCTCCCGCGCCCGCTTGACGGCGGATGGCCGGTTGCGTCTATGCCTGCTGCGCGAGATGGAAGTCGACCTGCTGAACCCGCTGCGAAACGGCGCCGACGACGCCGAACTGGTGGAGATCATCAAGGAAGCCGTCTGGCACAAGCCGTGGGGTCATGGTTTGGCTCGTAATGTGATCCCCCTGAACCGGATCATGTCTGAGATCGGGGGCTAGATCCGGCTACCCCGGAGGTCTGCAGCGCTTACGGGGTGTCTCGGTCCGCCGGCAAACCCCATTTCCTGTCAACCAGGTAAAGCGGGCGGCCCTTCACTTCGTCATAGATGCGGCCCAGATATTCACCGATGATGCCCAGACAAATCAATTGCACGCCCCCCAGGAAGAGCACGGTGACCAGCGTGGTCGCCTGACCAAGCAGGGGAGTGCCGGCCCCAAACAAACGCAGCCCGATAACAACCAGAATAGCCAGCGCACTTATCCCGGCCATTAGGAATCCGAGGTACATTGCCAGCTGGAGCGGCACGTAAGAGAAACTGGTTATCGCGTCGATGGCGAAGGGCAGCATCTTGCGCACACTGCCGAACTTCGATTCCCCGGCAAACCGCGCCTGGCGTTCATACTGGATGCCCTTCTGCTCAAAACCGACCCAGGGGACCATCCCGCGCAGGAAGCGGTTACGCTCCGGCATCCGGCGAATGGCGTTCACCACACGGCGGTCCATCAGCCGAAAGTCGCCGGTGTCCAGAGGGATGCTGATGTCAGTGATGCGATAGATCAGCCGGTAGAATAGCTTGGCGGTAATTAGCTTGAACCACGTTTCCCCTTTGCGGCTACTGCGGATGCCATAAACGACATCGTACCCTTCCCGCCAACAGGCGATCATCTCTGGGAAGACTTCCGGTGGGTCTTGCAGATCGGCGTCCGCCAGGATAACTGCCTGACCGCGAGCGTGGTCCAGACCGGCGGTTACCGCGATCTGGAAGCCAAAGTTGCGCGAGAAACTCAACCCCTTTACTCGCTGGTCAGCGGCATGCAATTCGGCAATGATGGCGGCGGAGCGATCGAGACTGCCGTCATCAACCAGAATCAGTTCCCAGCTTTCCTCCGTCTGATCCATGACGGCGCGCACGCGCCGATAAAGCTCCGGTAGGACCGGCTCTTCATTAAAGACAGGGGCCAGGATTGTGATAGAAGGGGTTTCTTCGTTGTTGAGTGTCTGTTCGCTCATCTAGCCGGTTCACAGGTATCGTTTAATTAGCTCACTATACACAATACACACCGGCTGCGCTATGGGCCTTAGTCCGTATCAATCTCTAATTCAGCCAATAGTCCGACGTGATCAGAAGGAAAGAGCGTGTCATCTGTGGGCGAGGCGCGATTACAGAAGACGCGGGCGCGTCGCACGCGGACGTTGGCGGTGACAAACAGATAGTCGATACAGCCGGACCAGCCATCTCTGCTTGGAGCAAGCACGGTGGGAAATGTCGCCACCGGCTCAAAATGGTTGGCGACTTCATAGGCTGAGAGATAAGCTTGCTTCATCTGCTTGATAGCCGGCGAAGTCGGTGTGGCGTTGAAGTCACCCCCAATCACCTGGTAAGCTGCCCGACCCGGCCCATTCAACCAATTGGTGAGGGCCATCACCTGCTCCAGCCGGGCTTCGCCATGGCTCGGCAGATGGGTGAGATGCACCGTCACAAAGTCCACCATATGCCCGGAGGGAAGCTCTACTGTGGCGCGCAGCGCGACCCTACCCCCGTAGCCAAGCGGGACCGCGTCGCGCGACATGATGGGAAAGCGGCTCAGTAAGCCGATGCCTTCCAGGAAGCCATAGAAGTAATGCCCCTTCCGCTGTTGCACCAACACATATGCGGGGTGATCGCTCGCCGCCGGCCGGGAGTTAAGCTGATCGCGCAACCACTCGCCCTGCCGTATCGGAAAGCTGACTTCTTGCAGGCTGATCAGATCGGCATCGGCTTCGCGCAGCGCGCTGACCAGCAGGCCACGCCGTTCACGCCAGCGGCTGGACCGGTTGCGCAAATTGATCGTGCCTACTGTGAGCGCTACCATGGGCCGCCCCAATCACCTCAAAGGGCAATGTCCGACCGGCCCGCCGGCACACCGGTCTGCATCTGTCCCTCACTGTGCACAACCGTCAGGGTGAATGGATGGTCGCTCCTTACCTGTAAGCGCTGGTCATCGCCGATCAGGTCAACGGTTCCTTGCGCGCCCAACGGCAGGTTGCGCACGCCGTATGGCGCCGCGCATTCCAGACGTCTATCCCAGGTGATACGCTTGAGTGGCCAGTCGACTTGCAGCCCGATCACGTCTTCCAGGAGAATGGCGATAGCGCTTAGGCCGGCCCAGGCCGCGTGATTGGGCGCAGCCAGGCTTCCCGGCGCGGCATGTTCCGGCGCATAGTTCTCCCAAAGCGTATCGGTACGCCGGAAAACTTCCAGAAGATTCTCAAGATGATTCAGCGCAATCGCATGAGCGAGCGCGTCTTGCTTATGACACCGCAGGCCTTTCACTACCATGTAGTTGGTCGGCGCCCAAACGCCGCCTCGCCACTGGTCGCCGTTCTCGGCGTCATAGCCGGCGCTGTCCGCTGATTGGGATGGGACGCGATGGGGCCGGTTAAAGGCAGTCGGTTCGCGCAAATGCTGGAGAAATGGATTCAGCCGGTTCGCCGGCACAAGATCGCGGTCGAGCAAGCCCCAATATGCGGCAACGCTCTTCACGGCGCTCCAGTCGCCATAAGGGTCAGCGTCCAGATAGAAACGGGCCGTCGCGCTCCAGAGACGGTCATTGATTTCGCGGATCAGAAAGGCCCGTTCAGCAGCCAGCTCCTCGGCCAACTCCGTCTGCTGGATTAACTGCGCGATCTGCCCCAGAAAGTAGCAGTTTAGGGCCGCCTGCATGTTCGCGTCTACCCAGGTCCAATGCTGATGATACGCCTCACTCTCGGGGATTCGCGATTGATTGCACATGCTGCCGGCCAGGCCGGTCGTCCAATATAGCTTGCTGGGCCAGGTACGATGCCGGCGCAACCAGTGATGGTAGGCCATGAGCGGCCAGAAGACAGCGGGAAGGCGGCTGTCATCACCGGTCCCGCGATAATAGCGCCATTCAGCCCAGGCAAGGATGTTGGGGCCGGCGCTATTCGGGTCAAATGGCGGGAATCCTTCGCTGCCGTCGGCATCAATCTCGCGACAGATGAAGCCGTCCGGGTGCTGCCGGGCGTAGAAGTTGTCGAGCGTGCCCATGAAGTTGAATCCCTGCCGGCCATACAGCCCAAACTGCACACCGAAGGCGCTCTCCCACATGCCCAGGCGATCGTCGGCGGCCGCGCCCAGGTAGTTGGCAATATGTCCACTCTTGTGGCGCGGGCGGCGCAACCTCAGCCACAACAGCTCCCAGGCCCGCCAATACATTTCTGTCCAGCCTTCCCGCTCCGGCAACACCGGTTCCGGAAGCAGGTCTTTGGCTTTGTTGAAGCTGATTATGTCAACCGCCGCCGGCCGACCCCCCAGGAACTGGTTGCGGGCGGTGAGCGGGTCCCTTTGATGAGGATAGTCTGCCGAGAGCGCCATCGGTCGTTGTCTACGGCAGGAGCCACAGGCGGGCGACGCCGGTCAGGTTCACACTGTTGTCATCAACTCGGTTCACGATGAGATCGTAGCGCAGCAGGACGTTCCCGGTCAGCCTGCCTGTCCAGGTGACCGAGTTGCCGACCGGATAGAGCGGGTAGGCCGTGCTGCCGGTGAGCAGCGCCATGCCGTCTTGCTGTCCCCCATAGACCAGGGTAGTGCCGGGTACTCGTCGCCCTACCGGCACATTGTAATTGACCGGCATATTATCGAAGTTAGGCGGCGTGGCGGGCAGCGAGGTAATCGGGATTTGCAGGGGAGCCGGATTGAACACGGTGACGAGAACCGTTCCTTCCAAGAATAGCTGAGTGTTGGTCTCGCTTCTGATGCGCAGCCGGTAGTCGCCGACCACACTTGGGGCGATGACACCGCGCCAGTTAATCGTGTCGTTTAGCTGCCGATAAGCGGCCTGGCCCCCGATAGAAAACACGTAAACGCCGTTCTGCACACCCTGATAAGTGATGCGCGTGCCGGGAATGCTGCTGTTTGGAGCCAGCGAATAGGAATAAGGGCCGCTGAACTGAATGCTGTCGCCGTCCGGCGTCGGCTCCGGCAAAGGCGTCACCGTCGCGGCTCCCGGCAGCGTCACCGTGCAACCCAACACCAGGAGCGCCAATGATCCACAGAGGACAAGGAGCGGCTTCAAAACGGTACCAACCGATCGCATGTAAAAGCGCCCTGTATGCTTAACGTCCACTAAATAGAAGTCGCAGTAGAACTCGGTGACAGGCGAGGATTCTACCACGTTCACCTGCTTCAGGGTAAAATGCCGCCGTAAATCCACTCGCCGGCCGGCCTCCCACAACCCATTGCGCCGGGCAGCCCGGGCGATTCGGCGGGCGGTCTGCGAAAAATCGGTGATCCCGCCGCTAGGAGTTGTCCATGCGAACCCCATATATCCTGGTCCTCTTACTTGCCCTGGCATTGCTGGCGGCCTGCAATCCGGTCGGGCTGGAGGGCGACACAAATCCCACCGCCGCTTCGCCCGATACCGCGCCGTTGTCCACCATACCGCCGCTTAGCACCGCCCCCTCAGCCACTTCCGCGCCGGATGACTACCCATCGCCGCCCACGCCCAGCGGTAGCTTTCTGCCGGAAGGCTACCCCGTGCCGCCGACGCTCCCCCCAAAGTACCCAAGCGATGTGGAGGGCCAGGTCTGGATCATGCGCCCACTGGGTCTGCAATGTACAGAAGCCACAACGTATGAATTCCCAACATTGAACGACGCCGTGCGCTCGTTGGAAGACGCCGGCATCGAGGTGTTCGGAGCGGAGGTCGTCGGGCTGATGGTGTGCGAGTCCTGTGAATGTCCGACCAGCGAACACTATCGGGTGCAGATTGGCGTGGAGAATCTAGCCACCGCCATTCAGATGGGCTGGTCGGCGGAGATTGGTGGGTGATTCGCTTTCTGACGGCGGGGGAGTCGCACGGCCCGGAGCTGACGACGATAGTCGAGGGCTTGCCGGCCGGCCTGCCAATTGACGGAGATGGGTTGAACCACCAACTCGCCCGCCGGCAGCAGGGATATGGCTCCGGCGGACGAATGAAGATCGAGCGCGACGCGGCGCAGATCACCGCCGGGGTAATGAATGGGCGCACAACCGGCGCGCCCATTGCCTTACGGCTGCCTAACCTGGACTATGCCAGGTGGCGCGATCGGGATATCCCCCCATTTACCGTCCCAAGACCAGGCCACGCCGACCTGACCGGCGCGATTAAGTACGGCTATCGCGAGCTGCGCCTGTCGCTGGAGCGAGCGTCCGCCCGCGAGACGGCGATGCGGGTAGCGGTTGGGGCTATCTGCAGGCAGCTCCTGGCGGCGTTCGACATTACGTTGGGTAGTTACGTGATCCGTATCGGAGAGGTGAGCGCGGACATTCCGCCGGAGATAGCCTACGCGGAGCGCTTTGCCGCCGCCGAAACCAACGACGTGCGCTGCCCACTGCCGGAGGCGGCGGAGGCCATGCGCGAGCATATCCGCGATATCATGCTGGCGCGGGACACCCTGGGCGGCGTATTTGAGGTGGTGATCCTGGGGGTCCCTCCCGGATTGGGCAGCCATGTGCACTGGGATCGCCGGCTCACCGCGCGCCTGATGTTTGCCTTCGGTTCCATCCACGCCATCAAGGGGGTCGAGATCGGACCGGCATTTGCCAACGCCGCCCGGCGCGGCTCGACCGTGCACGATGAGATCTTTCTCGCCGAGGACGGGCAAACGCTCGTCCGGCATACGAACAACTCCGGCGGCTTTGAAGGCGGCATCACCACCGGCGAACCGATCGTCGTGCGGGCAGCGATGAAACCGATCTCGACGGTGCTCATCCCTCGGCAGTCAGTCGACCTGGCTACCGGCGAGCCGGCCGAAACGGTTTATGAGCGTTCCGATTTCTGCGCTGTGCCCCGGGCGGCAGTAGTGGGAGAGGCGATGGCCGCCATTACCATGGCTGACGCCCTGTTAGACAAATTGGGGGGCGACAGTATTGAGGAAATGAAGCCGCGCTTCACCGCACTGCGGCGCGCGCGGCTTGATCAATTGCCGATGGACAATGTCCCCTGGCGTTTCGGTTTCGACTGAGTATTAGCCGTTGGGGAGCCGGCTGGCCACCGTACACCGGGACGGTCACTGAAGCCTATCATCCACACGAGGGCCTTCCGGATCAGGGAACAGGGGCGCCGTCAGGGCCGCAGAGGACATAGTTTCCGCGCAGATCGCTGTGATAGGGGTACTCTTCGCCGCCGGCCGCCAGCAAAATCTCATAGCCGGGGGTGATGACCGTAATATAGGCCATGCCGGGAGCCGGGCAGCCCATTCCGCCGTCAGGCCACTCGACGATCTCAGCGCTTACAAGCGTAATTGCCTCCGGCGCAATGTTCAGACGTTTGGCCAGATCGGCTGTCGCCGCCTGGATGATGGCCTCGCGGCCGGCGCCGGGGCGACCCGGAGCGGGCATCTCAATTGGCTCGCTGATCACGGTCGGCTCCGGCGTCAGCTCGCTGAGGTTGACCTCCACCGGCGTGACAGCCTCCGTGCCGGCTAACGTCGGGGCTGGGGATGGGGATTCAGGCATTGACCTTTCCGCTTCCATCGCTTCGTTCTCTTCAGGCCCGGTTTCGGTGGCCGTTTCCGGGGCCGCGCTGGGGACTGCCGTGTCCAGGCCGGGCAACGCCGCTTCGACAGTAGGCGTCTCGCCGGTTGACTCCGGCGCGACCGGTTCATTCCCTGCCGTCTGCGGAGAGCAGGCCGCAACCAAGAATATGGCTACCAACACAACAAGCAATGATTTCATCCGCATTTCGCTTTACTCCTTTACAGACTGATTGCCGGCGGCAACCAGGAGCTGTCATCTGGGCGCGTCACCGACTGCCGGCGGGCAGCAGTCAATTCGACCCAGTAACGACGATTTCGGAATCGTGGTTCATAACAGGAGACGTCGTACAGACCAAAGAAGTTCCCTCATCGCCGGCCCGGCTTCAGGTGAGCATCCGGCAAATATGAGCGGCATCGCTTTGACAAAGCACCGGCGACTCCGTACACTTCCCTGCTGGAATTTGCCACACTCATGATAGCTCGTCGCAGCCTGCCTCAAATCTCCTATCACCTGCGCCTGCGCCTCCTGCTCCTGCCTTATGCGTTGGGCATTGTCTTGCTGGTGATCATTCCGGCGATCATCTCCTTCGCCCTGGCCTTTTTTCATTACGACGGCCTTTCACAGCCGCGGTGGGCCGGTACGCTGAACTTCATTCTGGCGTATACGGACGAACTTTTCAACCTGAGCATTCAAAACTCTCTGGCTTTAATCATTCTGCCGATCCCGTTGCGGGTATTCGGCGCTTTCTTAATGGCCCGGCTGATGCAACGCGGCGGCCGCTTCATCGGCTGGCTGCGCGCCTCCGTCTTTTTGCCCAGCGTCATTCCCGGGGCCGCTTATGCGCTGGCCTGGCTGTGGATCTTTAACCCGCTGTATGGACCGCTGAACTTACTGCTGCAATCAATAGGGCTGGCAGCTCCGCACTGGCTCATTGATCCCAGTTGGGCCAAGCCGGCGCTGATCATCATGTCCCTCTGGCAAATCGGCGAGGGGTTCCTGGTCAGCTTCGCGGCGTTGCAGGATATGCCGCCTGAGTTGGAGGATGCGGCGGTGGTGGACGGGGCCGGCGGTTGGGCCATATTACGTCATATCACGCTACCTCTGATCGCGCCTATTCTACTGCTACTCACCTTTCGCGACGCCATATTGACCTTCCAGGAATCCTTTGCCATTGTCACCCTGATGACCGCCGGCGGCCCCTATTACGCGACCTTTACCCTGCCCATGTTCGTCTATGAGCAGGGATTTGGCTTGCTGAACTTCGGAGTGGCCAGCGCTGCGCTCTGGGTGATGTACTTCCTGACCGGCGCCATTGTCTTAGTCCTGTACATCATCGCCCGGCAATGGCAAATCGGCACCACCGATGAAACTTTCGTTCTTTAGCCGGCATGGCCGGTCAATCCTGCAACTGCTGGTTGCCCTGGTCTTCTTGCTGCCCTTGCTGTGGTTGGCAGGCGCCGCCCTGCATCCGCCCGGCGTGCCCCTGCCCACTTCGCTGCAGCTGTTGCCGGCGCAGCCCACCTTGCGTAACTTTGCCCGCGTGTGGGAGCTGGTCCCCATAGGTCGCTTCACGCTAAACTCCTTGCTGGTTGTCGCCATGGCAGTTCCACTGACGCTGGTGACCGCCTCCTGGGCAGGCCTGGGCATGGCCCGTTTGCCGCGCAGCAGCCAACGGCGCTGGGTGATCATTTCGCTGGCGGTGCTGATGATCCCCGGCATCGCTCTTTGGTCAACGCGCTTCTTCATCTATGAGCAGTTGGGATGGATTGACACGTATTTGGCCCTCATTGCGCCGGCCCTGATGGGTACCAGCCCGTTCTACGTCCTGATGTATTATCGCGCCTTTCGGCGTATCCCGGCCGCGATTTACGATAGCGCCCGGATGGATGGGGCCGGAGTGTTGCAGCTCTGGTGGCTGGTCGCCGCGCCCATGGCTCGACCCACTACCGTCGGGGTGGCCCTGCTGACCTTTATTTTCTACTGGGGCGACTACATCAATCCGCTGCTTTATTTGAGTAGCACCAGAATGTACACACTGCCGGTTGCCCTGCAACTCTTCCAGCAGCTCAGCCGCTCGGACTGGGCCTTGCTGATGGCAGCTGCCTGTTGGGCGGCGGCGTTGCCGGTGCTGCTGTTTATCGTAGCCCAACCATACTTTGCCCGGGTTGGGGAAGCGAGAGAGAAATGAATCTTTCAAACTTTCAACGACGTATGGCTGGCCTTGCCTTCTTGCTGTTGCTGGTGCTCAGCGCCTGCCGGTCCTTTGACAGCGAACAGGAGAAGATCTCCTTTATGGTCTTCGGAGACCCGGCTGAATTCAACGCTTACCAGGAACTGGTTGACGCTTTTCATCAGGAACACCCGGAGATCGAAGTGGAGCTAATTCACGTGCCCTCCCAGAACGACTACCGGACGCGGCTGGCAACTGAGTTCGCCGCCAGCACTCCGCCGGATGTGACCCTGATGAATTACCGGCGTTACGCAGCCTTCGCCGCTCAAGACCTGCTTGAGCCGATTGGCCCCTACCTTGACGAAAGCGAGCTGATTAGCGAGGAGGATTTCTACCCGGTTGCGTTACAGGGCTTCATCTGGAACAGCGAGCTTATCTGCCTGCCGCAGAATCTTTCCAGCCTGGTCATCTACTACAACAAAGACATGTTTGATGCCGCCGGCGTCCCTTACCCGCCGGATAAATGGACCTGGGACGAGTTTCTGGCGACCGCGCAGGCGCTGACCAGGGATCTGGATGGAGATGGCGACATAGACCAATACGGAATCGGCATTTCGCCGGAGGTGCAGCGACTGGCCCCGTTTGTCTGGCAGAATGGCGGTCCCATCGTGGACGATGACATCCAGGCCCGGCGCACCACCTTTGCCAGGCCGCCGTCGCTGGAGGCCTTTCAATGGTTCGTCGATCTGCGCCAGGAACACGAGGTTGTCCCGACCCGGGCCGAAGAGGCGGCGCAAGATAGTGAAAGTCGCTTCATAGCCGGCACGATCGGCATGTTTTTCAACAGCCGGCGAGGCACGCCCACCTACCGCGAGATAGAGTCGTTCTCCTGGGATGTCGCCCCTCTGCCGTCGAGAGAGACCAGCGCCAGCATTCTGCACAGTGATGCTTACTGCCTCTCGGCCACGGCAGAAAACAAGGATGCGGCCTGGACGTTTATCGAGTTTGCGAATTCTGTCGAAGGGCAGACGATTGTGGCCGGCTCCGGAAGAACGGTGCCCTCGCTCATCTCCGTCGCCGAGTCCGACGCATTCTTGGACCCTGATCAGGCGCCGGCCCGCAGCCGCGTCTTTCTGGATGCCATCCCGATTGTCAGACTGGTGCCGGTGCTCAGCACCTGGGATGAGATTGAGCGCACCGCCAATGAAGAGATTGACCGGGCTTTCTATGGCGACATCACGGTTGAGGAAGCGGCCAACCTGATCTTCCAACGCACTGAAGAGTACTTCTTGCTGGGAGTATCCGCAGGGAGACCGTGAAGCTCCGGTGGTAGGCGCTGTTTTCCCACGCTTTCCCTACGGTGACAACCGAACACTTTGTCTGTTCATCGAATTGGGCTATATTGCTTGATCATGACGGCAGGGTCAGAGCAGTCTAGCCCAGTTCAGGCCGCGCTACACACCGATGTAGGTCAGACGCGGCGGGTCAACCAGGATTTCGTCGCTTTCCACGAACCCGGCTCGCCGGAAGAGGAGGCGCGATTCGGCTGGCTATACATTCTGGCTGACGGCGCCGGGGGGATGGATGACGGGGATGTCGCCAGCCGCTTTGCTACTGAACGAGTGCTGGACGAATACTATAAGGAGCCGGATCTCGGCTGGAAGGAGCGCCTCCGTAAGGCGCTGACCCAGGCGAATACTGATCTCCGTGCTCTGGGAGCCAGTCGCAATGGCGGCAGCCGCATGGCGACCACGATGGTGGCCACGGTCATTCACGGCGATGAGGTAGATATCGCCAACGTGGGTGATAGTCGCGCCTATCACATGCGCGCCGGCGTGCTGCGCCAGATCACCCGCGACCAAAGCCTGGTTGCCAAGCTGGTTGAGGAAGGGGCAATCACGCCGGAAGAGGCCGAGGTCCATCCCCGCCGGCATGTGCTGTTACATAGTATCGGATCCGACCGCAACCCACAGATAGACTTTTATCACCTGCACCTGCAACGCGATGATGTATTGCTGCTATGTTCGGACGGATTGATTCGCCACGTGCAGGATGCTGAGATCGCCTCGACCATTGCGGCCGAGCCGGAGCCGGATCTGGCGGCGCGCATCCTGATTGATCTGGCCAATGAACGGGGTGGACAAGACAATATTTCGGTGGTGATCCTACGTTACACGCCGGCGGCAGTGGCGGAGACGCAGTTAGCGGCGCAACGGGAGCCTGCAGGGCAGATTGCGCGCCGGGCGCTGTGGGCTTATACGGCTTTCCTCAGTATCTTACAGACTATTCTCATCTTCCTGGTCTGGTACCTGCTTCAAGTTTGAATTCCCGTTCTAAATTTCGTATAATAGTGTGAGCGGCTGAATCATGCCGCTATTTGTGTGCGTTACGCAGGCTTGGTAAGGGTGCAATGACTATCTGCGGCAGCCAGGTGATCATTGCACCCGTACGAAGCATTTCGTACCGAGATGACAATTGAGACGACGTTAAGGTGTGTTCGAGAGGTTCAGGAGCTACCTGCATCAGAAATCACACCCCAGTGTTGCCTCATCCAGATAAGTTCGGAAATAGCGCCGGCTGATGCTATTCATGCTGCCGTTGCTGTTTCCTGGAGGTTAAATGAGTTCCAAGTTACGGATTATCCCCCTCGGCGGTTTGGGGGAGATCGGCAAAAACATGACCGTCATTGAATATGAGAATGAGATATTGATCGTTGACGCCGGCATCATGTTCCCGGAGAACGATATGCTGGGCGTGGATGCGATCATCCCGGATTACCAGTATGTGCTGGATAACCGCGAACGGGTTACGGCGGTGCTGGTCACCCACGGACACGAGGACCACGTCGGCGCGCTGCCGTATCTGATGCGCGATATAGACGCTCCTATCTACGCGACGCCGCTGACAAATGGCCTGATCGAAGTCAAGCTGCGTGAGGCGAAGCTGTTGGACAAGGTCTCGCTGAAGACCATCCAGGCCGGATTTAACTTCCGGCTTGGCTCCTTCAACATCGAGCCTTTCCACGTGGCCCACAGTATCCCCGATTGTGTCGGCTTCGGCATTACCACGCCGGTGGGACTGATCGTGCATACCGGCGACTACAAGTTCGATCACACGCCGGTGGACAACTGGCCGCCGGACTTCGCCAAGCTGGCCGAGTTCTCGCAGCGTGGCGTATTGGCCCTATTGGCGGACAGCACCAACGCGGAGCGTCCCGGCTGGACTCCCTCCGAGAAGGTGATCACCGCCGCGTTTGACGAGCTATTCCACCAGGCCGAGGGGCGCGTCATTATTGCCAGCTTCGCTTCGCTGATCTCGCGTATCCAGCAGGTGGCTGAGGTATCGGAGCGCTATGGGCGCAAACTGGCGATCACCGGTCGCTCGATGCGCAACAATGCCAAGATGGCCAGCCGGCTGGGCTATCTAAACCTTCCGGACGGCCTGTTGATCGACATTTCCGAGGCCGCGAAATTGCCCGCCCATCGGGTGACGATCATGGCCACCGGCTCACAGGGCGAACCAACCGCTGTCCTGGGCCGCCTGGCTACCGGCAGGCATCCCCAGCTGAGCATCCAGGAGGGCGATACGGTTGTGATCTCCGCCCACCCAATTCCCGGCAATGAGGAGATGATCCACCGCATCATCAACCGACTCTTCCAGCGTGGGGCCGAAGTGCTCTATGACAGGATTGCGCAGGTGCACGTTTCCGGCCACGCGTCTCAGGAAGAGATGAAATTGATGATCAATCTGGTGCGACCCAAATTCCTGATTCCGGTGCATGGCGAGTTACGCCATCTAAGGCAGCACGCCAGGATGGCGCGCGATCTGGGGATTGCGGCGGAGCGGATCGCTGTCGTTGAAAACGGCACCATACTGGAGCTCGATGAGCACTCACTGAAGATCATGGACCGGCTGCCGGGCGGATACGTCTACATTGACGGCGCGGGCGTGGGCGACGTAGGCGAATCGATCCTGCGCGAACGCGAGAAGCTGGCTGATGGCGGCTTCGTGGTGACTGTGGTCAGCGTCTCCGGCCTGGGCGACCTGATCGGCAAGCCTCAGTTCATCTCACACGGCTTTACCAACCTGGAGCAGTCCAATGGCCTGTTGACCGGCGCGGAAGAGACCCTGGCAGAGACAGCCGGCCTGTATTGGCAGAACAAAAGCGAGTTGCGCCGGCAGATGTCCGCCGCGCTCAGTCGCTACTTCTACAACCAGATTGGCCGCCGACCGGTCGTTGATGTCGTTCTCAGATAAGCCGGCGGATTGAGCGCGGTGGCAATCCCCTTTGCCCTTCCTTGAACGTTACCTGCGGGAGCCTGTCAACTCTTTAACGCATCTGGCCGGGGCGGTTGCCGCCCTGGCCGGCATGCTGACTCTCATCTGGTTGACGCGCGATGAGCCCGGCAAGATGATCTCCATGATCATTTACGGTGTCTCCCTCGTCGCTCTTTTACTGGCCAGCGCGCTATATCATGGAGTGAGTGGACCGGCGGCGTTACGCGGCTGGCTGAATCGCCTCGACCACGCGACTATCTTCTTTCTCATCGCCGGTACGTACACACCAATCGTTTACAATCTGTATCCAGCCGCTACCGCATTGCCCGTCCTTGCGCTCATCTGGATCGCGGCGCTGATCGGCGCAGGTTTCAAGATCTTTAGCCGGCGCATTCACGGCCTGATCAATGTCTCGATTTACGTGATACTTGGCTGGGGAGGGATGCTGCCGCTGTTGCTGACGACCGCGCCGGGGACGCTGGCTTCCTTGCCGGGGTTGAAATGGCTGCTCATCGGCGGACTGGTTTACTCATTGGGCTTTGTTATCTACTACTGGCGCCGGCCCGACCCCTGGCCGAATGTGTTCGGACACCACGAGATCTGGCATCTATTTGTCCTGACCGGAGCGTTCTGCCATTTCCTGTTTATACTCTGGTACGTAGCGCCTGCCCCCGCGTAGCGCGACCGGTTCTGTCAGACGCGCTCCGTCCAATCCCGGCTGGCATACTTTTCTTCGCGGAGCGTTGCCGCCCGCTGCATCTCAGCGGCGCTCAGCTCCCCAACTGCCAGGGTCAGGTTCAGTGCGTCGCTGAAGCCCTGGCGCATGGTCTGTACTGCTTCCTCAAATTCCACCCGCCGGCCAAGGCTGGCTTCCAGAGTTGTGGCCCGATAGTTGAGCCGCGACACAATCGCCATGCGCTGGCCCGGCGCATCTACGTACAGCGCTTCAGCGATGCGGGTGATATCCCCATAGAGCGGTAAAGTACCGTGCTGCAATACCACGCCCTTCTTGCGCATCTGGGCGCTTCCGACCAGCTTGCGCTGGCCGATGGTGATCTCGTAGTGCGATGGGCCGTCAAAACAGGCCGGGCCGGCTGTGCCGCGATCTTCATAAACAGCTTGCGCTCGTTGGGGGTCCAGCCCTATCGCCTTCAGCCCTTGCGCCAGCGCAGTTGACAGGCGCTGGTAGCTCTCCAGGACGCCGCCGTGCACGCGCGGCTCGCCCTCCGGCGCGCATACCGAGTAAGTCAGCTCGTCGACATGCAAAATGGCGCGACCGCCGGTCGGCCGGCGGACGACATCCCAGCCCAGGTCAGCGCACCGCTCCAGGTCAGCGTCGTCCCATGGCTGCGCCATGCCGAGCGACAGGCAGGCCGGCTGCCAGCCGTAGAAACGCAGGGTCGGCGGGCTTTCGCCTACCGCAACCGCTTCCAGGATGGCCTCATCAATGGCCATATTGGTAGCGCCGTCCTGAAGGCCGGTCAACAATAAGCGCCAGGTGGCTGGCTCGTAATCTCGCGGGCGGAAGTGGCGGGTCTGTGCCATGGGGCAACCGATTAGCCGGCGTAGGACCAGCCGATGTGCGGCAAGGAGAG
>CAZIKT010000032.1:0-11348 GCA_964539885.1 uncultured Ardenticatenaceae bacterium | reverse complement strand
TCCGCCTTCTGGAAGATGTTGATGGCGAAGACGCCGCCGGCGGAGATGACGCCGTGAGAATAGGCCTTCTTTTGCAGAGCCATAACGATCAGGCGCGGGGTGAAGGAGGCCTGAATTATCCAGTTCGCCACCATCGCGTTCACCTCGTCGCCGTTGCGCGAAGTGATGCTGTAAAAGCCGTAGGGCATCATGTGCAGGGCATCTTTGATCGGGTCTGCAGACATCACTTACTCCTATTATTGCCGGTTTTGTATGGGGCGATTATCCAGTTTTCACCGCCTGCGTCAAGGCAGCCCGGCTGCTCGCACCGCCCTCTATACGGCCATGATGGAGGATTTCGTCAGGCCGGTAGTCACGTTACATTGTTATAATCGCGTGATGCGCATCCCGGAAAGAATCCCCGGCCGGCGGCTGCTGGCGATCTTGCTGATAGGTTACGCCGCGATCTGGATAGTGATTGAGGGTAACCCGACGAGCGTCTGGCTGCTCGCGATCCTAGTGATGCTTTACCTGTCCGCGAGCCTACTCCAACGCTTTGTTGCCGGACGGGTACTGTCGCTTGTTGCCTGGCTGATGCTCTGCGCCGGCGCGGGACTGGTATTTGGGCTGGGGAGCGCGGTTCTGACCCTGTTCCTCATGGCGCTGAAGAGCGGCATCCACGCGCATGGGCCGGAGTTTACGCCGGAACAGATCGGGCTGGTAATCTCGCGGGCGCCGTCATGGACCATTGGCGGCCTACTGGTTGGGCTGGGGGTGGGACTATTGGTTGCCGGGCTGGGGCGATTCCGCGATACAACCGATGATAATGGTCCTGTCTGATTAGCCCGTAGCCGTTGCGAGTTTACGCTCCAGCGTCTTCAGCGCCTCTTCCAGGCGCGCCTGTTGCAGGCTGCGGGTCACATCTCCCCTGGTGTGCTCAAGCACACTGCGGACAACATCCGTGCGCCGGCGCAGGCCGCCGGTGATGCTGTCGTTGAAATCGAAGGTCATCAGGATGCTGTAAACCTCGTCCATGACATCGAGCAGGCGTTCTACTTCCTCGCTGTGGCCGTGCCGGATCAGATCCAGAGCGCGCCGGCGTAACTCCGTGGCTGCTTCCGCCAGGCCGTTCAGCCAGGTGTTTTGCTCCATTCTGAGATCTTCCGGCGACAGCAACGGGCGATTGCGCACCAGCACATAGACCAGCTCAGCCTCCGCGTACTCCTTCAGCGCGTCCTGCGTGTAGCCGGCGTAGTAGAGCGGCGGATAGGCCCGCAGATCCGCCAACATGGTGTCGGCGGCGGCTGAGGCTTCTGCGATCAGCGTTTCCGCCCGCTCCCATTCTTCACGATGAACGGCGCGGATGGCGCGGGCGCAGGTGCTGGTTAGCTGGCGCGAGCGCTGGTAGGCCAGGTCGCGAGCGCTGTTCAGCTCCTCGAATTGCCGGCGAATTTCGTCCGCGATCTCCTCCAGCCTGCTCATTCTTCCGGCTCCTTGTCCTTCTCGTCGGGCCGGATGCGAAAAAGCTCATCAGCCAGGTTGGGATGTTGTGAGAGCTTTATCTCACCAAATTGCCGCTCGAAGTTGGCCAGATTTTGAGCCAGGGCGAGCTGGAGCATCTTGGCGCGCGCCGGCGACATGATCACCCGTGATAGTACCTGACCCTTGGGCGCGTGCGGCAACACCAGGGCAAAGTCGAAAATAACTTCGGTCTGCGTATGCGTGATAAACGCCACGTTGGAGTATACGCCGGGCATATCCTTCGGAAACTCGATGGAGATCTGTTTTCTTGCCGGCGGAGTAGGATTCTCTGTGCTCATATTACGGCGAGCTCCTTTGCGATTTGTGCAGCCGCGTAGGTTTCCGCGGCCCGCCTAGTATAGCGCAGCCGATGCCTCTGAGGCCACCCGCCCGACTGCCGGCGACGCTGCCGAGCAGCAGATGCGGATGGCTCCTATTCTCTGCTATAATGCCTATGATGTCGTCCGCCGGTTAAGATGTGGACAGGGGCGCTCGATGGAAGAGGAGATGCACACAGATCCACCGGCAGCTTTTGAAGTGGTCGATCACACGGCCGATTGGGCCATCCGCGTCTGGGGCAGCGATTTCCGAGCGCTATTGCTGAACGCCGCGCGAGCCGTCAATTCCCTGTTGGTCAACCGGCCCGAGACAGTGCCGGCGCATATCGAAAAGCGCTTCACGCTGGAAGCGTTTGACCGTGAAAGCCTGCTGGTCGAGTGGCTGGGTGAGCTGGCCTATTACGCAGAGATGGAGAGCCTCATCTTCTCAAGCCTGGAGTTACCGGAGGTGTCGTCAACGGCACTGAGTGCGCGGGTCAAGGGAGACAGGGTGCAGGAGATGCAGAAGCACATCAAGGCGGTCACATACCACAACCTGGCTATCACTGAGACGGAAAGAGGGCTAGAGACGACAGTCATCCTGGATGTGTGATTTGGTCGAACCGTGTCAGTCCGGGCACAACAACGAGGCGAGCGATGGTTGAGCGTTCTGATTTCAAGAGAGTGGCCCCGTTTACCTATGAGATTCCACAAAGCTATCGCACTGATATGCGCGCGCCGGCTCGCTTCTACGCCGATGAGGAGCTGCTCATGGGAGCGCTGGGCGACAAGAGCCTGAGCCAACTGGTGAATACATCCACGCTGCCCGGCATCGTCAAGTACAGCCTGGCCATGCCGGACATCCACCAGGGATACGGCTTCCCGATTGGCGGGGTGGTGGCTACCGAGCTGCCGGACGGCGTGATCAGCCCTGGCGGCGTCGGTTACGACATCAACTGCGGTGTGCGGCTGTTGGGCACACACCTGGACATTGATGAGGCAGCGCCGTTTGTCGACAACCTGGCTTCCGCGCTGTACGCGAACTGCCCCAGCGGCGTGGGTCAGGGGGGGCAGATTCGTCTCACCGCCGGCGAACTGGACCGGCTGGTCGAGAGTGGTTCCCGCTGGGCGCTCAAGCATGGCTATGCCAACGAAATCGACCTGGAGCGCACCGAGGAAAACGGCTGCATCGCCGGCGCCGACGCGAACAAGGTAAGCGCGCGCGCCAAGGAGCGCGGCCGGCAACAGATCGGTACGTTAGGAGCCGGCAACCATTTCATTGAAGTGGATATAGTCGATGAAGTCTTTGACACGCAGGCAGCCGATCGCATGGGCCTGTCGCCGGGCCGGGTGGTAGCCCAGATTCACTGCGGCTCGCGCGGCTTTGGGCACCAGGTTTGCACGGACTACGTAAAACGCTTTCAGGGTAGCTTGCAGCGTTACGGCATTAAGCTGCCGGACCGAGAACTGGTGTGCGCACCGTTAAGCAGCCCGGAGGGCCAGGATTACCTGGCGGCGATGCGCGCCGCCGCCAACTTCGCCTTCTGCAACCGGCAGGTGCTCACCCACCTGATTCGGCGGAGTTTCGAGGAGGCGCTTGGGGGGCGGGTTGCCAATCATCAGGTCTATCAGATCTATGACATCGCCCACAACATGGCCAAGATTGAGGAGCATGAAGTGGATGGGCGGCGTATGCAGGTCTGCGTGCATCGCAAGGGAGCCACTCGCGCGTTCGGGCCGGGATCGCCGGTCCTGCCGGCGATCTATCGCGATATTGGCCAGCCGGTATTGGTTCCGGGCTCGATGGGCACCGCCAGTTGGGTGTTGGTGGGTACGGCCGGCTCAATGGCGCAGACATTCGGCTCGACCTGCCACGGGGCCGGGCGCACAATGAGCCGCAGCCTGGCGAAAAGAACCATCCAGGGCAGCGAATTGCGCGGTGAACTGGAATCGCAGGGTGTGCACGTGCGCGCCGGCAGCATGTCCGGCCTGGCCGAAGAAGCGCCGGCGGCCTATAAGGATGTGGACCGGGTCATTGAAGTGGTGCACGGGGCCGGTATCGCCAAGAAAGTTGCTCGCCTGGTGCCGGTGGCGGTGATTAAGGGCTGAGTGATAGCGTTATTAACGCAGCATTGGGTGAGGACGGAAACGTACGAAGGCGAGCGGATGGTGAGCAGAAAGGCCGGGGTGCTCATTGCTGTCCTGATCATCCTCTTAATGGTAATTGTCTTCGCGGCCGGGCTTGCGTCAACAAGGCTGTTGACCATGCTACAACCGTCCTCCATTATCATCGCGACGCCGGCTGCGACGCCCCTGCCCACCGCCGACGCATCTCCGGCACTGCTGCACATCTATATCAACGGAGCGGTGATGGTGCCAGGGGTGTATGAATTCGCGCCGGGAGCGCTGGTAAATGACGCCCTCCTGGCAGCCGGCGGATTCTCCCCGGACGCTGATACCCGCTTGATAAATCTGGCCCAGTCGCTGATTAACGAAATGCACATCTACGTACCCTCAGTCACAGAAGCGGGGACCTCGCCGCCGGTGATTGACCTGCCGGCTGCTACCGCAAATCCGCTGCTGCAGCGAGCCGGCGGCACGGGTGCGGCCGGTCTGATAAACATCAACACAGCCGGCTTCGAGGAATTACAGGAATTGCCGGGGATTGGGCCCGCGCTGGCGCAGCGCATCATTGACTATCGCCTGGAAAACGGCCCGTTTGCCGACATTACCGCCATTCAGGATGTTTCCGGCATAGGCCCGGCGACATTCGCGGAACTGGAGCCGTTAATCACCGTCGACGGGGCCAATGCGCCCTAACATCGTTACCCTGGCGGCGGTGCGCCTGGCCCGACTACCCTTCTGGCTGCTGGCCCGCCGGTCGACCCATCCGCCCCGGAAGGCGATCATTCTCAGGCCGTGCTGCATCAGCCAGGTTTTGCTGGCGACGCCCATGCTGGCGGCGCTCAGCAATGCCTACCCGCAAACGCAGTTCGATTGGGCGGTCAGCTCATTTGCCCGCCCGGCCATCGTGGGCAATCCCCGCGTCGCCGAGCTAATTGACAGCGGGCGAGTAGGTTTGCCGGGAGCGAATTGGCCGGATATCGGCCAACTGATCACAACGCTGCGCCGGGAACAATACGACACCTGTCTCATCCCAGGGCGTTCGAGCATCCTGTCCTGGATTGCGTGGCGGGCGGGAATCCCACAGCGCGTTGGGCTGAACCATCGCGGGCGCGGCTTCGCTCACACGACCGCCGTGCCGGTCCCCTCCACACCGGCGCACGAGGCGGAGGTGTACCTGGGGGTGGCGCGGGCATTCGGCATTACAGAACAGCCGCCGATGGAATTCTACCCGCCGGACAGCGACCGGGCGGCGATCACGCAGCGATTGATTGAGCAGGTGGACTGGCTGGGCGCGGAGCCGCTGATCGTGTTGCACCCGGGAGGCGGACCAAGCCCGATGGGCAGCGCCGAGCAAAGGCGATGGCCGGCGGCGCGCTTCGCCCTGCTCGGCAACCATCTGGCTCGGCGCCATGGGGCGCGAATCCTGTTAGCCGGCAGCACAGAGGATCGCGCCATTGCACAGGCGGTAGCGGGCATGATGTCTGCGCCGGCGGTCAACCTGGCCGGTCAGCTCACGTTGGGCGAATTGGGCGCGTTGTGCGAGGTAGCAGACTTGTTCGTGGGCATGGACAGCGGCTCGACGCATGTGGCGGCGGCAGTGAACTGCCCGACGCTGGCGCTGTATGGGTCGACCAGGGCGGAGACCACCCGACCATATACCCGTCCCGGCCGGGTAGTCGTCCTGGAAGCGCAAAACGCGCAGCCGTTCACCTGGCAGGCCAACCTGCCGCCGGAAGAAGTGATCCCGGCGGCAGACCAGCTTTTGGCGGCCACCCGCAGCCGGATTGCCGCTGGATGATCGCCGGGCGATCTTTGTTTGACATGCCGGGCAAGCTCTGGTAAGATCCGCCATGCTCCAACAGTAGGGGGCGTGGTGTAGTGGTGAACACGCCGGCCTGTCAAGCCGGAGATCGCGGGTTCGATCCCCGTCGCTCCCGTCCTATGGGATGATAAGAGCTCTCTTATCCAGAGAGCTCTTTATGTTTCAATATGAACGTTCCTTCTGCCCGTTAAGTTGTGAAAGCCTGGGTGATGGACGGTGCCGACACGCAACGCCAAGCGGTGAGTCACTGCTTGGTTAACTTCTCTCGTTGTTGATTAGTGCCAGCACCTCCTCCGTTGTCGGCAGCCCGTCACGTGCGCCGGCCCGGGTGCATGACAACGCCGCTGCGGCCGAGCCGAACAGCGCCGCCCGCTCAAGCGGCATGCCCAGAGTGAGATGCGCGTACAGAAAGGCCCCGTGAAGCGCGTCGCCGGCCCCGATGGAATCAACCATCTCCACCGGGAACGCGGGGATGGCCAGCGATTCGCTCCGCGTTGCCAGAAGTGCACCCGCCGCGCCACGGGTGATCAGCAGGGTCATGTCCGGGCGTTCGGCCATGAACTGTGCCAGCGCCGCGGACAGATCCCCCACGCCCCGCCATAGCAGAAAGTTCTCCTCGTCGGCGAAAAAGTAGTCCGCCAGGCCCGACATCTCCGCGATGTGCCGGTTGTGACCGGGCAAGTTGACGTGATCCTGGGCCATCTGCAGGTCATAGGCCACCGGGATGCCCAGCGCCCGCGCCCGCCGCGCCAGCGCCATAGCCGTCCCCGGTGGGTCCATGTCCGTGAAGAAGACGCGGCCCGCCCGGAGCCAGGCATCCGGCACTTCCTCCGGCCGGAGCTTCAACTCAAGCGGCAAGTCAGTCACCAGCCCGGCGCGCCGCAGGTCCGGCGTCACGATCATGATTGTGATCTGCGACGGCGTGCCGGGCCGACGTAAGATGTAGTCCGTGTTCGCGCCGGCCCGATGCAATTGGCCGACGATCTCATCCGCGATGGCGTCGTCGCCGACGGCGCACGCAATGGCGGGTCGGCCCCCCAGCCGTGCGACGGCGTGGACCAGGTTGCCGGTCATCCCGCCGCCTGTCCACATCCGCTCGCTGGCCCAGATGGCGTCCCCCGCCCCGGGGTATCGGTCCACCCAGGTAAGCAACTCAAACGTCGCGTGCCCCACGGCAACGATGTCAAATTCAGTCGTTGGCATGTCGCCGGAACCCTCGCCTAACGATCGTGCCAGCCTTCCAGCATGCTGGTGTAGATGATCTTCTGCAGGAAGTCCATGGGGCCCCGCTCCGGAGGCCGGTCCGGGTTGCGCCCCTTGCCCACAGACGTGAAGTAGGCGAACAGGTGGAGCGGCACGTAGGCCACCAGGGGTCCGAACATCTCTGGGTGGTCCGGCACGGCGATATAGCTGACGTCCAGGTCGGCCCAGCGTGATGCCTCCGCGTTCGGCCCGACGACAATCAAGCGACCGCCGTTGTTGAGCGCGTGCTGGCAGATGAGCCGGCTGCGCTCGCCGATCTCGCCCGGGTACGTGATAACGAACACCGGGTCCCCCTCCCGCAAGGAAAGACAGTGCAGATGCGCGTACTCCTCCAGGTTGGAGGCCTCGGAGCGGCTCTGGCTAGTCTCCTTCATCTTAGCCGCCGCCAATTGGGCCGTGGCCAGGTTGGGCCCGGAGCCGATGAAGGCATAGATCGGGGCGTCCAGGTGCCGACCGGCCAGGTCCTGGACCGACTCCTCCATGTGTAGCACCTCGGCGATGGCTGCCGGAACGCCTTCGTAGAGTGCGCGCCGCAAGCCCGCGATGTCCTCCGCCGGTAGCGTACCCCGGACTTCCGCCAGGTGCAGCGCCAGGGCGTAAAGCACCGCCAACGCGGTCGTTGTCTGTTTAACGGGGAACGAGTCGGACCAGCCTGCCTGCGTCTGGATCACTTCGGAGGTTTCATCCGTGATTGGGCTCGCAGCCAGGTTGGTTAGCGCGAAGCTGGGCGCGCCGCGCCGCGCCGCCAGCCGGGCCGCGTCTATCACCTTGACCGTCTTCCCTGATGAGGAGATCAGGACGACGAGCGTGCGCTCATCAACGAGCCCGTGCCGGTAGCCGGCGAACTCGGCTGCTTCAATTGATTCAGCCGGCAGTTGCGCCCACTGCTCAAACGCGTAGACGGCCGCCAGCCCAAGCATGTACGGGTCGCCGCAGCCCACCATGACTATTCGTTCGATGCGGTTCCCGTAACTTCCGGCGATCTCGCGCAGGGACTCGTCCGCGTGTTGGAGGCTGGCCGCGATCACGGCGGGCTGCTGCCGGATCTCCTTGATGAAATGGTACTCTCTCTGCGTCATCAGCACTTACTACCTCGTCATCTCAGTTCTTGGTGCAAGGATGCCACCTTCCGGCATAACCGGCAAACTCTTTTGTCATACTGCCAGGAGTCTGCCCGGTTTGGCGACCTTTTTTGTATGCCAGGTTCTCCGCCCATGCCCTCGAAACATGACGGTTCCTCGCCACAGGCGAAAACTGACCGCCCGGCCGACCTATGACATTTCGTGCTGCCAGCCGTGATATTCGGCAGTATCCGGCGTCCAGCCAGGGCTGCTATACTGCTAAATTGGGTGAAGCTCAGCGCAACACTTGACAGGAGGATAGTCGATGGCCACAGTCTCAGTGAGGGGAGTCTCGCTATTCGTGAAGGTCATCGGGCACGGTTATCCATTGCTCCTCATGCATGGCGGCCCCGGCCTGGATCACTCAAGCCTGTTGCCGCTCCGGCGCTGCGCCGATCAATTCACGCTGGTCTTTTATGACCATCGCTGCAATGGTCGTTCCGTAGGCGCGCCGGTCACATCCATGACGTGGGACAACCTGACTGCCGATGCCGATGCCTTGCGCCAGACATTGGGCTTCGACAGGTGGGCGGTGCTCGGACATTCCTTTGGCGGAATGGTAGCCCTGGAATATACGCTCCGCTACCCCCAGAGCCTGTCGCATCTGGTGTTGTTGGATACCTGTGGCGACGCATGGTGGGAACAAGTGAATGCGCCGAATGTGCTGGCCCAGCGTGGCTACAGCTCGGAAACCGTAAGGACGGCCCATCGTTTCTTCAACGGGCAGATCGCGCCCAACGAGATGATGCCGGCGGTGATGAAGTTCGTCGGGGCCTATTACCACCACCTCAGCCCATTGCAGTTGGTGCATGAAGCGGTCTCGGGATTGCGCGTGAAATCCCGACCTGAGGCGCTTATCTTCGCCAACAGTCAGTTGCTTAAGGGCTGGACCGTAATGGACCGGCTGAACGAAATCACTGTACCTACCCTGGTTATGGCCGGTCGTGATGACTTTCTGTTTCCACCCGAACATCAAGAGGCTCTGGCAGCCGGCATATCCAACGCACGCCTCCAAATCATCGACCGGGCCGGCCACAACCCGCACTCAGAGCGTAATGTTGAAGTAATCGACGCAGTCAGGTGGTTCCTGGCCGTCGCTGATCCGGTATTTGTCTAACCGGCAATCGCAAGCGCCATGCCGCGCGATCCTATCTGTGAGCTAAACATGACTCTACACCCCACAACGATCCGGCACACAGGGAGTACCAGCAAGTGAGCACACACAAATCCCGGCAGACCCGCAGCACGTTGATAGCCCTGGCGTTTTGTATGGCGCTGATCATGATCGGCTTTGTGATGATCCTGCCGTTGTTTGCCCGCCGTTTCGAGAGTTTTGGGGAGGGCGTAGAAGCTCTCGGCATTAGCGCCATGGCCTTCGCGCTGACCACTACCATCGCGGCCCCGTTCATGGGGATGCTGAGTGACCGCTTCGGACGTCGGCCCATCATCCTGCTCTCGCTCTCGGGCCTCGTACTGGCATTCAGCGGGTATCTGTTCGCCAACACTGCCGAGATGTTGATCTTGTTGCGCGGAGTGGCCGGGATCTTTATGGCCGGTCTGCTCCCGGCCATGACGACCATTGTCGGCGACCTGGCTCCCGGGGATCGGCGCGGTCAATGGATTGGCATTGTCAACGGCGGCGGCTCGGCCGGGTGGATTGTCGGTCCGCTACTGGGCGGGTTTCTTTACGACCGGTTCGGTTATGTCGTGCCGTTTGCCGCTTCGATCGCGATGGCCGGCGGCGCGCTGCTCCTGGCGCTATTCCTGATCCCTGAAACGTATGTACCTTCGGCGCACGCCAATCAACCGCGCCTGTCCTGGGCGCGAGGGTTACGCGCGCTTTCTGCCTGGCCGACACTCTCTCTACTGATGTTTATCACCTTTGGCGTGATGTTTGCCTGGGCGTTCATCGAGCCGCAATTCATGTTCTACGCTTACGATGATCTGAGTTGGACCTCATCTCAGCTCGGGCTGGTGATGAGCGCGTATGGAGTGGCCTTCATGTTCGGCGAGTTTGCCTTTGGCCAGCTGAGCGACCGGCGTGGGCGCAAACCTGTGCTGTTGCTGGGGCTGGTCCTCTTCTCGGCCCAGTTCATCGGCCTGGTCATCTTCCGCCAGCCGATCTGGATCGTGGTCAGCTTCATCCTTGCCGGGCTGGGCAACGCTCTCTACGACCCGGCGTCCAGCGCGCTCGTTCTCGATATCACCCCACCTGATTACACTGCGCGCGTGATGGGGCTCAAGAGCACCGCCGGTTCGCTGGGGAATCTACTCGGCCCGGCGCTGGTGGTGCTGATCACGCCCTATGCCGGTCCGCAGGCTGTATTCCTGATTTCAGCTGTCCTGGTACTGACGCTCGCCCTTGCCGTCTGGTTGGCCCTGCGCGTCCCAGAGCGCACGCAGGTCACCGGTCAACTGGCGGAAGCGGCTGTTGAGCAGTAAGGAGAAGAAGATGAGAGCCGGCGAAACGGCCATAAGCCTTCGACCAGAGCCCACACATGCTTCGGAAAAGCCGGTCACTAACAGCGCTTCCTTTGCTGCGATCGATGCCTACGTCGAAAGGGAAATGCGGCGGCTGAAGATACCCGGCGTCTCTCTTGCCATCGTCGAAGGCGACCGGATCGTTGACATGCGCGGCTTCGGCAGGGCTTGCCCGGGTGGGGAAGCGCCGACCCCGCAGACGCCCTTCATCCTGGGTTCCGTCACCAAGTCGTTCACCGCCCTGGCGGTGATGCAGCTTGTGGAGGCCGGCAAGATTGAGCTGGATGCGCCGGTGCAGCGTTGCTTGCCCTGGTTCCAGGTTGCAGATCCTGAGGCGTCTGCGCTTATCACCGTGCGCCATCTGTTGAACCAGACCAGCGGGCTGCCCGACTGGGCCGGGGAGATCACCCTGGCCGACTTCGACGACAGTCCGAACGCCGCCGAGCGCCAGGCGCGCGCACTGGCAACGCTCGAACTTAGCCACCCGGTCGGGTCGGCATTCGAATACAGCAACGTGAATTACAGTTTGCTCGGGCTGATCATTGAGGCTGCCGGCGGCGAGTCATACGCGAATTACATCCAGGAGCATATCTTTCTCCCGTTGGGAATGAGCCACAGCTACAGCTCACTCCTTGAGGCGAAGCAGAATGGCCTGGCGGTAGGTCACCAATTCTGGTTCGGTTTGCCCGTCGCCGCGCCTAATATGCCCATCCCGCA
>CAZIKT010000031.1:9452-46420 GCA_964539885.1 uncultured Ardenticatenaceae bacterium | reverse complement strand
GAACACGGCTACCATATCAAAGATGATCACATTTGTCAATTTGCTCCGCGTGTTGTGAGATCATCTGTGTGCAGTCGAGGAAGCGTCAGCTTCATGGCGGCTAGATCCACTATAATATGGGTTGAGGGTGCCATTTTTGGAGGCACCCTTTGGATCAAGCAAACTGGAAAGAAGGGAGGTCGAGATGATCATCGCTATCCGTATTGCCGCCATTTTCGGTTCGAAAGGGCGGCGACTGACCTTAATTCTCCTGGCGGCTCTGGCGATACTACTGATATCGCTGGCGGCGCCGGCGCGCGCGGAGGCCGGCAGCCAGGCTGCTCAGCAATGTCAGACCTATCATGTGGTGCAACGAGGAGAGACATTGCATCAAATCGCTCAGCGCTATGGCACGACCTGGCCTGTGCTCGCGCAAGTGAACAACCTGGCGGACCCGGACCAAATCTATGCGGGCCAGCGTCTATGCATACCCGGCTCCTCTGGCGGCCCACCGGTCGGCACGGTCATAAACTGCTATTACCTGAATGTGCGTAGCGGGCCGGGCGTTAACAACAGCGTCGTCGAGATTGTCAGCAGTGGCGCGCAAGTGCAATTGCTGGGACGCACCAGCGACGCGTCCTGGCTTAATGTGCGCACCGCCAGCGGACGAACCGGCTGGGTAAACGCCGGTTTCATTTCCAGCAGCGTACCCATCGGCTCATTGCCGGTAGTGGGCGGAACGTCGGCGCAAGCGACCGGCACAGTGACCGCCTACTATCTGAATGCGCGATCCGGGCCGGGCGTCAGCTTCCCGATCATGCAGGTGCTCAGCCGTGGCCAGACGTTGCCGGTGACGCATCGCACCTCGGACGGAAGCTGGGTGCGAGTAATCTTGCCGAATGGTAATCCGGCCTGGGCAAGCAGCAGCTACCTGCAATTGAGCGTGCCCTTAGGAAGTCTGCCGGTAGGCTGAGTCCGGCCAATTCGGATCAGGGGACCGGCGCTAGTCGACGAATAACAGCCGGCGGGCGGGGTCATCGCCCAGGAGTTGGGCGAGACGCTCCGCCGGTGGAACACAGCGCCCGGCCCCCTGAGTGGACACCATAGCGGCGCCCATCGCGTTGGCGACAGCGGCGCACTCACGCCAGTCGCCGCCGCGCAGGTAGGCTGCCATGAAAGCTGCTACGAAGGCATCACCGGCTCCAACCGTATCAACAACCTGTACCGCAAATCCAGGGTGATGGCGCACGTCGGCGCTGGTTGCCACGAAGCAGCCGTCCGCACCGGCCTTGACCACGACCACTCGCGGGCCGAAGGCAAGAAGGCCACGCGCTGCCTCTGCCCCGTCGGCATCGGGCAATAGGAATCGCGCTTCTTCCTCGGTAATGACGATCACGTCGACGTTCTGTAGCACCTCGAGGGTCAGGGCCGGTGGAATGTACTCGATACTTGGTCCGGGATCGTAGAAGATGGGTATCCCGGCCTGCCGGGCGACGCGAATCAGGTTGAGCGCGTCCTCCGGATGGATCAAATCGCGCAAGGTGTAGCCGTTCGTGAAAAAGCAGCGCGCCAGCGGAATGACATCCTGCCACTCGGCCGGACAACGTGAAGGCGGCAGATGGTCCTTGATGCCCAGAAACACGTGTTGTCCGGCTTTGTCCGTGACAACGACACAAACCACCGTTTGCCGGCCCGGCAGCGCAACGGTGTGACTGATGTCCACCCCCTCGGCAGCGAGCATGGCCAGGACCTGTTTGCCATAGTCATCTGCGCCCAACATGCCGAGCGTCGCTACCGACAGCCCTACGCGACGGGCAGCCACCAGCGTGGTGCAGCCGCCCCCCAACTCAGTGTAGAGCCCGTCGGCCCAGCCATGTTCATTTGGCCGAAGCGGCAGGCTGGTTATGGGCATGATGATGTCGGCGACGAGATCGCCGAGCATGATCAAGTCAAGAGTCTTCATCTCGCCGGCCCAGACAACTCAACCGCTTGCCGCCGAACCCACCAGCTGGGTCTGGCGTCGCCGCCACATGAGCAGGATCAGCCCGGCCAACAAGGGGAGCAATGCAATCACGAGCAGGACGGGCAACCGCACCGATGGCGACACACGTACCTGCCGGGTGCTGCCCACAAAAAGCTCATTCGAGAGGGAGCGCAGCCTGATCTCGAATTCATCCATCTCGGCAGAGAGGGGCAGCCTGTAACCCACGAAGTCGACGCGCGGAGTTTCGTCCGGCGTGTCCGGACTATAGCGAATGATCTCGTATCCGAGTTCCCTGCCCACCACCTGATTGACGAAGTATGCCTCCTCGACGATCCTGTCCAGCACTTCCCCGTCGCGAACGATCTCCAGAACGCCCTGGTCAAGCGTCGCGTCCGTTTCGTCACCGACCCAGACCCATTCAGCGCCTTCGGCATCGCCCGCATATTGCGGGTTCTGAAGCCGCTCGTAGGCCAGCGCCGGGTACTCGCGGGCCACTCGCGGGCGAAGATAGATCACAGAGCCACTCTCGCCGAGAATGGCGTCGGACAGGTCATCCACTTGCTCCGGAAAGGTCCATCGTCGCTCAGGGATAACCTCGTAGCCGACGGCCGTGCGACGCGGTTCAATTATGTGCAGAGCGCGCTCACTGCCGGACACAATGTCGCCGTCAGGCTGGCGGGTCCGGATCTGATATTCGCCGGGGGGCAGGTTGATTGGGAAGCCTTCGTTTAGGCCGGTGCTGAATAGATTGAAGGCCGGCGGAGGCACGGGAGCCAGTTGCGTCGGTTGTTGACCAACCGCCTGCGCTTCGCGAGCGGCTGCCAGCCACTCCTCTCTGTCCTGTTCATACTGCATCGCGGCCTGCTGGTAAGCGGCCTGCATGGCCTCGAACTGTTCATCAGCTAACAATGCCTCGTTGCCAACATACAGATGCGGTCTGCCCGGTCCCGACTCGGTCGTGAAGTGGATTGTATAAACCTGTGAGTCGAGGGTCTCAATCACCCGGCCGTTGCGCACGATCTCCAATACGCCGTCAACCGTCTCGTTGAGCTGCGACCAGGCGGCCCGAAACTCATTGGTGATCGGCCAGAAGTAGATGCGCGTGCGCCGGGGGGAGATGACGCTAGTCTGATCGGCAATTAAGTAGATATCTTCCACGGCCGGCGGGGCAAATGAACCATACACCGCACCCGGCACGGTGGCGTTGATCCCGTAGACAAATGCCTCTTCCTGCTCAGGCGCCTGCGCGTGCGCCAGCATAGGTGTCAGGAGCAAGGCCAGCAACCAGAAGGTCAGCCGGCCAAGGCGCGCGCGGTTAGTGAGGGGTCTCATGGGAGAACTCCACGGCGACGGAACGCCAGAACGGCAACGCCCAGCCAGGCAAGCGTACCGAGCAAGGCCACAAGCAGGTATCGCCCCAGGGAGACTAAGTCGGCTCGCAACACGGCCGCCAGTGCCGCATCAAGCAAGCGGAAGGGCGAGACATAAAGCAGTAATTCTTGCAGGTTGCGCAGCAACACACGCAAAAAGAGAAGGGCGTCGTAGAAGCGACTGGTCGGCGGCAAGCCCAACAGCGCGGCATAGCCGGCCTGAATCGCCAGGAGCGCCAGCATGGCCGCCACCAGAAAGAGCACCGCAGCTCTGCCAGAGGGCGCTATCGTCGAAATGACCAGTCCAAAGGCGATGGTCACAGCCGCGATGAGTACCGTTGGCAACAGACCCCCGATCAACGCCGGGGGAACGACGAAATTTGTCACCCAGGCCAAGATTAGCAACGGCGGCAAGACAAGTAGGAGAAAGAGAACGTAAACGATGACACCGGCGAGCAAATTACCGGTCAGCAAGGAAATGCCGTCCACCGGAGCAAAGAACAGCACCTGTAGCGAGCCTTGCTCCCGGGGGCGGGCGACTGCGAGCGCTGCCTCAATAGTCACAAACAATAGCGCCACCGAGGTGACAACCTGCAACGGCAGGAAGAACGGTCGATGGACAACGTTGAGAGCGGTGTCTCCCACGAACTGAACCGAATTGTAGACCAGCACAATGGCGACCAGCAGCGCGATAGCGGCGGCGACATAGAAGCCCCAGCCAAAAATCGTGTCTCGCGCTTGCTGCCGGGCAATGCGTTGAGCCGCGTTCCATCGGACGGAGGTCAGGTTTACTCGGGTGGTAGTGGTACTCATGCCGCGCCGGCCAATTGCTCGACGTTTTGGTGTGTAATGGTGACGAACGCCTCTTCCAGACTCATTTCCTGTGTTTTCATCTCCACGATCACGCCCCCGGCGGCGACCACGACTTCGAAGATTTCCGGCCGAGTATCCTGGTCGGCAGGCGTGTGAATGGACAGACGGTGACCGTTGGACTCGAGCTTCTCTACAGCCGGGTTGGCGGTCAACGAGTCGATCAGAGCCGGCGGAATAGACACTAGTTCCAGGACAATGACTGTGGTGCCGCCAATACGCCGGCGCAGCCCTTCCATGGAGTCCTCCGCCAACAGTCGACCCTTGTGCAGGATCCCTATGCGGTCTGCCGATCGTTCTATTTCTGACAAGATATGGCTGGAGATCAGCACAGCCCCGCCACCGGCGCGGTGCTCCTCCACGACTTGCCGTACCTCCAATATTCCATAAGGGTCCAGCCCACTCACCGGCTCATCCAGGATAAGCAGATCAGGTGTGTGTACCATCGCGCGGATCAGGCTCAGCTTTTGCCTCATTCCCCGCGAGTAGGCGGACACCAGCGCGTGCCGGGCGTCCCACAGGTCGAGTTTGTGGAACAACTCCTCCATGCGTTGACCGGGGCTGGGCACCTGATTCAAATCGGCGAAGAAGCGCACCATTTCCCAGGCGGTCATGCGAGTTGGACTGGGCGGTTCCTCAGCCACCACCCCGATGCGACGCTTGGCAAGCAGCAAATCATCAGTAACCGGCGAATCAAAGAGGAAGATCTTGCCGCCGCTCGGACGGAGCAAACCCAGAAGCAGGCGGATCGTGGTTGTCTTGCCCGCGCCATTCGGCCCGAGAAAACCATAGATCTCCCCCGCCCGGACATGTAGATTCAGGTCCTGGACCGCCGCGGTCTGGTCAAAGGATTTGCTCAGGTTTTCGGTTCGCAGCATGATGGGCTAAGATTATATTGATGAGTCTGCGGCTGACAACCAGTGTCCCAAAGCGCGTTGTCCACCATTACCGGCTTGTGGTCGGCCCGGTTATCGGCGCGCGGCATGCCTGCTCAGGGAGACAGTCGTGGCCTGGGTGGTAGTTCGCCTTTCCGTCTCGCTTTTCTATCGGCGAATCGGCCTGTTTCTGGTCGGCAACGTGCTCTGGCTCGTGACCAGCCTGCCGCTGTTAACGTTGCCGGCGGCGACCGGGGCGCTCTTTTATCTGGCTCACCGTGTAGTACGCGACGAGCGAGACCTGGATGAGACGGCGACCATTGACGACTTCTGGGTTGGTTTTCGTCGCTTCTGGCGGCGCAGCAGCGTCCTGTGGCTGCTGGATGTCGCTGCGTTGCTGGTCTTGCTCGTCTCTCTCGTCTTCTACCTCGGCAGCGCCCAGCCGGTTCTAAACTGGTTCGCCGGGCCGATTGTGCTCTTCCTGTTGATCTGGATGGCGATGCAGCTGTATCTCTTTCCCCTGCTGATCGTTTACGAAGAACGGTCGCTGCGGGATGTACTCCGCCTGGCGTTTGCGCTGGTGCTGAGCTATCCACTGCAAAGCTTTTTGCTGGTCTTCGTCATGACCGTGGCCCTAGTCGCCTCAATCGCTCTGGCGGGGCCGGTGCTATTGCTGCTGTTTTCATTTCTGGCCCTGTTTCAGACCGTGGCTCTGCGGATCATCCGCATCGAGCAGCGGGAGATTCCGCCGGCCAAACGACCAAACGAAAGGGAGTAGGAAGAGGTTTCCGGAACATGACCGATGAGCGAAGAATTGTCGTGGTGGGCAGCCTGAACATGGACCTGGTAGCGCGCACCGAGAGGCTGCCGGCCCCGGGTGAGACCGTGCGCGGACAGTCTTTCAATACCTATCCGGGCGGCAAAGGGGCCAATCAGGCCGTTGCGGCCGGCCGATTGGCGGGGTCGGATGTCTCTGTGCACATGATCGGCCGGGTCGGAGAGGACGAATTCGGCCAATCTTTGCTCCAAAGCCTGCAAGAATCCGGCGTGTCCACCGATCATGTGCCCGTTGTTCCCGGCCCAACCGGCAACGCCATGATCGCGGTGGAGGCCAGCGGGGAGAATTTCATCATCATCACCGCCGGCGCTAATGGGACGCTGACGGCAGCCGACATAAACAGAGTCGCGGCCGTGTTGCAGCAGGCAGAAGTCGTACTACTGCAACTTGAGGTACCGCTGCCAGCTGTGGAGCGCACCGCCGCCATTGCCGCCGCCGCGGGAGCGACGGTCATCCTGAATCCGGCCCCGGCAGACCAGCCGCTTCCGGCCTCCCTGCTGCGAAATCTCTCCATCCTGGTGCCGAACGAGACAGAGGCATGCACACTCGCCGATACAACCGACCCGGAGATCGCCGCGCAACGCTTGCTGGGTCTCGGCGTGCCGACGATCGTGCTCACCCTGGGAGCACAGGGGGCGCTGATCATGCAGAGGTCCGGCTCGGCGCACGTGCCGGCGTATCCGATCGTGCCGGTGGACACGACCGCCGCCGGAGACGCCTTTCTCGGCGGGCTGGCAGTCGGGCTGGTGGACGGCCTGGCGCTCAATGAGGCAGTGCGCTTCGCCGCTGCCGCCGGCGCGCTGGCTGCCACCAGGGCAGGCGCCCAGCCCTCATTGCCTACCCGGGAGGAAGCGCTTGCCTTTTTCTCGACGGGATAGCGCTCTACATCATTACAGGTACATTCGCCGCCATTCCGGGTCCTGAGCGATCATGGCGTAAACGACAAGTGTCCTTGTCAGGTTCACCAGGTCCGAGCAGTAAGCGGTCGGCGTGCGGTCGAAGTGGGGGTAGACGCCGGCGAATCCGATCAGATTGATATTCTGCGTGTATTGCACGGCGGAGATATCGTCGCTGCGGCTGACATAGCCGTCGTTCTCGGTCAGCATTACTCCGTACCGCGCAAGCTCCCCGGCCAATTCGTGCGTAAAACCAAGCAAGTGCGGCGGGGTCACCGCTCCGCGAGCGCCGCTGGACACGCCGGAATAAAGCGCACCCTTGCCGAAGAGCGGGTCTATGCCGGCCCGGATGCGGCTTTCCTGTTCATGTACATCACTCACGAAAACCACTTCCGGCAAGTCGGAGTAAGGTGTTCGATTGAGCAATCTGGTCAGGGCGCGCGAAAAGGTCTGGTTGCCCTTGTCCACCGGCCCTTCTTCCTCGTCGTTCAGCAACATCAGGACGTTCACCGGGTAATGCGCGAGGACGCGCGCCGCCAGCAGCAACGCCGCGCAGGTGCCCTGGTTGTCAATGAAGCCGTGAAAGGCATCGCTTGGGCGGTCCCAGAAGGCCGGCAGATGGTGTACGACGCGCGTCCAGCGCGGCAGATCGCGCTCGTCAGTCTCAAAGGTGACGTGGCCGGCGTCATCGGTGATCATCTCGCCGTCCGCAAGCTTCGCCAGCGAGCCGGGAAGAGCCGAGGGGGCCAGGGCCACGGCCGCCCGGCGACCGGCGGCTGCCCGGTGCATGCAGAACGGGGTCAGCGCGTAGCGATCCTCTCGCTGATCGCCGGTCAGATAGCTGCATATGTCGGCGTGACCTGAGAGCCAGACCGGGGCCGGCTCGCGGCCGAGCTGCACGCCGATGGAGCCTGATCCGCGCAGGCTGCGAGAAACCGTCACCGGGTTGTCGCCGCGCAGGTCGGCCAGCAGCGCTTCGACCAACGGCCCCTGAACCCTGGAGACCGTGAGCGTCGGCGAGTAGTTGTCCGATAATGCCTGGAAGAGCCGGAAGTAGTCCTCCCGCGTCACAGTTTCCTCCAGCCGTCGCCACAGGCCAGGATAGCGTTGCTCCAGTTGATCTATTGCGCTCTTCGCGTCCATTCCTTCATCCCTCTCTGATAGTTTATCGCTCCAGACCACGGACGATGGCCACGTAGGCGCGCACCCGTTCTTCGTCCACCGCCCCGCCCCAGCCGTCTTTCTCAAGGCAGGTACCGACAAACGCGCCGTCGGCCACCGCCAGCATGCGGGCGGCATTATCATGATTGGTGTAACCAGGAAGGAAGATTGGCGTCTGTGGCAGCGCGGCTCGCACCTGCCGGACCAGCTCAAAGGTTACGTTTTCATCCGCGTCGCCCAGGGAGACGGCATCTGCGCCGGCGCGAACGGCGGCGCGGGCAATCTCCACCGCCGGAGTCCCGTCGGCCGCCTTGAAGTGCATCGAATGTACCTCGGCGATTAGCTTGATGTGCATGGCATCGAGCCGGCGGCGATATTGCATGATCCCCAGCGGGTTTGCCTGCACCAGGCCGTCGCTGGTCATCGTTGAGCCTACCAGCGCCGCGCAGCGCAGAAACGTGCCGCCGTGCAGCCGGGCCACCGCCAGCGATGCGCTGATGGCGTTGCGCAGAATCTGGACCCCGATTTGAAACTCAGGGCCGGTTGCGCGGGCGATCTCCTGGACGATGCCGGCGACCCCTGCCACACGCGCCGGGTCGGCCTCGTCGCCGGTGGGGTAAACGCGGTCGATGGTCTGCACCAGGCAACCGTCCGCGCCGCCACGATAAAGCGCTTCCGCGTCTGAGACGGCGCGGGCCAGGATGGCCGGATAACTATCGGCTTTGTAGAACGGCGTGCCGGGCATTGGTCCCAGGTGCACCATGCCGATAACCGCTTTCTTCTTCCCCAATTGTGTGAATTCGCGCATCAATACCCTCCAGTCTTACGATGTAACAAGCAATGGCAACAAGCGACCGGCCGGTCAACGGCCGAAAAGAGGATAGGCGTCTGCATCCGGCGCGTTGCTCCAGCTTTGCAGCGTCTGACCGCCGTCAATGAGCAGGAGCGAGCCGGAGATGTGGCGGGCATCATCAGAAGCCAGAAAGGCCACCGCCGCCGCCACGTCCTCCGGCGTGCCCACCCGGCGCAGCGGGATGCGATCGGCAAAGCGGGCGTAACGAGCCTCGAAGGCCTCCTCGCTTTCATCCGGCGTCGAACCCAGGCGGGTCTTGATCACACCTGGGCAGACGGCGTTCACGCGAATCCCGTAACCGCCCAGTTGCAGCGCCAGGCTCTTGGTCAAGCCGCTGACCGCTTCTTTGCTGGCCATATAGGCGGCCCCTTCCGCCAGGGTATCCCAGCCGGCGGTGGAGGAGGACATATTGACGATCGCGCCGCCGCCGGAGGCAATCAGGGCCGGAGCGCTGGTCTTGCAGGTCAGGAAGACGCCGCGCAGATTGACGCGGATGACTTCGTCCCATTCGCTGACCGGCATGTCGGCGACGGAGTAGGGGCGAGAAATGCCGGCGTTGGCGAAGACGACGTTCAGCTGGCCAAATCGGTCCATCGCCTGCTCAACGACGCTCGCCGCGGCCTGTTCGTCCGCTGCATCGCCGGCCATAGCGATCGCCTCCCGGCCGAGCGCCTGAATTTCAGCGGCGACTTCCTCTGCCCAGTCAGCCTGAATATCCGCGACGACGACGTTCGCCCCTTCTTGCGCCAATCGTAGCGCTGTCGCCCGGCCAATGCCTCGCCCTCCGCCGGTGACCAGAGCCACTTGTCCTTGAAATCGCACGTTTCCCTCCTGTCGCTGTCCGGTTCGCATCCACCCACCAGCTGGCAGCAGGCTGCTGGTTTGACGCTGGAAGTATAGCGCAGCCGGCTGTCACACTCCCAATTAATCGATTACCAGTTTGCCGGCACGTGATAGAATATTCGGGTCCTTCTTTCGGGAGGCGCGAGACAACATCTCCAGAGTCCTTAAGCGAGCGAGACAATGACATTTGACTTCTCCGAGGAAATCAACAAGCAAGGAACACATTGTCTAAAGTGGGAGTTCATCCCTCGCGATGACAAATTCGTTTACGGCGACCATGCGGATCCCAAGCATGGAGCCAATCGCATGCTGCCTATGTGGGTGGCGGACATGGACTTCCGCTGCCCGCCGGCGGTAGTGGAGGCTCTGATGAGGCGCGCGGAGCACGGCGTCTTCGGGTACAGCCTGCCGGATGACGCCTATTACGGCGCAGTGATTGACTGGTTTGCCCGCCGCTACGGGCGAGTGATTGAACGCGACTGGATCATGGTCACGCCGGGAGTGGTGCCGTCGCTGAATATGATGTTGCAGGCGTTTGTGAGGCCGGGCGAGAAGGTGCTCATCCAGCCGCCTGTGTATCATCCCTTCTTCCATGCTATTGAGAACAACGAGGCGGTCGTCGCGGCCAACCCGTTGCTCCTGGTGAGTGGGCGCTACGAGATGGATTTCGCGGACCTGGAGAAGAAGGTGGCGGACCCGGCAGTGAAGGTGGCGATTCTGTGCAGTCCACACAACCCGATCGGGCGGGTGTGGACGCGGGAGGAGCTGACTCAGTTTGGCGAGATCTGCATGGAACATGATGTGCTGGTTATCTCTGACGAGATACATGGCGACCTGATCTACCCCGGCGTGCAGTTCACCTCCTATGCCACGCTGGGCGAGCGCTTTGAGCATAGCAGCATCGTCTGTAGCGCAGCCAGCAAGAGCTTCAATCTGGCCGGCTTGAAAACCTCGAACATAATCATCCCCGACCCCGCGCTGCGCGAGAAGTTCCAGAAGGTAATCAAGCGCAACGGCCTGGGTGGGGTAAACACGTTTGGTCTGGCAGCCACGCAGGCGGCTTACAATCATTGCGCCGGCTGGCTGCAGGAGGTGATGGCATACATTGCCGGGAATTATGAATACTTGGCTGAATTTGTGCAGGCCAATCTGCCCCAACTGGATGTGATCAGGCCGGAGGGCACGTACCTGTTGTGGGTGAATTTCCGCCGGCTTGGGCTATCGCCGGAGGAGCGCAAATGGCTTATGTTGGAAGAAGCCCGTCTTCTGCTCGATGAAGGGGAGATGTTTGGCGCTGGCGGCGAAGGATTCGAGCGCTTCAACATCGCCTGCCCGCGCTCCATACTGGAGGAAGCGCTGGCCCGTATTGAGCAGATGGTCAGCCGATTGGAATCCGCGGTCCGGCAGGATAGAGCAGGATAAGGTGAGCCCGACCGGCGACCTGTCCCGCCGGCCTGAGAAAAGCAGGTTCCCAGAGCTTGTCGGCTCCGGGAACCATTACTGCGGAGTGGTTCAGTTGTGGAAGCGGACGAGATAGTCAGATCAAAGCGGCCAGTCCCGCAGGATGCGCTCGGTCTCCTCAGAGTGTCCGGACTCGTCGCGGACCATGTCCTCCAACTGGACAACCAGCCCTTTGTCGCCAAATTCGTCGGCTTCTTCCGCGCGCTGCGTATAGTCCCTAACCGCCTGGCGTTCGGCCGCCAGTACGGCTTCCAGCATTTCCCGGTTGGTGTGCGCCGGCGCAACCGGGCGAGCCACGGTCGCCGGCTCACCGCCAAGGGCCACTACCTTGTTTGCCAGGAACTGGGCGTGCAATTGCTCATCGGCCACTTCTGTCAAGAAGAACTGCACCAGTTGGGGACGGAATGGGCCGGTTGCCTTGGCGGCATAGGTGATGTATTGGGTAATCGCGCTCAGTTCCCCCGCTAAGTCTTCGTTCAGGTGATTGATCAGTGTCTGTTTATCCATGAGAAGCTCCTTTGTGTCAAAGACCAACGACACGATTTTACCACAGAAGTGCTCACAGGAGAAACGCAAAGGTAGGACCTGGCGGCTGGGGAATGGCGAGTTGCTCTTGCTCGCTGCCGACGCGACGGCGGGCCAACTCCAGCTCCAGGCTGGCGGCGCCCTGGCGCATGGCCCATTGATGGTTAGCTCCAAATATTGGCTTGAGCATGAATGACAGCCGGCGCAAAATGGGTTTCTCTGCCTCGATGCTCCAGTCATAGGTGATATCCACCCACTCGCCGCTCTGCGCGAATTGCCAGACGCCGCGGCCGACGAAGTCGCCCCAGGCTTCCAAGCTGAATCCGTCATATTGTTGCACTTCAGTCACCCGAAATTGCCAGCGCAAGGTATAGGGCAGCCAGCCTTTAGTATAGAGACTCACTACCTTGCCGACGCCGGTCCCATTTCCGGGCTCTAATTCCCGCACGTCAAGATAGACCGAAGGCCACCAGCGGGTCAACTCACGCGCATCGGCCAGCGTATTGAAGATCTCTTGTTTGCTTCCCGGCATTCGCCAGTGTGTCACAAAATGGTAGCTGTTGGCGCTCAATGCTCTACTCCATGCAAGGTTCTGCTATCCACTGTGGGCAACCATGTGCTCTTTGACCATTATGTTAGCACGCCCGTAGCTCAGCTGGAAGCCCAGTGAATGCTCAACCGCAGCTCTCTTGGGGTCAGAGTGGGCGATGCGGCCCTGATCACCGGGTTGCCGGCGCATTGACAAGCATTACGGACTGACTATAATTTAGATGTGCCTAAAAAATCGGCTGCGGCAGCCTCGCAGCCGGCAAGGAGGTCGTCGTGACCGATTATATTATCGAAACGAAGGGACTGACCGTCTATTACGGCCGGCATCGGGGAATTGAGGATGTCGATTTGTGCGTCGAAAGAGGAGAGATATTCGGCTTCCTGGGGCCGAATGGAGCCGGCAAGACAACGACACAGCGCGTCCTGATGGACATCATCCGGCCGACAGCCGGCGAGGCGCGCATGTTGGGCATGGATTGCCGGAAAGACGGCGTCGCTATTCGTGATCGCGTCGGCTACCTGCCGGGCGACCTGGCTCTCTACGGAAGCATGAAAGCCAGCGACTACTTCAAGATGTATTTCGCCTTGCAGAAGAGCAACGGCGACGGCAACTTTTGGCGGACCCTTGCTGAACGCCTAGATCTGGACACCAGCCGCAAGATCCGGGAGTACTCACGCGGCAACAAGCAGAAGGTGGGGGTTATCTCGGCGTTCATGAACAAGCCGGAGTTGTTGATCCTGGACGAACCGACGATCGGGTTAGACCCGTTGGTGCAGCAGGCGGTGATGGAGCTGGTGCGGGAGGCGCGGGACGCCGGGGCAACGGTATTTTTCTCCTCGCATATCTTGCCGGAGGTGCAGGCGGTGTGCGATCGTGTAGGCATCATCCGCGAAGGCCGGCTGGTCGCCGTGGAAGCTGTACAGAACCTGGTGACCCAGCAGTTCAAGCGGTTGCGGCTGACACTGGCGACTGAGCCACCGGCTGACATCTTTGCGATTGAGGGAGTGACCGAGCTGGCGCGCGATGAATCCGGCGTCCTGCTGGAGATCAGAGACAACCTGAACGCGGCGCTGGCGAAGGCCGTACAATTCGAGATTGTCAACCTGGAGTCAGAATCGGTGTCGCTGGAGGACGTATTTCTGGCGTATTACGGCAGGGGCAATGGAGGCAATCATGCTTAGGCTATTCTTGCAAGAACTGCGCTTCCGGCGTAACGCCATCATTGGTTGGAGTATCGGGTTATGCCTCTTCCCCATTGTCTATGTGGGCCTCTATCCCAGTTTCGCCGAGCAGATGGCGGGCATGGAGGAGCTGATGGACATGGCCTTCTATCAGGCGTTGGGCTTTACTATGGCCACGTTTGAGGATTACCTGGCATCCACGATTACCAACCTGGTGCCGATCATCATCAGCGTGTACGCCCTGATTAACGGCACCGGCACATTGGCCGGAGAAGAAGAGAGCGGACGCCTGGAATTAATCGTGGCTTTGCCCATTCCGCGCTGGCAGATTGTAACGGTAAAGGCAGCGGCGTTGGCGATTGCGCTCCTGCTGATCGTGGCCATCGTCGGAGCCGGCACAGCCCTCACCCTCGCATATATTCAGGGCGAAGTGGAGACGGAAGTCACGCCGGTGGGCGTGTTCATCAGCGTGCTGGCTGCCTGGCCCCTCATATTGGCGTTCGGCATGATTAGCCTCTTCCTAGGCGCGTTTTGCGCCAGCCGGCGCGCCGCAGCCATGATCGCCACGATCATCGTCATCGTCAGCTACCTGGGAAACAATCTGACCGGCCTGATCACCTCACTGGAGTCAATCGAATGGCTTTTTGTCAACAACTACTTTGAGGCTACGGCGAACGCCATCCTGAATGGTCAGCCAACCGGCAATGTCCTGGTTTTGATCGGCATCTCCCTGGTTGCTTTCCTACTGGCTGTCTATTTCTTTCAGCGACGCAACGTCACCGTCGGCGCATGGCCCTGGCAGCGAGGACGGTTGCCGCGAACAGCTTAGCTACCTGATTTGATGCCGCCGGCGAGAGTGCGGCGGCGGTAATCGAGATTTCGCGGGGTCCCCATCGCCGAATAGGCGGTGGGGACTTTTCCATTGGCGATAGCCGACGCGGGTGCTCAAACGGCATTTGCAGCAGGATTGGGATTGGTCTAAAGTGTTAGCAGTAACCGGCAAGTACAGAGGATAGCAGGCGGAACGTGAACCAGGAAGCATATCAGAATTGGAAGCCGGTCACAGAGGCGCTGGACTCAGCGCAGGCGAAGGCGGTTGCGGCCTATTTGCGGGCGAACGGCATCCCGGCGCGTGTGGAGCCGGGATCCGGGGGAGCTATGCAGGTGACTGTGCCCGCGTGGTTAGAGTCGGAAGCAGCGTTCGCCGCGAAATACGCCTCCGTTGACGCCGGCGAAGTAGCCGTCCTGCAGAGGACGCGCAGACAATGGGAGGGGGAGCGCGACGGCTTTAGCCGCCTTTCACGGGCGATGATGGTCGTGGCGGCGCTGGCCTTCAGCCCGGTGGCGGTCGCGCTGACGGTGGTGCTTGCCCTGGCAAACCGGCTTCGCAATCGATAGAGCCGGACGCAATGGGCGAGACCAAGGTTCCCCTGATCGAGGGCATGCAGCCGGCAGATTGGCCGAGCGTGCGCGCCATCTATCAGCAGGGAATCGACACCGGGCAGGCAACGTTTGAGACCCTTACGCCGTCGTGGGAAGATTGGGATCAGGGCCATCATCCATTCGGCCGGCTGGTCGCCCGGATCAATAGGGACATAGTGGGGTGGGCGGCGCTCAGCCCGGTGTCGCGCAGAGCGGTATATGCCGGGGTGGCTGAGGTCAGCGTCTACGTGGCTGAGGCGTATCGCGGACGGGGGGTGGGCCGGGCGCTGCTACAGGCGTTGATCCTGGAATCGCTTGAGCACGGCATCTGGACGCTGCAGGCCAGCATCTTCCCGGAGAACGAGGCCAGCGTTGCGCTGCATCAGCGCTGCGGCTTTCGGGTGGTGGGCCGGCGGGAGCGGCTGGCACAGCAATTCGGGGTCTGGCGGGATGTCCTGCTGCTGGAGCGCCGCAGCCGATTGACGTAGGTTTGTGGCGCCGGGCATTGCCGCTCAATCGATCTCATAGCAAGCCAGATCGTCAGTGCATTGTGCATTGCAGCGATTCCTGAGGCCGATGTGGGGATTGTACGATTCAGTCGACTAGCTCCAGCACGGTAAGATTTTCGCTCGTCAGTACTGGCTCTCCCCCAAGGCCGACCGCATTCCCCTGAAACACTGTTGCTTGAACGGTGATGCCGTTTCGGAGTTGTTGCGCTGATAGCGGCGCGCCATCAGCCAGACGAATTTCTGCGACCGGCTGGGCGCTTATCTGAAAGATCAGCCCGTCGCTGCTCCTGATCTTGAACAGGGGCGAATGCCGGGGCGTAAGTGTGACCGCGATCACCTGCCCACGCACCAGGAATTCGCCTGCCGGAATACTGCTCGGGTTGAGAAGCAGGCCGGTATCCTCATCGAAAACAGCCGGCCTCGGCGTCGCAGTCGCTTCCGGCACAATGCCGGTTAGGACGCAGCCCAGCATATTGAGCAACGCGAGCAACACGGTAACCGCGGCGGTGCAGGCCATTCCTCTCTTCATAGAGTACTTCCTCGGATGCCGAAAAAACAGCGCTTCCTCCGTCTATAAGGCCATAGAAGTTGACTGATAAACCGGGTGTAGTGATTCAGGCGCATTCGAAGGAGCGCAAGATGAATAGCAATTATGAGATAAATCGTCATCTGACCAGAGAACGCATTGGTGACCGCATGCGGGATGCGGAGGCGCACCGGCAGGCCAGGACGGCGCGCGAGCCGCGGCTTGGGCTGTGGTCACGCGGGTTGAATGCTGTGGGGTCAACTGTGTTACAGCTTGGCAGCCGCTTGAGAACGCGCTTGCATGTCCCGCGTCCAGCAATGCTAAGGCGGCGACAAACGAATTAGGTCAGAGCGGGCGCAGCCGGAAGCCGCTGCCGGTATCTTCAATGTCAAAGCCCTGTTCGCGAATGGCGGCGCGCAGGGCGTCGGCTTCGGCCCAGCGGCGCTCGTCCCGGGCGGTTTGCCGCTGCTCTGCCAGGCTCTGAACCTCGGCCGGAATTGCTACTTCCGGCGGGCTCCAATCTGCCAAGCCCAGGCCGAACACCTCGTCGAAGCGCAGCAGGGTAGCTTTCTTCATCGCCGGGGGCAGATCGCTGCGCACAAGCTCCCAGGCCAGCGCCAGCGCGCGCGGCATGTTGAGATCGTCATTGACCTGAGCCGTGAAACGCTGTAGATAGTCATTGTCTGCCGCGCCGGGGGGACCCCATTCGTGCGCGGCGCGACGCAGCCGGTCCAGGGCGGTGGCTGCGCCGGCGACGCTCTCCCAGCTGAAGTTGAGCTTGGCGCGGTAATGCGCGCCCAGGCAGGCAAAACGCCACACCAATGGATCGTATCCCTCATCGAGCAATGTCTGTAGGCGCAGGAAGTTGCCCAACGATTTCCCCATCCGGCTATCGTCCACTTGCAGGAAGAAGCCGTGCAGCCAGAAGTTGGCCAGCCGCGTCCCGTGACATGCCTGGGATTGAGCGATCTCATTGGGGTGATGGACCATGATGTGATCTTCGCCGCCACAATGGATGTCGAAATAGCTGCCCAGGTATTTGGTCGCCATGGCCGAGCACTCGATGTGCCAGCCGGGAAAGCCTATTCCCCATGGGCTGTCCCATTCCATCTGGCGCTGTTCGCCGGGCGGGCTGAACTTCCATAGGGCGAAGTCCGTTGGATTACGCTTGCCGCCCATTTCCACCCGCGCCCCGGCCCTCAAACCCTCCAGATCCAGCCGGGCCAGGTAGCCGTAGTCAGGGATCCGCGATGTGTCGAAATAGATGCCGTCATCCGTGCGATAGGCGCAGCCGTTGGCCTCGATGCATTGCACGAAAGCGATCTGCTCAGCAATGTGATCGGTGGCCCGGCACCAGACATGCGGCTCGAGGACGTTGAGCCGGCGCAAATCTTCCCGGAAGGCGGCGGTGTAATACTCCGCGATCTCCCAGGCCGATTTGCCGGTGCGCCGGGAGCCTTTCTCCATCTTGTCTTCGCCGGTGTCGCCGTCAGAAACCAGGTGGCCGACATCGGTGATGTTGATCACGTGCCGCACCTGGTAGCCGTTCAATTCCAGCACGCGCCGGAGCAGATCCTCGAAGATGTAGGTGCGCAAGTTACCCAGGTGCGCGTAGTTATAGACGGTCAGGCCGCAGGCGTAGAGGCCTACTTCCGGCGGGCGCAATGGAGCGAATTCGCGCAGGCTGCGGGTGTAGTTGTCATATAGCCGGAGGGACATGATTGCTCTCTCATCTGATCGGTTGCTACAGGCATATTGTAGCAATATGACGATCTTAACCCTATCTTCACGGGAGGGAAGTACCCCAGGGGACATTTTTCTATGCTAATATCTTCTCAGAGTAGAACATTTGTTCGTAGAGGTCGAGGAGTGACAACCAAAAAAGATGCCCAATTACAGCAAACGCTGGCCGATATACAGAAGCGCTGGGGCGAGAAAGCCATCCGGCGCTTGAGTGAACAGACGGATTCTACGCCGTTGCTCCCGACGGGTTTCGCCGGGCTGGACCAGGTATTAGGCGGCATCCCGCGCGGGCGGATCAGCGAGATAGTCGGCGCTCCCGGCTCCGGCATGACCACTCTGGCGCTGAAAATCATTGCCCGCGCCCAGGCCAACGGTGGCATCGCCGTTTACCTGGATGGCGAGCAAACGTTTGACCCGGAGTATGCGCATCGCTGCGGCGTCCGTCTGGAGCAGCTCTTTCTGGCGCGCACGCCGGACAGCCGGCTGGCGATCGATCTGCTGCCGGATTTCATCATCAACGGGGGCATCGACCTGTTTGTGCATGATCTGCCCTGGGAGATAGCGTCCGAGCCGGCAACGATGAATCGTCTGGCGACGACGCTAGGGCGGCTGATCGCCCCCCTGGCTCAATCCGGCTGCGCGCTGCTGTTTCTTATGTCGCTGCCAGCCGGCGCGACATCGACCGCGGACGGTGTGAACGGTTATCCAGCGCACGCGACTCTGCCTCACTACGCCGCTCTGCGACTACTCATTCGGAAGGAGCGCTGGCTATACCGGCGACGCGATGTAGCCGGCTATGAGGCGCAGGTGGTGATCGTCAAGAATAAGCTGGCTGCAGCCGGTCAACGGGCGCGGATCGTGATTGACCTATGAAGCTGATCGAAAAGCTGTGATTGCCTGCCTCTCTATCCCTTACTTTGCTGCCGCTGTGGAAAGGCGCGCGGATGGGGCGCTACAGCGTTTGCCGCTGGTGATCGGCGGCCAACCCTGGGAGACCAGGCCGGTATATGCCTATTCACGCGAGGTCGCCCATCGCGGCGTGCGCCCCGGCATGTCACTGCGGCTGGTCGGGGTCCTGTCGCCTCAGGCGCACTTCATGCCGGCTGCCCAATCCCAGTATGATGAAGCCTCGAGTGAAGTAGTTGATACGCTGACCCTCTTTTCACACCTGGTGGAACCGGAGGAATTGTGGCATCCCTTCAGCGATCCGCGCCTGGTGCATGCCGCCGCCGGGCGGCAGTTGCCGGCCCGTTATTTCCTGGACCTGGAAACATTGCCGCTGACGGAATCCGTGCCCTTCGTGCGCGAGATCGGGCAGACTGTGCGCACAGAGACTTCCCTGGCCCCGGCGATTGGACTGGCTGCGAACCGCTTCACGGCGCAGGTCGCCGCCACGATATCCCATCCCAACCGCCTGCGTAGCGTGCCGGCTGCCGAACAGCAGCAGTTCCTGGCCGAGCGCTCGCTCGCCTTTCTGCCGCTGGAAAAAGAGACCGCCCGCCGCCTGCGCCTGTTGGGACTGCGCACATTGGGCGACCTGGCAAATCTGCCGCTGGCTGCCTTGCAAGAGCAATTTGGGGTGGAGATCAAGCAGTATTACGAACTGGCCCAGGGGCAGGGCGACACGCCGTTACAACCGCAGCTCCCGCGCCTACAAGAAACGTGCCGCTTTCCCTTCGACGGTCCGGTGGTGAACGCGCATGTCGTCCAGGCGGCTCTGGCGCAGATAGCCGGTGATCTGGCGCGGCGGGTGCAGGCCGCCGGCCTGGAGGGGCGTGAATTGTCGTTGGCCTGCGAAACAGAGGAGGATCTCCCCTGGCAACAAACAGTCACCTTTCGCCGGCCCACCGCCAACCGGCAACGATTGGAAATGGCCCTGATCGATCTCTTCGCCCAGGCGATGTTCACCAGCGGTATTACCATATTGTTGGTCCGGCTGGCGGACCTGCAACCGGCGACCGGGCAACAAGCCGGCCTGTTCGGCGCACAGAGCGGCAACCAGAAGGCCCGGCAAACATTGGACAATGTGAGCGCCAGGCACCCGGAGTGCGATATCTTCCAGCCGGTGTTGGCGCATTTAGAGCACCCGCTGCCGGAGCGACGTTTTCACCTGGAACGGGTGGGCGGCGGTGGGGCGGATAGTGGTTAGTGGTCAAGTAGGTTGGGCGGGTTGCGCCGGATATTTCGTCGATGACTCGACTCTGGGCGAATGGCGAGCCGATCGCGGTGACAGCGGACGATGCCGGGTTGCCGCTGCGCTTTACCTGGCGCAGGCAGACACACGAGGTAACGGAGATTGTCCAGCGCTGGCGACTGCATACGGATTGGTGGCGCATACCCATCTGGCGCGACCATTTCAAGTTGACCACTGAAACAGGATTGCTGGTGATCATCTACCACGAACTGGCCCAGGGCGCGCCACAGGATGCGCCACATGGCGCGCCGAACGGCGGGTGGTATTTACAGCGACTGTATGACTGACGCCGCCTCCTACGCCGAATTGCATTGCCACTCTTATTTCAGCCTGCTGGATGGGGCCAGCTCACCGGAGGCATTGGTCGCTCAGGCGGCGGCATTGGGGCTGCCGGCGTTGGCTCTGACCGATCACAACGCGGTTTACGGCGCGCCCCGCTTCCTGCGTGCCGCCGGCGAGTTCGGCGTGCAGCCGGTGTTCGGGGCGGAATTGACGCTGGTCGAGGATGACGCCGGAGACGCCGCGGAGTTACCGGCCGAACACCACCTCACGCTGCTGGTCGCCAACGAAGCCGGCTGGCACAATCTCTGCTACCTGATCAGCCGTGCGCGCCATAACGCACCGAAAGGGGAAGCCCGCCTACCCTTTGCTGAGCTGACCGGCTGCACGAACGGCCTGATTGCGCTTTCCGGCTGCCGGCAGAGCCGGATCGCGCAGGCGCTGTGGGAGCACGATGTGCCCAAAGCAGCCCGCTCAGCCGCCGGGCGCTACGTGGACCTCTTCGGCAGCGAAAACTTCTGGATCGAGCTGCAGCGCCATTATCTACCGGGTGAACACCTATTAATTCCCCGCCTGACCGCTCTGGCGAAGCAGTTAGGGGTGTCTTATGTGGCTACTAATAATGTTCACTATGCGAAGCCATCCAACCATCGCCTGCAGGATGTACTGGTTTGCATCGCGCACAACACCACACTGGACGCCGCCACCGGCCTCTGCCGACTCAATTCGGAATACTATCTGAAGTCACCGGCGCAAATGGCCGCCCTCTTCCCCGAGCATCCGGAGGCCGTCGCCAACACGCTGCGCCTGGCTGAGCAATGCTGCTTTGTCCCCGACTACGGCCTGCAAGACCTGCCTCACTTCCCCACGCCCCACGGCATGAGCAGCAGCGCCTACCTGCGCCGGCTCTGTCATGAGGCGATCCCCGGCCGGTACAGCGATCCGCCGCGCCGGGTGTATGAGCAGTTGCAGCACGAGCTGGCTATCGTGGATGAGGCCGGCCTGGCCAATTACTTTCTCATTGTCTGGGATATCGTCCGCTTCTCCCGCGAAAACGGCATCCGCTGCCAGGGGCGCGGATCGGCGGCCAATTCGTTGGTCGCTTATTTGCTGGCTATCAGCCCGGTGGACCCGCTGGCGCACGACCTGGTCTTCGAGCGCTTCCTGTCACAGGAACGGCGCGTTGTGCCGGATATCGATATCGACTTTGACGCGGCCCGGCGAGAAGAGGTGATTCAGTATATTTACAACCGGTATGGCGCGGACCACACCGCCATGGCCTGTACCTTTGTCACCTTTCGCGCCCGCAGCGCGGTACGTGACATCGGTAAGGTGTTGGGGTTGGCGCCGGAGTTGCTGGCCCAAGTGGCCCGGCTGTTGCAGCGATCAGAAGGGGGTGAAGACGAGGAACCGGAGGCGGTTGAGAGCAACGCGCCGCTTGAGATGTTGCTGGCCCTCTCCCGGCAAATCGAGGGCTTCCCGCGCCACCTGGGTATCCATTCGGGGGGAATGATCATCACCGGCTCGCCCATGATGGGCCGGGCCCCCACTGAGCCGGCAACGATGGCCGATCGGGTGGTGGTGCAATGGGATAAGGAGGCGTTGGAAGAAGTAGGGCTGGTCAAGATTGATATTCTGGGCCTGCGGATGCTCGCCGCGGTCAGCGACGCCGTCAAGCTGATTGCCGAATCCACCGGCGCGGCTCCCAACCTGGACGCGCTGACCTTCGACGACCCGGCAGTGTACGAGATGATCGCTCAGGCGGATACCATCGGCGTCTTCCAGGTCGAGTCGCGCGCCCAGGCGCAGGTGTTGCCCAAGCTGAAGCCCGTTTGTTATAACGACCTGGTCGTCTCGATCTCGCTCATCCGGCCCGGCCCCATCCAGGGCAACATGGTGCATCCGTATCTGCGGCGGCGGCAGAAGATGGAGCCGGTCAGCTACGCGCATCCACTATTGGAGCCGGCGTTGCGCGAGACGCTGGGGGTCATTCTTTTCCAGGAACAGGTGTTGAAAGTGGCCCGCGATCTGGCCGGCTTCACCCCCGGCGAAGGAGAGCTGTTGCGCCGCGCCCTGGGGGCCAAGCGCGCTACGGAGGAGATCGCCCGCTTCCGCACCCGCTTTCTTTCCGGCGCGCAGGCCAACGGCGTCCCGTTGGAGACGGCGGAATTGATCTTTACCCAATTACTGGCCTTCGGCGGCTACTCGTTTGCCAAGAGCCACGCCGCCGCTTTTGCCGTGCTCGTCTACCAGTCCGGCTGGCTGAAGCGCTACCACCCGGCGGCATTCTACGCGGCGCTGCTGAACAATCAGCCGATGGGCTTCTGGAACGCGGCCGTGCTGGTGAATGAGCTGCGCCGGCAGAGTATCCCTGTGCTGCCGGTGGACATTCACGAGAGCCGCGCCGCCTGTCACGTGGTGGATCACAGCATCCGGCTGGGGCTGAACTACGTTAATCGATTGGGAGAAGCGCACGTTGAACGCATTTTGGCCGGCCGGGAAATGAGGCCATTCACAACCCTGGCGGACTTCTGCCGGCGCACGCGCATCCCGAACAGCATCGTCGAAAACCTGATCGCGGCCGGAGCGATGGATGGTTGGGGGATTCCGCGCCGGCAGCTCATCTGGGAGCTGGGCACGCTACATGATGAGCAAGGGACGTTGGAACTGGAATTCGCGCCTGAGGAAGTCCACCTGCCCCCCCTATCGGCGGTAGAGGCGATGGTAATGGAGCAAGAGGTGATGGGGTTGTCGCCGGGCAATCATGTGATGACCTTCTACCGGGCGGCGCTACAGGAGCGCGGCATCGCCGGCAGCGCCGAAGTCAGCGACGCGCCGAATGGGCGGCGGGTGCGGGCAGCCGGGTTGCTGGTGGTGCATCAGTCACCGCCGACAGCCAAGGGTTTTCATTTCCTGACCCTGGAAGACGAAGACGGGATGACGAATGTGGTGGTCCGTCCGGATGTGTATGAGCAGTACCAGCATATCATTCACGCACATCGCCTATTACTGGTCGCCGGGGAGGTGCAGCAAGAAGGGGGCGCGACGAACCTGCTGGCGAAATGGATCGCGCCGTTGCCGGTGAATTGAGCATCGCTACCGGGAGCGCCGGCGAAACCACAACCAATAGAAAGGGCCGCCTGTACTGTGCCAGCGGCAGGCGGCCCCAATCAACTTCGACAGGTTGTCAGGCGCACGAAAAAGCGCTAGGCATCCACACTGCGCCGGCGAAGCGCCAGTCTGCCGCCAAGGGGCAGGAGCACAAGCAGCGCCAATGCCACGACCAGCAAGGTCGGGTTGCCGGCTGCATCGCCGCCAATACCGCTCAGGGAGACGTCAGTCGGCAGTTCAGTCGGTACGCGAACCACCGCGCCCATGCCGGCGATGCACGGCACCGGGATCGGCGCTGTTTGCATACAGACCGTCACATACAGCGCACGATCAGGGCCAAGGGTCATGCCGGTGGGCAGGCCCAGATCGTCGGCCAGGATCACGCGGCTATCGTCCGGCAATATCTGCACGATCGAGCCGGTGAAGTTGCCGACAAACAGGCCGTCCGTGTCCATCTGCAACACGAAGATGCTGCCGTCCGAACCATGGACGACATCAATGGAGTGCGTGAGGTCCATCTGAATCGGCGTCGGGTCGCCTCCGCCACTGGGCACACTGAAGACATATGCGCCGCCGGGCGGGAAGGGGAAGCCGGTCAACTGTCCGACATAGAAGTCGCCGTTCGCGTCATAGTTAATGCCGACTGGCACCGCATGCATCGGAATAAACGATACCTCTCGCGTCGGGAAGACAGACAGGGCAAGGGCCGTGCCGTTATTGGCGTTTACCTCCAGCAGGGAATTACCGCCGGCATCCGAAACCACGAACTTCCCCAGCCCGCCGGGTCTGTCCAATGCTCCCCAGGGGTTGGTGTCAATGACCAGTCCATCCGGGTCATTGTCGATCTCAAACTGGCCGATATCAACCACATTCTCCCAGGAGTAGCCCTCAACAAAGTTATCTATTCTGGCCAAATGGCCCATGTTCGCGCCGCCCGGCCCAAGGTTGGCGGTGCGCGAAAGCGGATTCATACCCAGTCCCACTGTGGCGTACATCTGGCCGTCTTCATCAAAGACAACGTCGTGCGTACCGATCGCCCCGACGCCACTGGCCGGATCGGCGAATGAAGGCATGTTGTCCAGCAGGCGTTCCTGACCGCTGCCATCGTAGTTGACCCGCGACACACCGGCGGATTCACCGTAACAGGCAAATCCCTCCGGCCCTTCAAAGCAGTTGTCGCCCATGTCCGGCCCGCCAATGCCGGCCTCGGCGATGTAGAGCATGCCGTCAGGTCCCAGTGTGATGCCGCGTGGGTTATTCAGGCCGCTGGCGATGACGCCGGAGATATCGCCGGCTCGGGCTACCCCCATTGGGCTGACAGCAAACAGAAGCAAAACGAGCGCCAGGATTGCGCCCAGAGACAAGAGTATCGTGTAGTGTTTACGCATGTTCCCTCCAGAGTCTATGCTTGTCACAGTTCATTAGAAGCCGGCCAAAATCAACGCGCGCCAAACATGCCGGTATGGCATCTTGACACAACAGATGTCATAACCACCTCCCTTACAAGCTCAGTTTTCAGGCAAAGATGATTGGTCTATCCAAGCACAGCATACAGGATAAACCAATCGGCGCGCGGAATCAAGTTATGGAAATTGCGGAAAGATGAAAACAGACTGTAGCGCCGGCCCGCCAGGCTTGCGCCCCGCCTAAGCTCCTCCCGCCAGCGGATGTGCGCCTAACAGCGCTTACTCTCCCTCGCCCACAACCTCTGCCGTAGTCGTAAAATACTCGTTATCAGTGCTGTACTGGATGGGGCCTTCGTTGCGGAACATGTCCGCCAACCCCAAGAACTCCTCCGGCGTTGGAAATAGCTGATGAATGGTAGCATCGCCGGCGAGTTGATAATAGAAATAGAATTGCTTCTTCTTAACGCTGTACCCCAACCAATATTTATCGACGGGAACCCAGGGCATCGCTTATCCTCCCGAATCGTCATGCGAGCAAAGCTATTTGGTTAGACCTATAGTAACACAAAAACAGATGTCGGGCGTAACTGTCGATCCGACGAACGCAGACGACCGGACCGGCATTTGGGGAGGCGGCGGTTACCCAACGCCTCATACTGACACAGACTGCCGGCTCGCCGATACTCAGCCCGACCGGAACTGTCGATAGCCGGCAATTGCGGCTTAACCAGCCATCTCCGCCACGGACAGGAGCTGAACGGATGCCGCTCGAAGGCAGTCACTAAGCAGTCCGCCGGCATGAGGATGCGTTGCGTCAAACGTGACGCTAACTCTTTCGCCGGTGCGTTGCGCACGATAGATTTCTTGCAACAGCGCTCGACCGGGAGTGCGCCCACCCTCTCCAAGGTCGAAATAAAACCAGACCGATCGGTTGTCCAACTGTGTCTCATTCAGCGGGCCAGCTTCCAGCGACAGACTGAAATAGGCTGCGGCGCCGCCCTCGCTATCAATACCTATCAAGCCAACAACTCCAACTGCCGTAAACATTTCAGTTCTCCTCAGCACGACCTCGCCAATCTAGCGCTACTGATTAAACGGAAACCTTGGGCGAATTGCGGTGTGGAAATGTCAGGCAATGTGCGCGGACGCCGACCGCGCCCAGTCACAGGAACCTCTTCCGGGACGGGTGGTATCCGAGACAGGCGGCAGCGATATTGACTACGGCCTGCGGGAAATGCGCACTAACCAGGTCACACTCCCCGAGACGTAAGTTGCCTGAAACGCGGTAGAAAAGTGGGCCGCGGACAACACGGCGTCGAGACCGGCCGGCTCCCAATAAGTATAGTGCCGTGGCGCGCTATGGCCGTAGGATGAGTCGGCCACTTCAGAGCCGCGGCCCAACTTAACGGAAATGTAGATGATGCCGCCCGGGACCAGGACACGATGAAACTCAGTCAGCGCAGCCGGCATTAGCGGACGAGGCAAATGCAGTAGGCTGGCGTTCGCCCAAATTCCGGAAAGACTGGCGTCAGCAACCGGCAGCCGGCAGAAATCACCCTGTAAAAGCGGGCCAAACTCCCCGTTGCCGGCACATAACATCCCCCAAGATCGATCCAGACCAACGGCCTTCACCCCCGTGGCTCGCAATTGGGCCGCATCGAAGCCTGGGCCGCAGCCGACATCCAGCACGAGACCCTGGTCAGGCAGCAGGCCGACAAAGCTTTGAATGTCGCCATCCAAGAATGAGCGGTCCCGCCAATGAGTCAGGTAAGCCGGCGCGATCTCGTCATAGGTACGAATGGTCTGTGAATCCGTCGAGGACATGGGGTTAGCCGGTGTCGCGAATGGCCTCCTGCAACACGCGTGCAATGCTGACCAGCGTCTCGCCGTCGATCAGCGTAATCGGCTTGGCCTGCGCCCACTGGCGGGCAGCCGGGGTAATATCAGCCGTTGTCACCAGGAAGGCGTGGGCGACCTGCTCATGAATCATCGTCCCATATAGCTCGCGCACCAGCTCCTCACCAATCTTCCCTTGATAGCGCTTGCATTGCACGACTGCTCGTTTGCCGCTCTTGCTAACCACCTCCAGGTCTACTCCGTGATCGCCACTGCCCCCGCGCACATTCACATGATACCCTTTCTGACGAAAGAGACCGGCGACATAGCGTTCAAAGGCAGCCGGCGACAGCGCATAGAGCGAGGCCACCGATATCTCGGGAGCCGGCTGCGACTCCCGGCTTTCTTGCCCGAAAGCGACGCCAATCCAGACCAGGAGCAAGGTCGCTGCGATCGCCAGTTCGGTTAGCGTGATCAGCTCCAGGAGCAGCGCCGGCAAGGAGTGTAGCCAGGCCGGCTGCACTCGAAGTCGATAGACTATCCAGAGGACAAACCAGATCGTAATCACCGTTATCGGCAGGACGCCGGTCTGCAGGCGACGGGACCATTGCTTCAGCACGCCGCGCCGTGCAAAGTGCGGTGGATTACCTTCCGGCAACGGTCGGGATTCCATTCGAATCATTTAGATCACTTGCAGCACGGCCGCGCCGTCAATGCGGCTGCCCTTCATATCGCTGAGCGCCTGGTTCGCTTGTTGAAGCGAGTAGGTTGTGGACCTGACCTCGATCGGAATACGCGCGGCCAGTCCCAGGAACTCCTCAGCATCTCGGCGGGTGAAGTTAGCCACACTGCGCAAGACGCGTTCTCCGTAAAGCAACTGGTATTCGAAGCTGGGAATGGGGCTCATGTGTATGGCGTTGATCGCTACGGTTCCTCCCGGCCGCAGCTTGCCTAGCGATTGCGGGACAATCGTTCCGGCGGGGGCGAAGATAACCGCTCCGTCAAGGAGCACATCAATCTCGTCCTCCACGCCGCCCACCCAGTGCGCACCCAGTTGTTCAGCCAGCCGGCGATGGCTCGCGCCGCGCGTAAACGCATAGACCCGGCATCCCCAATGGTGGGCCACCTGAATAGCCAGATGCGCGCTGGCCCCGAAGCCGTACATGCCCAGCGTGTCGCCGGGCTTGACACCGGAGAGCTGAAGCGAACGGTAGCCAATAATGCCGGCGCAGAGCAACGGGGCGGCCTCGGCGTCCGAGAGACTCTCCGGCAGGGGGTAGGCGAACGCCTCGTCGACCACCATTTGCTCAGCGTAGCCGCCATCGGCATGATAGCCGGTGAACCGGGCTTCCGGGCAGAGGTTCTCCTCTCCCGCCACGCAGAATCGGCACTTACCGCACGTTCGGTACAGCCAGGCGACGCCAACCCGGTCACCTATGCTGTGTTTCGTGACGCCAGGGCCCAGCGCCTCGACAGTAGCGACCACCTGATGGCCGGGCACAAGCGGCACTCGCGGCAACACAAGGTCACCCTCAACAATATGCAGGTCGGTGTGGCACACGCCGCAGACGCGTACTTGCAGGCGCACCTGACCGATACCCGGCTCAGGTCCCGGGAGATCGGCGGGACGCAAGGGAAGCTGGTCAATATCGGCTGCTTTGGTGAGTTGTTGCGCCCGCAATTCGCTCTGCCTCCTGCTGTGCGAATGTGCCTCTTGAAGCTCTGGTCTGCCAGATTGCCATCATGGTATTCGCTTTGCCGGTCAATCGCAAGCCGGTGAGAGCCGGTTTTACGATTTTGAGCTTCGCCCGTATAATGTCGAGCTACTAAGCGGCTCTAATGTCGCCATGATTGCGCCCGAAGTCTTGCTTTCTTCGCTAGTTCTCAGTGGACAAAAAGGGCATCGCGCCGCTACTGTCCGGGCGCAGGACAAGCTGCTGCGATTCAGAGTAGGCCGAACAGCCTATTGAAGGGGCTCACCATGACCGATGGTTCAGCAATTGCACAGGAACTGAACGAACTTCGCAGTCGCATCGAGTGGCTGGACGAAGAGCGCCGGAAGTCGATCCGGCGTGTCGCGGAATTGGAGCAGCAAACCACGCTGATGTCGCGCGAGCTGGAAGGTCGCCAGACCAGGGTAAAGGAACTGGAGGAGCGGCTCACCAAGACAAACTCTCAGCTGGCTCGCGTCCTGCAATTCGACACCCAGTTGGCGCAGTTCAAGGATGAGATAGTAACGCTGATCGAGCAGTATGATGAGCGGCGCATCCGGGCCGAAAAGGAAATGGAGCGGTTGCGACGTGTAGAACATGAAGCAAATGCGCGGGAGATCGCGCTGATCCGCAAGGAGCTGCCGGCTATCCCCCGCCTGCAGAACTCAATGGAATTGCGCGAGGCGGAAGAGGCCCGGCTGGCTAACCTGATCGGCCTACTGCAAAACCGGCTGCCTCCAATTGAAAGCCGAATCGAAGAATGGGCCAATGACCTGACCTTCCTGGAAGAGGGCGAGCGACAGAATGGCCGGAACATCCAGGAAATCCAAACCGCATTGCTCGAGATCAGTAAGCGCTGGGAACCGATTCAGAACCGGCTGGACATCCTGGGTGACGCGCAAACCAAGCTGGAGGCCAACGCCAGTATATTGGTCGGCGCGCAAGAAGAACTGCGCAAATCAATCTCCCAATGGGCGGAGCAGGTACAACTCGGCGAATATGAGCGGAATCAACGTCTTGTTGAGTGGGAGCGCGCGTTGGCCCAGCAGCAAGAGCAAATGAAGGCATATGACCAGCAATGGGTGCGCTTTTCAGACCAGTATAAAGAAGCCAAGATGGCAGTGGAGACGATAGCGCAGTGGCAGGAACACATTGAACAGCGCCAGAAAGAAGTCTCAGAACTGGCGCGCGTCGAGTTCCGGCGTATGGAAGGGCGCTGGAGCGGTTTCGTTTCAGAGCGGGACAAACTCTGGAAGAACTTTGAAGTGGATATGCAACAGCGCTGGCAGAACATCGCCCGAAACGAGCGACAGGTGCGCGAGCAGATCAGTGTGCTGGAAGTGAAGTTTGATGAGCTTAACCGGGAGCTGGAGACGCTCTGGCGATTGCAGTCAGCTCAAACCGATGCCATCAAGCAGTTCCCGCGGGTCTGGCAGGAAGAGGTCGAAAGGACTCTGGCTAACGATCCCAGCCGGCGCAGGCAACCTGCCCTGGTGCCGGTCAGCGAGGATTTCTAGGCGGGCCTGCCCGGTAGGCCCATAAGACGCTAACAAATGCGGGGCAGTATTTCGCCGGAGGGCATGGTAATCACGCGCCGCGTGCCGAGTCCGGTGCGCATCAACACGCGGCCGGCGGGCTGCTCCTCCACATGTCCTATTTGAACGGCGTCCGCGCCGTAAGGTGAACGGCGCATGGCTGACAGCACCCGCTCAACTACCTCCGGCGCCACAAAGGCGAGCAACTTGCCTTCATTTGCGATATGCAGGGGGTCAAAGCCAAGCAATTCGCAGGCAGCCGCTACTGTTGGGCGGATTGGCAAAGCCTCTTCTTTCAGGTGAGCTGCTACGTGGGAGCTTCGCGCGATCTCGTTGAGGGCAGCAGCAACACCCCCGCGCGTCGGATCTCGCAACACGTGGATGTACGCGCCGGCGGCTTCCACGATGGCCCCTACCAGAGCATTCAGTGGAGCCACATCACTCTGTAGATCCGCTTCAAGGCCCAGGTCACCGCGGGCGGCAAGTACGGCGATGCCGTGATCGCCCATTGTGCCGGAAAGGATTATCGCGTCTCCCGGCCTGGCATTGCCCCCGCTAATCTGCAGTCCGGGAGCCAGCAGGCCGATTCCGGCTGTGTTGATATACAGCCCGTCAGCCTTCCCCCGCTCCACGACCTTGGTGTCGCCGGCAATGATTTGCACCCCGGCCTCCGCAGCAGCTCGCTGCATGGATTCGACGACCTTCTCCAGCACGCCAATTTCCAGGCCTTCCTCCAAAATGAAGCCGGCGGTCAGATACAAGGGCCTCGCGCCCATCATGGCCACATCATTGACGGTGCCGCAGACCGCCAGCCGGCCGATATCGCCGCCGGGAAAGAACAACGGTCTGACCACGTGGGAGTCCGTGCTGACCACCAGGCGGGCGCCGGGCGCGATGGTCACAACGCCGGCATCGTCGCCCGCGCGCAAAATGGGATTGTCGAACGGCGGCAGAAAGGCGCCGGCTATGAGGTCCTGCATCAGCTTTCCGCCGCTGCCGTGACCCATGATGATCCGCCCCCGGTCGAGGATCGGCATCGGGCAGAGCGGTGAGGTGATGTAGGTTTCGGGCGAAGTGTCCACAGGTTCCAACAAGGTTTCCTCGATCATGGCCGGAAGTCTCCGGGTTGACATCCAGCAGGCTTAGGATTACTCCACGACGACAAGGTCCTGCCGATAGCGAAAATAGGCCGCGCAAGCGCCCTCGCCCGAGACCATGGTGGCGCCGAGCGGATGCTCCGGTGTGCAGGCCCTGCCGAACGCCGGGCATTGGTCCGGCCTGACCAGACCCTGCAGAATCTGGCCCGCGACACATAGCGGCGACTCCAGCGGCCGGATCTCCGCCACCGAGAAGCGCTCTTCGGCGTCAAAGGCGGTAAACTCAGGGCGCAGCCGCCAGCCGCTTCCGGGAATTACGCCGATACCGCGCCACTTGCGGTCGCACGGCTCGAACACGCGATTGATGACCGCCTGCGCGGGCTGATTGCCCTCATAGGTGACTGCTCGACCGTAGGCATTCTCCACCTCGGCGCGTCCTTCTTCTAGCTGGCGGACAGCCAGCAGGATGCCACGCAACAGGTCGACCGGCTCGAAGCCGGTGACGACGATTGGGACGCGATAACGGGCCGCGATCGGCGGGTATTCCCAGTAGCCCATGACGGCGCAGACGTGCCCGGCAGCCAGAAAGGCCTGCACCCGGTTGGCCGGGCTGCCTAGGATGGCGTGCATCGCCGGCGGCACGCACACATGCGACACCAGCACACTGTAATTAGTCAATCCCAACCGGTGCGCCTGCAGGACGCTCATCGCGTTGGCCGGGGCGGTTGTTTCAAAGCCAATAGCGAAGAAGACCACTTCTCGATCCGGGTTGTCCTGCGCCAGTTTTACGGCGTCGAGCGGCGAATAGACTACCCGCACGTTGCCCCCGCCAGCGCGCACGGCAAACAGGTCCTCGTCGGAGCCGGGCACACGTAGCATGTCCCCATAAGACGTAAAAATCACCTCCGGACGTGAGGCAATCGCCAGAGCCTTGTCGATTTGCTCCAGGGGGGTTACGCAGACCGGGCAGCCCGGCCCGTGCACCAGCTCTATCTCCGGCGGCAGCAACTGGTCGAGGCCGAAGCGCATGATGGCGTGTGTCTGCCCGCCGCAGATCTCCATCAGGACCCAGGGCCGGGTGGTCACCGAGCGCAGCTCAGCCAGCAGATGGCGGACCAGGGCGGCGTCGCGGAATTCGTCGAGATACTTCATCGCTCGCTTACCGCTGGCTCCTCGCCAAGCTCCTCACTGAGGTCGGTGATCTCCCGCAAGATGCTCAGCGTCTCATGCGCCTCTTGTTCGCTCAGACGGCTGATGGCAAAGCCAACGTGGATCACGGTGTAATCACCCACTTCCGCTTCTGGCACGTACTCCAGGCAGGCTTCACGGGTGACGCCGCCAAAATCAACCACGCCCATACGCATGCCGTTCGCTTCATATGTGGAGGTTATCTTTCCGGGTACTCCAAGACACATATCATTGTCCTTTCTTTGTTGTCCAGCCGGGGGCAAGGGTCCACGCGGCTACCGCAACCTGGCCCAACGCAACGCCGCCATCGTTGGGCGGAACCAGCCGATGCGTGTAAACGTCAAATCCGGCCTTCTGTAGAGCGGGCAGCGCTCGCATTAGCAGCGCCCGATTCTGCCAGACGCCGCCGCTGAGGACGACCTGGCGCAGGCCGGTGGAATTGCCTATCTCACGGCACACGTCAACCACCATGCGGGCCACGCCGTTGTGAAAGCGGGCGGCGATTTTCGGTCTGCTGATCCCGGCGCGCAGGTCTGCTACCAGCGCGGCAAAGAGTGGGGCCGGGTCAATAGCGCCGGGGACGTCGGCGCCGGGGACGGAGGCGCCGGGGACGGCGGCGCCATCGTCGAGCGCGAAAGGGTAGCTGCCGGTTTCGTCCGGATCGCACAGCGCCTCGAACTCCATCGCCGCCTGTGCTTCATAAGTGGCTACCTGCCGCACACCGGCAAGCGCGGCTGCGGCATCAAATAGCCGGCCCATGCTGGAGGTGAGCGGTGTGTTGAGCAGGTTGCGATTGGCCGGGTCCAGCATGCGCGCCACCACCGAGACTGCCGCCGGCGAAGCGAGTTGGACGGGAGGCAGGTCAGGCTCCCAGGCGAAGTCTGCCTGTTGCAGCCAGGCCAACGCCATGCGCCAGACCTCCTTAACAGCGCGGTCGCCTCCGGGAAGCGGCGCGTAACGTAGATGAAACGGGCGCTCATAGCCGCCATAATCAGCTACCAGGAATTCGCCGCCCCATACCTGTCCGTCATCGCCATAGCCCGTGCCGTCGAAGGCCACGCCGATCACCGGCTGCTCGCCAGACATGCCGTGCTCCAGCATACAGGCGGCGATGTGGGCGTGATGATGCTGCACGCGGACCGCTCCGATGCCATCCTTCTTGGCGCGCACATGGGCGTATTGCGTGGCCAGGTAGTCAGGGTGCATGTCGCAGGCAATGGCTGCCGGCGAGACTCGGAAGAGCCTTTCAAAATGGGCGATGCCTTCCTCAAATGAGCGTAGGGCCTCGAAATTCTCCATATCGCCAATGTGATGGCTGAGGAAGGCGTAGGAACCTTTGGTCAGGCAGAAGGCATTCTTAAGTTCCGCGCCGGCACCCAGCAACGGGGGCATAGTGCCGGGGAGCGCCACGGGCAATGGAGCGTATCCCCGGGACCGGCGCAGGAACATAGTCATCTTCTTAGTGCCGACCTGCACATCCTGTACGATACCGTCGTCACAACGGATGTGTATATCGCGATCATGGAGTAAGAAAGCGTCCGCCAGCGTTGAAAGGTCGGAATGCGCCTGCTCGTTGGTATGCGCGATCGGCTCTTCACTGTAGTTGCCGCTGGTCATGACCAGCACCTCAGGAAAGCCGGACTCCGGCTCCACCAGAAGGGCGTGGAGCGGCGTATAGGGCAGCATGACGCCCAACGTCTGTTGACCCGGCGCTATTCCCGGCAGTAGATGCTCGTCCCGACGCTGCAAGATGACGATTGGCCTCTCGCGAGAGGTGAGCAACTGCCTTTCTGCCTCGCTCAGGATGCAGTAGAAAGAAACCGTTTTCAAATTGGGCATCATGACGGCGAACGGTTTCTCAGAGCGACCTTTGCGCCGGCGCAGTTCGGTCACCGCTGCTTCATTCGCCGCGTCACAGGCCAGATGAAATCCCCCCAACCCTTTCACAGCCAGGATTCGGCCGGCCCGAAGCATGGTTCGCGCTTCCTGTATGGCCTGGTCGTTGCGCCGGCCGATGCCGGATGCGCCGGGCTGAACCAGCCAGACCTGCGGCCCACAGCTGGGACAGGCTACCGGCTGCGCGTGAAAACGCCGGTCCAGCGGGTTCGAATACTCGGCCGCGCACTCCGGGCACATGGGAAAGGAACCCATAGTGGTATTCGGCCGATCATATGGTATGTCCTGGATAATGGTGAAGCGAGGGCCGCAATTGGTGCAGTTGATGAAGGGGTAGCGGTAGCGACGATCTGCCGGATCAAACAGTTCTCGCAGGCAGTCATCGCACACGCAGACATCCGGCGAGATGGGCTGAAACGCGCCGGCTTCCTGCCGTGATTCCAGGATGCGAAAGTCGGTATAACCGTCCGGAAGGATGGATTGTGATTCGAACTGGTCGATGCGGGCAAGTGGAGGCAGTTCCCTTTGCAGGGCGTCTGCAAAATCGGCCAGAGCCGGCGACGGGCCGTTCACCACGATGTCCACGCCGGCGGAGGTGTTGCGCACCCAACCGGTCAGCCGGCATCGTTGCGCCTGGCCAAAGACGAAGGGGCGGAAGCCGACGCCCTGTACCACGCCGGTAATGTGTATTTGTTGCCCGTCAATGGCGGTCATCGTTTCACTATCTTGCTCATCGCGCCGGGACGCAGCCGGCTGATTGCGGCAGGGCCAGGTCGCGTCCGTTCAGTCTGACTGTCTCAGTGTAACACCGGGGGGAGTCGCGTGCGCAGTGTTGAATGTCACCGGCCGGTGGTGAGAGACATCATGCCCTGCCGGTGACCGGACGCGAGCCAAACCGAAAGCACAGGGGCAGCACTACTCTGCTGCCCCTGGAATACTGATGCTTGCTTTCCCGAAGGACCTCTATACCGGCGCGGTTGCTGCCGCTAGTAGGATCCTGGTTCTTTCCAGTCGCTGCTTCAGCGCCATCGCCAACTGCTTCTGCAGGCCAAAGGCCAGGTCGTGGTCTGTCTCCCACAATCTGCACAATTCCAGGGCGTCTATGCGAAGCAGCACTGACGGCGCCACCACAATGGCTGAGGACATCATGATCGCCGGCGCAATGACGGCCGAAAGTCCGAGCAACTCGCCGGGGTTGATGGTGCCGACCATGAAGTCTTTGCGTAGCCGGGGATCGTGCTCGTCGATGACATTGTAGTGCAGGTCCACTCGCCCTTCCCGCAACAGGTAAAGAGCGTCCGCCCGATCCCCCATCGCGAAAATCGTTGAGCCGGCAGGAAACGTCTCCACCGAGGTGATCATGGCTACTTCACGTAGCTGACCGTAGTTCATGAAACCAAAGAATGGGTACAGTCGCAATACTTCCGGTGATACCATAGTCACTCCTTTCCTGGTTCACAGGAGGCTTTCAAGATCCCCATTACCGCCGCAACAGCTTGCGGGATGGCGGCGGCGATAGCGGGGGTGAGTTCCTCGGTGAAGTCGTACACGGCGACGGCCTCAATGGCGACCACGTGAACTTCAGCCGGCAATCGTGCGCCCATCCTGCGCCCCAGGTCCATGGCTGCCTGCAAGGAGGTGTCGTGAACGGAGGTCGTATGGCCGGCGGAGGCATCGGGCAACGCCGAGAGCGGAAAGACAATCACGCTTCCCGGCCGGCGATTGCCGGTATGAATGGCGTCCACAATAACGGCGCAGTCGTAACCGATGAGTCGCTCCATTAGGCTGAGGCCACCGACGGACAGACATTCCACCTCAATAGCCGGGGCCAGCTGTTGCACGGCCTGCGCCACGCGCCAGCCAACCCCGTCATCTCCCAGAATCGGATTACCCAGGCCGACCACCAGTGTCGTGAGTTGACCGGCGGCCGGCCTCGCCGTCGCCGGCGCTGTCGCACGCGTTTCAGCAGAATTGGCGTAAGACATCCACGACCTTGCCATCGACATCGTGTATGGTCACCTGCAGCGGCATCTGGCCGGGAAGCGAGTGTGTCGCGCAGCCGAAGCAGGGATCGTAGGCGCGAAACGCCATCTCGACCATGTTCAATAATCCCTCGTTGACCACCGTTCCATTGTGGATCAGGCTCCTGGCGGCCTTGTTGATTGACATGCTGATCGGGGCGTAGTTGTTGGTCGTGCCCACGATCAGGTTTACCCGGGTGAGAATGCCGCGCTTGTCCGTCCAGTAGTGATGAGTCAGCGTTCCTCGCGGCGCTTCCACAATGCCGACGCCCTCAGTGGGAATCTCGGTCGGCACCGTGTGAATGTCCTTCGACGTGATCTCCGGGTCTTCAGCCAGCTCGACCAGGCGCTCGGCGGCATAGAGCAGCTCGATCAGGCGCGCCCAGTGCGTTGCCAGTCTCTGGTGCACCGGCCTGCCGCCCAAAGTCTCATAGAAGCGCTCGTATTCCGCCTGTGCCAGAGGGGTGGCCATACCGTCGGCGGCGTTCAGGCGAGAAAGCGGCGTGGCCATATAGACGCCGGAATCCTCGCCTTCAGTGAAGCCCTTCCAACCTACTTTCTTCAAGTAAGGGAATTTGAGGTAGGTCCACGGCTCGACGCGCTCCGCGATCCACTCGGTGTACTCATGCGGCGCATACTTGCCCAGGCGCTTGCCATTCGGATCGACAACGCTTACCTTCCCATCATAGAAGTTGACCCGATTCTGCTCGTCAACCAGGCCGATATAGTGGGTGCGGTGGGTGTAGATGTCGCCAAGGATCAGGTCAACGTATTGCGGGTTGCCCAGCACGAGATCATTGAAAAGCTGCAGGCTGAATTGGGCGAACTCAACGCTCCAGTGGCCAATGTCAGCGATTTCCCGGCGCTCTTCTTCTGTCAGCCCTTTGGTCACCCCACCGGGAATAGATGTACAGGGATGAACCTTGCGCCCGCCCAGTACCTCGACTACCCGGTGCCCGTTCTTACGCGCCTGAATGACTTTGCCGCCAATCTCCAGCCCCACCTTGTGGATGACGCCGAGGATATTGCGCTCAGCCACCGGCGCGTTCGGACCCATGACGAAGTCCGGCCCGCCCAGGGCGTAAAAGTGGGTGGTATGGTCGGTGA
>CAZIKT010000031.1:0-9352 GCA_964539885.1 uncultured Ardenticatenaceae bacterium | reverse complement strand
CCCATGACGAAGTCCGGCCCGCCCAGGGCGTAAAAGTGGGTGGTATGGTCGGTGACGTAGAAGCCCATATATAGCAGTTCGCGTAGCTTCTTGGCAGCCGGCGGAGGATCGACGTGGTAGACGGCGTCGGCGGCCTTGGCGGCAGCCATGTGATGGGCCTCCGGGCAGACGCCGCAGATACGGTTGGTCAGCAAGGGCATTTCCTCAACGGGCCGGCCCACACAGAAGCGTTCAAAGCCGCGCAGTTCCGGGATCTGGAAGTAGGTATTGGCGACGTCTCCCGCCTCGTCCAGGAAGATCTCGATTTTGCCGTGCCCTTCAAGTCGTGTGATCGGATCGATTGTGATTCGTTCCATGGCGTGTTCTCCTCAAAAAGTGACTTGTCAGGCAGGCGACCTGACGAGTTTGTCTTTCTCACCGGACAGGGCCGGCCTGGCAGCATGGAGCAACGAGTGGGCCAGGTTAAAGCGATAGAATGAGCCAACGGGGTCCGGGATGCCGTTGAGAATCTCCTCGATCTCATCGGGGTCATCACTGTCGATGACCGAGGCCAGGGCCGTCATCAGCCGAGCGCCGTAATCTACGACACCCGCTGATGGCCCATAACAGCCAATGCAGGCCGCGCCGGCCTGCGGGCAGAGCGCGCCACAGCCATTGCGCGTGGCCGGCCCGTTGCAGAGCACGCCCTGCTCTAGCAAGCAGATGTCGGGATCGAGAGGGCCGGCTTCATGCAAGCGCACGAATCGGCGGATCTTCTTCACGTTGCGCTGGCGGGGACATTCATCGCACACGGCCGAGAGGCCGGCGCCAATGACCGAGCCCTTCGGCGGCAATTGCGCCTTCCCTGCCAGCACCTGGATCACCAGATCGATCACAGCGGCGATCTGGTGCGACTCCGGCGGGCAGCCGGGCATGAAGTAATCTACGTCAACAACCTGATCCAACGTGCGAATGACCGGATTAAAGACCGGAATGTGAATGCGGCCTTCCGGCATGTCATAGCCGTATTGTGGGCGCAAGCCGGCCGGATTCTCTGTAGAGACGCTGTCGTACACCGCCTCAAAGATCTGATTCGTGCTTGAAAGGTTGGCCAGTGCGGGAATGCAGCCTTCGGTAGCACACGAGCCAAATGCGACCAGAATCTGCGATTTGGCGCGCAGCAGGTGGGCCAGGTGCTCGTTCTCCTGATTGCGGATGCTGCCATTGAAGAGGGTCAGCAGGATGGACTTGTCCGGCATCGCCTCCACGTCCTTGTACTTGGCATCCATCGCTACAGGCCAGAAGACCACCTCGAAATTGGCATCAACGTCCAGAATCTTCTCGCCGATATTTAGCACGGCGATCTCACAGCCGCCGCACGATGCCGCCCAATACATGGCGAACTTCGGTTTTGCCGGCGGCAACGCTGAGGCCGACGGTTGTTTGCCGTTCGCACCCGATCTCGTTTCTGTCGGGGCTTTTCCGTTCTCACTCATACGACCACCTCCTCGACCGGCTGCTGAACGCCATGCCCATTGGCCGAAAAGGCTTGCGCAGCCTGCCATTTCTCCGGCCAGTTCAGGGGTCCCAGCTCGCGGACCTCGTTCACAATCCGTTCAATCTCGCGAGCCAGTCGCGCACCTTCGGCGGCGCTGGCCCAGACAAGCTGCACCCGTTCCGGCTCGATGCCCATTTCGGTCAGTGTGCGCCTCAGGAGTATGAAGCGGCGCAGCGTCTTGTAGTTCTGTTCCAGGTAGTGGCATTCGCCTGGATGGCAGCCGGTGATCATCACGCCGTCCGCCCCTTCCGCCAGCGCCTTCAGGACGAAGGTGGGATCCATTCTGCCCGAACACATAAGGCGAATCAGCCGGATGTTGGGCGGATACTTGATGCGCGCAGTGCCTGCCAGGTCGGCGGCCCGGTAGCTACACCAGTTACAGGTAAAACCGACAATAATCGGCTCAAATTGCTCGCTCATGCTCCACTCCTTATGCCGCGCCAAGGATTGACGGCCCCAAAGCCATCTCGGCCAGCTTCGGCCTGCCATTCAGTCGACTGTACATCAGCACCCCCTCGATCTGGGCCATCACCTGTTCATTGCTGAAACCGGTGCCGCTGATTGCGCCTACCGGACAGGCCGCCACGCACGTCCCACATCCCTGACACAGGGCGTGGTTAATCTCCGAGACCATCTGATCCTCGTGGAAGATGATGGCATTGAAGGGACACAGCGCATTACAGATGCGGCAGCCGGAGCAACGTTCGGCGTCCACGGTGGCCTTGATCGGCTCCAGCTCAATCTCGCCGGCGCCGATGCGGCCAAGCACTCTGGCGGCGGCGGCGGCGCCCTGGGAAACGCTGGCCGGAATATCCTTCGGACCCTGAATGGTGCCGGCGATGAAGATGCCCTCCGTCATAGTCGAGATTGGGTCCAGCTTCGGGTGCTTCTCAATTACCCACCCCTTGGTACTGCAGGAAATCCCAAAGAGTTTCGCCAGTGCCTTCGCATCCTTGCGCGGCTCCAGACCAACGGAGAGAATGACCATGTCCACCGGGATTCGCCGTTGCCGGCCAACCAAGGTGTCTTCAACCTGGACGATCAGCTTGCCTTCCTCGCCGGGTTGCCGGGCGGCATCAGTCACCTCAGCGACACGGCCGCGGACAAAGACAGTTCCCTCTTCCAGCACCTGCTGATAGAACTCGTCGTAATCCTTGAAGGCAGTGCGCATGTCAATATAGAACTCGTATACCTTGGCGTCAGTGCGCTCCTTTACCAGATGGGCCATCTTCAGGCTGGACATACAGCAGATTACCGAGCAGTAGTTGTTGTAGTTGCGATCCCGGCTGCCCACGCAATGGATGATGGCCACCGACTCCGGCTTGGTGACGCCGTCACGCAGGTAAACCGCGCCCTGCGTCGGGCCGGAGGCGTTGCACATGCGTTCAAACTCCAGACTGGTGAAGACATTCGCCAGCCGCCCATAGCCATACTGAGCAACCCGCCGGGCATCGAAGACTTCAAAGCCTGTTGCCAGGATGATGTTCCCGACGGTCACCGTCATATACTCGTCTTGCTGGTTGAAGTCAATCGCGCCGGTGGGGCACAATTTCTCACAGGCGCGGCACTTGCCGTTTTGGAAGTAGGTGCAGTTCGGCGGATCCAACACCGGATACTTGGGCACGGCCTGCGCGAAGGGGGTGTAGATGGCCTTTCGGTAGCCGAGTCCGGCTTCGAAGTTCTCGTCCACCACAGTGCGCGGGCATTTTTCCCAGCAGATGCCGCAGCCGGTGCACAGCTCGGTGTCCACATAGCGCGGCTTCTTCTTGATCGTCACCGTGAAGTCGCCGACATATCCGTCGACACGCTCAACCTCGCTCCAGGTGAGCAGTTCGATGTTGGCGTGACCGCCGGCGTCCACCATCCTCGGCGTCAGAATACAGGCAGCGCAGTCCATTGTGGGAAACGTCTTGTCGAACTGCGCCATGTGTCCACCGATGGACGGTTCCCTCTCAACCAGATAGACCTTGTAGCCGGCATTGGCGATCTCCAGCGCGGCCTGAATGCCGGCAATGCCGCCGCCGACTACCAGTGTGTCCGAATGAATGGGCACATGTAGCGGCTCCAACGGCTCGTTTTCCACCACTCGCATTACACCGCCGGCGAGCAGGGATTTGGCCTTCGCCGTGGCCTCGACCTTGTCCGTAGTCACCCAGGAAACTTGCTCGCGGACGGAAACCATCTCGCACAGGTACGGGTTGAGGCCGGCGCGCTGGCAGGCGCCGCGAAAGGTCTTTTCATGCAGGTGCGGCGAACAGGCCGCCACGACCACGCGAGTCAGCCCTTCTTCCTCGATATCGCGCTCGATTAGTTCCTGGCCCAGGCTGGAGCACATGAACTTGTAGTCGCGAGCGATCACAACGCCGGCATCCTGTAGCTCGTCGGCGGCCCAGTGGGCCACGTTTTCGACATCGACAACGCCGGCGATATTGGTTCCGCAATGGCAGACATAGACGCCCACGCGCTCTTTGTCGTTCTCGTCTCGTTCAATTTGCTGGCTCATTTGCCGACCTCCTTGGCGGGCAGCGGTTGGGGCATCGGCAGACTGGGATCGTCCTTCTTGCGGCCGCCACGCTTGGGCTTTTCCGGCTCCTCAACTGGAAGCTCAATACCGATCTTGGCCAGCGCCGGGCGTGTGTCGACGAACTCCTTCCCCAGACCCAGTTCAGCCGGCTCATGGCCAAAGGCGAGGCCAATCATCTGCGTAAAGTAGACAATTGGAATGCTGTAATTAGTCTTGAAGAAGCGGTTGGTGTCATCCTGGTAGGCATCCAGGTTGAGCTGGCACATCGGGCAGAGGGTCACCATCATATCGGCGTGGTAGCTATCGGCCGCGTAGAGCAGGCGGCGGATCAGCTCGTAAGCCACCGGCGAACTGATCTGGGTCATGTGACCACCACAACAATGGGTCTTTACCGGAAAGTCAATCACCTCGGCACCCAGGACCCGGAGTAACTGATCCAGAATGTCGGGATACTCCGGACAGCCAAAGCGCAACTCCGGATCGGGGCGGGCGATCATGCAGCCGTAATATGGGGCCAACCTGAGGCCCTTTAGCGGCCGGACAACCCGGCGCTCGATCTCCTCCAGGCCAATGTCATGATAGAGCACGTCCAGAAGGTGGCGCATGCGCAGGGTGCCGGGGTCATAGTGTAATCCGCCGGCAGCCAACGCCTCGTTCACCTGCTCGTTGAGGTTGCCGTCCAACCCCATGTAGCGGTCCGTCTTGGCCAGGTTCAGGTAGCAGGCGCTGCAGCCGGCGACGACAGTATGCGTCCCATTGGCCTGTCGTGCTGCCAGGGCCAGATTGCGACCGATCAGGGCGTAGGCCGGCAGCCTGGCCACCGACATATATTCCGTGGCCCCGCAGCAGTTCCAATCGTCGATTTCGTGAAAGGTCATGCCCAGGTCCTGGCGAATCACATGCGTGGAATCCAGATACGCCCGAGCATTTCGTTGCATTGAACAACCGGGATAGAAGATATACTCTTTCATGCCGCCGCCTCCAGTTCCTTCGCCCGGGCCAGCACCGCTTTCATCTGGTCAATATTGCGGATGCGATCCGGCGTCAGGTCAATGCGCCGCCGAGCCAACATTCCCAGGCCGAGCTGCGCGGTGTCCATCAGGCCGGTTGGCCGGTGGCGCAGGAAGTGACGCGTGGCCAGCCCAAACTCAAAGCTGCGTCCATGATTCTCCACGTACCCAACGAAGGTCTGGGACAGGTCCGGGGCCGTGCTGTCTTCATACATTTTGGCCGTAATGGCCATGTTCTTGAGGGTATACATGATGTCGGGAATGTGAACTTCTTGCGGACAGCGTACCATGCAGTAGTAGCAGGAGACGCAATACCAGGGCGTATTGCTGCTGAGTACTTGTTTCTCCATGTCGGCCCTGATCATCGCGAATATCTGGCGCGGCGTGTGGTCCATGTCCTCTGCCGAAGGACAGGAGCCGCCGCACGTGCCGCACTGAATACACATGTCCAGGCGTGAATCCCCCGGCGTCGCGTCGATGACACGATCCAGGAAATTCACCGCCTTACCGCGCGTTCTTCGTCTGGTGAATTCTGTGGTCAACACTCACCTCCTACGCAAAACAAAAAGACTCCAGATGACTGGAGTCTTCCATTCAACCAGGCTGCGCCGGCCGGCAAACGAATACAATGCCGCGCTCATGCCGGGCGAGTGCAGGAACCTGCCCAACTGCGATGTGGAAGGCCACTCAGATGACCTCCTGATCATCCGGGAAAAAAGCAGGATGCCCGCCACGCCATGCTCATCAGGTACCAGGTCAAGAGCACAGCGCGTTGCTGACGGCTACCCTGATATCTGTGAAGTGGCCAGCGGAGAGCCGTCTGGTGGGATCCTCCGGCGCTGCTTCAACGATTGGCGCCTCTCTGTTTGTCACGGCATGGCTTCAGCGGTTGAACCATGCAGTTAAGGTGCTGAGTTGTTAGTAATCCCCCTGCGACGCAAAGTGCCCGTCGTCGATTGGTACACTCGTCACCACTACAAGCGTAACGCCCGCTGTCATAGTGGCGAGTGTCTTTTGTCACCGGCTATATGTGACAAAAATCACAAACGGCTTTACGGCTCCGGAACCGGCTCTCCAATCACGAAAAGCCGGTCATGGCGGTGCAGGAGAAAACCGAGCTTTTCGGCGACGCGCAGGCTGGCCGGGTTATCCAGCGATGTTGTCCAGCTTGGTTGCCGTCCGCGCGCAACGATGTGGCCGCAAAGACCGGCGACGCAGGCGGCGCTGATGCCCTGCCCGCGAAACTCCGGCTCCGTGACCACGCCAATGTCCTCGTAGTTCTCGCCGACGAAAAAGGAGCATGCAACGGAGACCAGTCGACCGGCTGCGAATGCGCCCCAGGCATGCAGACCGTCGGCCAACCCGTCCGGGCCGCCCCAGGTGCGGTAGATCCAGCGGATGTCTGCCGAAAGAGCCCGCAAGTAACCGGAATCGGAGGGATATAAACGGCGGATCTCAAAGCCCCGGGGGTTCTCACAATATGGCGCGCCGGCGCGGGTCATAATCACTCGCGGCCATATTATCGCCGCCGGGAACGCATCCCTTATCAGCTTCTCGAACGGTGGTCCCGCTTCCAGGAAGCCCTGAACATGATCCGTAAGGTCGGAGGCAGACAGCGATTCCGGCTCGCCAGCCAGCGAATGATTGCCGGCTGCCTCGACGAGCAGCGCCCGTGGACAGGGCCAACGATCGGCGAAGCAACTACCCCACCCTGTCTGCAACACGTGTAGTCCCACCAACGGGCCGGGCCGGTCGGGCAGGAACCACGACTTCAAAGTCTCATATTGCTCCGGCTGAAGTGAGATCATCCGTCGGCACCCCGCGCGTTCAAGGCGGTCAGCCTGGGCAGAGCCGTCATCCCGTGCGCCGGCGGGTGAAGATGAAGGCCAACATGATCAGGGCAGCCGATGATGCGGTAGCTCCACGACAGCAGCCCTCGATGAACCCAAATAGGAATTGTTGCGCCATGCCTACCAGCTGGCGAAAAAGGACTCCCGCCTGCTGCCCTAACTCCCGCGGGTCAACGCAGGCGGTGAGTAGCAGCGATAAGGCGCAAAGCACCAGGATGAACAGGAGTTGGCGCCTCCACCGGTTGACCATGCAACTCACCTCTCGATTTGGCCGTTACCCGTCTTTGTAGCGCATAACTGCGAACAAATATAGCACGCTTGGAGTTTTATGTAAAGTTTCATTCCTCCCAAAGCACCGGCAGGGCTTTTTGGCTGGCGACGTCGATCAAGCCAACCAGGTCGGTGATGCGCACCTCCGGGATGACGGTCAGCGCCAGGCCGGAGCTGCTCAGCGCCTGAGCGCGATGGTCGATGCCGAGTTGCCGGGCGAGATCATTTAGCGCTTGCATCTCCGGCACCAGCTCCGTCACGGGCTTGCGCGACATCAGCCCGCCTAGCGGCAGCTCGACCTTGCCCAGCAGCAGGCCTTCATCCACGATGACAATACCACCGCCGCAAGCTTCCAGTTCTCTCACTGCCATAAGCATATCGGCCGGGTTATGGCCGGTGATGATGATGTTGTGCGAGTCGTGCGCGATGGTGGTCGCCAGTGTTCCCCGGCGCAGATGCAGCCCTTTCAGCAGCGCAAGCGTTGGACGGTGTTTTTGGCCGTGTCGGGGAACCACGCTGAGGTAGCAGACGTCATCGCCGAATTGCCTGGGATCGACCTGGTAATTCTCCACCCGGGCGCGGACCGTCTCAAGTTGCGTCAGCCGATTTGGCTGCAGGACAACCAGGTTGACAGCGATCTCCCCTTCGCGGATGGGGGCGACGAGTCGGAAATCATCAACCGACAGTGGCTGCACGCGGACGCTGTTCTCGAGGTTGACGCTGGAAGGCGGCTCCGTTATCTCCGTCACCAGACGGCTGTTCTCGACTACCATTCGGCCGCCGACAAACACCTCACTGGCAGTAACGTCTTGAAGAGAGGAGAGCAACACGATGTCCGCGAAGTAGCCGGGGGCGATTGCGCCGAGATCGCGCAAGCGGTAGTGCCGGGCTCCGACGTATGTGGCCCAGCGGATGGCTACCGCCGGCTCGATGTCGTGATAAATCATCTCGCGGATGACACGATCCATATGCCCATTAGCCATCAGGTCGGCCGGCTCAATGTCGTCCGTGCACAGCGCGACTTCCAGAAATGGAGCGGCCTTGATGCCCGGCACAATGGGCCGGGCATAGTTCCCGTAGCTGCTCACCTTCAGCAATGGCAGGATGCCCAGGCGTAACTTCTCCAGCCCTTCGTCGCCGCGACGCAGCTCATGGTCATTGTCAATACCGGCGGCGACATAAGCGTTGAGCGGCCGGCCCACCAATAACGGCGAGTGCCCCTGAATGACGGCCCCGGCATCGAGGCCGGCCTGGATAATGCCCACCATTCGTGGGCTGCCGTTCACCACACCGACATAGTCCATGACTTCGGCGACGGCGATGACGCGCGGCCAGGTCAGCATTTCCGTCACCTCGGCTGGGCCGAAGTCGGCGCCGGCGGTCTCCACACCGGGCACAGCCGGGACGCAGGAGGGCACGGTGATAAAAACCCGCAGCGGCAGCCCTTCGCTGGCCTCGACCATATAGCGCACACCTTGCATGCCGAGCACATTGCCTATCTCGTGCGGGTCAACAATGGACGTGGTGGTGCCGAACGGGAGGACCGCAGCGGCGTAGTTGACCGGCGTCACCATGGTGCTCTCAATATGCACGTGGGTGTCCACGAAGCCGGGTGTGGCCCACTTTCCTGTGCCGTCAATGGTCTGCCGTGCCGGCAGATCATACGCGCCGGCCGGCCCGACTACCGCGATCCTTTTGCCGTAAATGCCGATGTCCGCCGGGTAGATCTCACAGGTGAAGACGTTGACCAGGTTGACGTTCAGGATGGCCAGGTCCAGCCGGCGATCCCCACGCGCCGCGGCAATCAACTCAGTGCGGTCCATGCTGCCTCCCTTGCTATTCGACCCTTGAGACGTTTCTCTGCCGCCAATCGTATAGCTCCCTGTTACGGTGTCAAGCTAACCCAGACAGCGCTTCTGGAAGTGATAACCTGTGGGCGCACTCCTCAACAGCCCGAGGGTCTATGCCGGACGCATACCAAAGGGACGTCTTATTGCTCTTGTCCAGACTGCCTGATACTATTACTGTGGGAGCGGCAAGAGATTCGCCGGCTCTGCAGGTCCTCACGATCGTGCAGAGGTTACTGCAAGAATGCCCAGTTGTGCGGTGGTTGACGCCGGCCACGAAACCGCAAGATAAACCACACCCCGCGAGCGCGACT
>CAZIKT010000030.1:33889-48789 GCA_964539885.1 uncultured Ardenticatenaceae bacterium | reverse complement strand
TCGACATTGGGGAAGCCCATGATCAGGAAGTGGATGTTATCTTTACCCGAGTCCTTCAGCGTGCGAGCCGTGTGTAGAAGCTCCGGCGTGCCCTGATAATCGGCCAGCAGGCCCAGGTAAACCACCACTGACCGGTCTTCCGGGATGCCTAGCTGCCGGCGCACGGCCGACTTTTCTGCTTCGCCGAATCTTGTGGGATCGAAATGCAGGAGATCGGCGCAATCCGGCAACGGCTGAATTTTCTCGGCCGGCACACCGAACTGCTCCTCAAGCAGCGGCTTGGCGCGGAGCGAGCTGACCAGGATTGCTTGCGGCAAGGCGCAGGTCCAACGCTCCACCCGTCGCCAGAAGCGATGGCTGATGCTCTCGGGTCTTACAAAGCCGTGATCGATCATCTCGCCGGTCAGGCTACCTTGAAAATCAAAGACCAGGGGAATGCGCAACACTCGAGCCAACACACCGCCGATGAGTGCTCCTTCGTGCATGTGCCCGTGCACGATGTCTGGGCGAACTCGCCGGCCCACTTGCAGCGTCTTCGCCAACAGATAGGCATCGAAAGCCAGTTTGTGACGTGAAGAGCCTACCTCGTAATCGGTGTGCCAGGGCAGCGGCGGCGTGCGCTCGATAGCGAGGCCGGCAACGTCCTCGCCTTTGTAGTAGGTGACGATGGTTATCTGATGGCCAAGCGCCTGCAGCGCTTGCGCCTCTTCCATGATCCGAATGTGCCCGCCGTAGTGCGCGAAGAAAGAGGTCGGCGCGACCATCAGTACGCGCAAGTTCACTTCTCCTTCTTCTTGCGCTGGCCCACCATTTGCTCCAAGAAAGTCGGCGGCTGATATCCTCCCACGAGCGACTCGTCCCATTCATTCTCGCGACGGCTCTCCAGCCATTTCCAGCGCTCCTGGTCTAATTGGGCGAAGAGGGCGGTCAAACGCTCCGCTTCGCCGCCGCGAACCCAGTCGCGCAGCTCCTGCAATTCCGCCATCAGCGCGTCCAGCCAGCCCAGCATCGTCTCCGGCTGATTCAGGGCCACGTATGCGAGATCCGCGTGCTCTTGAAGCGGCAAAGTTGCCAGGGCAAACGGGGCCTGGGCAAAGCGAGCCATATCGCGCCATCCCTTAGCATTCCAGATGGCGCGGAAAAGGGCCGCCGCCATGAAGCCGGGCAACGTCTGCACAGCCTGAGCCAGGCTGTCATACTCGGCGGCGTCAATGAAGAACGGCTTGGCGCCCAGCAACAATCCCAGGTTGACAGCCGTTTCCACCGCCTTCGGTTCGGCAGTCGCCGACGGCATCAGGCAATAGACGCTATTCCGGAAGAGATCGGCCCGCGCTCCTTCCACCCCATCAGAGCCGTCGAGTAGTGTGCCGGCCGCCCAGATCGGTTGTACCCCAACGTAATGTCCCTGGTGCAAATACTGCGCTGCCCACTGCTGCCCTTTTGCCTTGAGGCTGCTCATGTCGAGGACCAGGGCGTGCGCCTGCACATCGCTTCCGATCAGCCGCAAGAGTCCCTGCAATTCGCTTGCCGGCGTTGTGACTACCAGGATATCGGCCTCCTGAACGGCGCTGATCAGCTTCCACTGAGCGCCATCGATGGCGCCCACCTTCTTTGCCTCTTTCAGTACCTGATCGTTGCCGTCATGACCAACGATTTGCAGGCCGCTTCCCGCTTGCTTCAATGCCAGCCCAATCGAGGCCCCTGTACGCCCCATACCCAGAATTGCCAACGTTTGCGCTTTCACGGCTGTGAACGGCCTCCCCCCGACGGGCTACTCACCGCTAGGCTCTCGGCGGCCAGCCGCTTCATGTGGGCCAGAATCGCCGTCATGCCGTTGAGCCGTTGGCCGGACAATACATGCTGCAAGCCCATGTCCAGGTAGAACTCAGTCGGAATCGCCAGCACATCTTCAGCCTTCAGGCCTACCGTCCCTTGTTGGAGTATGGCGGCAAAACCGCGCACGGTGGGTGACTCAACCGGCACGTCAAAGTAGAAGTTGATCTGCCCGTTTGCGGTATCGGCATAGACGGAAACCGGCGACATGCACTCGACCACCGGCTGCATCTCGTCGCGGCGTCCCTCCAGCCAGGCCGGCAACTGCGGCAATGACTCGGCGAATTCCAGGAGATATTCCAGCTTCTCACGCCCCTGGCAGAGCTGAAAGTTGGACACAATTTCAGCTAGCCGGGGCGGCACCCCATTGTTATCATTACTCATCTCTTGTCCAGTGCGATTGTGCCGGATATGTAGGCCTCATGTCATCGACCGCAAGTCTATGCGTAATGGCTTCGAAGTCAAGGCTCCTGCCGTGCTATACTCGTTTATTGCGGACCCGGCAGGCTTCTGAACAATCACCAAGGTCCCTGGTGACGGCTGAGCACTTCTGAAAGGAAAGAGCAAAATGAGACAATACCTGCAACTGCTGCAGCACGTATTGGATACCGGCGTGCGGCGTGACGATCGGACCGGGGTAGGCACCATCGGGGTGTTCGGTTACCAGATGCGGTTTGATCTTCAGGAGGGCTTCCCGGCTGTAACCACCAAGCAGTTGCATCTGCGATCGATCATCCATGAGCTGCTCTGGTTCCTGGCCGGGGATACCAATATCGGCTATCTGCGCGACAATCGGGTCACTATCTGGGATGAATGGGCGGACGAAGCCGGCGACCTGGGGCCGGTATACGGCTATCAATGGCGCTCGTGGCCCGGCCCTGACGGGCAGACGTTCGACCAGATAGCGCAGTTAATCAGGGATTTGCGGGAGAAGCCCTACTCGCGCCGGCACGTGGTCAGCGCCTGGAATGTGGCTGATATCTCGCGGATGAGGCTACCCCCGTGTCACTGCCTTTTTCAATTCTTCGTTGCCGGGGGACGGCTGTCATGCCAGCTATACCAGCGCAGCGCGGACATTTTTCTGGGAGTGCCATTCAACATCGCCTCATATGCGCTGTTGACCATGATGGTGGCCCAGGTAACCGGCTATGAGCCCGGCGAATTCGTGCACACATTCGGCGACGCCCATCTCTATCTGAATCACCTCGAACAGGCCCGGTTGCAGTTGTCCCGGCAGCCCTTCCCGTTGCCACGGATGCGCCTGAACCCTGAAGTCGACGATCTCTTCGCCTTTCGGTATGAGGATTTCCGGCTGGAGAACTACCAGCACCATCCGCGCATCAGCGCCCCGATCGCCGTATGAAGCGCAGGATCTCGTTTATTGTCGCGCTTGACCGCAACGGGGTGATCGGTCGAGGGGGAGGGCTGCCCTGGCATTTGCCGGACGACATGCGCTATTTCAGGCAGGTGACGATGGGAAAGCCAGTGATTATGGGGCGCAAGACGTATGCTTCGATAGGGAAGCCGTTGGCGGGCCGGCATAGTATAGTGCTTACCCGCGACCCCGAATATGATGCGCCCGGCTGCACCGTAGTCCGTTCAGTTTCCGCGGCCATGGCGGCTGCCGGCGACGCGCCGGAGGTGATGATTGCCGGAGGAGCTGAGATATACGCCGCGCTTTTGCCGCAGGCGGATCGCCTATACCTGACGCTAGTCAATGCGGAGGTCAAAGAAGGGGACGCCTTCTTCCCGGCCCTGTATCCCCCGGCATGGCTAGAGGTCAGCCGGGAGTTCCACCGCATTGACGCCCGCCACGTCTATTCCTTCGAGTGGGTCGTGCTGGAGAGGTTACTCGACTAGCTGAGGGTGTCTCGCACTTAGCAAGCGGCCATAATATGCCGGTGGCGATTATTCCACGAAGACTTCGATGCGCTCGCCGTCTTCGTTGTTCATCACGTCGATGACCTTGCCGGTTTGACCAGAACGGATGGACTCCATGAGCTGCTCATACTGAGCGCTCTCCATATCCGGCACGAAGCGGGCGCCCATTTTGACTCCCACGTTAACCAATCCAAGGGGAATATTGACGTTAATCTTGTTTCGTCCCGTGTTCAAGTCCGTTACCCGCACGCGGAACCAGCGCGGAGTGGTTGCCCCTTTTAGCGGCTCCTTGGCGGGACCGCTGCCACTTTGATCCAAGGCGCGCAGCAACGCCGCCCCTTCCGTAGCCGAAATGGTTCCTTCTTCAATCATGCGCAGAATCTGCATGCGCTCTTCTGTCGTTGCCATTGCACTGTTCTCCACTAATAATCGAAACGCATAACGGTCAGCGTCCGGGTCGTCCTGAAGCCCGCTTCCAGCAACAGCGAGGATGTCAACTCGTCAGTAGCCGGGTGATCAATGCGCACATTCCGGCTGGCATGATAGGCCAATCGCCGGATCAACTTCGCCAGCAGTGGCCGCTCCAACTGCCCAACCATGGCCGGCGACACCCGCAGACGGAGCTGGTGCGCGCTGCCCCATTCGCTCTGGATAGCGCCCAATCCCAACAGCCGGTTGCGCGGCGTATCTACGACCGCCCACGCCTCTTGCTGCCGGGCCTGCAACAACGAGAGAAAAGCGCGCCACAGGCTCCGGCGATAAGTATCCGGGCCAATCGGTTCCGGCCAGTCGAGGTCGGGACGCATTGCTTCTCGGTCGGTAATGTAAGCCTCACGCCACTCGTCGCCTCGCAAGGGCCGGAGCACGAAAGTACCGATCCTATCCGGCCCGCGATCGCCGACCGGGGCTAGCAGCGGACGGAGCCTGGAGTAGCTTGCCTTCCAGGAATTGACATCGCCGATGACAGAGAAGCCCAGCTTGCGATACAGGTTAAGCGCCGGCTCATTGCGGTGTTCCACTTGCAGCAGGATCACTCGACCATGATGAGCCCGCACGGTGTCCATCACGGCCTGCATCAGGGCGCGGGCGATTCCGCGCCGGCGCCTGTCCGGGTGCACGGCCACATTCACCACCAGGTAGCGGTCCGGCTGCCGGGTGGTCAATAAGGTGACATTGCCCACAATGCGGCCGCCCTCGACCCAGACGAAGCCGGGTTCGATGCGCCTTGCACCTAGAGCAGACAACCCGAACCAGGGTGGTGGGCCGGCCGAAACGCTCTGATCGAGCCTATCGCGCCCTTCCGCGTCCAGCGACGGGCCGAAAGCCAACCTCATCAGGCTCAGCACCTGCGCCGCGTCTTTGCTCATGTCAAAAGGGCGCACCCCATTCGGCGCGCCTTCTCCTACATATGTGACTGAGGTAGCGGCCATGCTTTAACCTTTCGGCATAACCAATCGTCTGTTTCAGCGGAGTGTGCAGACAACTATCGCGCCTGACGGACAGTGATCAACCATCCGGTGCAGGCTCTATTATGCCAAAAAGCATCACAATCACTAACTCACATGTTAACTTCCCATCGCCTTCAACAGGGCGTTCGCCTCATCAACCGAGATGAGCCCTTTCTCAAGCATTTCCAGTACCTTGCGCTGCTCTTCGGCGCTCACGCCGCCCTTTTGCTTGGGCGGCGGTGGAGGTGGGCTCCAATCGCCATGACGCCCGGCGTGGCGGCGGGACTTTTCCGCGTGGCGGGCCACGCGCTCCACGGCCTGTTCTGCCCGTCGGGCGGCCTTCTCCGCCATCCGCTGCGCAAAGTCGGGTCCGAACTTGGACTCGAGGCGGACGGATAATTGCGCCATCTGGCTTTCGAGTTGGCCGGCCAATCGCTCGCCGAGGCCGGCCATTTCTGCGCCGAAGCCGGCCATTTCGTCGCCAAAGGCGGCGAATTCCGCGCCCATATTATCCCAGTCCTGTTCCGAGTCCGGCTCAGCGGCCTTCAGCACGATGCGACCGCCGGCCTCGAGATTGACTACTGCCGCCCCGTCGCCGATGTGACCGGTCAGCAGACCTTCTTCGCTCACCGGATCCTCAAGCGGCAGCCGGTTCAGGATGGATGGCGCCCTGGCGGTCAGGCTCAGCGGCGCGTTCGCCGGCCAGCGTAGGACGATGTCCCCGTCGGCCTTGAAACTGTGCTTGCCGGTCATCAGGCCGCCGCGCAAGCGAATGTCGCCATGGGCCGACTCGACCCGGCAGACGCCGCCCAGGTTTCGCAGGTTTACGTCTCGCTGAGAGCGATCGATGGAAAGGTCGTCGCTGACTGTGTTGAGATTGATGTCGCCGTGCCCCTGGCCGATTTCGACGGCGCCGTCCACAAAGCGAGCGGAGAGATCGCCATGTATGGCGCCGATCCTGACGCCCAGAACGCGGCGCATGGAGGCGTCGCCGGAGATCTCGTCAATCGTGGCGTCGCCATTTAGATTAACCAGCACCAGGTCGCCGCTGACTTTCCTCAGCGAGACGCGCCCGGCATTCTTTATCACCAGATCGCCGGAGAAGTCACCGAGCTGCAGATCGCCTTGCAGGCCGCGCAGACTCATGTCGCCGGACGCCTGGTCAATTGTCAAAGCTGCGGCTTCAGGAAGCCGTATACTGAGGGAGCCTTTGGCCGTCATCCGCAGTCCGCCCTCGACCTCTTCAACTTCGGCGTTGCCGCTGACGGCAGTCCGACTTTCTTGCCAGGCGCGGACGCTGACATCTCCACGCGCGGTCAGTATATGGATATGCGGCGCTTTGCCGGTTTCATAGTTCATGTTGCTCATTGCCCTCTGCCGCTCCTTGCCGGTTTAGTCCACATAGATCTGGACGTGATTGCCGTCTTCCTCGTCTTCAACATCTACCAGGACTCCGCGGCCATCCGACTCCAGCGTCCGGCTCATTTCGTCCACGTCAATCTGTTGCAGCTCCGGCGCGAATGCTCCACCCAGCCGCAGGCCGAGCTTCATCAGGCGCAACGGGATGTTGACGGTTACCTTGCGCTTGCCGGTGCTCAGGTCGCTAACCCGGATGTGCAGCCAGGAAGCCTTCTTGCCGGACTTCTCGGCGTACGGCTCCGTCACTACCTCTTCGATCTCGATCGCATTGGCCTTGGCAGGCGGCTCTGCCGGAGCGCCGGCGCCGGCCGTCGAAGCCGCCGCCAACAGATCGGCCGCTTCGGCGGCGCTGATCTTACCGCCGGCCACCATCGCCAGAATCTCTTGCCGCTCTTCTGCTGTAGTCATCTCTCAGAACTCCTTATCCAAACTCTTTGGGGAAGGGGACAGCATTCGCCTTCCGTACAAACGTTCAATAACCGGCGACATCCCGCGCGGTCACTTTGAAGCCCAGTTCAGCCATAACCTCGTACAGCGGGCCGGGGTCCGACATGCGGATGGCGCCAAACCACCATTCGCCCTCCGCGCCGCGGAAGAAATAGCCATTGCCGGCGTGTCGCCCGGCGATAGGCACCAGGATTTGCGTCGGCTCACCGGCACGAAAGCGCGTTTGAAACTGTACAGGTCGCTGGAAATATAGCTCCAGCAATACGCCGGTGGCATCGTAGTCAGCCAGCGTCTCCTCAGACAGACCGACGGCGACCAGGTCCGTGCTGCCGATGGTTGCCAGCGCCTCCGCTGCCGCCTCGGACACACGGGTGAAGTCGGCGTGCCCCGGGATCAGGGTCGTTCGCTCGCCGCGGTCCACAATGACGATTCTGATCGGTTCGATGCGGGTCGCGCCGGACTTGAACCAGAGCAGGCTGCCGGAATTCATCGCGTTGACGAGGAAGTAGACCACCGCCAGGATGACGACGAATAGAACGATTGGCTCCCAGATGCGCAGTTTACTAGGGTGCTTGCTCATCGGATTTCCTCCCGGCAATCTCTGGCCAGAGATCGCTAACTATCAGTCGCCCTGCAACAGCTCGATCGCCTCATCGGCGCTCAGCTCGCCCAACGAAATCTGCTGGAGGATTCGCTGGCGGTCCTCTTCATCCAGGCGGCCGGCTTCGCCGCTTTCGCCTACTTCATAGCCCAGGGCACGTATGACCTCGTTCAGCCGGGCGCGCACAGCCGGGTAGGACATACCCAGTTCCTGCTCGACGCGGGTGATCTTTCCCTCACAGCGGATGAAAATCTCCACGAACTGTAGTTGCTGCGGCTGCAGGTGAAAAAGCCGGCCCAGCGAAAAGTGCCCGCCCAGCGTCGTGTCACAGCTGCGACAATGCAACTGGGTGACGACGAGGTCTTCCTGGCAAATGGGACAGATTCCGATTACAGGATTCATTGACTTGCCTTCTTGCTAATTGCTCCAATTTGGACAGATTCTTAACTGACTTATGAATTTTCTTATTTACGCGATTAATATTACGACCGGATTGACGAAATGTCAAGATCGAAATGAAGATTTGATTGTCGGATATGAGATTTTTCAATAATGATATGAATTATCTCAATGGAAAGGACTCGTCAGCCTGAGTGCCGAGCGGCAGGCCGGTATGCGCGATGGCTGCGCCTCCCCAGAAGGTTTGCCCGGACGGACGGAGAGGCGCTCAACTCGCGCGGTGCAAGCGATCCCCCAACGTGTTCAACCCGACATAGAGGTAGCCGGCTAATACAGAGAGCAACAGCAACAGCGCGCCTGAATTGCCGTGCTCAAGCGCAACCCATACCCCTGCGGCAGCATAGAGCGCCAACGCAAGTTCCAGGACCAGGGCGCTGTCGAATGGGGCAGTGTAGCCATCGCCGGCCCCGCGACCGCTCGATCCGTACTTCGGAGTGCGCACAAACACCTGCGATTTGCTGTGCAAAGCCTGAAACACCGCTCGGGCAATCGTGACAGACAGGCCCATCGCAATGAGGATCAGCATCGGTAGATGACGAAGCCGCCAGGCCCAGTCGGGATAGAGCATCCTTTGGCCAATGACGAATAGTATTGGCTGGCCTATGCCGGCCACTCCAAGAAGGACGAGCCAGCGAGGAAGCGGCTCTTCCAACGCCAGGAGCGGCACCTGCAACAAGAGCAACAGGATCAATAGCACGCTGGTCAAGTATGAGGACATGCTGACCAGCGCGTAGAGTCTGGCAGCCAATCGGTTGGGGCTTCGCCAGATAGCCGGCCCATACTTGAGCAGGCATTGCGTGGATCCTTTGGCCCAGCGCGCCTGCTGGCTCTTCAATGCCGAAATGCTTCCCGGCAGCTCGGCTAACGCCACGGCGTTGGGCAGAAAGCGCAATCGCCAGCCTCTCAGAGTGGCACGGGTGCTGAGACAGAGGTCCTCGCAAACCGTATCTTCCTGCCAACCACCGGCATCGAGGATACACTGGCGTCGCCACACGCCGGCCGCCCCGTTAAACTTGGGGAACAAGGTTGCCTGAGAGCGCACCGCTTGCTCGACGGCAAAGTGTTTGTCTAGCGAGATTGCCTGCACGGCTGTGAGCACTGATTCGGCGGCGTTCAGATGTCCCCAGCGCGCCTGGACCATTCCGAGTTCATCATCAACCAGAAAGTGCGAAACAACGATTCGCAGGAACTCCGCTCCCGGCAGGAAATCGGCGTCGAAGATGGCGATAAACTCTCCAGACGCATCGTCCAGGGCACACTGTAGCGCACCGGCCTTATAGCCGTGCCGGTCTACGCGATGTAACAGGTGTATGTTGTAGCCCTGGTCGCCGTACCGCTCAACCAGCCCTGCCGCAAGCCGGGTGGTATCGTCAGTTGAGTCGTCCAGTACCTGTATCTCCAGTTTGTCGCGGGGGTAGTCAAAGGCGGCGACGGCGTGTATCAGGCGCTCTACGACGAAGCGCTCATTGTATATCGGCAATTGCACCGTCACGGTCGGCCATGAAATCGTCTCCGGGTCGGCAATATCGTGGACCGGCGTGAATGAAAGCTGAGAGCGCAACCGCCAGAATAAGTAGATGGTATATAAACCGAACAGGCCGTATACGGCCAGTGTCGCTACCACCAGAATGTAAAGGCACTCTAGGGCAGACGAGACTAACTCAGCCGGCGATCCCGTCATCGGCAGCTCGTTTCACGATGGACTTGAGGCGCTTATTGAAAGTAGAGCGGGGAATCAGGATCCGCCGCCCACACCCCCGGCATACCAGACCAATGTCAACGCCTAGCCGGACGACTTCCCACTCGTAGCTGCCGCAAGGATGCGGCTTACGCAGTCGCACGACATCAGCCAGGCCGATCTCAACGCTCATGTGCCCGGATTATAGCACGCATCCGGGCCTACATGAATCCGGCCGGCGCTCCGCGTGCGGCGTTCGCCCCGCAAACCTGGGCACGCTATACTTATCAGCCGTTATCATCAGAATTGGTCGGCGTCTCGCGACAGGCGACTCCTCGACCAGCAGGAAACGAACATGAACCTACTTGGCTTGTCGGCCGCCGTCCTTATCGCGCGGTCGGTGACGCTGCTGATCGCTTTCACCGTTCACGAACTGGCGCACGCTGTCTCAGCGGACCGTTTCGGCGATTTGACGCCGCGACGCATGGGCCGCATCACGCTGAACCCGCTTGCTCACCTCGATCCCATCGGCACGATCATGCTGCTGATCGCCGGCTTCGGGTGGGCCAAGCCGGTGATGGTCAACCCCTACAATATGCGCGGAAATCCGCGCACGATGATGGCTCTGGTGGCGCTGGCCGGCCCGGCCTCCAACTTGTTGATGGCCAGCCTGGTCGCCATCCCATTCCGCCTGGGCCTGATCGACTTCACATTTACCAGCAGCAATGCGATCATCCCGTCGCCGGATTTCATGTTGTCCCAGTTCCTGTGGATCAACATTATCCTGGCTATCTTCAATCTCATCCCGATCCCTCCGCTGGACGGCTACAAGATTCTGATGGGTATCTTGCCGCCCAATATCAGTTACCGGCTGCAGCCGCTTGAGCAATACGGCATGTTGATTTTGCTGGCGCTGGTCTTTTTGCCCAACTTCATCCCCGGCATGCCGGATATCATCGGCACGATCATGATCACGGGGTCAAGTTTTCTGCTGAACGTGATGATCGGCCCCCTCTTCTAAAATGACGTGCGTATCCGCTATCGTCTCTGGCAGGCCTGGCAGGCTGTAAGCGGGCGCCCGCTTTCGGACGCTGCTCGGCAGGAGATCGGCCAATGCCTCTCCGCCGCCGAACTAGCCCTCTTCCGGCGCTATCGGCTCCCGGATCAACGGCATACCTATAGGGTCTTCAAGAGCTTGCAGGAGGCCGGGGAGACGCATCCGGCATTGCTGGCGGCAGCGCTTCTACATGATGTGGGCAAGACAAAGGAGCCGGTGCCTCTGTGGGCGCGGTCCCTGGCGGTGTTGGGCGAGAAGATGGCCCCCCGCCGGACCGCCGGCTGGGCGCAGGGCGAGCCGGCCGGCTGGCGGCGGGCATTTCAATTGAAGGGTCAGCATGCTACCTGGGGGGCCGACATGGCAATCGCCGCGGGGAGTGATCCCCTGACGGTGCGGCTGATTCGCCGGCACCAAGATGTGCGACCCAACAACGCGGTTGACCTTGAGGATCGCCTGTTGGCGGCCTTGATGTGGGCGGACGACCGCAATTGAGCCGTTGCCGCCGGCGAGCGCATCGCTTCCTGCCTCATCACTGTCCCATCATCTGCTAACGCTATTCATAGGATGAGTGAGTACACTGCTCCTGAATGAGGTGAAAAGCGTCATTCAGTTACACCATACCAAGGGCGAATGATGAATCGAGCATTCAGATTGTTTACCATACGCGGCATTGATATTCGGCTGCATATCACCTTCCCGCTCATCCTCTTGTGGGCGGCGATTCAATTCGGGGGGATCACCGGCTCCGCTGAGGGAGCGCTGTTCGGCGTGATCGCCGTCACGATCCTGTTTGCGCTGGTCACCCTGCACGAGCTTGGGCATAGTTTCGTGGCTCTTTACTATGGTGTGCCGGTCGATCAGATTGTGCTGTCGCCTATCGGTGGGGTGGCGCAGCTTCGCCACATGCCGGATAAGCCCTGGCAGGAGTTTGCTATCGCCGTCGCCGGGCCGGCGGTCAACGTCCTGGTCGGCGCGCTGATGCTGGTCACGGCCTTCGTGGCCGGCTTCAACGTGGTCAGCCCAGAACTCTTGTGGTCCTCAATCGGCGTGCTTACCATTCCGGCGCTCTTCTCATACATTTTTGCCTCGAATCTCTTCCTGGCTGCCTTTAACCTGATCCCGGCCTTTCCCCTGGACGGCGGGCGCATTTTCCGGGCGCTGCTGGCCATGCGGCTTGACTACGTCCGGGCGACGAATATCGCCGCCGCGGTCGGGCGTGGTACGGCTGTGTTGCTGGGCATTTATGGCCTGTTCACCGGCGGCTTCTTCATGATACTGATTGCTCTGTTTATCTTCTTTGCTGCCGGGCAGGAAGCGAGCTATGTCAGGATGCGTCAATCCTTGCGAGAGTTTACCGTGCAGCAGGTATTCAGCCCTTCGGCCCACCGGCTGGCCCCGACACAAACGCTGGAGCAAGCCTACAACATGATGATCTATAGCGGCCAATCCAGCTTCCCGGTGACCCTGGGCGAGACGCTGATTGGCTTTCTTACGAGGGCATCGGTGTTGCAGGCGCTGCGCACGCAGAAGCCCTATATCTGGATTGAGACCATAATGCGCCGGGATGTGCCGGCCATTGCGCCGGATGCGAGCCTTTACGACGCACAACAGGCGATGGCGGAGGCGGAGGCGGACGCGCTGCCGGTTGTTGCCCAGGGGCGCTATGTCGGCATGATCACTCAAAGACGAATAAACGAGTTGTACCGCTGGTTGCAGGCGCACCCTTCCGGAGTTGTCACGGCTCCCGGCTAGGTCCCGCCGAATGGCCCCAGTTCCTGCTGATCGTGACGCCCGGATCAACACAACCTGCCGGGCGTCTTCTATTTTCTGAACCAGCCATGTAATCCGGGCAATCCGGGTAAGCTTCCGCTGAAGATGTGCTTTCTGAAGGAGGTCTGCCAGGATATGCGGGCTTTGACAACTGCCGGCGTTTCGTCTAAAATCGCCGCCATTCTCAACTTACCAGAATGTCTATTTACTCCCGAAGCCATCCCCCAGGCGAATTCAGCATTAGCAGAGTATGCGTTCAGGCCGGAACAAGGCTCGGGATATGCGTGACCTCATTTTCTAGATCGCGAGAGGCTGCCTGCAAATGAAAGTGTACAAGAGTGACGAGATTCGAAACATTGCCTTGGTCTCCCACAATGGAGCCGGCAAAACGACCCTGGTTGAACGTCTCTTATTTGACACCAAGGTCACAACGCGCATGGGTGACGTGCAGCTAGGCACCGCGTCCATGGATTTTGAAGAGGAGGAGATTGAGCGCAAAGGCTCGACCTCCACTGCCATTGCTCCAATTGAATGGCAGGGTACGAAGCTCAATTTGCTTGACACCCCCGGTTACTCCGACTTTGTCGGTGAAGTAAACGCCGCCCTGAAAGCAGCGGACGGAGCGGTTGTCCTGGTTGAGGCCATTGCCGGCGTTGAAGTCGGCACGGAATTGGTGTGGCAATATACGGCCGAGATGCCGCGATTGCTGCTGGTTAACAAGCTCGACCGCGAGAATGTGAATCTGACCCGCCTGCGCGCCGGCATCGCCGAGAACCTGCCCGGCAATCTGCTGCAATTGCAGTTGCCGATAGGCGAGGGAACGAACTTCAAGGGCGTGGTGGATCTGTTAAGCATGAGGGCCTACATCGGAGGGGAAAGCAAGCCCACAGACATCCCGACCAACCTGCTGGGCGCTGCCGAAGAGGGGCGCCAGGCGGTGATCGAAGCGGCCGCCGAAGGCGATGATGAGCTTCTGGAGAAGTTCTTTGAAGACGAGTCGCTGACTGACGAGGAGATAATCCGGGGTCTACGCGGCGCGATGGAGCAAGGGTTGACGGTTCCTGTCTTGTACGCGGCCCCGCAACCCGGCATCGCGGTTGTGCCGCTGCTAAATGCGATGACCGCGCTCTTGCCGTCGCCGGCAAATCGCGAGTTCCAGGCGATGAACGGGCACGGTGAAGAGGTGACACTGGCTGTGAGCGACAGCTCACCTCTTGCCGCATTTGTATTCAAGACCCGCGAAGACCCGTTCGGCAAAATGAGCTATATCCGTGTCTTTGGCGGCCTGCTGGAATCCGACAGCCGGGCATGGGCCGTTCCCCTGGACAGTGAAGTGCGCATCGGCACGCTGAACCTATTGCGCGGCAAGGAGCACTTGCCGATTGGTCAGCTACACGCCGGTGATATCGGGGCGGTGGTCAAGCTCGGCGATGCGGTGACGAATGACACGCTTTGCGCCAAGGACAAGCAGTTGCGGATCGCGCCCATTGAGCAGCCGGAGCCTATTGTCTCCGTGGCGGTCCATCCCGTTTCCCAGTCCGATGTCGCCAAGCTGAGTACGGCGCTAAACCGGCTGGCCATTGAGGATCCGACGCTCCGCTGGCACAACGAGCCGGCCACGCGGCAGACGATTCTGTCGGGCATGGGCCAGACGCACTTAGGCATCGCCGTAAAGAAGGCCCAGGCGAAGTTCGGCGTCCACCTGGAAACTACCGCGCCGAAGATCCCTTACCGTGAGACGATCACCAGGACAGGTGATGCTGAGTACACGCACAAGAAACAGACCGGCGGCGCGGGACAGTACGCGCGCGTCTTCCTGCGCGTCGAGTCGCTCGGCGATGACGAGGAGTTCGAGTTCGCCTCGGAGATCTTTGGCGGCTCAATTTCCGGCCCGTTTGTCTCGGCGGTTGAGAAAGGTTGCCGGCAGGCGTTGCAGGGCGGCGTGCTCGCCGGATACCCGATGACGGGCATCAAGGCGGTCGTGTACGACGGCAAAGAACACCCGGTTGACTCGAAGGAAATCGCCTTCCAGATTGCCGGCCGGGAGGGATTCCGCAAAGCTGCCAGAGCCGCCGGGCCGGTATTATTGGAGCCAATCTATCACCTGACTGTGATGGTGCCCGCCGAAAATATGGGCGACATCATGGGCGACCTCAACTCCCGCCGCGCCCGGGTGTTGGGCATGAATCAGGAAGGTACCAAAACGATCGTTGAGGCGGAGGCGCCGCTGGCCGAGATCCAGAGCTATTCGGCTGATTTGCGCTCCATGACGCAAGGACGGGGCGTGTTCAGTATGAAGTTTCTGCG
>CAZIKT010000030.1:0-33789 GCA_964539885.1 uncultured Ardenticatenaceae bacterium | reverse complement strand
GCAGATTGGTGGCCGGCGATATGCTCCTCCATACCGGGCAATGTCGCCAATGCTTCCGCGCAGGCCTGATCAAAGGCCTCATTGGCCCAGCCGGTCACGTTGCTGCCTGACCAGCCGGCGGGAAAATCGGGGGGCGGACCGGGTATCTGTTCGCTCTGGTAACTCTCGCAAGCCGGCTCGGAGTGCACCAGCCAGGAAAACAGCGCCAGATCAAAGCGCCGCCCAAACAAGACGCTGTTCGGAGAATTGGCGTAGAGTTGTTCGCCCGGAATTGTCTCCACTGTGACTTGAATGCCGCATTCCAAAAGCTCGGCGGCGATTAGGTCCGCCATTCCCTGGCGAAACACAGTCTCCGAGCTGGTCACCAGGTTAACCGCAAACGGAACCCCAACATCCGGCGCCTCACGGATGCCGTCGCCGTCGCGATCAGTGTAACCGGCGGCGTCCAGCAGTTCATTGGCTGCGCCCGGATCATACTCCCGGATTATGCCGTCCTCCGGAAAGAGCGGGTGACCGGCAGGTACGTAGGCGTACATCGCCTCCCCAAAGCCGGCATAGATGCTGTCGAGCAACGCCTGCCGATCGATGCATTGGGCGATCGCCTGCCGGACTGCTGCATCGCCAAACCAATCCGGCCGATTGGCGGCATACTCGGTTGACGGTGTCACGCCGAAATCTAGATGCTCCATTATCGGCGTTGAGGCGACATGCAGCGTCGTCAGGCCGGCGTCATCTGCCTCCTGGAGTTCCGCCAGCCGGTCGCCGCCCACTCCGTCCTGATAAGCGATGTCGCATTCACCCTGCAGCAATCCGTCTACGATGCGCCCCGGCTCAACCAGGAAGCGGAAGGTGACGCGATCTACAAGTGGAAAACCCTCGTCCGCCAGATAATAGTGTTCATTTCGCGCCAGGGTCAAGTGTTCGCCGGGGATCCATTCTTCCAGCCGGAAGGGGCCGTTGGCCAGCGGGCGGCGCAATGCGTCATCCAGGCTCTGCAATTCGGCGGCAGAGTAGTCACCCAGGACGTGCTGGGGAAGAGGTTGCCACACGTTCAAGAAGTAGTCATGGCTGATATAGCCGGGCACGCCGGTCCAGCGCAACGTTAGGTCGTCGATAGCGCGATAGCTTTCGGTGTGCTCTACTCTGAAGCGATCGATGCGCGTCTCCGGGTCGGCCGCGATCTCGTAGCTATAGACGGAATCATCGGCGGTTACCGGCGTCCCGTCTTCCCAGATCAACGGCTGAAGTTGAAAATCCACCTGCATTTGCGACATCAATTCCGTGCCGTCGGAGAAGGTTACCAACTCCCCTTCATGGTCCACAATTTCGACGCCGGCCACGAGAAAGACCACCTCGCCAGCGCTGTTTAGCACCCGATCGCCGGCACTGACCACCGCTGTCTCAATCGTTGCGTCGCCATCCGCCAGGCTGGGCAGCTTAACCAGGCCGCGCGGCTGATATTCGAAGCCCAGGTTCGAGTATAAGTTCTCATAGATACCGTGCAGGACCCCGCGCTGGACCAGCATGTTGACCCCGTACAGGTACAGATCGGCCGGTTCGCCGGCCATGCAGACCACCAATTCCTTCGGCGGCCTTTGCGGTTCGGCGGTCGCTGTCGGCGCCGGCTCGGGCTGAACTTCATCGGCCGCCTCTGCCGGGGCGGAAGTTGCGGGAACAGCTGTGGCGATATTGCTCACTGCGGTCGGTGTAGGAGCGCTGATCGTCGCTGTGGGCGCGTCTCCTTCATCCATCCGGCAAGCGGCAACGGCGATCAACATGCCGAGCATGGCGGCCAACCGTATGAGTGGCTGCTTGCCGCGCCGCCGCTGACGAAACTTCATCGTTGATTTCCTCCACTTCTCCAGCCAGTGTAGCGCGCAGCGCGCAGAACGACGCGGCATTGTAGCAGAAGCCGGCCTAGGGCTCGAATAGCTCGCTCCAGCGGACGACCATCGTTGACAAACGCTTACATACCTCTAACGAAACCGCCTTGACCAACTAGTTCGAAGCCGTATTATTCTAACTGTTACGTTTTCACTCAGCCGCCATGCACCCAGTATCGCTTTTTTTGGAATGCGCCCGACGGGAACACCGATCGATTTATGAGCTGACAAATGCCCAATCATAACCAGCAACAGAAACGCCGGCGTTACCTGGCCTTCTTTTCGGAACTTAGCCCGCAGACTGATCCGGAGACGATTCGCCTGGTCGGCCTAATGCACCGTGTCGCGCACGCGCTCTATCAGCTGAGCGAGAACAGTCTGGAGGAGGCGAATCTGTCCTATTCACAGTACCGGCTGCTGATGGAGTTGCTTTACCAGGAGCGATTTGAAGGGCGCTCGGCGATGAACCCGTCGGAGCTCAGCCGGCATCGAGGGCTGAGCCGGAACACAGTCAGCTCGCTGATCAGCAGCCTGGAATCGGAAGGCCTGGTAGTACGTGAGCTGGACGTTGCCGACCGGCGTCGATTCCTGATTAAGCTCACCAATGCCGGTCGCCAGGTTGTGCGGAATCATGCTTCTCGGCATTTCGGCGTCATGCAGGACTGCTTCGCGGAGCTTACATTGGAAGAGAAGAAGACTATGAGCGCATTGTTGGAGAGGCTGGCAGATAGTCCGACGCTGCTCACAGGACAGGCCGGCCAGCGCAGTCAGTAGTTATTTGGGAAACGACGCCGCCGGCTGGAAGGAGAAACGCATGCAGGCAACGATGAATCGTCGCAACCAACAGGTAGAGAAAGGCAACAACGCCCTGGGCCGGGCGTTGCGCTATGTGCGCCGGTACCCGCGCGTGACTTTAGGAGCGCTGGCGGCGATGCTCATTGCCACGCTTGCCCAACTGGCGGTGCCGCAACTGATCCAGAACATTATTGACACAATAACCGAGAATGTTAGCGCCGCCCTGTTGCTGGAGCAGTCGCAGCAGGTTCAACAATTCCTCGTTGAACGGCTGGGGCTTGATGTGGCCTCGCTGCAGAGCAATTACGACGAAGCGCCGCGCGCGCTGGCCATCGCGATGCTGGCTATCGTGGGCTTCGCAGTTGCCCGCGGCCTGTTCACTTTCGCGCAAAACTACCTTTCGCAGGTATTGTCGCAGGACATTGCTTTTGAGCTGCGCAACGACCTTTACTCCAAGATCCAGCGCCTCAGCTTTAGCTACCACGATCGCAACCAGACCGGCCAACTGATGATTCGAGCCACGGATGACGTGGAGAAGCTGCGCATATTTCTGGGTCAGGGGCTGCTTTTGGCGCTGCAATCCCTGGTGCTGCTCACCGGCTCGCTTATCATCCTCTTCATGACCAATGTCGCCCTCACGCTGGTGGTGCTGCCGATCCTACCCATTGCATTGATTCTGTTCATGATCTTCGGCCGGATCGCCATGCCGCTGTTCCGGGAGGTGCAGATCCGGCTGAGTCGGGTCAACACGATTCTGCAGGAGAATCTCGCCGGCTTAAAGGTCGTGAAGGCCTTCGCGCAAGAGCGGCGCGAGCAACAGCGCTTCGCGGTGGCCAATGAGAGCCTGCTCGATCAGCAGATCAAGGTAGCGCGCACGTTTTCCTTCATCTTCCCGCTTGTCTTTCTCGTGGCTAACCTGGGACAGGCCGCCATCCTCTATTTCGGGGGCCGGCAGATCATTAACGGCACGCTGACTCTGGGCGAATGGCAGAAGTTCACGCTTTACTTGGTCTACGTCTTCATACCGATGGCGCAGCTGGGCTTTATTATTTCCTTGATGGCCCAGGCATCAGCCAGCGCGGGGCGCATATTTGAGATCCTAGACACGAAAAATGAAGTGGTTGATAGCCCGGACGCTGTCGCGCTTGCTGACGTGCAGGGACAGATCGAGTTCAAGGATGTGACCTTCCGCTACTTCAAAAGTGGCAAGCCGGTTCTGCAAGATGTGAGTTTCACAGTCAGGCCGGGTGAGACGGTCGCGCTGCTTGGCGCTACCGGCAGCGGGAAGACCTCAATCATTAATCTCATCCCTCGCTTCTATGACGTAAGCGAGGGCAGCGTAGCCATTGACGGCCATGATGTACGCGCCCTGACCATCGAGAGCCTGCGCCAGCAAATCGGCATCGTGCTGCAGGAGACCACGCTCTTCAGCGGCACGATCCGGGAAAACATCGCCTTTGGCCGGCCCAACGCCACAGACGACGAGATAGAGTCGGCAGCCAGGGCCGCCGCCGCGCACGAGTTCATCACATCGTTTCCGGCGGGCTATGATACGCCGGTCGGAGAACGAGGCTCCACACTGAGTGGCGGACAGAAGCAGCGCATCGCCATCGCGCGTGCTCTGTTGGTTAATCCGCGCATCCTGATACTGGACGACTCCACCAGCAGCGTGGACCTGCAAACGGAATACCGAATTCAACAGGCGCTGGACGCCCTGATGAAGGGACGCACCAGCATTGTGATCGCGCAGCGAATCAGCACCGTGCTGAACGCCGATCAGATACTCGTCCTGCAGGATGGGCGGGTTGTTGACCGCGGCAACCATGAAGATCTGATGGAGAACAGTCCGCTATACGCTGACATTTACCATTCACAACTCGCTGAAGATGCGCTGCCGGAAGTTGGGGCCACGGGCGCAACAGTGGAGACAGCATGATCGATCGAAGTGAGCAACTCCTGGGAGCGGAAGCGCGCAAAGCCAGACAGGTCGGCCCAACGCTGCGTCGTTTCTGGCGCTACCTGGCCCGGCATCGCCTGATCATCCTGTTGATTGTCGTATTGATCATCGCCGGCACTTATATGCAGGTGCTTATCCCCGACCTGACCGGTCAGGCGGTTGACTGCTACCTGACCCCATACGCAGCCGGCACGCAATTCGAGGCGCTTACCGGCGACCTGCCGGCCGAGGCTGCCCAGTTCCTGGAAGGCCTTGACTTTGCGTCGGAAAGCAATTGTTGGTTCACCACGCCGGATCCCTCGGCAACCGCCAACGAAGTACTGCGCGGGTTGGGCTGGCTGACGCTGGTTGTCGCCGGGCTGTATGTCGGCAACGCCATTGTCAGCGGCCTGCAATTCTTCTTGATGGGCTATGCCGGGCAAAAGATGTTGCGGGACATGCGCGGCGACATCTTCCGGCACATTCACCGGCTCACGCTGGGTTACTTCGGAAAGCATGAGGCCGGTGATGTGATGAGCCGGCTGACCAACGATACGGACACTATCAGTCAGGTTGTCGGCTTCGGCCTGATCAGCGTCATGCAGGGCGGCCTGCTCATCGTGTGGGTCATCTGGCGGATGTTCAACCTCAGCGCCCCGTTCGCTCTGATCAGCCTGATTACGTTGCCGCTCATGATAGTCGCCACCCGCTGGTTTTCCAACCAGGCGCGAAAGGCTTTCCGGCGCGCGCGGCAAGAGATCGGCTCGGTCAACGCGGACCTGCAGGAGAGCATCTCCGCCGTCCGCGAAGTGCAGGCTTTCAGCCGGGAAGATGAGAACATCGCCCAATTCAGAGTGAGTAATCGGGCCAACCGGGACGCCAATGTGAAGGCGCAGGCATATAGCAGCGCCCTGGCCCCCACTTTGGAGGCGCTCAGCTATGTGAGCATGGCCGTGGTCGCCGGCATAGGTGGGCTGGCGGTCCTGGGTTACATCAGCGTCCTCAGCGGAACGGTCTCGCTGGGCCTGATCATCACCTTTATCGCCTACACGCAGCAGTTCAACCGGCCCGTGCAGCAGATCGCTCTCTTGTGGACCAACATTCAGAGCGCGATTGCCGGCGGCGAACGCATCTTCGATTTTCTCGATACTGAGCCGGACATGATCGATGCGCCGGACGCGCAAGAAATGCCCGCGATTGGCGGATTTGTCACGCTGAAAGATGTATGGGCGGAGTACAATCCCGGCGAGCCGGTGCTGCAGGGTGTGAACATAACTGCCAAACCAGGCCAGACGGTGGCCGTTGTCGGCCCGACCGGCGCCGGCAAAACGACGATTATCAACCTCATCCCTCGCTTCTACGATGTCACCTCTGGAAGCGTCTCTATTGACGGCATAGACGTCCGGCAAGTGGCCAGAGAGAGCCTGCGCCGACAGATCGGCCTTGTCCTGCAAGATACCTTCCTCTTTAGTGACAGCGTGATGAACAACATCCGCTATGGCCGGCCGGAGGCGACCGACGAAGAGGTAGTCGCCGCCGCAAAATTGGCTCGCGCCGATGATTTCATTAGTAGATTGCCGGAGGGGTACGATACGGTATTGGGCGAGCGCGGCTCCGGCCTGAGTCAGGGCCAGCGACAGTTGCTGGCCATCGCCCGCGTGGCTCTTGGCGATCCGCGTATCCTGATCCTGGACGAGGCGACCAGCAGCGTTGATACGCGCACGGAACGCGAGATTCAAGCCGCGTTGCAGCAGCTACTGAGCGGCCGCACCAGCTTTGTCATCGCTCACCGGCTGAGCACCATCCGCAACGCCGACCAGGTGATTGTCCTGGACAAAGGCAAGGTGGTCGAGCGCGGGACACACAAGGAGCTATTGGCTGCCGGCGGCTTTTACCATGACCTGTACATGAGCCAGTTCAGGCGCCAAACGGATGAGACTGAGCCGGAGGAAACCGAAGAGGGCCCGATCTTCTTCCTGCCGGCGGATTGAACCGGGGGCCGGCTTTAGTTGAGATGCCGGCCCAGGAAATCCATGGCGATCTCCGGATGGTCCACGAGATACTGATAGCCGCCGAAGCGCTCATCGCTGGGGACGAGCACCGGCCCCTCGGCGTGAAGGGTCAATGCCGCCATGTGCCCGACATTGCTGGCGCTGCCCCAACGATCGCCCTCACCCTGCACGTAAAGTACCGGCGTTTCACCGCTGCCCGCCGCCGCCAATAGCGGTTCAATAGCCTGTAACCGCATGCCGCTGGTCCGGGCATACATCAGGTCCACCAGCGCCAGGACCGGCCGGCCGAAAGGACCCAGGACATCCGCGGCGTAGCGGTCGGCGAAGAGGCGGACGCTCACCGGTTGGACCGCCACCACGGCCCGCAATGGAGCGTTGCGCGACAGCGCGTACAGCAGGGTATTGGCTCCCATTGAGAAGCCGATGGCGGCCATACGCTGGGGGTCAACATCCTCCCGCCCGGCCAGGTAGTCGAGCGCGCCCAGCACATCGCTTGCCTCGGCCAGCCCAAAGGTAACCGGCCCGTGCGCCGCGCTCATACCGTGATTGCGCAGGTCGAAGCTGAGCACGTGATAGCCGGCTCCGTGCAGGGCGTGGGCCAGGCGCAACAGATCAACCGGCCTGTAACCGCTTACGTTGCCCAGCAGGTGATCCGCTCCCTCGCCAAGCCGGTTCCAGGGCCAGCCGTGCACCAGCACTACCGTGCCCCCGGACCCGGCCCCGGCGTTGATAAACCAGCCGGACAGGCGGGTTCCGTCACCAGCCGGGAATTCGACATCCTCAAAGGGCAGCCCGGCATCTTCCGGCGTTGCCCAGAGAGGTTGCCGCACGGGTCGAACCAGTTGCCGGTAAAAGAACAACGCCGCGCCAATCAGGGCCGCCGCCGCCAACCCGGCAATCAGCAGGAATATCTGTACAGCACGACGAAACAAAAGCATAGTCCCTCCTTCAGGCGGGCAAACGCCGGGACAGTCGTTCAGTACGCGCCCAATTCGCGCAGTCTCTCGTCGCTAATCCCGAAGTGATGGGCCAGCTCATGCAGCACGGTACGCCGCACTTGCCTGCGCAGCGCCTCACGCGACGCGCCTGCCGCCTGCTCAATCGGGCCCTGATAAAGCGTGATCGTGTCGGGCGCGACAAGGGAGTAGCCGCTATTCCGCTGAGTCAGCGGAATGCCGCTGTACAGTCCCAGTAGCGTGTGCCCCGGCGACACGCCGGCATGGCGCAGATCGGCGCTGGTGGGCCAGGGCTGAACGAGCACGACTACGTTGCTCATTTTCTCAGCAAAGACCGCCGGCAATTCCACCAGCGCTTCCACAACCAGCTCTTCGAACTCGGCCTGCGGTAAAAGCACTAACGAGTTCCCTCGACCAGTTCGACCAGGAATATCAGTGTGGACCCCGGCGGGATGATGTCGCCGAAGCCTTCTTCGCCATAGCCCAGCTCGGCTGGAATGACCAGCAGTCGCTGGCCGCCGATGTTCATGGTGGAGATCCCTTCTTCCCAGCCGGCGATAGCGCCGCCGGAACCGACAACGTACGATATGGGTTGGCCGCGGCTGAATGAGCTGTCGAAGCGCGTTCCGTCTTCCAGCCAGCCGGTGTAGTGCACGTTGACGGTCTGTCCGGCCTCAACCGCCGGGCCGTCTCCCGCTTCGATGTCGAAGTAACGCAGGCCGCTCTCCGTCTCCTGCAGATCCTCATCGGCGACTTCCGGCGGCGACTCCGGCCCGGCCTCTAACAGCTCTACCAGCTCCACCTCGATAACGAAGGTGGCGTTGGCGGGAATGCTGCCGCCCGGACTCGCTTCGCCATATGCCAGCTCCGGCGGGACGACCAGTTGTCTCTTTCCGCCGACGCCCATTGTGGAGACGCCCTCTTCCCAGCCGGGAAACAACTGGCCCGCGCCGACGGTGAATGCCAACGGTTCACCGCGATCAAGGGAGCTGTCCAGCCTTGTGCCGTCTTCCAGCCAGACTGTGTAATGAATGCGTACCGGCTGGCCTTCCGCCGGGACCGCGTCCGCATCTCCTTCCTCGAAGTCATAATACTGCAGGCCGCTCTCGGTGGTGGTGAAATCCGCTTCGTCCACTGCAGTCGGTTCGGCCGGCCCACCAGGGATCACCTCTACCAGCTCCACCTCGAAGATCAGAGTGGAGTCCGGCGGAATGGTTTCGCCGGAGCCGGCGGACCCGTAGCCCAATTCCGGCGGGATCACCAGACGCGCCTTGCTCCCTTCGTTCAGCAGCGCGATGCCTTCGTCCCAACCGCGAATAACGCTGCCGGTGCCCAGGGTAAAGGCGAATGGCTCGCCGTCTACCGAGCTGTCGAATACTGTGCCGTCTTCCAATGAGCCGGTGTAATGCACGCGCACCCGGCTGCCGGTGGTCGGCTTGTCTCCGGCGCCTTCCTCCAGGATCTCGTACTGCAATCCGCTCTCTGTGGTAATCATGCCTGTGTCTTGCGTGGATTCCTCCTCAGTTGTGGACGAATCTTCGCCGCCGGCCGGGCCGCACGCAGCCAGGATCACGAACATGAATAATAGAAGCCAACTTTTACGCAATGTACTCTTCCTCTTCTTGTCCATTTCAATTGTCACTCGCCACCCGGCGCTGACAAGGAATCGTGAGTATAGATGCTGTCAGGATTACTCGCCCCAATGCGTCTGATAGTTTAACTCGTCGCTCACAATGCGGCCTGTTCAGCCCAATCGAGGCCGATTCGGCCGCGCTGCGCATCTACCTGCAGGATTTGCACGGCGATGATGTCGCCAACCTTCAGAGAGCTTCCCTTTGGTAGCCGGCTGCGGTGCAACAGGCCGTCTTGCTTGACGCCAATGTCCACAAAGACGCCGAAATCCACCACATTTCGCACGGTACCCGTTAGCCGCATGCCGGGCCGCAAGTCGGACATATTAAGCACGTCGCTGCGCAGAATGGGAGCCGGCGCATCCTGGCGCGGGTCTCGACCCGGACGCACCAGCTGGTCGCAAATGTCCAGCAGAGTCGGGACGCCGGCGCCCACCTGCGCCGCGAACTCTTCGATGGTCATACGGTTGCGCAAATTCCCCAGCGCCTGTGCGCGCCTGGTAGCATCGTCGGCCATTGAAACGCCGGCTTGCGCGAGAACTCTACCGGCAATCTCATAGCTTTCGGGATGGATGGCGCTGGCGTCGAGGGGATTGGCTCCGGCATTGATGCGTAAGAAGCCGGCCGCTTGCTGGAAGGCCTTTGGACCCAATCCGGGGACCGCGCGCAATGCCTGACGGTCGGGGAACGGGCCGGCGTCATCCCGATAGCGCACAATCCGCTCTGCCAGGCCGGGACCGATACCCGCCACATGGGTCAATAGCGCCGGCGAGGCGGTGTTGGCATCCACTCCCACCCAGTTAACAACGCTTTCAACCACGTTTTCGAGGGCGTCGGCCAGCGCCCTCTGATTCACATCGTGCTGATACAGGCCCACGCCGACGGACTTCGGATCGATCTTCACCAGTTCAGCGAGTGGATCCTGCACGCGCCGCGCGATTGAGACCGCCCCGCGCAAAGTGACATCCAGCTCCGGCAACTCCGATCGCGCCAGTGGGCTTGCGCTATACACGCTGGCGCCCGCTTCATTCACGATCAGATAGCGCAGATGCTCAAGCTCCCTACCTCCGGCCCCAATCCAGGCGGCGATCAGGCTTTCAGTCTCCCGGGAGGCCGTGCCGTTGCCAATGGCGATCAAGGTCACTCCATTGGCGCTGACCAACTCAGTGAGGGTGCGCAAGGCGGCTTCTTTCTGCCGGGTCCCGGTATGAAGGTAGATCGTCTCGGTCGCACAGACCTTGCCGGTGGGGTCGACGACAGCGATCTTGCAGCCGGTGCGAAAGCCGGGATCGATGCCTAATATGGTGTGTCCGGCCACCGGCGGCTGGGTGAGCAGGCCACGCAGGTTCTCGCTGAAGACCCCAATGGCGTGGGTGTGTGCGTGGTCGGTCAGGGTGCGGCGGACATCGCGCTCAATCGCCGGCAGCAGCAGCCGTTGTGCGCCATCCTCTATCGCTTGCTGAAGCTGCTCGTGCAGCGACGAGCGGCGGTCTGGACGAAAGTAGCGGCGCACTGCCAACAGCCAATCACGCTCGCCAACGTCGAGCCGGACGCGCAACACCCCCTCCTTTTCGCCACGATTGATCGCCAGCAGTTGATAGGGTTTCAGCCGGTCGAGCCGGCCGGAGAACTCATAATAAAGTTGATAGACCTCTTTTAGGTCCTCGGCATCCGGCTTCTTGTCAACCTCTAAGACCGCCCACTGCTGCGCCTTGTCTCGCACCGCGCCCCGGATCTCCGCGTGATCGCTGATCATCTCGGCCACGATGTCACGCGCTCCCGCCAGCGCATCGGCCGCAGTCGGTACACTATCGTTGATATAAGGTTCGGCAAGTTCTTCCGCCGGCTGCTGAGTTGCACGTTGCGCGACTATCAGTTGGGCAAGCGGTTCCAGCCCATGCTCGCGGGCCACGCCGGCCCTGGTGCGCCGTTTGGGTTTGTACGGCAGGTAAAGATCCTCCAACGCCGTCAGGGTTGTCGCAGCCAGAATGCGGCGCTCAAGGTCGGGGATCAGCTTCCCCTGTCCGGCAATCGTGTCCAGAATCGTTTTGCGCCGGTCATCGAGCGCCCGCAAGGCCTGAAGTCGCTCCGACACAACACGTAACTGCTCCTCATCCAGGTCCTGCGTCGTTTCCTTGCGGTAGCGGGCCACGAACGGAATGGTGTTACCCTCATCAAACAGGCTGATAGCAGCAGCGATCCCGGCAGAGGGCAGGCCAAGCTCTTGCGCGATAAGTCCATGGTACGTAGTTGTGTTCATTCTTTGGGAGCGTTCATGCAGGCTGGCGCGTTCGCAGCAGCCGTATGCGCCGGCTTCCAAGTCGCCATCCTGCCGAAAGCAGCAGAGCGACTCGCCAGAAAGCAACCGCCGCCATGCCGTGCGCCAGCACCGCGAAGAGCGGCGGCGTCTCATGGGTGTAATAGGTCCAGCAGAGGCGAGTGGTGCCCCACAGTTCCAGGAAGTAACCCAGGCCGGCTCCGACCGCAAACGTCAGTATTGCCATCCGGTGATCGGTGGGCGTGGCGATCAGCACAGCGCATAACAACAGCGCCAGTATGGTGAATGATTTGTCCAGTGTGGGCCAGACAAAGATCAGCATCAAACCGAAGAACAGCGGGAAGACCGTCCAGTAAAGGAGTGGATACAGGCCATTCAACCTGCTCGGGGCGCGCCGGTGGGATAACCGCACCAGGCGGTCAATGGTCAGACTGGCGATAGGCCAGGCCGGGATAATCCACAGCGGCGGCCTCTCCAGCGTGTAATAGGTCCACAACTCAGTTTGCGTGCCCCAGCTCTCGATGATCAACCCGCCGGCCAATCCCACTACAATGACGCGCGCATCCGCCCGCAGGTCCGCTCCGGCCATCAGGGTGAGGGTCATGAAGGCAAAGATGCCGATCAGCAGCCAATCGAGCTGCTGCCACCAGGGGCCGTCCCAATTGATCTGCGCGAGATACTCCTCTGCCAGGGGCCACCAGACATAGCCCAACATCAGCAGAGTCAGCACGAAGGCGCTGAGCAGCAGATAGCTGGCGCGGTTCCAACCCAATACGTGTGATGGGTTGGCGGCATTCGCGGACGGTTCTGTTTGGGAGCGGTCGGCCTGCATAAACTGGTATTGTAGGCTACCGATCGCCGCCCGCCAATGAATCAGAGACGGCTTTTGGGCGAAGACGGCGCCGCGCCGGCAGAACTAGTCGTCGGTCCAGCGCCAGACGCTCAGCTCCTGGGCTATCTGGTAGGCGGTCAGGTCAAGCTGCAGCGGCGTGATGGAAACAAAGCCGTCGTTCAGCGCCCCAAAGTCCGTGCCCTCGTCCGGCACGCCGGTGGGCGCATCGCCGCCGATCCAGTAGTACTCGCGACCACGGGGATCAAGGCGCCGATCCAGCGCGTCGCGATAGACACGCAGGCCCAGGCGGGTGATGCGCACGCCGTTGATGGCCGCGTCCGGCAATAAGGGAACGTTGACATTTAGCAGCGTGTCCTTTTTCAGCCCATTTCGCAGCCCGGCCTGCACGACGCGATAGGCGACCCGAGCGGCAGGACCGTAGTCCAGGTCGTCTATGGCGTCGGCCCCGGCTAATGAGAAGGCGAAGCCCGGCACGCCGGCGATCACCGCTTCCATCGCTGCCGTCACCGTGCCGGAGTAGGTCACGTCGTGCCCCAGATTGGAATAAGGATTGATGCCGGAGACGACCAGGTCGATTTTCTGTTCTACCAGACCGAGCAGCGCCAACGCCACGCAGTCTGAGGGAGCCCCGTCACTGGCCAAACCGACCAACCCGGCTTCCAGGGTTACTTCCTTCACCCGCAGTGGGCGATGAAGGGTTTTGACGTGGCCGGAGGCCGACCAGTTGCGATCCGGCGCGAGAATGGTTATCTGGCCAATCTTGCTCATCTCACGCGCCAGGGCCAGCAGGCCGGGCGCGGCTATTCCGTCGTCATTCGTTACCAGGATGTGCACAACTTTTCCTTACTATATCGGTGTTATTTGGCCGGGCGCTTCCAGCGCGGCGGACGCCAAACGCCCGGCAAACTATGGCGGTGATTATACCTGCAGATACACTTTCGTCCGCGTTCCTGCCGGTAACTGCCCACCGGCAAATTGAAAAGGAGAGGTCACGGGCCTCTCCTAGTTCCTCCACTGAACCGCCTGCGCAGCAGAGACGGCAGGCTCACACAACTGGCGGGGCCTCGAATTCCGACTCCACTTCCGCGTATTTGCCGGTGACGAGGTAGATAATCCACTCACAAATGTTAATCACACGGTCTGCCGAGCGTTCCAGATTGTGCGCCGCCCATTCGATGCGGTTGGCCAGCTCAATAGCCTGCGGATTTTCGCGCACATGATCATAGACCTGGCGATAGGTCTGAATAAAGAGACGGTCGACGGCATCATCGCGGGCGGGAATCGCGGCGGCCGCGACAGCGTCGCGACCGGCAAAGGCGTTCAGGGCATCTTGCAACATGGCGGTGACCAGTTCAGCCATTTGCGGCAATGGGGCAAGCAGCGAGTCCGGCGCCGGGTGGCCTTCCAGCATCAGGCAGATTTTGCCGATGCCCTTCACATAGTCGTGGATGCGCTCCAATTCGCCGGCGATCTCCATCACGCTGGCGACAAAGCGCATATCCACGGCCATCGGTTGTTGAGTGGCTATCAGGACCAGCGCGTCCTGACCTATTCTGACTCGCCGTTCGTTGACCCACTGATCTGCGGCGATCAGTTCCCGGCTGGCTCGCGAGTCACGCGCCTGCAGGGCGGTCCCGGCTCTGACCAGGTTGCGGGATACCTCTTCGCCCATGACGAGGATCGCGTCCTGCAGCCGGGCCAGCTCGAGGTCAAATCTCTCACGCGTCATTACAGTGCTCCTTAACCAAAGCGACCGGTAATGTATTGTTCGGTCAGCTCATGCTGCGGATTGGTGAAGATCTGGTCCGTGGCCCCATACTCCACAAGGTAGCCAGCGCGATCCTCATCCATATTGAAGAAGGCCGTGAAGTCTGAGGCTCGGGCCGCCTGCTGCATATTGTGGGTCACGATGAGAATGGTGTAGTTCACCTTCAGTTCCTGGATCAGTTCTTCGATGCGCAAGGTAGAGATGGGATCCAGGGCAGAGGCCGGCTCATCCATCAGGATAATGTCCGGCTTGACCGCGATGGTGCGGGCGATACAAAGCCGTTGTTGCTGACCGCCGGACAGCGCATAACCGCTGTCATCCAGCTTGTCCTTCACCTCATCCCACAGGGCCGCCTGGCGCAGAGATTGCTCGACGAGGCTGTCCATGTTTCCCTTGAAGCCATTGATGCGTGCACCCCAGGCAACGTTGTCATAGATACTCTTGGGGAAGGGATTGGGCTTCTGGAAGACCATGCCGACACGCCGGCGAACTTCGACGGGATCAACATCGGAGTCGTAAATATTGCGGCCGTGAAAGAGAACTTGTCCCTCCAGCCGGGATATCGGCACCAGGTCATTCATGCGGTTGAAGGCGCGCAGAATCGTGCTCTTTCCGCACCCCGAGGGACCGATCAGGGCCGTTATGCGATTGGGCTCAAACTGAAGGTTGACATCTTTCACTGCTCTGAACTGACCATAGTAGATGTTGACGTCTTTCGCCTCAATCGGATAACGTCCGTTCAAGTATGCATAGGCTGCCATTCTGTTATCCCATAGTCCTGGTGAACCGATTGCGAAGGTAGATTGCCGTTGCGTTCAGGGTAAGTAACATGAACAGCAGAGCAATAATGGCCGCGCCGGCCAGATTACGGAAGACCTCCTGTGGGCGGGATGTCCACTGGTAAATCTGGATGGGCAGGACCGTAAACTTGGAAAAGGGCGAAGTGGGATCGGTAGTGATAAACGTGGAAGCGCCGATGACCACCAACGGCGCGGTCTCGCCAATCGCGCGCGAGGTGGCAATGATCGTGCCGGTGAGGATGCCGGGCATTGCATTGGGCAACACGTGGTTCCAAATGGTCTGCCACTTGGTGGCGCCGATTCCGAGGCTGGCCTGGCGCAAAGAATTGGGAACGGCGCGCACCGCTTCCTGGGCGCTGATAATAATGATCGGCAGGATGAGCAGCGCCAGGGTCAAGCCGGCGGACAAGATGGTGCGGCCATTGGCCGAGGCGGCCGAATCAACAAGCCCGAAGGCTGCACCGCTGGTGATCGGCTCCAGGGCGCGAACGAAGACGGCCAGGCCCAGCATGCCGTAGATAATGGATGGCACGCCGGCCAGATTGTTGATGTTGGTTTGGATGACCCGGTTGATCCATTTCTTCTGGTCGGCATATTCCTCCAGGTATATTGCCGCTCCGACCCCGACCGGAAAGGAGACGATTATCGTGATTACAATGATCCCCAGCGTTCCTAGGATGGCTGTCCGAATGCCGGCCAGCTCCGGAACGCTCGACTGCGGGCTGGTCAAGAACTGAGTCGAAAGCCATGACCGGAAGTGAACGGTCGCGTTTGGGTATTTCTGGGCCACGGTCAGGAATATCTCCTCTCGTTGCGTCAGCGAAGGCCACAGATACCAGGATTGCTGAATCGTCGGCTGGACAATGCGCTCCAGCACAAGCAGGTAGACATTCTGCTGATCGCGCTCGGGCGCGGTGCAGCCGGCAGGCGGCTCCGCGCCGGCGCAAATCTCCTCCCACAGCGCGGGGTCCTCGAAGACCAGTCGGTCCTCAAAGAAGCGCTGCTCGCGCTCCAGGCGGCGGCCGACGTTGGTCGTAATACCGGCAGCCAGCACTTCTACCAGGGCCTCTTTGGGCAATTCCTCAAGGCTCTGATCGAAGACCGTATCGACAAAGAAGTCCATTGTTCCGCTGTCTGCGCTGGGGATATAGCGATTGATCTCGCTCTGCGGCCAGTCGCTGTTAACGTCGGCCCAGGTCCCGGCCTCGGTGAAGAGCGCCCGTAATTCAGCCTGGCTCAAGTTGTCGGCAAATGTGTTGGCCGTGTTTGCAGCCACTACCAGGGCGTCGGTGGCGATCCGGATCTCGATCAGCTCTTGACCGTTGGCCCGGCATGTTTCAAACTCTTGCTGGAGCACGGGGCGACTGGCATTGACCAGGTCGTACTCTCCGATCGCGTCGCTACAGAAGGCGCGGAAACCGGCCGCCGTGCCCACGCTGTCCAGCGAGACCTCACCGGCAAAGCCGTCCCGTTGAAACTCCTCCGCTGCCAGCGATGTCACCGGAAAGACAGTCGAGCTGCCGATAACGGCGATCTCGCCGTCCTGCGCCGCGGGATCGACCGCCGGCAGCGATTCCACCTGCAGAGCTTCCGCCAGGCTTCCTTCCGCCGCCGTTCGCGTCTCGACATCCGCCGGGAAATAGCCGACGGAATTGACCAATGAATCCACGTTTTGCAGGTAATAGCTGACAAACGCCGCCAGCTCCGGTCTTGACTGGAGGAGTTCGCTGGTTGTGTAGATAAATAGGGGTCGGGTTAATAGGTAATCACCGCTATTAGCCGACTCTTCTGACGGAGCGACTCCCTCTATGCTGACTACGTTCAACTTGTCTGTGTTGTTAATATAGAAGGCGTATCCGAAGAAGCCGACTCCGTCGGGATCGCTGCCAATGCTTTCCGCGAGAAACTGATCGTCTTCGCTGGTCTCGACATTGGGCGCCCCCAGCACGCGCTTTTCTTGATAATCTCGGACAATCGCCTCTGGAGGGACCTCGTTCTGTTCGGCAACCAGCCCAAATGTCTGGTTGACGATGTTTACTACCAGCAGGATCAACGCGACTACGGCGATGGCCGTGGCAGCGATAAAGAAGCCCCGCCCAATGGCCCCGGTGCGGCGCCGGCTCTTGATGTGCGAGTGCATTCGCTCGTCGAGCGGGAAGCCCTCTCCCTGGGAAAGCGGCGCCTGCTGGCTCATTCGTATACCTCGCGGAACCGGGCGACGATACGGCGGCTGATGATGTTCAGAAACAGGGTAATGACAAATAACAGCAGCCCAATGGCAAAGATGCTGTTGTAGTCAATTGAATTGTATGACAGGTCGCCGCCGCTGATACGCACGATGTGTCCGGTCATAGTTTCGGCTGATTCAAAGGGGTTGAAGGTGAACTTGGGTCCGGCGCCGGCGGCAATTGCCACGACCATTGTCTCGCCCACGGCTCGTGAAATGGCAACCACGAACGCGGCCGAGATGCCGGATAGGGCAGCGGGAACGATCACGCGCACCGAGGTTTCCAGCTTCGTTGCCCCCAATCCATATGCTGCCTGTCGCAATGAGTTCGGCACCGCGTGCAGCGCATCCTCCGAGAGAGAGGCCACCAGAGGAATGATCAGAATCCCAACGACAATGCCTGCAGAAGCCGTGTTAAAAATCTGCACGTTGTCAGCGCCGAAGATAATCCGGAGCACGGGGGTCATGAAGGTCAGCGCAAAGTAGCCGTATACGACGGTGGGAATCCCGGCTAGGACCTCCAGCGTTGGCTTCAGGATGTTGCGGACGCGGGGAGAGGCATATTCGCTGAGATAGATAGCCGTTGCTAGTCCCAAAGGAAGGGCTACCAGCATGCCGATGGCGCTGACTACCAGAGTGGCGGTCACCAGCGGCCACACACCGAAACTGCCAATCTGCGGTTGCCATTCGGTGCCGGTGAGGAACTCAATGAGTTTCACTTCCGGCGATTGAAAGAAGAGCAGCGCCTCTCTGGCAAGGACAAAGACGATTCCCACTGTGGTGAGGATCGAGATTACTCCCGCAAAGAACAGCGAGCCCTCAATGATCATCTCCTTGATGCGCGGGCGTTTGGTCAGGCTGCCGGCTTCGACTGTTCGCGAAACTGCGCCCGACGGCAATGTAGCATCACCCTCCATCTTTCACCTTTCCTTTGGAATAGAGCGTGCACCTGCACATGACAACGACGAAGGCTCTCCGCAAGGTACCGAATTGTAAGACGGCATCCCTGTCAATGGCAAACAGGAGAGGATGAGGTTGGAAACCCATCCTCCCCTGATCGACCAGAAAATAGTGGTCCGGCGGCGTGCAGCGCACCGGTCGCAAGCAGAGAGTTCGGTTATTAATTCATTGCATCCAGCCAGTTCTGCTTGGCCTGGTTAAGCGCCTCTTCACTGGCCGGGAAATAGCCGACGTCGATGACCTCGTCATTTACGAACGTCAGATAGAAGTTGATGAACGCGGCTACCTGCGGCTTCTCATTCATGATGCCGGCGGTGCTATAGATATACAACGGACGAGCCAGCGCATACGTACCGGCATCCACCGCTTCTGCGGACGGCTCGACGCCGTCAATCGCCAGGGCGGTCAAGAGCTCCTCGTTTTCGATATAATAGGCGTAGCCAAAAAAGCCGACCGCATACGGGCTGCCTTCGACGCCCTGGACCAACACATTGTCGTCCTCGCTCAGCTCCAGGTTGGAGGCGCTGAGCATGGGCTCCGGATCCTCGTCGAAGACCGCTTCTACGAAGTAGTCAAAGGTGCCGCTGTCGGTGCCGGGGATGTAACGCAGGATGGGCTCTGCCGGCCAATCGCTACGTACATCAGCCCAGGTTTCAGCGGTGGAGAAAAGCAGGGCCAATTCGTCAAGGGTAACATCCGTGGCGAAGACATTTTCCACGCTGACCGCTACTGCCAGGGCATCAGTGCCGACGCGGAACTCAATGGGTTCACGGCCAATCGCCTGGCACAGGGCAACTTCGTCGTCTTCAATCGGCCGGCTGGCGTTGGAGATGTCTGTCTCGCCTGCCTCACAGAAGCGGGAGAAGCCCGCGCCGGTTCCGATGCTCTCGATGGTGATCTGTCCGCCATAGCCCTCGTCCTGGAAACGCTCGGTCATTCGTTCCGATAGCGGAAAGACGGTTGAGCTGCCTGCCGTAACGATGTCGCCGGTTAGCGCCAGCGGATCGACCGACGGTAAGGTTGCCCCCTCGGTCATTTCCTCTTCAGCTTCGGGCATTGCCGTCGGCTCTTCTTCCATGGGCTCCTCTTCAGCCGGGGCCACTGTGGCGGCGGGAGCGACTTCTGTTGGCTCCGGCGCACCTGAATTACAGGCGACCAGGGCCAGTACAGCAATAATTACAATAACAACAAGCTTGAGACGCATCCGTTTCTCCTCCAACATGATTCTTCTAAGCAGGACGGCGGGTCAGCGTACACAGTCAACCAACGCCGGACGGTTCTTGTGCAGTTTTGCACAATCAAGAGGATGGTAGCACCGCCGATTTAACGGGCTTTCAAAGCGCTGTTAAGCGTCGGTTAATTGATTGTTATCATTGTGTTAACAGGGGAGGCTCCTGAGGGTCACTCGCCTGCGGCTCGGCCACCGGCAGCGTGAAGAAGAAGCTGCTCCCTTTCCCCTCTTTGCTCTTGGCCCAAATGCGACCCCCGTGCGCCTCGACGAGATGGCGCGCGATTGCCAGGCCGAGGCCGGTCCCACCGCCGCTGCGCGCCCGGTCAGCCTTGTAGAAACGCTCAAAGATGCGGTTCAAGTCGGCCGGCGGGATGCCTACACCGGTGTCACCCACGCGGGCGATCACGGCTCCGGCTTCTTCCCTGGCGCTGATGGTGATCGTCCCGCCTTCAGGCGTGAACTTGATGGCGTTATGGACGAGATTGCCCAACACCTGCTGCATCCGCTGATTGTCAACCAATACGCTGGGTAGCGAGTCGTCTACCTCAACTACAAGCGTAAGCTCTTTGCGCGATGCCTGGGCGCTAAGCCGGCTGACCACCGGCTGGACAATGTCCAACATGGACGTTGGCTGCAAGCGCAAGGGCACGCGCCCCGATTCGATCCGCGACAACTCCAGCAACTCGAGGACCATCTGTGTAAGCGCATCAATTTCAACGTCGGCGATATCCAGGAACCTTCTTGCCGCCGGGGGATCGTCCATGGCGCTGTCGCGCAGCGTCTCGATCACCGCCTTCAGCGAGGCCAGGGGCGTGCGCAACTCATGAGAGATGTTGCTGATGAAATCCCGGCGCACAGTTTCCAGCCGGCGCACCGGCGTCAGGTTCTGGAAGATAACCAGATACGAAGATGCGCCTTGCGGGTCGGTCTGGCGGGTAACCACTATCTGCAAGAACAGGGATTCGCCGCCGCGAGTGGCCGGTCCCAATTCGATGGCTTCGGTCTGTCGTTGCCCGTCCAGCCGGCAGCGCTGCCATACTTCGATGATGCGATAGTGACGCACAACCTGGGCAAATGATCTCCCGGCAGCCTGATCGGCTCGTATCCCCAGCAATTCGCAGGCGGCGGGGTTGATCAGTTGGATGAAGCCGGTCAGGTCCGTGATTACCACACCGTCTGCCATATGCTCCAGGATGGTTGCCAGGCGCGAACGCTCGTTGGCCAGGTTATCCACCTTGTTGCGCAGCTCGTCGCCCATCTCATTAAATGCGCGTGTCAATCGGCCGATCTCGTCGTTGGAGTGCACCATAATGCGGGCGTTGAGATCGCCCCCGGCTAACCGCCCGACCGCCTTCGTCAGCCGGTCAACAGGGCGGGCCGTGCGTTCGGCGATGACGGTCGCTAGCAGGATGGCGACGAGGGTCAGGACCAGCGCCGTGGTCAGGATGGGGCGTAACAGCCGGCTGAGCATTTCCTCGACCACGCTCAGCGGTAGGGCCAGCCGGGCATAACCTATCTGCGCACCGTCGCGGTCCGTCACCGGCACGGCGGCGTACAGCATTTCGGTCCCAATGGTTTGGCTGGAACGAATGTTGGCTCCCTGGCCGTTCTGCCGCGCCAGCACAATTTCGGGCCGGTCGTGGTGATTGTCCAGCAGCGAAAGCTCCAGTTGCGAGTCGGCGAGAACGGCGCCGTCGGCGTCGATGATTGTGATCCGCGCCTGAAGCTCCTCGGACCAGGTCTGAACCAGTTCGTCAAGTTCAGCCTCATCCAGTTCTGACCAGCGGGGAGCCAGAATGCCGGCAATCAATCCACCCTGACGCAGCAGATTCTGCTGCAGGGCGTTCAGCTCATTTTGGCGTACCGTACGGGCCAGGTAAGCAGCCAGGATCGCCAGGGCCACGCTGATCAGTACAGCGTAAGGAACGGCGATTCGCCACCTGATACTTCTGAACATACCCCTTCTGGACCGCTTCAGGCCGCCTGCCGGTCATCATTCCGCCGCTGCTCGCCGGCTGAAACCCGATTTGACATACTTGTCAGGGCCTAACCTTCAAAACGATAACCGATGCCTCTCACGGTCACAATTCGTCTCGCCGAAGCCGGATCGGATTCGAGCTTCTCGCGCAGCCAGCGTACGTGCACATCCACAGTGCGGCTGCTGCCATCGTATTCCCAACCCCAAACGCGCTCCAGGATCAAGTCGCGGGAGAGGGCGATCCCCTTGTTGCGGGCGAGAAAGAGGAGCAATTCATACTCCTTGGGTTTCAAGCGTACTGGCTCTCCGTCCAGTCTGACCTCTCTGCGCGCCTGGTCAATGATGAGATTGGCGAAGTTCAGCGTCTCTTCCGGCTTCACCGCCCCGGCGCCGTTGCCGGAGATTTCTTCATGGATCAAGCGCACCCGCCGCAGCAACGCCTTCACCCTTGCCAATAGCTCCCGCATGCTGAAGGGCTTGGTCATATAATCGTCAGCGCCCATCTCCAGTCCGACGACTTTATCGACATCCTCATCGCGGGCGGTGAGGATCAAAATGGGTACGCTGATCTCTTTGCGCAACAGACGACAGACTTCAAAGCCGTCGATGCCGGGCAACATAATGTCCAGGATGATCAGCGCAGGCGTCTCACTTCTGGCCTTCTGTAACGCCTGAAAACCGTCGCCGGCTGATTGAACCTGATAGCCCTGGCGGGTCAGGTTATAGGTCAACATCTCGCGCAAGGCGGCGTCATCTTCCACGACCAATACTTTCTCGCCCATGTCCTGGGTTTTATCAGTTAGCCATTGCGCTGTCAACGATTGCTGCGTGTCCACCTCCGGCCTCTCCACTACCCGGCTGCAGTGAGCGCACCGGCGCCGACGCCTGCCACCGATCTCTCGGTCATATGGTCACAGCGATGCTTTAAGCCCTGGTTATCTGTGTGTTAACAGCGTGTTATCAAACCGAAATTGGGTCAGAAGTGGTTACGCGGCGATCAGAGCCGGCGCTCCGCCCGATATCACCTCCGCCGGAGCAGCGCCAGTGACACAGCCAGCAGCCCGACTAACCCGATCGCCCCAGCCGCCAGGAACCACAGACCGGGCTGCGGAGGCCACCAGGCGGCGGGCGCTGCCGGCGGCGTTGCCGAAGCGGTCGGCTGCGGCGCGGGCGTTGCTGTCTCCCTGGCGACGATTACCGGACTGGGAGGGAGCGTGGCAATTTCCTCTATGCTCTCAAGAGTGGCTTCTGAAGTCTCAGGCGGAGCCGGCTGCTCATGTTCCTCCACGATCAACACCGGCGGGCCGCCAATAATGCATTCATCATAGCACCGCGCCCCGTCCAGTGTGATCCGAAAGCTGCCGGCCTGCGCCGTCACTGACGCCGTGTCTCCCAGAGCGTTCACAAGGATTGCCTGTTCAGTACCCGCCGGCACGTCCAGCGTAATCGATTCTGGCTGTCTGGCCCACATCACCCTGACATCAGCGTCCGGACGCTCGAATCCGACGGTCCAATACGCCGGGTCTTCTTGCTGCCACACCTCGGTGAAGCTGGAGAGGTAGCGGATAACGGTCTGATAGGCGGCAAAAGCCGGGCGCTCGCTGAAGTCGGCCCGCAGCAGGCCGAACGTCTCCGCCCCAGGAGGAACCAGCACATCGGAGAATTTGTAGACGCCGATGCTCTCCGCGCCGGAGGCGAAGCCCAGCGCGTAGGCCTGCACCAGATACCAGGCTTGCTGTTCCAGGTCAACGGTGAACTCGGGCCGATCCACCGGCCACTGCGGATCTAGTGTGGGGGCCGCGTTTGTCTCATTAATCCAGATCGGCTTGTCGATTCCATATGCGCGTTGGATCTCGTCGATATGGGTGACGATCCAGGGTATCGTCTCGACACGAAAGTAAATGTGCAGGGAAATGTAGTCGAAGAAGTAGTCGTGTTCTGCAGCCTGCGGATCGGCGACCGCAAGCCGCAGGAAGCGCTCCAGGTACTGCTCCCGGCCCGCCACCTGGTCATGCCAGAAGGTCAGTCCTGCCAAATGCAGCTTCGCCACCGGGTCAGCCTCCTTCATTACCAACGAGGCGACCTTTACCATCTGGTAGTAGTCTTCAACTGAACCGGCAAACTCGTTTCCATATGTCTCAGCGTCGATATCCGGCTCGTTCCAGATAATCCAGTGGTGCACGCCCAGCGGCCCATAATACTCGGCGATCCGGCGCACGTAGCCGGCCCACAGATTCTGCGGGTCATCAACCGGCAGGTACAAACCGTCCGGCACGCCGCCATATATCGGCCCGCTGGTGGCCCATTCCGGCGTGTGCTTCAGTAGGCCAATCACCTGCCGGCCCTGCGCGTCGGCCTCGCGCAGCCATTCCTCCAATACGTGTAGCGTGTTCCAGTCGTCCGGCCCGGTCGGCTGAATTTCGCTCCAATAGAAGAGGATCCGTTCCCAGCCGGCGCCCAGGTCGGCTGCCTGTTCCGGCGACCAGAATGCCTCCACGATGCCGAAGCGCTGGTCAAGCGGGTCGGCCGGCTGAGTCTCCTGGTCCGTCAACGCCGGTGCGCCCCACAGGAGACCGGCCCAGACAAGCGCCGCCAACATGTAGAAGTGCGCCAACTTCGCGCGTGGGAGTCTCTTGAGCCCGGCTCTAATGTCCACTTTCCAAACGTATTGTGCTAGAATTCACAAATGAAGCGCCCGGCAAGTGCCGGTCATGTGTAACACGGTTATTCAAGGCGGATCTGCGGCGGCTGTCCAATGTAATAGCCTCAGCGATCTCAATTCTGGCATAAACAGTGCGCCGCGCCAGCACTCTCAGGAGTCATAAACCATGCGTCGCGTCTACCCCTTACTCATCGCCGTTGTCCTTGGCTGCCTGCTACTTGGTCTGTCAATATGGAGCCTGCAAGACACTGCTGTGGCGAGCGCCGCGCTCCCGCCGGAACATCCTAACATCGCGCGAGCGACCGCCCAAATCACAAGCACGCTGAGCGACTTCTTCCTGCCCGGGACGCAGCCGGGCATGCTGACCGACACGATCCCGTCACCCGAACACTGCCGTTCCTGCCACGCTGACTATGCCGAGCTGACCGGCCAGCCGGCGGAGACCGAGACATGGACCTCCTGGAGAGGAAGCATGATGTCGCAGGCGGCGCGCGACCCGCTCTTCTGGGCCGCCCTGGATATCGCCAACGCCGACGCCGGCTTTGCCGGGGACATTTGTCTGCGTTGCCACACGCCCTCCGGCTGGCTGGAAGGGCGTTCGGAGCCAAGCGACGGTTCGGCGTTAATTGACAACGACTTTGAGGGTGTGCAATGCGAGGCATGCCATCGCATGGTCGATCCCTACTATAGCGACGAAAACCCGCCACGCGACTTGATTGTCCTGAACGAGATTGCGCCCGCCCTCACCTTTACCGGCAATGGCGCGATCATCGTCGATCCCCTCGACGAGCGCCGCGGCCCCTTTGACCTGCAGGAGGATTGGCTGTTCAACCCGCACGCCGGCGAATATCCTGAATGGCCGCTGAAATCGCCCTATCACCGGGAAGCGGCCCTGTGCGGCAGTTGCCACGATGTGAGCAACCCATTATTGAGCTGGGATGAAGGGGCCCAGGAGTACATGCTCAATGAACTGGATGCGCCGGCTTCGGACCCGGACACGCTGTTCCCGGTCGAGCGCACCTATTCCGAATGGCTGTTGAGCGATTACAACACGCCCGGCGGGATCTATGCGCCCCAGTTCGGCGGGAACGACCCGTACGTCTCCACCTGTCAGGATTGCCACATGCGCACGATCACCGGCGCGGGCGGCAACTTCTTTGGTAACTACGTCTTGCGAGACGATATGCCCATCCACGATTTGACCGGCGGCAATACCTGGATTCCTCAGACACTGCCCCTGCATCCCGAATTTGGCGACAATTTCACCGGGCCGGAGGGTGAACTGCGCGCCCAGGCCCTGATCAGCGGCACCAACCGCGCGCGATACATGTTGCAGAACGCTGCCACGTTATCCGCCCTACAACTGGACAATCAGCTCACTGTCACGATCACCAACCAGAGCGGTCACAAGCTTCCATCCGGCTATCCAGAAGGCCGGCGCATGTGGCTACAGGTGGAGGGGTATGATGCGGAGGGCAACCTGGCCTTCTCCTCCGGCGCGTATGACGTCGAAACTGGTATTCTGGAAGGATACGGCTCCGATCCGCTGCTGAAGGTGTATGAGGCCAAACAGGGATTAACTCCCGGCTGGGCGGCTGAGCTGGGATTGACAGCGGGGCCAACTTTCCACTTTGTGTTGAACAACGTCATCCTCTCTGACAACCGTATTCCGCCGCGCGGATATGATTTTGACGCCTTCTCCGAGCGCGGCGCGGCGCCCTATACTGACGGCCTGCCCGATCCGGATCGATATGCCGCCGGTCAATATTGGGATGTGACAGCCTATGAATTGCCGGAGGACGTGGCCTATGGGGTGGTGCGCCTGCTTTACCAGACCGCGTCGAAGGAGTACATAGAGTTTCTACGGGACAATAATCCGGACTTTGGCGCGCCTGGTAATAACGGGCAGATACTTTACGACCTCTGGTTGCTGAGCGAGCGTGGCCGGCCGGAGGTGATGGCTGAAAGCTCTTTCTACGCGACTCCGCCGGCATTTAGCTACCTGCCGGCAATGCTCAAGAACAGCACGCCATAAACTCCTGCAGGCGAAGATTGGCCGGGATGCCTCATCCTGGTCTAATCAAAATCTAACTTGACCGAAAGACAAATGCATCTATAATTGCCTGTTTGCTACCCATCCGCTCACTGCGCTTCCGGGGAGTGAGTCAAACGTGAAGGAGTGTTGCTGATCAGGGTTTGTACGTCTGGCTAAGTATTTTTCAGGTGAGCGTCGTCCGTTTATATGCGCGACCGATGGTCGTCCCTTTTGTTTAGCATCAGGTGAAAGGTTAAATGTCCAAAGCTTCCTATTCGAAGAAAAGTTACGCTCGTAACGTTGAACCGTTGGAATTGCCCACGCTGATTGATATTCAGCTGGACTCTTTTCGCTATTTCATCGAGGAGGGTCTGGCGGAACTGTTTGATGAGATTTCGCCCATTGAGAGTTTCAATGGGCAACTGAAGTTATTTTTCCCCAGCAATCGGCCTGAGGTGCAGGACTTCGATCTGAAGTATTGGTTTGGCGAGCCTAAGTATTCGGTAGAGGAGTGCGTTGAGCGTGACATGAGTTACGCCGCGCCGCTGAATGTAAAGGTTGTGCTGTATAGCACCGAGTTGGACCAGCCCATCGTGCAGGACATCTTCATGGGCGATTTCCCGTTGATGACCCCTGCCGGCACCTTCATCATCAATGGCACCGAGCGCGTGGTGGTCAGCCAGCTCATCCGGTCGCCCGGCGTCTACTTCGAAGTTGAAGAAGAGCGCGTAACCGGCAGGCCGCTGGCCAACGCCAAGTTGATCCCGGATCGCGGCGCGTGGATGGAGTTCGAGACCCGCAAGACTGATTACCTGACCGTGAAGTTCAATCGCAAGCGCACGGTGCCGATAACGCTTTTCTTGCGGGCGCTCGCAGCCATTGATGACGGGTTAGGGAATAACCTGCTGGAAGAAGGCTCAGATGAGGAATTGCTGCGCCTTTTTGAAAGTATCGACACCAACCCGGAGCATCTTTATATACAAGGAAGTATCGAGCAGGAGCCGGATTGGGACTCTGATCGGCCGATAAAGGAACAGGCGTTGCTTGAGTTCTATAAGCGCATGCGCCCGGGAGACCCGCCGACGCTGGATAACGCCCAGCAGTTTCTACACGAGCAACTCTATGACAGCCGGCGCTATGATCTGGCGCGCGTGGGCCGCTACAAACTCAACAAGCGCCTGGGGCTGCAACAACTGATCCCGGAAGAGCATCGCACCCTGACCCAACACGATCTGGTCCGGCTGGTCGAGCACATGATCCGGATCAACAACGGCAGCGAGGGCGCTGACGATATTGATCACCTGGGCAATCGGCGCGTGAAAACGGTCGGCGAGTTGATCCAGGCCAAGCTGCGCGTTGGTCTGCGGCGGATGGAGCGGGTTGTGCGTGAGCGCATGTCCATCCGCGACAAGGACAATCTGACGCCGGTGGCGCTGGTGAACATACGACCGGTCGTGGCTGCCATTCGTGAGTTCTTCGGCAGCTCGCAACTGAGCCAGTTCATGGAGCAGGCAAATCCGCTGGCTGAGCTGACCCACAAGCGCACGCTGTCGGCGTTAGGCCCCGGCGGTCTGCGGCGTGAGCGCGCCGGCTTCGAAGTGCGTGACGTGCATCACAGTCACTACGGTCGCATCTGCCCGATCGAGACGCCGGAAGGGCCGAACATCGGTCTGATTGGCCGGCTGGCAACCTATGGCCGGGTGAACCGCTATGGCTTCATCGAGACCCCATATAAGCGGGTCTTGCACACGGCGGCGGCGGAAAGTGAGGAACTGACGAAGCACGATGCTTTGGCCGATGTTGCTCATCCTGAAACGGGCGAAATCCTGGCAAAGGCAGGCGAGCGGATCAGTGAAGCAAGCGCGGCCAAGATCCGCGAAGCCGGTATCACCGAAGTAGCCGTAAAGCCGTATATCACCGAAGAAATCATCTATATGTCGGCCGACGAAGAGGACCATTACACGATTGCCCAGGCCAACGCCGAAGTCGACGACCGCGGGCAGTTGGTGGGCAAACGGGTATCGTCCCGCCGGAACCAGGAGTTTCGCATCTCGCCCGTGCAGCGGATTGACTTCATCGACGTGGCCCCGCGCCAGATCGTCGGCGTCTCAGCGGCGCTTATTCCGTTCCTGGAGCATGATGACGCCAACCGGGCGCTGATGGGATCCAACATGCAGCGCCAAGCTGTGCCGCTGTTGCAGCCGGACGTACCGATCGTCAGCACCGGCATGGAACTGCAGGCCGCTTTGAATACAGGTCAGGTCGTACTGGCGGCGGCGGACGGTGAGGTGGTCAGTGTGACCGGCGACTCCATCGTCGTCCTGCAAGAGAACGGGCCGCACACTTATAACTTGCGGAAGTACAATCGATCGAACCAGAGCACCTGCATCGATCAGCGGCCTCAGGTCCAGCGCGGACAGCGGGTGACCAAAGGCAGTGTACTGGCGGATAGCTCTTCGACGCAGTTCGGCGAGCTGGCGCTGGGGCAAGATGTAGTGGTGGCCTTTCTTTCATGGGAAGGCGGCAATTTCGAGGACGCCATTCTGATCAGCGAACGGTTGGTGCGCGATGACAAGTTCACTTCAGTGCATATCGAGAAGCACGAGGTGGAAGCGCGGGACACGAAATTGGGGCCGGAAGAGATCACCTATGACATCCCCAATGTGAGCGAAGACGCGCTGAAAGACCTAGACGAGCGCGGCATTATCCGCGTTGGCGCGGATGTGAAGAACCTGGACATTCTGGTGGGCAAGATCACCCCGAAGGGTGAAAAAGAGCTCAGCCCGGAAGAGAAGCTGTTGCGGGCTATCTTCGGCGACAAGGCGCGTGAGGTGAAGGACAGCAGCCTGCGTTTGCCGCACGGCGCGCGCGGTAAGGTAGTGGACGTGCAAGTGTTTGACCGCCAACATGACCGCGACTTGCCGGCAGGCGTCGAGACAATGGTGCGGGTCAGCGTGGCGCAACGGCGCAAGCTCTCCGAAGGGGACAAGATGGCCGGCCGGCATGGTAACAAGGGCGTGATCTCGAAGATCGTGCCCATTGAGGACATGCCGTTCCTGGAGGATGGCACGCCGGTGGACATCATCCTCAGCCCGCTGGGCGTGCCGGGACGTATGAACATCGGGCAGGTATTGGAGACGCATCTCGGCTGGGCCGCACATCGGCTGGGTTTCCGGGCTATTACGCCGGTGTTTGACGGCGCCAACGAGCACGAGATCATGGCTGAGCTGTCCCGCGCCTGGCTGGTGGATCGTGCGTGGGACATCGCTTCGGATTGGGCATGGGGCTGGCTGCAGGAAGTTGACTATGACTTCGACCAGTTGGAAGATGACGATTTGGCTCGGCGCCTGTTTGTGGTCTCCTGGCTGGCTGATAAGGATTATGATACCGATCGCCTGGCGACGGATGTACATTATGCGCGCGAAGCTGTGGCCCGTGAGTGGTTGGCCATGCGTGGCTGGGATTCCGAGCAGATATTCAGCGGCGAGCGAGGACATCTGGCTAAGGGCGAATGGGCGCCCTTCGATCAGATTGCGATTGATGCCTGCATCAATGAGTGGTACCAGTACATGCTGGAAACGCATGCGAATGACATCCCGGAGGATCTAAAGGTCGATCCAAAAGCCACCGACGCGCAAGGGCTGGCTGCTTTGGCCGGACAAATCACCCTGGCCACCGGCGTGCCCCTGCCGACGATCGGCAAGGAGAAGTTGCTGGACGGCAAGTCCGGTGAGCCATTTGCGCAGCCGGTAACAGTCGGCGTTATGCACATGCTGAAGCTGGCGCACCTGGTGGAAGACAAAGTTCATGCCCGTTCCACCGGCCCGTACTCACTGGTCACCCAGCAGCCGCTGGGCGGCAAGGCGCAGTTCGGTGGGCAGCGTTTCGGCGAAATGGAAGTGTGGGCGCTGGAGGCCTATGGCGCGGCGCACACTCTGCAAGAGATGCTGACCGTGAAATCCGACGATACGGTGGGGCGCGTCAAAGCTTACGAGGCGATCGTAAAGGATGAACCCATCGAGGAGCCCGGCGTGCCGGCATCCTTCCGCGTGCTGGTCAAAGAGCTGCAAAGCCTGGGCCTGGCCGTGGAGGCCGTCACGGAAACGGGTGAGGTTGTGCGTTTCGGCAAAGAGGATGATCGCCGGCGCAGCAAGCAATGGGTCGGCACAGGCCTGGTCGATCTGGCGCGGCGCAACAATCGATTGGAGTAGGCGCGGCTATCGTTCCTTAAAACATTGGCCGGCCCCATGCGAGGAGGATCAAGTTATTGACAAGGTCGTCTCGCGTGGTACAATTTCCCTTCGTGTCTCAGGCTCCGGAAGGTCCGGGGACCGCTTAATATGACGATGAGGTTAGCGTAGAATGCTCTAATGTGGCGGCGCGCGACAGTGTTGAGGGATTACCTGAGCACTGGAGCGCCGACGAATTACGAAGCTGTTTATAAGTGAACAATAGGGAGGCCAGCGGTAGAGTAGCGACCGGTGGCCTCTGTTGTCGGAAGATCGATGAGAGGCACTTGCGAGAGGCGGCGCTGATCCCTTTTGTGAGTGCCTTCCATCTGTCTGAACAAGTAGCTGCGCCGAAGTTCTGTGGCGCTGCAATTTGAGGAGACTATGCCAACAATAAACCAACTGATCCGAAAAGGGCGTCAGACGAAATCAAAGAAGAGCAAGGCGCCCGCGTTGCAGTGGACCTATAACTCATATAAGCAACGGCGAACCCGGCAGCCAAAGGGCGCACCGCAGAAACGCGGGGTATGCACGCGTGTGCAGACCATGACACCCAAGAAGCCGAATTCCGCCTTGCGCAAAATTGCCCGTGTGCACCTGACCAATCACATTGAGGTGACGGCGTATATTCCGGGTGAAGGGCATTCGCTGCAGGATCACTCGGTGGTGTTGGTACGTGGTGGGCGTGTGAAGGATCTGCCGGGCGTGCGTTATCACATCGTGCGCGGAACCCTGGATTCCACCGGCGTGGCGAACCGGAAGAAGGCCCGCTCCAAGTATGGGACCAAGACGCCCAAGTAAGCGTACGGAGAGAGAAAGATGCCGAGACGTGTCCGCCCAGAACGAAATGAAGTTGAACCTGATCTGAAATACGACAACATTCATGTTTCTATGTTTGTCAATCGCCTGATGCGAAGTGGGAAGAAAAGTACTGCCCAGGGCATTCTCTACGACAGTTTTGACATGATCGAGGAGCGTGCCAGCCGGCCGGCGATTGAGATATTTGAGCAAGCTTTGCAGAATACGATGCCCTCAATCGAGGTTCGTCCCCGGCGGGTCGGCGGCTCGACATACCAGGTGCCGATCGAGGTTCCGCCCTATCGGCGCGTTACCCTTTCGATGCGCTGGCTGCTGAGCGCGGCCCGCAGCCGAAGTGGTCGATCGATGTCCGAGAAGCTGGCAGCCGAGCTGTTAGATGCATCGCGGAATCAGGGCGCTGCCGTGAAGCGCAAGGATGACACCCATCGTATGGCCGAGGCGAACCGGGCGTTCGCACATTATCGTTTCTAGGAGATAGGTAACACAAGCGATTGTGTCCTGCTGGTGAACCATGGATCTGAGCAAAGTTCGTAATATCGGCGTCATCGCGCACATTGATGCCGGTAAGACGACAACCACAGAGCGTATTCTGTACTATACCGGCCGCATTCACCGGATGGGTGAGGTGCACGACGGCACGGCGACGATGGATCACATGGTGCAGGAGCAGGAGCGGGGCATCACCATCACAGCGGCGGCGACGACGGCCTACTGGATGGATCACCAGATCAACATTATTGACACGCCCGGTCATATCGACTTTACCGCGGAGGTACAGCGCAGCCTGCGCGTGCTGGATGGTGGGGTAGTGGTTTTTGACGCGGTCGCCGGCGTGGAGCCTCAGTCGGAGACTGTCTGGCGACAGGCCGATCAATATCGTGTACCGCGCATCTGCTTCGTTAACAAGATGGACCGCGTCGGCGCCGACTTCGACCGCACCATCGAGATGATTCGGGATCGCCTCGGGGCAAACCCCGTCCCGATTCAGTTGCCGATCGGCAGCGAGAGCGATTTCCGGGGCATTATTGATCTGCTGACCATGGAGGCCTTCATCTGGGATGAGGAAGACCTGGGAGCGCGTGCTCGCCAGGTAGACATTCCGGATGACTATGTGGACAAGGCGCAGGCAGCCAGGAACGTAATCGTCGAGAACATCATCGAGACAGATGATGAGCTGATGACCCGTTATCTCGATGAAGAGGAGATAACGGCAGACGAGCTGCGCCACGCGCTGCGAGCGGCAACAATCAGCAGCATGGTGACCCCGGTCCTTTGCGGCTCCGCTCTGCGGAACAAGGGGATTCAGCGGGTGTTGGATGGCGTGGTTTACTATTTGCCTTCTCCCCTGGATGTCCCGCCGATTGAGGGGCACAATCCGGCTACCGGCGAGCTCGAGAGTCGGCCGGCAGATAACAATGCGCCATTTTCCGCGCTAGTTTTCAAGATCGTGACCGATCCGTATGTCGGGCGTCTGGCTTATTTCCGGGTCTACTCCGGCGTGCTGCGCACCGGCGACAATGTGCTGAATAGCGCCAAGAACCGCAAAGAGCGAGTAGGTCGCATCCTGCGCATGCATGCGGATCACCGAGAAGACCTGCAGGAAGTGACAGCCGGCAACATTGCGGCGACGCTGGGATTGAAGAGTACCTTCACCGGCGATACCCTCTGCACGCACGGGAGCCCGATCATCCTGGAGGCGATTGTCTTCCCGGAACCGGTTATCTCAACGGCCATTGAGCCCAAGACTAACCTGGATCAGGATAAGATGGGTGTTGCCTTGCGCGCCCTGTCAGAAGAAGACCCGACGTTTCAGGTGCGGACAGATGACCAGACAGGGCAGACTATCCTGTATGGCATGGGTGAGCTGCACCTGGAGGTCCTGATTGACCGCATGTTGCGCGAGTTCAAGGTGGCGGCCAATGTAGGCAAGCCGCGGGTGGCTTATCGCGAGACTATCACACAGCCGGTGTTCGCTGTGGAAGGGCGCTATGTTCGACAGACCGGCGGCCGAGGACAATACGGCCATGTCGTTATCAATGTGGAGCCTTTGCCACCCGGCAGCGGTTACACCTTTGAAGACAAGATTATCGGCGGCGCGATTCCGAAGGAGTTCATCAAGCCTGCCAGCCAGGGTATACAAGAGGCGCTGGAGACCGGTGTGTTGGCCGGATATCCAGTTGTGGATGTCAAAGTCTCTCTGGTGGACGGCTCATTCCATGAGGTAGATTCCTCCGAAGTAGCCTTCAAGATCGCCGGCTCAATGGCGTTGAAAGAGGCTGTGCAAAAGGGCAGGCCAGTGTTGCTCGAGCCGGTCATGTCTGTCGAGGTGGTGACGCCGGAATCGTACACCGGCGACGTAATCGGCAACCTGTCCGCCTCGCGGGGAATGATTGACGGCATGGAGTTGCGTACGCCCGGCGTGCAGTCGATCAAGGCGCACGTTCCACTGGCCGAGATGTTTGGTTATGCCACACGGTTGCGCTCCATGACGCAGGGCCGCGGTACATTCACAATGGAATTGAGCTACTATGCGCCGGTGCCTGACAGTGTCACCAATATGGTGCTGCACGGGAGCAGTTCGCGCTAATTGGGCGAGCGCCGGCTGAATGAGTCGACGATAGATTTCGAGATAGTGCCTGACGTAGACAGCAAAAGCTTAGTGAGAAGCAAGGGGACAGGTAATGGGTAAAGTAAAGTTTGAGCGGAATAAGCCTCATGCCAACATAGGGACCATCG
>CAZIKT010000029.1:0-51925 GCA_964539885.1 uncultured Ardenticatenaceae bacterium | reverse complement strand
GTCGGTTTCCTGGGGCCGAACGGTTCCGGCAAGACCACGACCATGCGCATCCTGACCGGCTTTATGCCGCCGACTGCCGGTGCGGCCTACATCGCCGGCTTCAACACGCTTTCCGACTCTATCGCTGCCCGCCAGCGCCTCGGCTATCTTCCCGAGACAATTCCCCTATACCCGGAAATGACTGTGGAAGGATACCTGGCCTTTGTCGGCCGAATTCGCCGGCTGGAGAATCTGTGGGATCGAGTGGATGATGTCCTGGAGTCAGTTAATCTGCTTGACCGCGCCGAAAGCTACATCGGCAAGCTTTCCAAAGGTATGCGCCAGCGGGTCGGCCTGGCTCAGACACTGCTGCACGACCCCGATGTGCTCATCCTGGATGAGCCGACCATCGGGCTCGACCCTCGGCAGGTGGTTGAACTGCGCGAGATGATTAAGGAGCTGGGCAAGCGGCATACCATCCTGCTGAGCACGCACATTCTGAGCGAAGTTGAGCAGGTCTGCGACCGGGTAATCATGATTATTGACGGCCGTATTTGGGCGGACATGCCGCTGGCGGACATCGTGGGTGAGCGGGGCGAGATGATGATGAGCGTCCGGCTGGCAGACCCTTCCGGCGATGTCATTGACCGGCTTCATCGTATTGACGGGGTGAATCACATTCGCCGGCAGACAAGCGGAGAGCTGCTCCTGTCCTTCTCCGGCCGAGATGACACGCGCACGGCGGTGGCCGAGATGGCTGTGAACTCAGCCTGGGGGCTGCTGGAACTGAGCGTGGATCAGATCAGCCTGGAATCGGTCTTTCTCGACAAGCTGCGAGAAGCGGAAGCTTCGCGAACGGAGATTGTTGAGGGCGAGGCTGAGGAGGGACTCATGTCGGCCGCGATACGGTCCACTGGACCGGCGCTCGAGGCTGCTGTACCCGACGAGGAGTCAACGGAGCCGGAAGGCGAAAGGAGTGACGAAGATGCTTAACACCTGGATCATCGCTCGCCGCGAATTGGGCGCGATTTTTGTGCAACCCATTGCCTATGTCTTTACCATCGTCATGCTCTTCATCACGGGCTTCATCTTTGCCGCCCAGATCTCCTTTCCCGTCATCCAGGGCGGGCCGCCCCCAACTGTCGCCAGCATCTTAAGCACTTTTACCTTTCTGTCTATCTTCACTTTGCCGGCGGTCACCATGCGCTTACTGTCGGAAGAGCAACAGAGCGGCACAATTGAGTTACTGATGACCTTTCCTGTTCGAGATATGGAAGTGGTGATCGGCAAGTGGCTAGCCGGCTTCATTTTTTACCTCTTTGTGCTGCTATTCACGCTGATATATCCCATCCTGTTGATCCGCTTCGGCAATCCGGATGTAGGCCCAATTGTCAGCGGTTACATCGGGGCCATGTTGTGGGGCGCTGCGCTGGTCGGAATCGGTGTGCTGGCCTCGGCGATGTCCGAAAACCAGATCAACGCCCTGATCATCGCCGCCGGCATCAACCTGGTTCTCTACCTGATGGCGATCCCGGCTGATTTCTTCACTGTCGTGCCGACCCTGAGCACCATCTTCAACGAGATGTCCATGCAGAGCCATTTGTCAGGCTTCCTGAACGGGTTGGTTACCGTGGCGGACATTCTCTACTACATTATCGTGGCGGCGATCGCGCTCTTTGCCGCTGCCAGGGTGTTGGAGAGCCGGCGCTGGCGTTAGCCACTTCACCTGATATGACGCGCTCCTGGGCTGGATAGCTCTTTGAGGCATGCAATGAAAACGTTCTTCGATCGAATCGCTCCCTTTTTCCCCTTCATCGGCCTGCTGTTGCTGGCGCTGGGCGCGCTGTCCTACCTGATCACCCGGCGCTTCGACTTGCTGACCAACGCGCTGCTGTTGAGCGGCGCGCTGCTGCTCCTGCTGTTCGCGGTGCTGCGACCTGACGACGTCCGTCGCTTCTTCAGTCGCCGGCAGACACGCTACGGCTCGACCACGCTGCTTTCGGTAATCCTGTTTGCCGCAATCGCCGTGTTGCTCTTCTGGATCGCCTATCAAAACCCGGACTGGCGCTATGACACGACCGAGGAGGGAGCATTTACGCCGCTGCCCGAGACGGTGGAGCTGCTGCAGAACCTGGAAGAACCGATCCACATCATCGCCTTCTATCCACCCAGCATGGCGTTTCAACAGGAGCAGGCGGCCGATACCCTGGAAAGCATGCAGGCAATCTCTGACCTGGTCAGTTTTGAATTCCAGGACCCGGAAAGCAATCCGGTGCTGGCTGAGCAATATGAACTGAACTTTCCCGGCACGCTCGTCTTTGTTCGTAATCCGGGGCCGGATGAGGTTTTCACAAAAGCCAATAGCCTGAACGACAGCGACATTCATTCGGCGCTGAGTCAGGTGATCAATCCGCTCGACAAGAAAGCTTACTTCCTCACCGGCCATGGCGAGCTGGATATCGACAGCTTCGAGCCAACGGGTATGGGCACTATAGTCGGGGTGATTGAGGATCAGGGATTCGAGGTCGCCGAGCTGAGCTTATTCACGGAGGGCGGGGTGCCGGAAGACGCCACCGTAGTCGCCCTGATCGGCCAGCAGACGCCACTTGATCCGGCAGAAGCAGAAGCCCTGACCACTTATGTTGAGGGCGGCGGGGCGCTATTCCTGGCTCGCGATCCGCTAGATAGCGAAGGGCGAGCCGCGGCCGAAGACGACGGGGTCGCTGACCTAATGCAGCAGGTGTGCGGCGTCACTTTTCGCAATGACGCCATTATTGACCAGGACCTTGCGCAAGCAGGGCAGGAGTTCGGCCTTTCGTTCCTGGGCAGCAGCTACGGAACGCATGTGATCGTGACGGATGACCTGCGCCTGTTCGGCACACGCTTTGTCCTGGCCCGTTCGGTGGATACCGGCGACGGAACCGGCGCTGTCACCACAGAACTGGTTCGCACCAGCGAGAGCTCCTGGGGTGAGACGCGCTTCGATCTGCTCTCCGCCGGCGTCGCCCAAATTGATCCGGAAGACGCTACCGGGCCACTGGCGGTGGCGGTAAGCTGTGAGAACAACGAGCAGGGAAGCCGAATTGTCGCTATCGGTGACTCGGATTTCATCACCAATGAAACGGTCATCTATGGCGGCAACGGCCTGCTCTTTGCAAACTCGATGAACTGGCTGGCCGATGATGAATTGGCGATCGATCTGGCGCCAAGGGAGACCATTGAGCGACAGGTCAATATCCCGCAAACGCAGTTGACGGCGCTGCAGCTGGTCAGCATCTGCCTGGCTCCATTGGTGGTCGGTCTGATTGGAGTCGCCGTGTTCGCCTCGCGGAGGCGCAGAAGATGAGCGGGCGCACGGTGGTGATCCTCTTCGTCGTGCTGCTCGTTGTGGGGGCGATTGCGCTGCTGATCAGCAGGCAGGAAGAGACAGCGGAACCAACGCCGACGCTGCCGCCCCAGCCGGAAAGCGTTCAGCTCCTGGAAGGCGTGGAGATGAATACCGTCGGCCGGCTGGAGGTGCGTGATGAGATGGGAGATAGGCTAATCGAACTGTTGCGCGAGCCGGACGGCGGCTGGTTCCAGGTGCACCCCACCGCTACCCTGGCGATCAGCCAGACGGTGAACACCAGCGTCACCGGTTTGCTCAACCTGACCAGCCGGCGCACGCTGAGCCCGGATGAGAACCCGCTTTCGGCATACGGTCTCGACGCCCCGACCTACCGGATCACCCTTGCGGTGCGAATGGAGGCCGGCGGGACTGTGCGCCACGTCTTCCTGGTCGGTGACGAGACGCCGGCCGGCGACGCCTACTATGTACAAAAAGAGGGCGACCCGCGCGTCTACCTGGTGCCAAAGTTCAGCCTGGATAACCTGGCGGCATTGCTCGATGATCCCCCGATTCCCACGCCGGCGCCGCCCATCAGCGTGACAGTACCGTTCAGCAGCACCGTGCCCTTGAGCAGCACCACTCCAATCACCAGCACATCGCCGATCACGCCGTGACCCGGCCTAGGTGACTGTCACTTTCTGAAGTGACAGTCACCTTTCGTCACCCTACGAAGGCGGTCACTGCGTCCAGGAAGTGCTCCGGTCGCTCTTCGTGCGGCAGGTGGCCGCAGGCCGGGATGACCACCAGTTCCGCGCCGGGTATCTCCTTCGCCAATCGAATGCTGTGAGCGGTCGGCACAACGCGGTCGGTGTCTCCGGTGATCACGAGCGCCGGTTGGCGGATTTCGTGCAATCTGGCTGCTAACTGCGGCGGCTCATGCGCCATCACGAACTCCCATAGCGCGTAATCCCAGTTTGCCACCGCCAGAGCGGACGCTTCGGAGGTCCAGCGCTCGGCCGGGTATTGATCGGGATCATACCAGGCGACCTGCCCCATGCGGGGCCCCCAATCCGGCAGCTTGCGCAAGAGTAGCGGTCCTAGCCGGCGCATCTGCGGGGAGCGCAGGAACGGTGACAGCCAGGCGGGAGGTCCGGCAGTATAAACGGCAGCGTCCACCAGGATCAGACTGTCCACCCGCTCCGGGTGGGCCCGTGCGACCTGCAGGGCAACCGTCCCCCCGGCTGAACTGCCCACCAGCGTGGCCCGTTGAATATCCAGGGCATCCATCAGCTTTACGGTAATCTCCACTGCCGCCTGTGGAGTATACGGGTTGCTATCCCATTCGTTCGGCATCATCCGCTGGGTCAATCCGAAAGCCGGGCGGTCAAAGGCGATGACCGTGCCGAGCCGGGCCAGCGGGGCCATCACCTCACGCCAGGTGTACGTACTTGCCAGAAAGCCGTGCAATAGAACAAACACCGGCTCGCCGCTGCCCATCAACTTATAATGGACATCCATCCCTCGCACCGTAATGAACCGGCTGTCTGCATCCGCGACCTCGCGCGGATCCTTCTTGCCGCTCATCGGCCGGACGGGAATCAACAGCGGAGCGACCAACGCCGCTCCAACAGCCGCTCCCGCACCCAGGAGACCCAGTCTACCAATACGATTCATAGTGCCAAATCTCTTTTGAACAATTACCGCTACAAGCGTTGGCGCATTGAATGCGCGTAGCCGGTCATCTCCACATAGCCTGTCGCCGTGACTGGCTCGCCCGCCAGCGTACCGCTGAATTGGCTCGCCCCTTCCCAGTAAACGGTAGAGACGTTCAACTCCTGGTCCGGCATCAGGGGAGCGCCGCTCAGTTCCAGTTCCAGCCCCGGCACAGTAATGCGCCAGCCGGCCGGGTATTCTGCGTCGCTGTATGGACTGCGCCAGGTAGAAGTGACGGCCAGCTCCCAATCGCCGGCCGTCAATGGGACGATCTCGCCGGATGGATCGACGTAGGTGCCGGACGAATAAGGCTCCAGACCGCCGTCCTCACGCCGGATCTCAAAGAACATCAACGCGCCTCCATTGTCTAGTTGCAGCGAGAACCAGTCCCAGCCGATCGCGCCGGCGCTGAGTGCGCTGGTGCTCCATTCATGATCCTTCCAGGCCAAGCCGCCTACCGATACACGCTCATCGCCCACCTGTACATTGCCGGATACCCGCTGCTGGACAAGCGAGTAGTAGTACGAGGCGTTGCCGGCTTGCGGCCCCTTCACGCTCAGACCGCCGTCGCCGTGCAATATTGGGGCCATGGTCTCTGTCAGTTCCAGGTCAATGGCCACGTCCTCGCTGCCGGCCACGAGCCGCGTGACGCCAGGCTCGACCGCCGTTGCCGACCAATCCTCTAACCAGACGCGATAAGGTTCCGCGTGGGCGCCGGCAAGCCCGGCTGCTCCACGGCTGAATCGTTCAGTGGCGTAGAAATCTCCATTGGCGACATCGCTGACTGTGAAGTGGGCCAGGTACACCTGGTTGGTGCGCCAGGCGCTGCCATCCTCAGTCACAGCAGGGGTCGCCGGCGCGAGCGCCCGGCGAAAGAAGGTCAATTGGAAACCGAACTCCCTGCCATCTTCAGCGGTCAGGTTGCCGGTGTAATACCACCATTCTGTCTGGTAGTCGTCGTGAGCGCCCAGGTCGGCCGGGAACGAGATTGCCCCCGGCTCAATTGCGCGGGCAAAGCCGGCGGCGTCCTCCTCCTGCAGCAGGGGGATCAGGGAAGCAGCCGCCGCTTCTGCGTCGTTTTGATTGCGCCTTTCCAGCCCTATCAGGACCGCGCCGGCAAGCGCGATGAGCAGCAGGGGAAACCAGTACCTCTTCATAGCGTTTCTCAGAATATATCCTATTCCTGTCTCAAGGCGTCTGCAATCACCATGCGACCAATTCGCCTGGCCGGGTACAGGCCGGCCAACAGGGCCGCCGCCAGGGCTACAACCAGTGCCTGCAGAAAATAGCCCGGCTCCAGGTGCAATTGCAGCGTCCAGCCAAAGGAGCGCACGTTGATCACATAAACCAGGATCAGGGCCAACGCCAGGCCGGTGGGCATGGCCAACAGACCGGCCACTACGCCCATCAGGCCGGTCTCCAAGAGGGTGAGTCGCCGGAACTGGCCAAACGTCATGCCGGCAGCCCGCAGCACGCCAATCTCTCGCGCCCGCTCCAGCTGCAGACTCATCAATGCGCTGAGCACACCGATGAAGGCGACCAGCGCCGCCAGCAGGCGCAGCGCGGTGGTGATGGCGAAAGTGCGGTCGAAGATGGCCAGCGCCTCATTCCTGACCGCTTCATTGACGGTCACCACCACCTCCGGCCGGCCCTGGAAAGCTGTGGTCAGCTCCGCTGCCACTTCCTCCGGCGCGTAGCCGGGTTCGACGAAAATGCCGGCTGTAGAAATCGCCGTGTCGAGCCAGAGCTCCTGGTAGACCTCCTGGCCGATCATGATAGTTCCCTGGTCAGAGGCGTAGTCGTAATAAACGCCGACAATCGGAAACGAACGCTCTCCATCAGGCGTCTCCAGGACAACAGATTGAGGCACCAGATGGAGTTCTTCCTTCAAGAGGAGCGGTTCAGAAATGAAAACAGCCTCGCCGGCAAGCAGTTGCTCCCATGCGCGTTCGGTGGAATCGGCCAACCAGGCGAAACGTCGTTGACCGGCGGAAACGTCGCCACTCACGGCGATGAGCTCCACCGGGCGTTGGAATGCCGGGGCCATCACGCTGGCGTGTTGAGCGGTGACCATCCCGGCGACGCCGGGCCAAGTACCCGCCGTGGCCAGGGCGTCTGCCGGCAGCGCCCCTTCCAGCGTGCTGGCAGTCAGACTGGGCGGCGCAAGAAACACATCTGCCTGCAGGGTGTCGCCCAACCACTGCTCGACCGTCAGCCGGAAGGAGCCAATCATGATGGAGACGCCAATGATCACCGAGACGGCGACCATCAGGGCTGCTATCGCCACCGAAGTGCGGCTCAGTGAGCGCTGGATATCGCGCGGGGCCATTCGACCAAGGACGCCGAACAAGCGATAGCCCGGCCCGGCCGCGACCCGCATCAATAAGCCGGTGATCGGCGGCGCGAGCAGCGCAAAAGCCAGCAGAATAGCAAACAGGCCGGCAAAGGCCGGTACCAGGCCCACGCCGCGCCACCAGAGCAACAACAGGCCCAACGCGCTGATCAATGCCCAGGCGACGACCAGCCAGGGAAGCAGTGCGCGGGTGCGGCCTTCCAGCGTGGAACGCCGTAGCGTGAGCAGTGGGTCGGTACGCAATGCTTCCCAGGCCGGCAAGAGGGCCGCCAGAACAGCGGCAGAGACGCCGATAACCACCCCTTTTATCAACGAGGCAGGGGGGACGGCAACCTCCTGCACGTTTACCACGAAATAGATGTCATTAATCGTCTGCGTGACCAGCCGGACCATGCCCTGACCCAGCAGGATGCCGAGCAAGAGGCCGAGCAACGAACCAACCAGGCTCAAGGCGATGGCTTCTACGAGAATCAGGCGAAACAACTGCCGGCCGGTAACGCCCAGGCTGCGCAGCACGCCGAACAGCGGTCGCCGCTGCACGACGCTGAAACTGACCGTGTTGTAGATCAGAAACATCCCGACCACCAACGCCAGCAGGCTCAAGGCGGTTAGATTGAGTTCAAAGGCGGCGGTCATCTGTTGTACGGCATTGCTGCGCGCGGACGCCGGCTCAATCACTACCCCTGCCGGCAGCCGCTCCCCCAACGAGGCAAGAACCGAACTGTCGTTCACAATCAGATCGACGTGACTCAGCCGGCCCACCATGTCGAGCAGTTCCTGGGCGGTGGCGATATCGGCGAACACCAGGCTGTTGAGCGCCCGCCGGCTGTTTTCATTGCTCGGCTGCAACAGGGCGACGATCTGCACGGTCTCCTCGCGACCGGCGATGGTCAGCCGCAAGGAATCGCCCAATGACAGGCCCTGCCGCGTTGCCAGCGGTTCAGAGAGCGCTATCCCATTGGGCGTGCCCAGCAGACCGGCCAACGCGCCAATATCGCCGCCGCTCAGATAAGTGCGAAAGGGGGGTTCGGCGAAGGGATCGACGCCTACTAAGCGCAGCGGCTGAGCTCCTAGTTCCCGCGCCATCACATAGCCTTCGACCACAGGCGCGGCAGAGTCAAAACCTTCTTCGACCCTTAGCCGGCGATAGATCTCTTCGTCAAAGCCGGCCGGCCCGCCCACCAGCCGGTGCGTGGCTTTGCCGGTGACCGCGCTGGTGGACAGCTCAAATGCCCGCCCGGCCGACTCGCTGGCCAAATCTATGGAGACCATCATCGCTACACCGAGGGCCACGCCGAAGATGAAGAGCAGATATTGCAGCGGTCGCCGGCGCAATCGCCGCCAGGCGGTGCGCCACAACGGCCGGTCGTGGGCCGGCGCTCGGTAACGAGGCTGGAGCGAGTCAGCCGCCATCAGTTGTCTGCCCCGATGACAGGTGCGCGAAAACCTGGGCCGCTGCCGGCAACGGCAGCTCGGCCGGTCGTGCCTGTCCATTGGCCGGGTTGTCCGCTGCCGGGCCGTGTGGGCCGGCAAAGGTCTCGATGACAGCGCCGTCGTGAACCCGGATCACCCGGTCGGCCAGCGGGACCAGCTCAGGATTGTGCGTGGCCATCAGCAGCGTCTTGCCGGCGGTCCGAGTCATGCGTAGCAACAGTTCAATAATATGCCGACCGGTGTCTTCGTCCAGATTGCCGGTCGGCTCATCGGCAAGAACCAACAGAGGGTCGGCGGCGAGCGCCCGGGCAATGGCCACCCGCTGCTGTTCGCCGCCGGACAGTTTGTCGGGGAAACTGCTCAGCCGGTCGACCAGGCCTACACCTGCCAGTAAGTGAGTAGCCGTTTCTCGCGCTTGGCGGTCGCTTACCGCGGCCAACTCCAAAGGCAAGGTGACGTTTTCCAGGACGTTTAGTGTGGGGATCAGGTTGAAAAACTGGAAGATGAAGCCGATGTGGTCGCGGCGGAACAGGGTTCTATCTTGATCGCGCAGGCGAGTGATGTTCACACCGTTGACCCATACTTCGCCGGTGGTAGGCCTTTCGATGCCGCTGATCAGATTGAGCAAGGTGCTCTTGCCGCTGCCGCTCTTGCCCAACAGGATGACAAACTCCCCCTCGTTTATAGCCAGGTTGAGATCGGAAAGCACCAGCCGGGTCTGATTCCCTTCCTGAAAGGTCTTACCGAGATGATGGAGCTCCACGATGCTCATTGGCGTTTTACCGTTTCCTTATCGGCCAATAAGCAACTATTGACCAATATTTGATAATATATTGACAAAATCTGTGCATATGATATGATACCCGTGTAATTGTGTCAAGGATAACGCGCCGGGCTAAGAAATCCATCATAAGCGGCGTCAATAGTAAGAGATGTGCAAAGATAACGGAAGGAGTATTGAGATGCAGCAGTTAAACACAACCAACGGTTCACTCCCCAGGCTGAATGGGTATCATAACGGCTACCACAACGGCAACGGTCATAGCGTAAAATCGTTAGCGGCAACCCCCAGCAAGCTGGCCATCGAGGAAGCCGTACGCACCATTCTGGAGAATGTCGGCGAAGACCCCGATCGCCAGGGTCTGGCCGGCACGCCCGATCGCATCGCGCGTATGTACGACGAAGTGTTGTCCGGCTACCGGGTAGACATTGACGCCCTGGTCAACAACGCCCTGTTTGACGTTGAGTACCAGGAGATGGTGCTGGTCCGCGATATCGAATACTTCAGCATGTGTGAGCACCATATGTTGCCGTTTTACGGCCGGGCGCATGTAGCTTACATTCCAACGGACAAGGTGATTGGGTTGTCCAAGATACCACGCATCGTGGAGATGTTTGCCCGCCGGCTTCAGGTGCAGGAACGAATGACGCGCCAGATCGCGGAGGCCCTGGACGAGGTGCTGCAACCGCAGGGCGTGGCAGTTGTGCTAGAAGGTTCACATATGTGCTCGATGATGCGCGGCGTGAAGAAGGAGCATCCGCGCATGGTTACCAGCGCGCTGTTGGGCGCTTTCAAAGAGGATGAGCGCGTGCGTGCGGAGTTCCTCGGTCACATCCAGCGCTCCTAGCCGGCCGGCATGAGCCTGTGGTGAGCAAGATCAGCGCAAGACAAGTGGCTTTGCGCTGGTCGGCTTCTCCGCTATAATTGCCGGCAGTCTGGCTCGGAAGTTCGACGTAATCGGCGCGACGGCTATCTGGGCTTGAACGGTAACTTAGTTGGAGGACGCTATGAGTTTATCACAGGTCGACAAGGCCGAATTGGTTGAGAAGTTTGCTCATCATGACACGGACACCGGCTCGCCGGAAGTCCAGATTGCCTTATTTGACAAGCGGATCAAGCAATTACAGGATCATCTGCGCGAACACCGGCACGATGAAAGCTCCCGCCGAGGGCTGTTAAAGCTCGTCGGCAAGCGCCGGCGGATGCTGGCGTATTTGCGTAAGCAGCACCCCGATCGCTATCGGGCCATTCTGGCCGAGCTTGGGTTGCGCCGTTAAGAAAGTCACTTTGAGCGCGCAGGTTTACGCCTGCGCGCAATGTTGTTATTAGTAAGAGGGACGGCACGAGCTGCGGTTGGGTTTAGGAATTGGAGCCTGAATCGTAAGCGCTTACGATTCAGGCTCCAGTCCCTAATCCTCGCTCGTATTCTCCCCCAGGGCGTCATAGTGACGTGACAATTCGTCAGTATCGCAGGCATCATGCGCGTGGCGGTCATTGCCCTTGGGCAATGGCTGAGGCGCGCCCGGATAGCTGCGTACACCCGCGCCGCACAGGGTTATTGCCGGCTGCGTGACGCCCATCAATTCCCAATGGAGGAACGAACAAATGGATAATGAACAATCTTTTTCCACAGTGGTTGGCGGGCACACGGTGACGATGACCACCGGCAGGCTGGCGATACAGGCCGGTGGAGCAGTCACCATGCGCGTCGGCGACAGCATGCTGTTGGCGACGGCAACCATGTCGCGATATGCTCGCGAGGGGCTGGATTTCTTCCCGCTCATGGTTGACTTCGAAGAGAAGATGTACGCGGCCGGCCGCATCCCGGGCAGCTTTTTCCGGCGGGAGGGGCGACCCTCCACCGAGGCGATCCTGACGGCCCGCCTGACCGACCGGCCGCTGCGCCCGCTGTTTCCGGACGGCATGCGTAACGAAGTGCAGGTAATCGTCACCACGCTCTCTTCTGATGCCGAACATCACCTGGATATCATGTCCGTCAATGCCGCCAGCACGGCGCTGACCATTTCCGACATCCCCTGGAACGGCCCCATCGGGGCGGTGCGGGTCGCTTGCATTGATGGCGAATTTGTAGCCGCGCCGACGATTCCCCAGATGGCGGACAGCACGCTGGACCTGCGAATGGCCGGCACACGGGACGCGATCATTATGGTGGAAGCCGGCGCCAATGAGGTGCCGGAATCTCTGCTGATCGAAGCGCTTGAGTTTGGGCATAGAGCGCTTCAGCCGCTGATTGACCTGCAATTGGAAATGCGAGCAGCCGTCGGCAAAGAGAAGGCCCCCATCATTGTGGAAGAGTCGGACGAGGCGCTGGCTGAGCGGGTGCGAGCGCGACTGGGGGATCGTATCCGACAGATCGTGGTCGCCAATACGGATCGGCATGAGAGCAATGCAGCCATGGAAGCGTTGCGCGAAGAGATCGTCAACAGCTTCCTGACTGAGGCCGCCGACGGCGAATATGTCGACCCGAAGGCTATCCGGGCCGTGATCTCTGAGACGCACAAGAAGGAAGTTCGCCGGCGCATTCTGCGCGACGGCATCCGGCCTGATGGGCGCGACTATACTACCATCCGTCCGTTATCGTCGGCGGTGGGCATCAGCCCGCGCGCGCATGGCTCCGGCTTGTTCCGTCGCGGTGAGACGCAAGTGCTGTCCATCACCGCCTTGGGCACTCCGCGTGAGGCGCAGAAACTGGACGGCCTGTATCCCGAAGATATCCGCCGCTTCATCCACCATTACAATTTCCCGCCCTTCAGCACGGGTGAAACCTGGCCTTTGCGGGGTCCGAAGCGGCGCGAGATCGGCCACGGCGCGCTGGTCGAAAACGCCGTGCTGCCGGTACTGCCGGCCGAGGACGCCTTCCCCTATACGATTCGTGTCGTGTCGGAAGTGTTGTCCTCCAACGGAAGTACCAGCCAGGCCAGCGTCTGCGCTTCAAGCCTGGCGTTGATGGACTGTGGCGTGCCCATCGCCCGACCGGTCGCCGGCGTGGCGATGGGTCTGGTCAGCGACGGCGCGGACTACGCCATCCTGACCGATATCCAGGGGATCGAGGATCACCTTGGAGACATGGACTTCAAGATCGCCGGCAGTGTCGAAGGCATTACCGCGTTGCAGCTGGACATCAAGATCACCGGCCTGTCACGCGAAATCATGGCGGAGACTCTGGAGCGGGCGCGTCTGGACCGGATGAAGATTCTGGACTCCATGACGGCGGTCATGCCGGGGCCGAGAGAAACGCTCAATCAGTGGGCCCCGCGCATGGAGACCATTCACATTGACCCCGAAAAGATCGGAGCCTTGATCGGCAAGGGCGGCAGCACCATTCGCTCGCTGGAGGAGCGTTTCGAAGTCTCCATCGACATTCAGGAGGACGGAACAGTCTTTGTGGCGGCGGTGGATGGCGCGAAAGGGGATGCCGCTATGGCGGCCATCCGCGACATTACTACCGGCCCGGAACTGGGCAAGATCTACACCGGCAAAGTGGTGCGCATTACCGATTTCGGCGCCTTCGTCGAGATCGCTCCCGGCACCGATGGTCTGGTACATATCTCACAGCTCTCCTCCTCTCGGGTTGAGCGCGTTGAAGATGCTGTGAAGCTGGGCGATGAGGTCATGGTAATGGTCACGGACATTGACCCCAACAGCGATAAGGTTCGTCTCTCCCGCAGCGCCGTCCTGGAAGGGCTGACGCTGGAAGAGGCTCGGGCGCGGGATGCCGCCATTGGCAACGGCGGTGGCCGGGGACGCGGCGGTGATCGCGGCGACCGGCGCGGTGACCGTCGCGGCGGCGGCCGCGACCGTCGCCGATAGACCCTGCTGACGGCCGGGCGTTTTGTGGGAATTGCTGCAGAATGCCCGGCCGGCGTGGCAGCGCAGGCGCCGCGCTCTAATTTGCCCCTCGCCGACTTGTTGCTATAGTTGCAGTGATGTTAGCGCGACGTCGCATTGTCCTTGTTGTCGTTCTCATGCTCGTCGCCACGCATGGGAGCTTTATTGCACCTCGGCAGGCGCTGGCTCAATCGCCCACTGGAGCGGTGCTCAACGAGGTAAATGCATTCCGGGCCTCCTACGGCCTGCCCCCTTATACCGTGAACGCGGCGCTCAGCGCTGCCGCCCAGAACCACGCTAACTGGATGGCCTCGACCGGCCTGTATAGCCACACTGGAGCCGGCGGGTCAACGCCGCAATCGCGCGCCAACGCTGCCGGCTACGTGGGCTTTGTTGCCGAAAACATCGTAGGCGGCACCGGCCTGACCCCCCAACAGGGCGTCACCTGGTGGATCAACAGCCCCAGCCACTTCAACACGCTCATCTCCAACCAACACAATGAGGTGGGCATCGGCTTTGCCCAAAACTTTGTCGATGGGGCCGATCAGAATTTCTACGTGCTGGTTGCGGGTCATCAGAGGGCCGAAGCTGCGGCTGCGTTGGGTCCGGAGACGACTGCCGCCCGGCAGGAGGACGAGCTGTTCGTTGTGGCTCCGCTTGCCCTCAGTGCGCCGCGTGAGGACGGCTCTATTGTCCATACTGTTGGAGACGGGCAGTCGCTGTGGGCCATTGCGGCGCGCTATGAAGTGCCGCTGGCGGACATACTGCTTTTCAACAATCTGACCGAGGATTCGGTGATCAATCCCGGCGACATGTTGACCATTCGTTGGCCGGAAGGGGTGGCTGCCCCGCCGACGCCGACGCCGCCCACTACATATACCGTGCGCAGGGGCGACAGCGCTTGGACAATCGCCGCCCGTTTTCGGATCAGTCTGGATGACTTTCTCTGGTTCAACAGTATGGCGGAAGACGCCTTATTGGAGCCAGGTGACGTGGTTACTATCCGGCTGGCAGAAGGTCAGCCCCTGCCGCCGACGTCAACACCGCAGCTTACGCATGTAGTTAGCAGCGGCGAGACACTGTGGGATATCTCTTTGCTTTATGGCCTGACCGTGGATGACCTGTTAAGCCTGAACGGGTTTACCGGAAGTCCGGTGCTGAGCATCGGCCAGGAGGTTTACATCCGGCCGACTCCCCTACCGCCGCCGACGCCGACCAGCCATCCGCCCACCTTTACCCCCATCGCGCCCGGCGAGTCTGCCGGTGCTGAAGCCGTTCAACTGGCGGCTGCACTCCCTGCCGCCACGCCGACGCCGCTATCTCCGCTGACCGACGCGAAGCTGGCGTCGGCGGCAGGCGGCCAACCGCTCCCTCCCAACGGGGTGAGCAATCAGATTGAGAGCAGCTGGATGTCAGACTGGACGCTCGGGGTGGCGATAGCCTTCATGGCCTTGGCCTTCTTCCTGCTCTTTGTGGTGATGATCCTGCTTGTGCGCCGCGTGACCGAACCGCGCGACTGAGCACTGCGGCACTTGCCCCGCCCCTATCCTATGCAACGCTTGTAACCGGCTGACCGCCGCGCCGCATTTTCCGGCTGGAGATCATGCGAACTGAACGGTCTATGACGACGTGGGTGATCCTGATCCTCCTTCTCGTTTCCTGCGCGGGGTCGGCGACCGTCGACAGTGAGTCTAGTGAACTGAAGGACGCAGCCGGCAACGTCTACCACGTAGCCGAGGCCGGCAGCGACGCCAATGACGGCAGCGCGGCCTCGCCCTGGGCCAGCATCCAACACGCGGTGGACAGCGTGTCGCCGGGAGACACTATCTGGATACACGCGGGCCGATATGCCGGGGCGCGGATCGAGCAATCCGGCACAGCCGAGAATTGGCTGACTTTGAGCGCGGCCCCGAACGAGCAGCCGGTGTTGGACGGCCCCGGCCCCGATAACCGTCACGACAGCACCCTGGAGCTGGAGACCTGGGAAGGATCAGGAACGGTCAGTTACTGGGTGGTTTCCGGCCTGGAGGTGACCGGCGCGCCGGGTTGGGGGATAGACTTGCGGGGCAATGAAGGCGAACACTCCCACCACCTGATCATCCGCGATACCCGGGTACACGATAACGGCTGGGAGAGCAGCAGCACGGGCATATTCACCGCTTATGTGGACGACGTGTTGATTGAGGGCAACGAAAGCTACAACAACGGTGAGCACGGCATCTACCTAAGTAACAGCGGGGACAGACCCGTGGTGCGGGGCAACCGGCTGCACCACAACGCCTTCTGCGGCCTGCACATGAACGGCGACATCGCCTTCGGCGGCGACGGGACCATCTCCGAGGGCCTGGTGGAGAACAACCTGATCTACGAAAACGGCCTGGAAGGAGGCTGTTCCGGCATCAACATGGACAGCGTCACCCATTCGGTGGTGCGGAATAACCTGCTGTATGAGAACCACGCTGGGGGAATCTCGCTCTATCGGGAAAGTGGAGCCGTTTGCTCGCATGATAACCGCATCCTGCACAACACAATCTTTCAGGCGGAGGATGCCCGCTGGGCGCTGAACATCGCGGACTTCGCCGGAGACGGCTCCGAGTGCATTAATAACCAGCTACTCGGCAATATCCTCTACAACCAGCACGCCTGGCGCGGATCGATAGAGCTGCAGCGACCGGACATTCCCGGCCTGCAGAGCGACTACAATGTGTTGATGGACCGCATCACGGCGGATGACGGCAACACAGTGCTGAAGCTGGAGGAATGGCAGGCATTCGGCTATGATGCCCACTCGCTGATCGCCACCCCGGCAGAGCTATTCGTCAATCCGGCTGCCGGCGACTACCATCTGCTGCCGGAAGCGCCGGCTGTGGACGCGGCTATTTCGCTGCCGGATGTGCCGGCTGATTTTGAGGGAGATCCGCGTCCGCTGGGGCCGAGACCGGATATCGGGGCGGATGAGCGGCTCAGCCTGACTGAATGGAACTACCAGCCGTTGACCTTCGGGCCGGCGGGAGCGCAATCAGGAAAGGCTGAGGGAACAAATCAGGGCGCTGGTCGGCTGGTTACCCGCCCGCAGTTTCGCTAGCCATCAGCGCACGCAGCAGGGCCAGTTGATCATACGAAACCTGTTCCCGAAGATTCCAGTAAGTGGGGCCAAGGGAATCAGCGCCAAGCTCATCCAGGGCGGCCCTGGCGCGCTGCTCATCTGCAGGCGACAGGGCGAGCAACTCACGCAGTCCATCCGCGCGCACCCGATAGCCGGCCTTCGCATAGCGCCACAGGTGAGTGACCACCGTCTGCCGGGTTACCCCGTTGTCTGCCGCAATCACGTCAATCGCCTGACCCTGTTCATACAGCTGGACATACTTGATCGTGCGAGGGGAGACCGGCTCATCAGCATCTCGGCGCGGTCGGTGCTTTTGCTTTGGCGCGATCTGACGCGGTAGGCAGTATTCGCGGATCAGGGTCACGAAGATCGCGCCATACCTGTCCAGCTTGTACTGCCCGACGCCATACAGGGCGCTCAATTCCTCCGCCGATTGCGGATAGTAGACGGACATCTCCATCAGGGTGCGGTCCGGGAGGATCGCGTAAGGCGGTAGATCGGCCTCGTCAGCCAGCTCGCGCCGTCTTTCGCGCAAAATCTCAAAAAGCTCGCTGTCGTACTCAAGAGCCTCCCTCTCCCTGACGCGTACTGTCTTTTCCTCTCTGGGCGTATACACCGAGACCGGCTTGCCCTTCAGGACCTCATAAGCCGCCGGCGTGAGGCGCAGGGTGCCGTGCTCCGGGTCGCGCGCGAGCAGCCCCTGGACGACAAACTGGTCTGCCAGCCCCCGCCACTCCCGCGCAGACAGCTCTCGTCCGATGCCGTAGGTGGACAACTGATCGTGCTTCCATTTCAGGACCGCCTCGGCCCGCGAGCCGCGCAGCACGTTGATCACGTGCGCTGCGCCGAATCGCTCGCCGGTGCGCTTGACGCAGGAAAGGAACTTCTGCGCCGGGACAGAAACATCAATCAGCTCTCCCTGCTCCCGCTCCCGGCAGTTGTCGCAATTATCGCAGCTGTCAGAATCCGGCGTCTCACCAAAGTAGAGTAGCAACGGGACGCGCCGGCATTGCCCGGTCTCCGCAAACGAGACCATCTGGTTCAGCCGTTGGCGAGCCCCGGCCTGCTGATCCTCTGCCTGCTGACGGATGAAATAACTGTTCGTGATGCTGTCGGCGCTGCTGTGCAGCAGCAGGCAATCGGCCGGCAGCCCATCGCGCCCGGCGCGTCCGATCTGCTGGTAGTAGCTCTCCAGGTCTTTCGGCAGACCGAGGTGCAGCACGAAGCGCACATCCGGCTTGTCAATGCCCATGCCGAAAGCGATCGTGGCGACCACGATCACGCCGTCGCCATGAATGAAGCGGCGCTGATTGGCCCTGCGGACGTCATCCGCAAGGCCCGCGTGATAGGGCAACGCCTCCCAGCCGCGCGATTGCAGGAACGCGGCGGTGTCATCCACCCCCTGCCGGGTGGGACAGTAGATGATCCCGGCCTGCCCTTTGCGTCCCTCCAGGAAGGACATGATTTGCCGTGTCTCGTCCGTGCGGCTCGAAGCGCTCAGAAAGAGATTGGGACGGTCGAAACTGGCGATGAACATCTCGGCCTGCGCCATCCGCAACGATCCGGCGATATCCTGCTGCACGCGCGGGGTGGCGGTGGCGGTCAGGGCCAGGCAGACGGCCTTGGGGTAGCGCCGGCGGACGTTCAGCAATTGCCGGTATTCCGGCCGGAAATCATGCCCCCATTCGGAGATACAATGGGCTTCATCAACTGTCAGGCACTCCACGCGACACATGTCCAACATCGCCAACGTTTCCGGCCTCAGCAGCGTCTCCGGCGCCACGTAAAGCAGCTTGATTCTCCCCGCCAACACCTGGCTCTTCACATCCAGGTACTCGGAATAGCCCAGCGTGCTGTTGAGGAAGTTGGCCGGTATCGCCATCTGGCGCAGGGCGTCCACCTGATCTTGCATCAGGGCGATGAGCGGCGATACCACGACGGTCAGCCCGGGAAAGAGCAGCGCCGGCAACTGGTAACATAGCGATTTGCCGCTGCCGGTGGGCATGATGGCGATGGTGTCCTGCCCTTCCAGCAGCCGGCTGATGATCTCCTCCTGCAAGGGGCGGAAGGAGTCAAAGCCGAACACCTTGGACAGCGTGACGTAGGCGTCTTCCAGCGCGGGTTTGTCAGCCGGTGACTCCGGCCTGCCGAATGTGTAGCGGGTCGGCTCAGGCAACGGCGCCGACATTGGCGGTGGCGCCGGCTCAGGCAGCGTGGCCGGGTCAAAGTACGGCTCCTCATCCAGGTCCAGGTACGGAGCCGGCCAATACATCTGTTGCGGGAACAGCCAGCCGGATAGCTGCACGTAACAGCGCAGCTCCTTGTCAGGCCGGTCGGTGGGACGCCACCAATGCGCCAGCGAAACGCGCAGCAGCGTTCCCGTCGGCAACTCCGGCAGCGGCTCTTGAAAGCCGACAAAGGTGAGCTTCTTGCCGCCGTCACCGGCCGGGTAGCAATAGCGGATGCGCTTGCCTTCGACATCTATTGCCAGCGGCTGATCCGGTTGCCAGAACATCGTGCTGAAGGAGGGGAGGCCGGTCTGATTGGCGATATATAGCGAGCCCTGGCGATTCGCCTGCGTCAGCCCTTCGAATAGTTCCTCCAGGCCGCCGACCCGGGGCGGCATGTGCTGCCGGACAAAGGCGGGCAGGTCGTCCAACGCCGGCAAACGGCGCTTCTCGTGCACAATGATGTTTTCAATGTGCGGCGGAATGAGCACCGGGTCAGGCGTCGCCTGCACATCCCAGACATCGCCGACTTCGTACTCCATGCCGGCGTGATCATTGTTGTCCCTGTCGGCGGCGATCAAGCGCACGCTTTCGCCGGCAAAGGTGAGGCCGCCGATGCAGGCCGCGCTGCCCATCCTGGTCTTGGCGACGATAACGACTTTCATGGCTGCAAATGCTCCACTTCTACGCCGGCTTCCCTGTGCAGGCGAGCGGCTAACAACGAACGATGACAGGCGGCGGCATCTCGCTCCACGCAGAAGAGGGCAGCCACCCGGCTGGGAGCGAGCGCTGCCAAGAACTCGGCGGGGTCGAAGCCGGCGAGAATCTCGGCCTCGTAGGCGGCGACGAACCGCGGATCGAGCTGCGCACGCTGACGCCGGGCAGTCTTGCCAAGCTTGTCGGCGGCGTGTTGTTGGGCGCGAATCGCCGGCGTGGGGGCGAGATCGCGCCGGTGCAGGTAACGGATGCCCATTTCGGCCAGCCGGGCCTGTAATCGCGTGCTGTTCACGAAGGCGTATTCGCTGCCCCGCACGCCCCGGCGCTGGCGAATGTCGCAAAACGTGTCCACGCCGGCTTCCTGTAATGCGCGAAAGAAGGCTTCCTCACTACTGCCGTAGACGCCGATTGTCACAATCTGGGGAAACATGTGGTTTGACTCCTCCATGGGTTGCGCGCTACTCGGCGCTGCGATAGCGCTTGCGCGATGTCTGCCGGGCCGGCTCGTCTTCGAACAGGCTAAGTTGGCCACCTCTGGCCCGATTCATTACCGTCTGTTGGTCTACAAGCTGGTCGTTCTCATCTACGTGCGCCGGCTCAATGCCGAAGTCTTTCAGGGCAGCGCCGATAAGCATGCTGCGATGGCAGGCTTCCGGCCTGCCTTCGCTGCACATTAGTGCTACTCGCAACTGCTGCTCCCAGGCAGCGCGGACGCGCTCGATACCCTGCGCGAAGAACGCAGTCTGCCGGATCTTTTCATAAGAAACTTTGCCGTGTTCATCGTAGCAACCCTGGTCATCCGGCTGCCCGCCCAGGGTGTCGCCCATGAAAACATAGCGGATGCCGGCGGCCCGCAGATGCGCCTCCAACGCTTCTTTGGAGAAGTCGGGCTTGTAGCGCGAATAGGGCCGGGAACGCACATCGATCAGGAACGCAATCTCGTGCTCCTGCAGTACGCGCAGAAAACCGGCCATCTCCCGGCTGCCGTAGCCGATGGTAAATACTGGTAGCCGGGATGGATCGGGTGCATCAGACATCGGTGGTTCCCTGGTCGGCCCACAGCGCCTTCTTCAATCGCGTGAAGAATTGCCGACGGTCAGTGTATTGCATTGCTGTCAATGAGCCAAGTAGTTGTCTGCGGACTGCCGGCAATCCCGAATCTGGACGCACGGCCGGCAATGTGGACGAGTTATTGGGGCCACCCAAGATGGCCAAGGTGCTCAAGATGATCAAGTTTGTGTAAATTATCGCCTCGCCGAAAACAGCAGAAGCAGGAGAGGAGCGGGACGGCAACGGGCGTGGGCGGGGAGTGGAGGGTAAGTACATGGCGGCGTCAGGTGGTGTTGAGATGTGGGAAGTATAGCATGCAGAACGTATGTTCGCCAGACGATGTGAAAGGAGGCGGCCACAGGGCTGTATTTGGAGACAGTGCCGAACTGCCGCGAAATGGGCCGGCTTCTCAGGCTCAGGTTGACGCCTGAAAGACGGTGGGACAACGATTGCCCTGCGCTGCGTCTTGTGCTACGTTACGCTCCGTTGAAACGGAGTACACTCAGGCGAGATGATGCAGAATAAAATGCCTCGACCGCTTGAGATTCTGCCCGCGCCGGGAACTGTGAACGGCTCGCTCGCTCCCCTGGGCGCTGGAAGATCAATGGGAATTGGAAGCGAACATCTTTGGCATGAGGGCCACGCCGAAGTAGCCCCGGCAGTGCAAAACATTGCTCGCGCACTGCAGACGGGTTATCCGGCCCCTTTGACGCTGCTGACCGGCCTGAAATTGCGCACGCCGGAAGGCAAAGACGCCATCACCGACCTCATCTTGCTGACCAATTCGGCAATGCTGGTGGGGGTGAACGTGGAGCGCGCGCACATAACGCTGCCTCCACGGGAACTAGGGCGGGAAGTGTTGCGCCGTCAGCAACTCGCCAGTATGAACCCGGTGATCCCGGTCTACGCCTGCTGGTTGGGCGTTGCAAACCCCGAAGGCGTCGAGGACCGTTCGCCGTTATTGTCAAACGCGTCGCAGGTGGCGGAGTACCTGCGCCGCTCGGGGGCGCAGAACGCGCCGGTAGATGACCTGGCAGTCAGCCGGCTAGCGTCGCACTTGCTTGCGGCGGACTCGGGAGCTCCCGCCCCGGCTGCTGCATCGGCGTCGCCGGTGCAAATCGTGTTGAGCAAATTGCCTCGGGGATGGCGGCGACAGGTCGGGGTCCGCCCGGCTGATGTCAGCAAGCAACTAAAGGCGGTGCTGCTCAACCGCCGGAACCACCTGGAGGACGCCCGCTACGGCAAGGTGGCCCCGAATGTCTATGCAGTGGTGGTCAATCAGCAGCAGTATACGGCCCATTTTGAGCCGATCGCCGCTGACCTGTGCGAACAGTGGCGACAGCAGCTTTTGCAGGACTTGAATACGGCCAATAGCCGGCAGGGGCGTAAGCAATACCGTTTTGGCGGGCCGGTGCAGGTGCAGTTAAGGTCGGACGCCGGACTACCCACTGACGAGATCCGCATCGAAGCCCAGGTGCAGCGAGAGCCGCAGGCTGCCCGGCCTGAAGCCGGCCCCGCGGCTGAAGCGCAGAAACCGCCCACCGGCGCGACCATGGCGGTACAGTCGGCCGGCTATGGTTGGCTGCTTGTCGAAGGCGCGGCCTACCCCTTGAAAGCAGGCAGAAACATCCTGGGCCGGAGCCGGAGCTGCGATATCACTGTTTCCAGCGAGGAGGTCGCTGAACGCCGGCTGGTGAGCGGGCAGCACGCCTATATCGAGTGCGCCGGCGGAACCTGCCGCATCTTCGACGGCACGCCGGACGGCAAGCCCTCTCTGAACGGCACGTTTGTCAATGGGCGTCCGGTTGCACAGGGCGGGCAGTTGCTGCGTGATGGCGATGAGATCATCCTGGCGGCGCTTGATCGCGCCAGCCCGCGCGCGGATACGCCCGGCGTGGCCGTGCTGCTTTTTCACAACAAGTAGCGGCCGCGCCCAGCCTATCCTCAGAGCAGGATGTCACCCATGAATAGTGAAACTACTAACGGCAGTGGCCCTGTCCGGCAATCACCAAGATGACAATCCCCTGGAATGAGATTCTCTTTGTCGGCAAATGGTTGCTCATCGCCCTCTTTTACCTGGCGTTGCTGATCGTCTTTCTGGCTGTGCGGCGGGAGATGCGCAGTTTCCGGCGCGACGCCGGCAGTGGGCTGAAGGCCGCGGCCGGTCGGCTGCGGGTGGTAAGCAGTGAAGCCGATGCCAGCTTCAAGCGTGGAGATGTGCTGGCCCTGCCGAACGAGGTGCTGGTGGGCAGCAACTCCGACCAGATCGGCCGGGACGGGATATTGCTGCGCGACCCCTATGTGTCCAGCCGGCACGCGCGGCTCTATTGGGATGGGGCCTCCTGGTGGTTGGAAGACCTGGGCAGCACCAACGGCAGCGTGGTTGACCGGCAGCCCTGTCCGGCGCATGAGGCGGTGCCGGTGCCCTTTGGCGGGGCCATCCAGTTGGGCGGAATGACCTTCCGCCTGGAGGAATAGCCTCCTTGAAGCGATTTGCGCCCCGGCCGTATGAAGCGGCGCTGCTGATCGTCGTCTTTGTCATCGCCGGCGTTGGCTTCTTCATGGTGGACTTTGCCCGGCAGCTGCGGCTAGAGCAATTGCCGACGCTGACCGGCGAAAGCTGCATTGCGCCGCTCGTGCTGGTGGTATGCCTGTACGCCGTTCACTTTCTGTTGCGGCTTCGCGGAACCAGCGGCTCGCAACTGCTCTGGCCCATTACCGGCCTGCTGGTAGCGGTGGGCCTGATCGTCATCTTTCGCCTGCTGCGCGAGGACGGCGTCTGGCAGCAACTCAGCCGGGGATGGCTGCCGGGCGTCTTCCTGGTCGCGCTGTTGATCATCCGCCCATCGCTGGTGGAGTGGATGCGGCGCGGAGCGATAGTGATCAGCCTGGGTGGGCTGGGACTGCTATTGGCGACCGCCTTACAGGGTGGGTCAGGGACCGGCGGGAGTCTGGCTCTGCAGATCGGTCCGCTGCCGCCGGTGCAGACTTCTGAGTTAATCAAGCTGGCGCTGATCATCTTCCTGGCCTGGTACATTGAGCGGGTGGGCGCCGAAGCCGAGGGGCGTGCCCGGCCCGTCATCTGGCTGCGGTTGCCTTCACTGCGCTATTTTGTGCCGGGCCTGCTCTTTGTGGGCATCGCCGCGCTGGCCCTGGTGCGCATGTCGGACTTCGGCGCGATCCTGATTGTCGGCAGCATCTTTGTGGCCATGTTGTACGCCGGCTTTGACACGCGCACCTTCCTGACCGTGGCGCTCATTGGGCTGTCTTTGCTGGTCGTGCTGGGCTTGCTGTTGGGTCTGTTGTGGGAGCCGCCGGATACCATTCGCCATCGCTTCATCGCCTTCCAAGACCCCTGGAGCGAAGCGCCGCTGGTGGTGAACGGTGAGCCGACTGATATCACCGTCGCCGAGGGGCCGGGTTACCAGATACAGCAATCGCTTTATGCCGTTGTGGCGGGCGGATTGACGGGAACCGGTCTGGGCTTCGGCACCCCTTATTTCGTACCGTTGGCCCACTCGGACTTCATCTTTGCCGCGGTGGTAGAGGAGCTGGGTGGGCTGATCGCCCTGGCGCTGCTCTTCTTCTTCGGCATCCTGCTGCTGCGCTTCCTGCGTTTGAGCATGTTGCTGCCGGAGTCGCAACTGTTTGAGCGCCTGCTGCTGATCGGGATCGGCGTGCATTTGTTCACGCAGATATTTGTCATGGTCGGGGGCACGTTGAACATGATACCGTTGACCGGCATCACCGTGCCCTTCTTAAGCCTGGGCGGCGTGGCGCTGACGGTCAATTTGGCCGAGGTGGGTATTGCCCTGGCCCTGGCTCAGCGGTTGACATGAGCGGGAAGGCAAGCCGGTAATGGAACTCTCACGGCGCATCTGGCGGATCGGCACGGTAATCACGCTGATCGTGTTTCTGCTTTCCGCCCGCCTTGTCTACTGGCAACTGGTGCGTGGGGCCGAGCTGCAGCCGGTGAATTATCGCGCGCCGCAGGGCGGCATCATTCTCGACCGGCTGGGCAAGCTGGTTGACCTGACCGATCCGCCGGGCGCCGGCGAAGAAGGCGGCCCGACCACACCCCCGAACGTACCCCAGCCGGTTATTCAGCGAACCTCGGATATGTTGCGGGAGATTGAGAGGGGTACCATTTACGACCGCAACGGTCGGGCATTGGCTTACACGGTGACCGATGAGGACGGAGAGCGGACGCGGGTCTACACGGAGCCGTCCCTGGGGACCACGTTGGGTTATGTGCTGCCCTCCGGCGTCGGCGTCAGCGGCGTGGAACAGGCCTTTAACGACACGCTGTTGGGCCTGGACCGGCCGGACACGTGGTGGGCGCAATTGGTGCACCGGCCCATCGTGGGCAGCGATGTCTACCTGACCATTGACAGCCATATCCAGCGCGAGGCAGTAGCCACCCTGGGCGACCGCGCCGGCGCGATTGTGGTGCTGGACCCGTTAAGCGGCGAAGTGCTGGCGCTGGCCTCTAATCCCGGCTTTGACCCGAACCAGATATCCGATCCGGCTTACATGAGCAGCCTGGTGGAGTGCGCCGACCCGAGCTGTGAGGCGGCCTTCGTCAATCGGGGGGTGTTTGGACTTTATCCACCCGGCTCTACCTGGAAGACGATCACGCTGGCGGCAGCCCTCGACTCAGGCCAGGTGACGATGGACACGATTTTTGATTTCGGGCAGCCGCGCCAGGGGCCGGACGGTATCTACTATGTCTACGAGGTAGACGGGGCGGAGATGATCGACCCCAACCATGAGGAGCCCAGGTTGAATTTGCCCGCCACATACGCCGTCTCGGCCAACGCAGCTTATGCCCGTATGGGCGACGAGATGGACCCGGCGGTTTTTCAGGATTACGCCTCGCGCATGGGCTTTGGGCGCGCGGATGGGCCGCCGCTGGAGATCGGGGCTGCGCCGGCACAACTGGCCTACGATCCCGCCGCCATCGCCACCAACAATGTGCTCCGGGCTGCCACCGCCTTCGGCCAGGGGGAGTTACTCACCTCGCCGCTGAGCATGGCGCTAGTAGCCGGTGGAATCACAGCCGGAGGCGCGATCATGTCCCCGCACCTGTTACAACGGGTGGTTGACCCGGAGGGCAGGTTGCTGGAGATGGGCGTTTCTGTTCCCTGGATCAGCGACGTGATCCGGCCGGAGACAGCCCAGGACGTGGCGGCGATCATGGTCAACGCGGTGCGCAACGGCAGCGGCGTGCTGGCGGCAGTTCCCGGCGCGATCGTGGGCGGCAAGACCGGCACCGCAGAGGTCGGTGAGGGTGAGTTGCCGCATGCCTGGTTCGTCGGATTCGCCCACGAAAATGAGCGCACCGTCGCTATCGCGGTGGTTCTTGAGCACGCCGGTGAGGGGGGCGACGTAGCCGCGCCGGTCTTCGCGCAGATTGCCAGGGTGGCGCTGCGCGAAATGGGCCAGCCGGTGGAAGAGTAGCGGACAGTTTGCCCCAGCAGGCAGAAGTCGCCAACCGCCGACCCCTGTTGCACGGCGGTTGGCAACCTCTTGAGGGCAAACTAACACTCGATCAGTCCGCCAGGTCTGCCGCGATCTCCAGCTCGGCTTCGGCAATGGAGCCGGTCGGCTGAGGTCGAGCCGCACTTACCCGGGTGGTTACTCGCTGAACGATCTCCCTGGTGCCGGCCACGTTGAGCTTGCTGAACAGGAATTCAAACTGCTCTTCCAGCACCTGACCGATTTGTGTCTGCGCCGCCGGCTCAAGTTTCCACCACTCCTGCTTCAAAGCGCCGAAGGCTTTCTTGCGTGAGGAATAAAGGAATTGTTCTTCAGTCTTGCCTTCCTTCCACTCGTTGCGCAGGTTCTCGTGCACATAGCGATAGGCGCGGTCGACAATGTCCTGCGGCGCGTTGTCAAAGATGATGTTCTGGAAGCCGGTCGCCAGGTGAATCTCCAGCGTGCCGATCTCCGGGAACTTATTAAAGAAGTCCGGCGGCAAGGTGGAAGCGCCGTGCTGGACAGCCCCGCCGATGCCGTACTCCTCGCGGGCCACGCGGCTCAACTCCTCCAGCGTTCCGAAGTCGACGCTGACCTGCGCCAGTGTGCCGTCCGGCAGCACCACGCCGCCATGGCTGGTGCCGGTCTGCACGGAGATCTTGGAGATGCCGGCGACGCCGTCCAGTTGGCGCAGATAACCCTGCATGAAGGCATGCAGCTCTTCCACGGTGGAGTTCTTGTGTCCCACCTCGCCGATCTCGCCGCCCAATGAGACCGTGATGCCATCCGGCTCCAGTTGCCGGGCGTGGTGGGTAAGGGCGGCGCACAACTCGTAATTCAGCCGCTGCTGTTCGTCCAGCGTGGACTGAGAAAGGTCCACCAGGGTCGAAGTGTCAATGTCAATGTTGTAGAAGCCGGCTTCAATGGCCTCTTCCATCAGCGCCTTGACCGCGTTCAGTTCTTTCTCCGCGTCGCTCTGATACGCCTTAGCCGACACCTGGAAGTGATCTCCCTGGATAAAGAGCGGGCCGCGAAAGCCTTCCTTGATAGCCGCGCCGATGACAGCCGCCACGTACTCGGCCGGCCGCTGGTCGGTGTAGCCGATCTCGGAGCGGGCGATCTCGAATATCAGCGCGCCGACATTCAGCCGGTTGGCGGCGCGGAAGACGGCGCGGGAGGTGGCGTAGTTCATGCCACGCACGTTAATGGCCGGCACGGTGAAGGTGTGGGGTACGTCGCCGCTGCCGACAGCCATGTACAGCTCGTGAATGGATGCCGGAAAAATGCCGAGATCCTGCCCGGCCGCCCAAAGCAGCCAGCGAGCCATATCACGTTCCAACCCGTTGCCGAAGACAGCCGTGTGAACGAGTTCGTCGACCTCGTTTCTTAGGGCATGCTCATCAACGACTGTGACCAACGGGCCGCTGATTTTGACTATGTTTGCCAGGCGAGGATACATCTCCTGGACAGATTTTTCGTTCATTATATGCCTCCGACGACTGGATTCCCTCCGGTAGAACAAGAGCGAATGCAGTCACTAGACGTGCCTGCCGCTCGCAGCGCGGGCCGGCAGACGTGAATGATCCTTTAGAGTCAATGGAATCAGGTCGAATTATAGTGGCCCTGGCGAGTTGACAGGAGTGATCAATTACACGTATCATCGCGCCGGTTATCACTGGTCAAACGGCCGAACCCATGACGGCGACGCAGACAACCAATTCTACAACGGCGAGGAAGGGATGCATATTATCGAGAAGGCGCTGCGTTTCGCGCTGGAGGTGCACGAGGGTCAGCGAGATCGGGCCGGTCAACCTTACATCCTGCACCCGTTACACCTGATGATGGAGATGGCGAGCGACGCGGAGCGCCTGGCAGCGATACTACACGATACGGTTGAGGACTCCGCCTACACCATGGATGATGTGCGCGCGCTGGGCGTGCCGGCAGAGGTGGTGAGAGCTGTGGAGTTGCTCACGCATGATAAGGAGAACGAGCCGTATCTGGATTATGTGCGCCGGCTGAAGGCGGATCCTATCGCGCGGCAGGTGAAAATGGCGGATCTGCGCCACAACATGGACATTCGTCGCCTCCCACAGATGACGACCCGGGATTGCGATCGCCTGGTGAGGTACCGGCAGGCGTGGGAGTTATTGACCGCCGGAGACGAAGGAGCCAGTTGAGCGAAGAACCCCTGACAGAAGAAGTCGCGCCGGCGCGACGTTTCCCACCTCGCTGGCTGGTCTGGGTCGTCATAACGCCCCCCTTTGCGCTGATCATTTTCGCGCTCTACCTGGCGGCGGATGTCTATCTGTACTCATTGCGCGATGAGCAACGACCGGCAGGAGCGGCCATTGTGTTGGGCGCTGCTGTGTATGGCGATCGGCCGTCGCCGGTGTTGCGCGAACGGATCAATCACGCGCTGATGCTCTACGAGCAGGGCTACGTGGACACCTTGATCTTCACCGGCGGACAAGGCCAGGCTAATGAGCCGACCGAAGCGGAAGTGGGCCGGCGCTACGCCCTGGCTCGCGGGGTGCCGGCTTCCGCCATTCTGACGGAGGGCGAATCGACCAACACCCGCGAGAACCTTATGTTTGCCCGCGACGTGGCGGCGGAGAAGGGCATTGACTCATTCATTATCGTCAGCACGCCGTATCACATGCGCCGGGCGATGGCCCTGGCTCGGGACCTGGGCATGGAAGCCTATAGCTCGCCGACGCGCAGCACGCGCTGGATAAGCTGGCGCACTCAGTCACGGGCATACCTGAGAGAAGTTGGCGGGTACGGTTTCTATCTGCTGGGAATGCTTGGCCCGGAAATGGACCAGCCGGGTTAACGGCAGGGGTAATGGCCGCGCCGGGAGTTGTGGTAGGCGGTGGGCTGCTTTCCGGCATTGATCGCGACATGCAAATAGCCCATCTTCACGTCCACTCGCATTTCAGCCTGCTGGAGGCCACCCCGGCCCCTGCTGCCCTGGTGGAGCGCGCGGTGACCGAGGGGATGACCAGTCTGGCGCTGACCGACTCCGCCGCGCTTTATGGGGTAGTGGCCTTTCGCCGGCTGTGTCTGGAGGCGGGAATTCAACCAATTATCGGCATGAGCGTCTCTGTCGGGGGAGCGCTGGGCCAGCCGGCCGGCCTGCTTGTGCTTCTCGCTCGCAACCCAGCCGGTTATCAGTCTCTCTGCCGGCTATCTTCCCTGATGCAAGGTCAGCCGCAACGCCTGCCTGAATTGTCGTGGGAGGCGCTGCGGGAGAACCGAGCGGGCCTGCTCTGCCTGGACGGCGGTCTGCAGGGGCACCTGGCGCATTACCTGCGCCTGGGAGACGGCGCAGCGGCGGAGCAGCATGTCGATCGCCTGGTGACTATATTTGAGCGATGCTACCTCACGCTGGAATTGCACCGGCCTGAGGATGAAGCACTAGCCCGCGAGATTGTGGCTGTTGGACAACGGAAGGGCATCCCGGTTGTCGCTGTGCAGCCGGTGTACTGCTTTTCGCCGGAGGAAGGGGAGACGATTCGCCTGTTACAGGCCATCAACCGTATCCGCCCCCTTGAAGAGGTCGCGGTCCCGGAACCGGTCAGACACTGGCTATCCGCCGCGCAAATGGCAGAGCGCTTCAGCGAATACCCGGCCGCGCTGGAGTGCATCGGTGAGGTGGTTGCCCAATGTGGGCCGGCGCTGCCATCCGGGCAACCGATTTGGCCGGCGCTGAAGCTGCCCCGACCGCCGGATGATTTGCTGGCGGTGCAAGCGCAGGCCGGATTGGCGCGCCGATTCCCGGACGCCGATACGTCAGCGCATGAGAGAGCGATCGCACGCCTGCGGATTGAGTTGGAGGCCATTAACCGGCATGGATTTGCCCCACTCTTTCTGGTGGTGGCGGATATTGTGCGCTTTGCGCGCCGGGCCGGTATCCCGGTCAGCACCAGGGGCAGCGTCGCCAATTCACTGGTCGCCTATTGTCTCGGCATCACCATCGTTGACCCACTGGCACATGACCTGTTGTTTGAGCGCTTCCTGAACCCGGCCCGCTCCAGCCCGCCGGACATCGATCTCGACTTTTGCTCGCGGCGACGAGATGAGGTGCTCGACTATGTCCGGCAGACCTACGGCGAAGAGCATGTGGCATTGGTGGCCACGGTCAACACCCTGCAGCCCAAATCGGCGGTCAGAGAGACGGCGAAGGCCTTCGGCTATGATGAGGAGGCAATTAAACGGCTGACCCGCCTGTTACCCCGGGAGTGGCACCCAGATCCGCGCCGCCGGGGCCGGCGCACGCTGGCGGACGTGTTGGAAGAAGTAGAGGATGAACGCGACCGGGCGGTCCTGACGGCCGCATATCGGATTATCGGCCAGCCGCACCACCTGAGCGTGCATCCCGGCGGCGTGATCATTACCCCCGGCCCGCTGACGGACGTGACGCCGGTGCAATGGGCGCCGAAGGGTTTCTTGATCACGCAGTACGATCATTTTGACGTGGAGGCTATCGGTCTGCCCAAGCTTGACCTCTTGGGCATTCGCGCGCTGACTGTCCTGGCGGACGCCCTGGAGCGGGTAAAGGAGTCACAGCAACTGGAGCTTTCGCTGGATGACCTGCCGGCGGAAGATGAGCTTACGGGCCGGATGTTGCAGGCGGGCGAGACGATCGGCGTCTTTCAATGCGAGTCCAGCGGCGCGCAGCGCACCCTCCGTCAACTGCGGGCGCGCAACGTGGCTGACCTGGCTGTGGCGAACGCCTTTTTCAAGCCGGGCCCGGCGACCGGCGGCATGGCCCAATCATTTATCCGCCGTTACCGGGGGCAGGAGGGCGTCACATACCTGCATCCACTCCTGGAGCCGATACTGGAGCGCACGAAAGGGGTCCTGCTCTTCCAGGAGCAAATCTTGCGTGTGGCGCGGGAGATAGCCGGCTTGTCGTGGGATCAGGCGGATCACTTGCGCCGAGGGATGAGTAAGTTTCGGCCCGATGAGATGGCTGCCATCGCCGATAAGTTCCGAGCCGGCTGTCGGGACAAGGGCTTGACCGCCGGCCAGGCGGCGACGCTGTGGGAGCAGGTGATGGCATTTGCCGGCTACGGATTTAACCAGGGGCACGCAACGGCTTATGCGGTGGTCAGTTACCAGTCTGCCTATCTGAAGGCGCATTGGCCGGCTGAGTTTCTCTGGGCGCGGCTGGTGAATGAAGGCGGGTTTCACCACCCGGCGATCTACATGGCAGAAGCGGTGCGCCTGGGCTGCCGGGTGATGCCGCCGCACGTGAACGTCAGTGAGCGGCGCTTTACGCTGACTCGCGAGCAGGGGCAGCCGGTGCTGTGGATGGGACTGGGACAGGTGCGCGATTTGCGGGACCGGAGTGTTCGAGCAATCATCGAAGGGCGGCCCTTCTCCGGCGTGCGCGACCTGCTGGCCCGCGTGCGGTTACAGGAGGTCGAGATCCGACATCTCATTCAGTGCGGCGCGCTGGACGGTCTGGGCGCGAACCGGGCGGACATGCTGGCGTTGGCCCGAGAGGTGGACCAGGCCGGCAGCGCCAGGCAGATGGCCTTCTCCTTTGCCGCTGCGGAGGCGACGCCGGCGGAATCGACGGCCGAGCGCGTGGCCTGGGAGCGGCACATTCTGGGGCAGCCGGTCAGCGTGCACCCGCTGGCGCTTGCGCCGGAGGCGTTGCGGGCAATCAAGCTGGCTGCTCTTCCCCATTCCGAATCGCAACTGGTGGAGGTGTGCGCTGTGCGACTGCCGGGTTGGACTGGCGGCGAGGGTTTCTTCATTGGCGACGAGAATTCGTACGTGGTTGCTCGCGCTGAAGGCGCTGCGCCGCGAACATGGGAAGCGCTTAAGCTGCAGGGGCGCTGGCGCACGGATGCCTGGGGGAGTGAATGGTTCCAGGTTCAGCAGGTGCAGATGCTCTGAATTTCGGTATGATTTCCGGTGATGTTACTGATTGGTGGAGCGAGTTTTGGAGAGCAATGTGGACCAATTAACTAATGATTGTGTGAAGTTCGCGCAACGGCTCATCCGAACGCCGAGCATGCCCGGCGAAGAGGGGGCGATTGCTGCCCTGGTCGCCGGGGAATTGAGGCAGCTCAACTTCGACGAGGTGTGGCTAGACGAGGTGGGCAATGCCTGTGGGCGAGTCTACGGGCGCGATCGATCATTGCCGGCTCTGGTGTTGAACACCCATCTGGATCACGTGGACCCGGGCGATCCCAGTCTGTGGCCATCCCCGCCTTACGCAGCGGAGATCGTGGATGGGCGGATCATTGGCCGGGGGGCGGTGGACATCAAGGGGCCGATGGCGGTGCAGGTGTACAGCATCGCCGGCTTGCTGCGGGCCGGTGAGCGTCCTCGGCGAGATGTCGTTTTCACCGGCGTGGTGGAAGAGGAGACAGGCGGGGCCGGGGCATTCCACTGGGTCGAGCACCTGGATTATCCGGTGGAGCTCGTCGTTTTGGGCGAGCCGTCGAGCAATCAGCTCAGCCTGGGCCATCGCGGTATCCTGGCTGTGTGGGTGACTTTCTCGGGGCGCTCTGTGCATGCCAGCGTGCCGGAGCGTGGGGAGAACCCGAATTACGCGCTGGCGACGTTTCTGGCGCGCTTGCGGGCGGCGCAGGGTGACCTGCCGGCCCATTCCCTGCTCGGCGCTACCAGTGTGGCGCCGACGATTATTGAGGTGGACACGAAGAGCAAGAACGTCACCCCGGCCTGGACGCGCGTGCTACTGGATTTCCGCACGGCCGCTGCCAGCAGCAATGACATCCGCGCATTTGTGGAGCGGCTGGCGGGCGATCTGACGCATACGATCTCGGCCGGATGGGAGGGTGAGCCGCTGGTGTATTCCGATGAACCGCTGGTTGGGTATTACACCGCGCCGGAGAGCGATGAAGTGCAGCGCGCGCAAGCAGCCATAGGGCGCGGCATGGGGTCGTTGCCGGCGCTCTCCAGCTATCATTTTGCCACCGATGGCCGCCACTTCGCGCCTCACAATATTTCCATCGTCGGCTACGCGCCGGGGGACGAGTTTGCGGCGCACACAGCCGGCGAAAGCATCGCTATTGTGGACATGGCTGTGAGTCTGCGCGGACACATGCAATTGCTGCGCGAATTCTAGGAAGTTGGGCAGGGCGCGCTAGCAGTTAGCCGCTGCCTCGAAGAGCGGCTCGCGATTGGCGGGATCGTCGTTCTCCAGATAGCGTAAGTCGCCGAATGTGCCAGCGCCGGCGGCAGCGGCGATGCCGGCGACCTCCTCCAGCAGGTCGAACACCGCTTGCGGCTGATCGGCGCTGGTCGCCTGAGCCACGATCGAGCGCAGGAGGGGCAGGTCGCCCAGGTATCCCTTCAGGTGTTTGCGGAAGCGCTGGAGGGCGTTCACTTGGTAATATGCCAGCATGTCCTCCAGATGCCGGCGAATTGTCTCAACGACCTCGAGGACGGAGATGTCGTCCTTGCGCCGGCGGGCAAAGAGCCAGGGATTGCCGATGGCGTTGCGCCCGATCATGACCGCGTCGCAGCCCGTCTGCGCCCGCATGTGATCAATGTCAGCCGGCATTTCGATATCGCCGTTGCCGACAACGGGCAGATTGACAGCATCCTTCAGGGCAGCAATCGCCTGCCAATCGGCGCTGCCGCCGTACTTCTGCTCCTTCGTGCGCGGGTGGATAGCGATGAGGGCGCAGCCATTGTCAGCCAGGATGCGGGCTATCTCCAGGTAGTTCTGATCCGCTTCCCAGCCGAGGCGGATCTTGGCGGTGACGGGCACAGTCAGGTGGCGGGTCAGGAGGGCAAACGTCTCGGCCACCAGCCGGGGGTTGCGCATCATGCCCACGCCGGCGCCGCGCCCGGATACCTTCTGCGTTGAGCAGCCCATGTTGATGTCGATGATATCCGGCCCCCACTGCTCGATGCGCAGGGCGGCGTTTAGGATTATCTGCGCGTCGTGGCCGAAGATCTGAAAGACCATTGGCCGGTCATCCGGGCGATAGTCCAGCAAACGCCAGAAGGGATTCGGGCGGTTGGATTGCAGCATCTCCACGGCCACGAATTCGGTGTAGCTCATCGCCGCGCCGAATGAGCGGCAGACGGCACGATACGGCACATCCGAGTAGCCGGCCATCGGCGAGAGGATGGTGTCTCCGTAAATCGGGATGTCCCGCACGTAGAAAGTTGGCTGCTGTTGCATAAGACTCTATTCTATGCGGTACAGCTTTGTTGGCTACCTGTAAATGGAGGACACGATGCCACACCCCATGGTCACCCAACTGCGATTTGCGCGCAGCGAGTTCATGCGCGGCATTGACGGCGTTACGGAAGAAGATGGGCTGCGCCGGCTTACGCCGATGAACTCGATCGGCTGGATGGTCGGCCACCTGGCGCTGCAGGAGCACTATCTATGGGTGCTGAAAGCGCAAGGACGAAACATTTCCCCGGACCTGCACCTGCGCGTGGGCACCGGCAGGCCGGCCAGCACGCCGCCGCTCAGCGAGATGCTGGGAATCTGGCGCGCCGTGACCAGCGTGGCAGACAGCTTTCTCGACACGATCACCGTCGAGTTGCTCGACCTGCACCCCGGCGAGATCGGCGGTCCCATGCGCGAGAGCGTCGGCACGTCGCTTTTGCGCAACACCTTCCACTACTGGTTTCACCTGGGCGAAGCGCTGGCCGTCCGGCAGATGCTGGGCCATACGGGCCTGCCGGAGTTCGTCGGCCCGATGAGCGACGTGCGCTATCGCGACTGAGTTCGACGCGATTTCGGATGCGCCGTCGAGCCGGGTCATTGTGGGAGTGTGATCAGCGGGGTGACTTACTGCATGTCCGCCTTTACCTGTTTGATGCTATCCTATGCCTGGGTAATCTGAGCTCCGGCATACAACAAGCCTAACATCGGGGAAGACCCTGTAAAGTCCCCAATTCTGCGAGAGGGCAAGACGATGACAGAGATGATTCTGGAAACGGACAATTTGCACAAATCATTCGGCAAGGTTCAGGCGGTCAACGGCATCAGCTTCGGAGTCCTGCGCGGTGAGATATTCAGCCTGCTCGGGCCGAACGGGGCCGGCAAGACGACCACCATCTCCATGCTGTCTTGCCTGCTGGAACCGACTGAGGGAGATGCCCGTATCGGCGGCCATTCGGTACGCAGCGATCAGCAGGCGGTGAAAGAGTTGATCGGCGTGGTGCCGCAAGAGATCGCGCTTTATCCGATGCTCTCCGCGCGAGAAAATCTGCTTTTCTGGGGGCAGATGTACGGCATGAGCGGCAAGTCTTTGCGCAGTCGCGTTGATGAGGTGCTCGAAACGGTGGGTCTGGCGGACCGCGCCAAGGACAAGATTGAGACCTACTCGGGCGGTATGAAGCGCCGGATTAACATCGGCGTCGGCCTGCTGCATCGGCCCCAACTGGTCTTCATGGATGAACCGACAGTCGGCATTGATCCGCAAAGCCGGCGAAATATCCTGGACATGGTCAAAGCGCTCAATGACCAGGGAATGACTGTCCTGTACACCACGCATTACATGGAGGAAGCCCAGGAACTGAGTGACCGCATCGGCATCATCGATCACGGCAAGCTGATCGCCCTGGGCACACTGCCGGAGCTGACCCGGCTGGTTGGACAGGAGGACATTGTGGAGCTGGCCATCGCTGAGGCGGAGAGCACGCCCGAGCTACTCCAAACTCTGGCAGCGACCCCCGGCGTGCAGCGCGTTGACGCCGAGGACGGTGTAGTGCGGTTGTTGGCGACCGACGGCAACGCGGTTCTGCCGGAAGTGATCAGTCGCACGAATGCGGCCCATGTCCATGTGAATAACGTGGCCATCAGAGAACCCAATCTGGAGGTCGTATTTCTGCATCTGACCGGCAGGGAGCTGCGCGATTAGAGGTGCCAAGTTTCCCGGAAAACGATCGATATTCCTTGATCACATGCCAACGACGACCTCCAAATAGCCACTGATTTTCCGGGAAACAGTCGAACGTCAATGTAGGGAGTTATACGATGAAGAAGGCGTTACTTATTGGTTGGAAAGATCTGCGCCTCGTCTCGCGCGATCGCGCCGCCCTGATGCTGATTCTGGCGGCGCCGTTTTTGCTGACCCTGGGAATGGGGCTGGTCACCGGCCGGTTCTCCGGCAGCTCAAACAGCGGTTTGCAGGACATACCGGTAGTGATCGTCAATCAGGACGAAGGACAGTTGGGCGACACGCTAATTGACATATTTGAGTCCCAGGATTTGGAGACGCTGCTGGCGGTGGAAGTGAGCGCAGACGAAGCGGCAGCGCGTGAGCGCCTGTCGGACGACGAAATCGCGGCGGTGGTGATCGTTCCAGCCGGCTTTACGGACAGCATCATCCCGGCGGAAGGCGGACCCGCAGTCGCGGAAGTTGTCCTGATTGAGTTGGTGAGCAATCCGAGTCGACCGGTCAGCGTCGGCGTAGTGCAATCGATAGTGGAGCGATTCCTGAGCCAGGTTGAGACCGGCCTGGTGGGTGGAGAGGTCGCCGTTACGCAGCTGCTGAACAGCGGACTGGTCTCGCCGGACGAACTGGCGGCAGTTGGGCGGGAAATCGGATCCGCTGCCACAGTCCAGGGTGCGCCGGTGATTGCGCTGGAGCGTGTCGACGCCGCCGTTGAGGATGAGACAGAAGAGACCGAGATCGACACTCTGGCCTTCCTGGCTCCCGGACTGGCGGTCATGTTCTTGATGTACACGGTCAGCTACGGCGGGCGCAGCCTGCTGGCGGAGCGCGACGCCGGGACGTTGTCACGGCTGCTGACGACGCCCACTCAGGTAACACAGGTGTTGGGAGGCAAGGTGTCCGGCATCTATCTCACCGGGCTTGCCCAACTATTGATCTTGATCGGCGGCACGAGTCTCATGTTTCAGCTCAACTGGGGCGATCCCCTGGCTGTGCTGGTGCTGATCATGGCGACGGTCTTTGGGGCTGCCGGCTGGGGTATCCTGCTGGCCTCTCTCGCTCGCACGCCGAACCAGGTGCTGAATGTCGGTACGGCCCTGATGCTGCTATTCGGTATTTTGGGCGGCAGCTTCTTCCCCACTGCGCTGGCTGCGTCGTGGCTGCAGGCGTTGCGGCTGTTCACTCCGAACGCCTGGGCGCTGGATGGGCTGAACGAGTTGGCGTTGGGCGGGGACATGGCTGATATCCTGCCTAACGCGATAGCGCTGCTAATCATGGGAAGTGTGCTCTTTGTGCTGGCGGTGATCATGTTCCGCCGGCGGCGCGTGCTCAGCTACGGCTGATACGGCGTCGCACGTTACTTGCCGCCGGGCGGCGATGTCAATTCGCTGATTGATTTCCGAGGGTGTCAAAATGCTACGCAGAATCGCAGCAATTATCCGCAAAGATACGCTGGTCCGCTTCTCCAGCCGCTCTGAACTCCTGTTCTTCCTGATATTGCCGCTCCTATTTACCGCCATCCTGAGCGGACTGGCATTTGGCGGGGAAGGGGATAATCGGACTGCGATGGCGGTGGTCGATGAAGATGGGCAGGCTTTGGCCGCTGACCTGCTGGAAGTGCTCAGCGACTCGACCGCAGTGCGGGTTGAATTGATGACGGGCGAAGAGGCGATGACATCCCTGGAAGAGGGTGAGATCGCTGCTGTGTTGATCATTCCGGCGGGCTTCACTGCGGCGGCGGAGCGCGGCGAGTTCGAAGACCTGCTCTGGCGGGGCGCCCCCGGCGATGCCAACGCGCTGGTTGCCGAACAGACGGTGCAGGCCGCTGTTGTCAGGGTTGGCCAGATGCTGGCTATTGCCAACAGCGCGGTCGCGGCCGCCGAGTCGCGCCGCCAGTTTGAGGATGAGACCGCGCGGAGCGACTTTCGCGATGCCAGCCTGACGCAGGCGCAGGAACTCCTGGAGGAAACTCCGGCGCGTCTGGCCGTTACTACCGCAGCGCAGGCACCGGAAGACGATGATAGACCCTACAATCAGCAAGCACAGGCTTCGGTGGGCCAGCTAATCACCTGGGTGTTCATCCCTCTGCTGGGCACGTCCGGCCTGTTCGCCTTCGAGCGCACGAGCGGGACGTTGCGCAGGCTGTTGACCACGCCGGCGCCGAAGGCGACCATGCTCACCGGCACGGTTAGTTCGCAACTCCTGCTGGCGTTGGTGCAGATGTTCATCCTGATCGCGTTCGGTATTCTGGTCTTTCAGGTCAGCTGGGGGGATTCGCCGGCCGCGCTGGCGGTCATGCTGGTCACCTTCGGCCTGGCCTCTGTCGCCATGGGCACTATGCTGGGTACTTTCATCAAGAGCGAGGGACAGGCGACCGGCCTCAGCATCGCGCTGGGTATGGTCATGGCGCTACTCGGTGGCTGCTGGTATCCGATTGAGCTGTTTCCGCCGGCTGTGCAGACCGCTGTGCTTGTCCTGCCGACGACCTGGGCGATGCAAGGGTTATTGGAACTGGTCGCATGGGGCGGCAGCATGCCGGATATCCTCCTGGAAGCGGCGGTTCTGACCGGCTTCGCCATCATCTTTTTCATCATTGGCGTGCGTCGCTTCCGTTACGAATGACCGCAAGTGACACATATCACGTTGAATCCATGCCGATTGACAATATCGCCGGCAATCCATTACTCTTATAGTTGAGGGTAGCGGCACTATAGAGACGTGCCTACCTACGGAGCGGATTCTGGTCCATTCGCTGCGCTGAACCGACGGGAGCCTTACACGCCAGCGCAACAGATGAATTTGAGGTATTGCCATGACTATCGACAGACCGGTCTATGTAACCGCTAATGGCCTTGCCGATTTGGAGGCTGAACTGGAGCTGTTGCGCAACGAGAAATTACCGCAGATCACGGCGGAGCTGCACGAGGCCAAGTTGGGCAGCGATTGGATGGACAACAGCGAGCACATGCTGCTGGAAGACGAGCTGGCCTTCCTGGAATTTCGCGTCCAGGAACTGGAAGATATGCTGGCCAATGCCCGGCTAATCCAGTCTCATGTCGGCAGCAAAGTTGTTGAAGTGGGCAGCACCGTAGTGGTTGCGGTAGACGATGAGGAGCCGGAGACCTACACTATTGTGGGCATGGCCGAAACCGACCCGAGCCGGGGCTGGGTCTCGAATGAGTGCCCCCTGGGCCGGGCGGTATTAGGGCATCGGGCAGGAGATACGGTGACGGTGAAAGCGCCCAGCGGGGACTGGCAAGTGCGTATCGTCTCTGTGGAACAAATGAAGGCCGGATGAGCATCGGGCGACCGACTGAGGTCGCCCATCTACTCCGAATCGGGATCAGGGAGCAAGCCGGTCAGCGACGAACTCAGTAATGGCGACTTGCACGTCCGGCGTATCGACGTCGAACCAATGTATGCGCGGGTCGTCCAGCCGGAACCAGGTATATTGCTGGCGAGCGAAGCGATGGGTTTCGAACTTGACCCGCTCGACCGCAACCTCCAGTAGGCAATTGCCATCTAGGTAGCCCCATATCTCCCTGTAGCCGAGGCTGCTGAAGGCCGGCAGACTGGGATCAAATCCCTGCTTCTTCAAACGCCGCACCTCGTCCACAAAGCCGTTTGCAAGCATCTCATCCACACGCCGGTCGATACGGGCGTAGAGCGACTCCCGGCTGCAGGTCAGCCCGACGATGGTGATTGCGTAAGGTGGGGGAGACTTAACCTGTAACCACGACATGCGCTGACCGCTGACCAGGATCACCTCCAATGCCCGTATGACCCGGCGAACGTTGCGCGGATCGATCTGGTTGGAAGCCGTTGGGTCAAGCGTGCGCAGCCAGCGATTCAGCTCAGCCGGGCCAAGCGCCTGCAGTGCGTTGCGCAACGCCGGCTGAGGGGAAACGCGCGGAATGCCCCACCCCTCTACCACGGCCCAGACATATTGCCCAGCGCCACCGACGAGTAGCGGCAGCCGGCGGCGGGCGTGAACGCCGTCAATTGCCGCATAGGCCATTTCCTGAAATTCAGCCAGCGACAGTGGATGGTCCGGCTCAGTTATGTCGATCAGGTGATGCGGCGCTTGCGCTCGCTCGCTATCGACCGGTTTGGCCGTGCCCACGTCCATGCCGCGATAGAAGAGGCGCGAATCGGCCGATACGATCTCGCCGCTGAATTGCTGAGCGAGAGCCAGGGAAGTTGTTGTTTTGCCTACCGCGGTCGGCCCGACGAGGGCCAGCAAGGGGCGAGATGCGCCGGCTTTACTCGGCAACGGTTTGGCCGTCACCATGTAGGAACGGCGTGCGGAATGTGTTCGCAGCGCAGGAGGCGGCCATGCTGGTCCAGTTCGACGGCGACCAGGTCAATACGCCAGTCGGCGTCCTCGATATCCTGTTCGTAGAAATAGGCCTGCGCCAAATTGAATAGCTGCCGGGCCTTATGAACAGTCATCCCCTCTTCAGGCGTGCCGGTGGAGCGCCCGCGGCGGGTTTTGACCTCTACGAAGACGAACAGTTGGCCGGCGCGGGCGATCAGGTCAATCTCGCCGCGGGCGGTGCGCCAGTTGCGAGCGAGGATCTCATAACCCTTCGCCTGCAGATGTTCGGCAGCCAGGGACTCTCCCCATCGTCCCAGCGCCTTTCGCCCGTCGCTCACTGGGTGAGCCTTTCCTCCGCCCTGCGAATAAGCCCGCCGAGCTGCTCAATCAGCGGCTCCCGGTCACGCCATCGCGCCCTGAGACTATCCTTGCCGCGTTTGAGGTCAGGGCGGTCGACACGCAGGCGCTGATAGAGCTCAAGCGTCTGGTCAACCGTGTTCTTGATGTCGTAGCGCTTGCTCTCGCCAAAGGCCGCTGCGCTCATTTCACTGCGCCGGGTGGGATTGCCGACCAGCGACACAATAGCGGCAGACAGGCCGGCCGGGTCGGCAGCCAATACCCCGGTCTTGCCGCTGGTTACCGTGTCCATGATGCCGGGAGAGGAGACGGCGGCGACCGGTAATCGGGCGGCCATGGCCTCGATGACTGTCAGGGGATGCACCTCTGTCACAGAGGCGGTGACGAATGCATCGGCAGCCGACAGGTAATTGCCCACCTGCTCATAGGGAACCGCGCCGGCAAAGGTGACGGCATTGCTGATCGCCAAATCGGCGACATGCCGGCGGAGCGACTCCGCCGACGGCCCTCTACCCACGATCATCAAATGCAGATTCGGCATGACATCGGCAGCGTACTTGAACTGCTCCAGCATCTGCTCCAAGTTCTTCTCTTGCGACAGACGGCCGACGTACACCAACAGGGTGGTGTCTTCCGGCAGACCGAGCGATGCCTTGGACTGCGGCTCTGCCGGATACCAGAACGGGTCGAGTTCGATGCCGTTGGGAATCACTTCGATCGGCCGGCGCACGCCGAAACTGAGCATGACCTCGCGCACGCTGTCGGAGGGTGTGACCACAATGTCACAATTGTCAGTCAGGTCCGGCCACATCTGGCGCATGATGGCGTCGGCAGTCGACTGGGGCAGGGGGATGTAATTGCCGGTATACAGGTCGTAGCGCGTATGGTTGGTATAGACAATAGGCGCGCGTCCATAACGGTGCGCCATCTCGGCGCTCATCAACAGATGATGGCAATGGATGATCTCCATCTCCCGCAACTTCTGCTGCATCGCCCGGCTATAGCGAAAACTGAAGTAGTAGCCCGTATCCCCCAATGGAATGGCCGCCGTGCGGATAACGTTGGGATCGTCCCCGGCCGGGTCCGGCTCGCCAAGGGTGAAGACTGTGACTTCATGGCCGGCGGCTTCGAGATACTTCTTATAAAGCACAACCATGCGCGTGACGCCGTTCAACACGGGCTTGTAACACGCCGTCACCATGCCAATCTGCATGTAGCTTCCTCCAGTCGCAACTGCGGAATTCAGTCAGCCGCGCACATCGCCTGATTCTAACGGAAACGACTACCGCAGTCTAATCCAGCGTGAGCGAGGAGACTTAGGGGATTGCGGCGGCCAACTGGGCGCGCCGTTCTGCCAGCACTGAGAGCAGCGCATCAAAGGACGAAGCAAACGCTTTTACCCCATCTACCTGGAGTTCTTCTGTGACCGCGGTCATGTCTACGCCTAGCGTTGCCAACTCTGCCAGCAGTTCCTCCGCCTCCTCTAGCCCGCTTTCCAGCGTGGGGGTGACACGACCGTGATCGCGAAAAGCGTCAACGGTTTGCGGCGGCATGGTGTTCACTGTCTGTGGGCCGATCAGCTCATCCACGTACAGGGTGTCGGGGTATGCCGGGTTCTTTGTGCTGGTTGAGGCCCACAGGAGACGCTGCACCAGCGCGCCGCCAGCCTTCAGGTCGGCAAACGACTCGCCATGGAAAATCTCTTTGAAACGCTGATAGACAACGCGCGAGTTGGCTATCGCGGCCTTGCCTGCCAATGCTGAGGCTGCCGGCCCGCCGATGTCAGACAGCCGGCGGTCGACGGCGCTGTCGACGCGACTGACGAAGAATGAGGCTACAGAGGCCACATTATCCAGCCTGCTGCCACTTTCCTGAAGGTCTCGTAAGCCATCTAGATAGGCTTGTGCGACCGCCTCATAATGGGCCATGCTGAACATCAGCGTAATGTTTATATTGATTCCTGCTCCGATCAAGGTGCGAACGGCGGGGATGCCCTGTGGAGTTGCCGGCACTTTGATCATCACGTTGGGCCGGTCTACCGCCGCGAAAAGCCGGCGCGCCTCAGCCACAGTGCGTTGCTCGTCAAGAGCCAGATGAGGGGAGACCTCCAGGCTGACAAAGCCGTCCGTCCCCTCGCTCTCCCGATAGAGAGCCAGGAAGAGGTCGCAGGCTGCCCGGATGTCTGCCAGAGCCAACGCTTCGTATAGCTCGAGCGTGCTCAATTCGGTTGGGGCCAGGTGCGCCAGTTGGGCGTCGTAGTCATCGCCGGCGGCGATAGCGGATTGGAAGATAGACGGATTGGAGGTAATGCCGCGCAGCCCGTCGTTTTCGATGAGCGCCTTGAGCGTGCCGTCAAAGAGATAGCGCCGGCGGATGTTGTCGTACCAGAAGCTCTGCCCATGAGTCGCGAGTTGTCGCAAAGGATTCATTGATCACCTCCATTGGGGACACCTATGCCCAAAAGTGTAGCGATTGCCGGGATCGATGGCAAGCGCCCAGAAACGCGGTTGCATTGCGCCCGGCTTGCGCTATGCTCTGCCCATCACTCAATGAGCCGACAGGAGAGCGAAGATGCGCGTAGCCGTTGGGGCCGATCACGCCGGCTTTGAATTGAAAGAACTGCTGAAACGAAAACTGGTCGAGTCCGGCCACGACGTGCTGGATGTTGGCGCTCACTCCTATGATCGCGACGACGATTACCCGGACTTCGCGGTGGCGGTGGGCCGCGAGGTAGCTGCCGGCGAGGTTGCAAGGGGAATCCTGGTCTGCGGCAGCGGGGTGGGAGCCTGTATCGCGGCCAACAAGCTGAAGGGGGTGCGGGCCTGCCTGTGCCATGACATCTACTCAGCGGTGCAGGGTGTGGAACACGACGACATGAACGTGCTGTGCCTGGGTGGGCTGATCATCGGCCCGGCACTGGCAGAGAAGCTGGTCATCGGCTTTCTGGGTGCGCGCTACTTCGGCGAAGGCCGCTTTCAGCGACGATTGGAGAAGGTGCTGGCCCTAGAGCAGCCCGATTCTGAGTGAGCGGCGCGGGCAGGCGGTCAGTCGGAAATTTCGCCAAGTGCTCGCAGATACTCCCGATCAAAGGCAGCCGGGATGGATTCCAGGGGGCTGAAAGGGCCGGGACGATAGGCGCGTGAGCTTACGCCCTGCATCGTCGTTTCGCACACATGCCAGTCCTGGCGGTTGGTCTCATCCCAGAAGTCGATCGCATCATGAGGGTTGAAGCCGGGCCCCTCGAATGCCTCCGGTGCGAACAGCCACTCGCAAGTGACATGGCTAACCCCGGTACCTGCCGGTCGAATCGTGTGCGCCATTACATAATCGGGGTGCAGGCTGAGTAGCAAGTTAGGGAAGATAGAATAGTAATAGACCTGGTGGCAGTCAGCGCCTTCCAACTCACCGATAGGGGGAGCGCAGGCATTGCCTGATACAGTGAGGCTGCCGAGCTCCTCCTGCAGTTGCATGGGGCCGCCAAGGAATGGGCCGGTCATGAGATCATTCTGCCCGCTACGGTAGGGCGAGCGACTGGCCAGCGCCGGGTGGACCAGCGGGCAGTGGTAGCACTCATTGTAGTTCTCGAAGATCAGCTTCCAGTTGGCTGCCACCTCATACTCGATGCGACCGCCCAGGCGTAGCTCGGGAAGATGCCAACGAGTGAATTTGTCAATCAGTGGGGCGAAGGCCTGTTCAAACGGCGCTGGCTCCGGCGCCAGATTGACCATCACGAAGCCTTCCCACTCGATAAGGTGAACGGGCAACAGACCATACAGGCTTCTAACGAAGGTAGGGTCTTCGTTCATGTGCGGCGCGCCTATTAATCGACCGTCAAGCGCGTAGGTCCAGGCGTGATAATGGCACTGTATGGAGTGACCAAGTCTGCCGGCTGGTTCGAAACATAAGCGACTGCCCCGATGGCGACAGATGTTGTGAAAGGCATGCAGCGCGCCGTGCGCATCGCGGACAATGAGCACACTTTCGGCGCCGATGTCGAAGCGGGCGTAGTCCCCAGGTCGTGCGACCTGGTTCGCTCGCGTGGCGCATAGCCAGCGGTCGTAAAAGATATGCTTTAACTCGAGCTCGAACGTCTCCCGGCTGGTGTAGTAGTGGCCGGGGAGACCGAAGTGGGTATCGCTCTTGCTCATCCTCGACTCTCGACGATCCTGTTACTGACGCTCCGGCTACTCACCGATCAGGCGGTTGGAGGCCGAGCCGGTGGTTGGCGAACTACTCAATTGTAGCCCGCTACGAGCAACAGCCAATCGCGGCAGAAAAAGAAAAGCCGGCGTGCGATGACGCCGGCTTTTTGCGTGCTACTCAGTGCACCGTTGGGTGCGGCTTGCCTACGTTAATGAACGTGTCCGTGAGAAATCTCTTCCACTGTAGCCGGGCGCAGTCCGGAAACCTTTACATGGAAGTAAAGCGTTTCCCCAGCCAACGGGTGGTTGAAGTCCAGGACAACTTGCTCATCGTCGATCAGCTCAGTCACGAAGGCCTCATAGACCTCGCCTGACTCTTGATCGCGCATCTGTAGGTTGGCGCCAACTGACAGCGCCAGGTCTTCTGGAAACCGGTTTCGGGGCATCACTTCGATGTTTTCAGGGTCGCGATCCCCGTAAGCGTCTACCGGGAACACAACGACGTCCTTTTCTTCACCTGCGGCCATCCCATAGAGGCTGCTCTCCAGCCCAGGAATGATCTGTCCATGCCCCTGCAAGAACTCCAGGGGATCATCGCCATCAGATCGGTCGACAACCTGACCGTCATCCAGCTTAAGCACATACTCTAAAGAGACGACGATATTGTCTACTACCTTGAGTCGAGGGCTGCTCATCATCTGCTTAGTTAGACAGACGGCGGACGTTCTGGGCGGCCGGGCCTTTGCGACCCTCACCGACTTCGAAGGCGACGCGTTCGCCTTCTTCCAGATAGCGTCCCGTCTGGTCCGCGATCGCAGAGTGGTGTACGAAAATATCACGGCCGGATGACCGGGTGATGAATCCATACCCCTTCTTGACGTCAAACCACTTGACGGTGCCGGTTTCTTCTTGTGTACTCATACTCAGTGTTCTCCTAAAAAAGATGGTGTAAGCGGAGTGGCAATAAAAAGCCCAGGCCTGCGCGTGCCTGGGTAGCAAGTCCCTTGTCCGTCTCAGAACTTAACTACCACCTAGAATAGCCTAAAAACCTCCGGGCGTCAAAAGAAATCGCTTGTTGACACCGGCGCTATTCTTCTGCTAAACTTCTGGTAAGTGGTCTGACCAGTTGGCTGGTTAATGGAGAATGTGATGGGATGGTCCGCACCGCAACGACCGATTGAATACGCAGAGGAGGCCCTGGTGACGGCCATTCTCGATGAGCGATATAGGCCCGGCTCGCAACTGCCAAGTGAGCGGGAGTTGGCCGGGCAACTGGGCGTCACCCGGCCCACCTTGCGCGAAGCGCTGCGGCGGCTCGAGCGCGATGGCTGGCTGACCATCCGGCAAGGAAAGTCCACACGGGTAAACGATTTCTGGGAAGAGGGTGAGCTGAATATTCTGACTGCTATCGTGCGCTATCGGCGCGCGCTACCGCCGGGATTCGTGATGAAACTGCTGGAGGTACGCCTGTCCATGGCTCCACGCTATACGGCGCTGGCAGTAGACCATTCACCGGATGAGGTTCTGCGGTTGCTGGCCCCGCATGTCGTGCTGGCGGCTGAGGCGGCGGCCTATGCCCGGTTTGACTGGGAGCTGCATCATGGGTTGACGGTGGTCTCGCAAAACCCGGTCTATACACTCATTCTGAACGGCTTTGCGGGCTTTTATGAATATATGGCCGCTCGATACTTCTCCAATCCGGCTGCGCGCAGCGCCTCGCAAGAGTTTTACCAGGCGTTGGAAATGGCCGCGAAAGTGGGCGACGCGGCGGCAGCCGAGCAGATTAGCCGGCAAGCGATGGCCGGTAGTATGTCGCTGTGGGAAGCGCTTGAGCGCGAAATCGCGGCTGAAAACGGGAGTGGTGGATGATGCGTCGGTGGAATGGTTGGGGGGATTCATCGGTTGACTATCATTTGCCGGCAGGGTCGCACGAAGTCCTGGAGCAGTGGGTTGGGCCCGTGGCTTCTCCAGTTGATGTCAGTTTTGACGATGCGGTCGCGCGAGTTCCAGAGTCGCGCCTGCCGGAGCATCCACTGGTAGATTACTCACCCGCCGGTCGACTCCTGCATGCGCGTGGGCAGAGCTTGCCAGATTGGGTGGCCCTGCGCAGCGGCCGAATTGACGCTATGCCCGACGGGGTCGCCTATCCGGAGAATAACGGGGAAGTGCAGGAGTTGCTAAGTTTTGCGGGCGCAGTCGGCGCCAGGGTCATTCCTTATGGCGGCGGCAGCAGCGTGGTGGGGCATATCAACCCTCTGCCCGGCGCGCGCCCGGTGTTGACGGTTGACATGCGGCGCATGAACCGGCTGATACGCTTTCAACCTGTCAGCATGCTGGCTACCTTTGGGGCCGGCGTTAATGGGCCGGAACTGGAGGCGCAATTGCGGGCGCACGGCAGCACGTTGGGCCACTATCCACAGTCCTTTGAATACTCCACGCTGGGCGGCTGGGTGGCGACGCGCTCCGCCGGCCAGCAAGCTCTCGGCTACGGCCGGACGGAGGCCTTCTTCGCCGGCGGCCGGTTGGAGACGCCGCGTGGGACAATGATGCTTCCGGCGGAGGCTCCCGCCACGGCGACCGGTCCCAGCTTGAGAGAAATGGTGCTGGGCTCTGAAGGCCGGCTGGGAATCCTCACCGACGTGACAGTGCGCGTCCATCCGTTGCCGGCGAAGGAGCAATTCTGGGGCGTCTTTTTCCCCACTTTTGAGGCCGGCAGCGGGGCCGTGCGTGAGATGGTCCAGATAGGTCTGCCACTTTCTATGCTGCGCCTGAGCACGGCGACGGAGACACGCACGACGCTGTTATTGGCCGGGCACGACCGGCTTATCCACGCGATGGAGCGGATGCTGGCGCTGCGCAACATTCGAGATGAGAAGGCGCTGTTGCTCCTGGGCGCGAGCGGCAGCGAGCGCCTGGTGCGGGCCGTGCGCAAAGAGGCCCTGGATGTTGCCGGGGAGTACGGCGGCGTGAATCTCGGCAGTACCTTCGGTAGCCAGTGGCAAAAGGGGCGGTTCCATTACCCATACTTGCGCAACACCCTCTGGGAACTGGGCTATGCCGTAGATACCCTTGAAAGCGCCACGAGTTGGGATTGTGCGCCGCAATTGATTCAGGCGGTAGAAGAAGCGTTGCGCGAGGCGCTGCACGAAGAGGGCGAGAAGGTCTATCCGTTCACCCACCTCTCACATATTTACTCTTCCGGCAGCAGCGTTTACACCACTTTCCTGTTTCGCCAGGCGCCGGACCCGGAGGCGACGCTTCAACGATGGCGTAAGCTGAAACAGGCAGCCAGCGAGGCAATCATGGCTAACAAAGGAACTATCAGCCATCAACATGGCGTCGGCGCAGACCACGCACCATATTTGCCGGCGGAGAAAGGGGAGCTGGGAATGGACCTTATCAAAGCGCTCAGCCGGGAAGTTGACCCGCAATCCATGATGAATCCCGGTAAGCTGTTTGATAATCGGGGAGGCGACGATGATGCGGCGTAGCAGGATATGGCAAGAGCTCCAACCCGAGTGGGACGTAATCGTGGTAGGCGGCGGCATCACCGGGGCGGGGATCTTTCACGAGGCTGTGGCCCGTGGGTTGAACACGTTGCTTGTCGACGCGCGGGATTTCGCTGCCGGCACCTCCAGCCGGTCGTCAAAGCTGGTGCATGGGGGACTACGCTATCTAAAAGAAGGGCAGGTCCGCATGACCTGGGCATCTGTGCATGAGCGACAGCAATTGCTAAGGGACGCCCCCGGCCTGGTGGAGCCGCTGGGGTTTCTTGTGACATCATACAAGGGTGATTGGCCTCCCCGCTGGATAAACCGAGTCGGCGTGGCGCTCTATGATCTGATGGCCCGGCAATGGCAACACAAGGCATACGGAGCCCGGGAACTCACCTGGCTGGCTCCCGGTATTCAACAACAGAGCCTCGTCGGTGGTATGGCCTATGTCGACGCGGAGACGGACGACGCGCGTCTAGTCCTCCGGCTCATACTGGAAGGCGTCGACCAGGGGGGAACAGCCTTGAATTACGTGGCGGCTGAAGGGTTGGCGCAGGAAAACGGCAGCGTAACCGGCGTCATCCTGCGCGACACGCTCTCTTCCGAAGGAAAGTCCGTTGGCGCGCGAGTGGTGATCAACGCCACCGGCGCCTGGGCCGATGAAATGCGCGCTCAGGTAGGGCAGGAGGCCCGCATCCGCCCCTGTCGGGGCAGCCATCTGGTCTTTCCCGCCTGGCGACTGCCGGTGTCCCAGGCGGTCTCGTTCTTGCATCCCTACGATGGGCGCTGGATCTTCATATTTCCCTGGGAGGGAGTCGTGCTGGTCGGCACTACGGATGTAGACCATGCCCACGAGCTGGGTGAGGAACCGCGCATTAGCGCCGAAGAAGTGGCTTACCTGATGGCGGCGCTTCATCATCAGTACCCATCGCTGCAACTTGGCGCGGACGATATCGTTTCAACGTTTGCCGGCGTTCGACCCCTCGTCGGCAGCGGAGAAGGGGATCCATATCATGAGTCGCGCGAACATGTGGTCTGGCAAGAGAATGGTCTGTTGACGGTCACAGGCGGCAAGCTGACCACGTTCAGGCTCATTGCGCGTGATGCGCTGGATGCGGTAGCGCAGCGATTGCCCGAGCACCTGCCGGTGGCCGAGGACGTACCCGTGCTGGCCCATGTGGAGCAGGAGGGATCGCTGCCAGATCAGCTGGACGTTGACATTGTCCGCCGGCTTCGGGGGCGTTACGGTGCGGAGGCGGCGGAGTTGTTGGCCGCCGCCGGCCTGGGCGAGCTGGAGCCCATTCCCGGCACGCCGTATTTATGGGCCGAGATGCGTTGGGCGGCGCGCAGCGAGTACGTAGTTCACCTGGAGGATTTGCTTTCGCGGCGTCTCAGGCTATCGCTGTTGCTGCCGGATGGGGGCGCTGCCTGCTTTCCGCGCATCCAGCAGATCTGCCGGCAAGAGCTCGGCTGGGACGATCAGCAATGGGCTTGGGAATCAGAGAGCTACCTGCGTCACTGGCAGAAGTACCACGGGCTACCGGAAGGCATCCCCGACTGGCGTGAGCCGCTTAAGGCGGCGCAACAGGCCAAACTGGCGCGCTACCAACGGCGTCGAAAGCAAGCGGTGGGCAGTGTAGCGGCCGTTGCGCTGGCAGGTATATTGGTCGGCGGGGCATTCGCCCTGCGGAAATTGAGCCGGCAGCCGCACGATCGGGGCTGGGATCAGGTGTCGGCCTCGAAGCCGGCCCGAGTCTAGCGCTGTGTTAGCCCGCTATCACATATCTATGACCGAAGCCGCAATCGGTCAGTATCTGGTTACAAGTGATCTGGATGTGGTCATCCGCGCCAATCTCGATCAGGACTCGCTGCGAAACATCTTCAATCCGATTGTGCACTTTGATGACAGCAGATTGGTGGAGAGCCAGCAATATATCGCGGCACAACGCCGACTGGCTGTCGACCGGCTGCTGGCCGGCGATCGCGCGGCGGCGCTGTGCGCCCTGGGCCGACTGCTGCACACGCGGCAGGACTTTTATGCCCATTCCAACTGGGCGGCGCTATGGGTGGAACGGCAGGGCGGTCTGGAGGCAGCCATTCCGGAGGAGATCGAGATCTGCCTGGATCCTACCGCGGAAGCCGGCATTATGAGCGGTCGAGCTTCTTTCTTCTGGTATTTCGCCTGCCGATTGCCGCTAATCGGAAAATGGCTGGAGCGATCTGTCGCACCTAGAGATAGCCATGAAGTTATGAACCTGGATTACCCTGGGCGCGGACCGCTGTTTGCCTTTGCGCTGCAGGCGGCGACCAGACACAGCCGGCAAGAGATGGAAGCGCTCCTGGTTGACCTGGCTACTCGTGGTGGACATCAGGCCGTGCAGCGTTTCCTGGGCGGCGTAACGGCTTAGTGGGCTTCCGGGTCAGCGGTGCTGTTTTCAGCAGCGTCGCTGTTGACAGCGCTCTTGCGGCGATCGGCAAACCATTTCGCCAGCCGGTGGCGAATGGATTGGGGAGGCGGCCGGTTGTCTTCGGGAGGAAAGGGGTTGACGTCAAAGAGCTTTCGCCAGGCATAAATGCCCACCAACTTGATGGTGGCCAGGACCGGCGCGGCCAAAATGGCCCCGAGAATGCCGGCAACTGAAGCGCCAACCAACACCCCAACTATCACCAGAATAGGGTGCAGGTCCAGCGCATCGCCGACGATGCGCGGCACCAGCACGTTATTCTCAATCTGCTGAATGATGATCATGACGACCAGCACGATCAGCACGAGCTGGGTTGAAGTTAGGCCCAAATAGTTGCTCGGCTGAAAGTATGCTACAAGCATGGCTGCCGCGGCGGAGATGAGGGGACCGATGCTGGGAATGAACTCCAGTAAGCCGGCCAATACACCCAGACCCAGAGCGTTCTGCACGCCGAGCAGGCCGAGCACAATCGATACGGCCGTTCCGATCGTCAGGCCGAGTATGACCTGTCCCCGCAGATAAGCATTCCAGATCCGCTGAAACTCCTTGAGCAGACGTTCAGCGTCGTCATGGTAGCCGGCCGGATAGGTCAGCCGGTTTATGTATGAGCCCAGGTTGGGGACCTCATTCGCCATATAGGCCGAGATGATGAAGACGAAGAAGAAGGTGCCAAGGAAGCGAATCGTGGAAGAGGCGATTTGCCTGGCGAAACCGCCGCTTTGGGCGAGCGCCGGCTCAATCAAGTTAAGGGCCTGATCGCGGACAGCATTCCAGTCAATGCGCCCTATTGGAAACTCATAGCCGGCAATGGTGATCACCCGCTCAGTGTCTTCACTCAGGGACTGGAACAGGATGACCAGCTCGTTGATGAAATCCGGTGCCATCTCAATGAGGTCCAGAGCCTGGTTATAAGCTACCACACCAACCGCGGTGACCCCGGCAATCAGGAGTAGGAGTAGCGATAGATAGACCAGCAGGATTGCCACACCGCGACTGAGCGGGCTGCGCGAGTGGATGAACTCGATGAGCGGGCTTAAGAGATAGGCCAGGATGCCGGCAGTGACTACTTGCCCCAGCAGAATCTGAAAGCGCCAGGCAGCCAACAGGATCAGTCCCAGGCCGGCCAGGGCCACGATCAGCTTGGTCGTTCGACTCCAGAGTGGAGAACTATGCGGATCCAGACTCATCGATTGCGCTCACTAGAGAAATGGATGCCTAAGGC